>CALRVT010000011.1:0-117636 GCA_943371675.1 Chitinophaga pinensis | reverse complement strand
AGACAAGATTCAAGGAGCAAGAGACAAGATTCAAGGAAAAAGGGCCAGGGGGGATGTTGAACAAGAAACAAGGATCATTGAATTATGAATTGGCTTCCAAATGAATCTGTCCCTTGTCCCTTGTTTCTTGTTCCTTATCCCTTGTTCCTTATTCCTTGTCCCTTGATTCTTAAGTTTTTACCCAAAACTTGCCCAATTGATAGATTTCCCTAATTTCGACCTCTTGAAAATCTGTTAAACAGACGCAAAGCTTTAGTGAAGTAAATAGAAACGCGGTTTTCAAAAATAACAGAACACATGAAAGCAATTATCCCTGTGGCCGGTGCCGGTACCAAACTAAGGCCACATACCTATACACAACCCAAGGCCCTGATCCCTATTGCCGGTAAAACCATCTTAAGTTTTATTGTTGATCAGTTAAAGGATGCAGGCATTACCGAATTCATTTTTATTGTGGGTTATCTGGGTGAAAAAATTCAGGACTATGTAAAGCAAACCTATCCTGAACTCACCACTCATTTTGTTTTTCAAAATGAACGCCAGGGTACCGGGCATGCTATTGAATTAACCAGGAATATTGTGGGTGATGATGAAGTATTTGTGGCATTAGGCGATACTATTTGCGAATATGATGTGAAGGAAGTGGTGAATAGTCCTTTCAGTATGCTTGGGATAAAAAAAGTAGATGACCCACGTAATTTTGGCGTTGCTACCGTAGGTGAAGATGGTTTTATTGAGCAGGTGGTAGAAAAACCTTCTATCCCTAAAAGCAATATGGCATTGGTAGGATTATATAAGATTAAAGAAACTGATTTTCTTTTTGAATGCCTGCACCATTTATTTACACAAGACATTAAAACCTTTGGCGAATACAACCTTACCGATGCGCTGGATTGTATGATCAAGCGTGGTGCTAAGTTTCAGGCTTTTAAAGTAAAAAACTGGTTTGATTGTGGTAAGAAAGAAACGCTCTTAGAAAGTAATGCAACCTTGCTTAAAAAATTTGGTGGCAATACAGATTTCAATCACGGTTATAAAGATACCATTATCATTCCACCGGTAAGTATTGCGCCAGGTTGTGATATTTCGAATGCGATCATTGGTCCGCATGTAGCCATCGGTGCCAATACGTCTATTAAACATTCCATTATCCGTGATAGCATCATTGGATCTTATACCAATCTTTTTGAAGTAGTACTCGACAATTCACTTATTGGAAGTGACGCAGCCGTAAAGGGTTTGAGTAGAAGTTTGAATATTGGAGATAATACGGAGATCGACTTTGGGTAGTAATTTGGAAATGTGCTAATTTGAAAATGTGTTAATTTGAAAATTTGAAAATGAGGTTCAGATCATTCAAATGCTCAAATGCAAAAAGCTGATAATTCAAAGGCTACTAATCGTTTAGCGTATCCCTCAAAAAACTCATTTTCAAATTCCTTTATGTTTTCCTCCATAACTAAACTATTCAACATTCAATTCCCCATCATCCAAGCAGGTATGGTTTGGGCAAGTGGCTGGAAATTAGCCAGTGCTGTAAGTAATGCGGGTGGCTTGGGTTTGATAGGGGCAGGCAGTATGTACCCTGATGTTTTAAGAGAGCATATTCAACAATGCAAAGCCGCTACAGATAAGCCTTTTGGCGTGAATATTCCTCTGATGTATCCGAACGTTCCGGAGATCATTCAAATTATTATTGAAGAGAAAGTGCCCATTGTTTTTACCAGTGCCGGGAATCCCAAAACTTATACGGCCATTTTGAAAGAGCATGGGATAAAAGTAGTGCATGTGGTAAGTAGCAGTCGTTTTGCCAAAAAAGCCGAAGATGCTGGTTGTGATGCTGTGGTGGCAGAAGGCTTTGAAGCAGGCGGACATAATGGGAAAGAAGAAACCACTTCAATGGTGCTGATACCTTTGATTAGAGCGGCCGTAAAAATACCCGTGATTGCAGCAGGTGGCATTGCAACAGGAAATCAAATGTTAGCCGCAATGGTATTGGGTGCAGATGGGGTACAAATTGGTAGCAGGTTTGTGTGTACGCCGGAAGCCTCGTCACATATGGCTTTCAAGGATGCGGTGTTAAAAGCAGAAGAAGGCGATACCCTTTTATCCTTGAAGCAGTTAATGCCCGTACGTCTATTGAAAAATCCTTTTTTCGAAATGATACATGCTGCCGAAATAAATGGCGCAGATGAAAATACACTCAAAGAATTGCTTGGCCGTGCACGTGCCAAAAAAGGCATGTTTGAAGGAGACCTGGTAGAAGGCGAATTAGAAATAGGACAAGTAAGCGCACTTATAAAAACCATCAAACCCGCTGGAGAAGTGGTGCAAGAAATTTGGGATGAATACAAGGGAGCCATTCAATTAATAAAAACCATTTGAATATTGAATAGGAAATATTGAACAAGAAATGTTGAAGGGAATTTTGAATTTTTAATATTCCAGACTCCAGACTCCAGACTCCAGACTCCAAACCCCAAACCCCAAACTATTTCTGAATATACACCCCATCCGCCTGCGAAATACTGGTAACAGTCAGGTCATTGATACAAACATTTTCGGGTAATGTAGCGCAGTAAAAAACAACATCGGCAACATCGTCTGCATACAATGGGGTAAAGCCATCGTATACCTGTTTTGCTTTTGATTCATCACCCTTAAATCTTACCAGAGAAAATTCTGTTTCTGCAGCCCCCGGGTGAATGGCGGTTACTTTGATTCGTTGCGGCAGAAGATCTATGCGCATGGCTTTACTCAACGCATCTACGGCGTGCTTGCTGGCACAATATCCATTGCCTTCTTTGTAAACCAGCTTGCCTGCAACAGAACCCATATTAATGATATGTCCTTTTTTTCTGCTGGTCATATAAGGCAATACAGCTTTGGTTACATACATCAGTCCTTTCACATTCGTATCCATCATCGTATCCCAATCATCGAGATCTGCATTCTCAAAACTATCTCGGCCCAAAGCCAGTCCGGCATTATTAACCAATACGTCAATATTCGTCCAATCTTTATCAAGGCTATCTAATACCGCAAAAACTTCTGCCCTGTTCTGCACATCAAATGCAAGGGGTAGGGTTTTGATGCCATATTTTTTTTGCAATTCAGACGCCAATTCTGTTAGTCTCTCCCTTCTTCTGCCCGTGATGATACAATTCCATCCCGCGGCAGCAAATTTTTCTGCAATGGCTTTGCCAAATCCGGAAGTAGCGCCTGTAATTAAAATGATCTTGTCCATAATGCTTTGCTATTGTACGAAAGGTAATTGATGTATATAATATTAAAAAGTAAAAGTATGACCCGTTCGTATTTCTATCTTACCTGATCAACACTACCGTGCCTTTTCTAAAAACAACGGCTCCTGAAAAATCTACACCTTCTGTTTGGTAAACATAGCCACCTGCAGGTTGTTCAATACCACTTAATTTACCATCCCAGCCCTTATTCACTTCTGAGGTATTAAAAACCATTTGTCCATAACGGTTATAAATACTGAAATAATTCAATTTACTGATACCATATAAAACCGGTCTGCTTATATCATTCTTACCATCACCATTGGGTGTGAATGCTGAGGGCACTAAGATATCCGGCCCGTTTTTAAATACGCGCACCACCACTTTATCGGTTGCTGTACAAGAACCCTCACTTACAGTAACTGTATAAGTGATAGAATCTATACTATTGTCAGGTGTCATGATGGGATTCGCAATACTTGGGTCACTCAAGAAATTAGTAGGCGACCAGGAATAGGTAGAACCCCCACTGGCATTGAGTTGTACGGGTTGATTGGGTACGGCAAATTTATCAGGACCTGCATTGGCAAGCACTGGTGGTATAACGGTTACCAGAATAGTATCTACAAATACTTTGGGGCATCCCTGGTTATCGGAAGAAGTTAACACATAACTTGTTGTTCTGCTTGGTCCTGCTATCGGATTCAAGGTATTGGCATTGAGGAGCGAATTAGAAGGGCTCCAGGTAAACACATTACCGATAATGCTGCCATTGAGTGTAACCCTGTTACCAAAACAAATGGTGATATCAGAACCTGCATTGGCCAATGGATAAGCAGCTACATTCACCAAAAATGAATCTTTGGCCTGACATTTTCCTAAATTGGCCGTAACTGTATAACGCGTATTGACCAAAGGTGCTACCAATGGATTTTTAATATTTGGTATCACTATACCAGAAGAAGTTTTCCACTGATAACTCAAAGCATCACTTACCGGTTTTAATTGAATGGTATCTGTTCGGCAAATGCCTGTATCTACGCCTGCTTTTACGGAAATGAATTGTAAAACATTTACCCTTACAGAGTCTGTATTAGAACAACCATTATCATTTACCGAAACATAATACCAGGTAGTATCTCTCGGGAAAACCAGTGGGGATGCGGTATTTGACAGTTGTATCCTGGATTTATTCGGTCCAATCATGGGTGTCCATAAAACCGAACCACTCCCAATATTTACTTTTAATGCCAGCGTGTCAATACTGCAAATCAAGGTATCCTTAAATGGAAGATTGAGAATCGGTTTATCTAAAACATTTAAAGGTTTACTAATGGTATCCACACATCCTTTATCATTGGTTACAATCAAATTTACATTAGTACTTAAGGAAGAGGAATATCTCCAAGATGTGTCCTTTGAATGAGAAGTATCTGCTAAAGTTGACCCATCGCCAAAATTCCAGGTCCAGCTATTTATATTTCCATATCCTGGTTTTATTCGTGTTGTGTCAGTAAAAATATAATTGTTAAGATAACATGTGCCTGTTATTGAAAAGCCTGCTTTGAAACCTGGATAAACCTTAACAACTGAACTTGCAGAATCCTCACAACCTGATCCTGAAATCACTTTTAATTTAACAACAAAAGTGCCACTATCTTTTCCGCTTTTTAAATAGTCAAAAGTAGGTGTTGGACTTGTAGATGTATCAGTTGTAAAGGACGGTACTCCAAAATCCCATAAATAACCTGTGATATTAGAATTTGAGGATTCATTTTCGAAAGAAATACTAGTACCAGTACAAGTTACATAGGTAGGTTTTAAAGCTGCACCAGTTAAAGTGCAATCTGTGACTCGTAAAGTAAAATCTTTTCTATGGAAAGAAATAGCTTTCCCATTTCGCCATTCTGTTATACAAACATTTACAACATAATAACCTGGATCTGGTGCTATTCCTGAAATTATTCCTGTAACTGGATTTATGGTAGCTCCGGTTCCAAGTGGGTCTGTACCTGAAAATCCTGAATTATAGGTTACTGAATTTAAAGGAGGAGTTGAATAATTAATATCAGCTGCACTTAAAGTGCCACCCCTATCAAAAGCAGAACAAAAGTTATAGGAAAGTGAATCATTATCAGCATCTGATGCACTAAAATTTAAAGTGAATGGTGTATTCTTACATATAAGTGTTGTATCCTTTAATGCAAAAACAGCACTTGAATTATTTGCGTTATTAAGTGCTTGTGTTCCAGGAATGTCACATGTATATGTAGCACCCTCTCCCTGCTGACCTCCACCGATATCAAATTTTTGAACATTAATTATTGAATTGGTTCGGCAACAAGTCTGATACATAGCTGTGTATCCAGCTGTAGTATTTGGTAACTCTATAGTGGACTGATAATTAGCAACCTGATAGCAAACCGGAACTGCGTTTGTGATACAAGGATTTTGGGCTTGCAGTTGTAAAATGGAAATACCTCCTGTAAGGCTAACATTAATCAAGCCTCCAAATTGTGTTGCAGGGCTGGTATTATTAAAAACAGCTATTGCAACTGTATTAGGTAACTGAGCTACATTAGCACCTTGAACTAAGGGAGGATTGCATTCTCGAAATAAGCGTAATGTAATTTGATATTTAGAAGAATTAGCAGCCAATCCAGGTCCTATATAAGTATAAAATAACTCACCGCCTGCAATATGACCTGCAAAACAAATTGCGAAATTGAAAATGAAAGCTATTGTTAAAAAAAATTTCATATTATATAAATACTTCCTATTTATTATAGACTAATCTAAATTAAAATCAAGTTACATTTAAAGAAGATAATAGGAATGGAATTTTTGCTGCTTTGTTGTAGTAATTTGAAAAAATTAACAAAAAAAGATATAAGTACTTTACTTAAATTCAGAAACATTTATTTTAAGCTTTTTCTCTTCATTGATTTTGTACTCTATTGATTTCAATAATTTAAATTACGAATCCTAATAAAAAGGGTTAAATATTTTATTAAATGAAACATTAGATATTATATCTACCGGATCATTACCGATGTTCCCTTTCTATATACCGTTTTACCAGTAAAATCCGTTCCCTCTGTTGAAAACACATATGCAGCACTGGGTTGTGGGGCACCCAAGTACATCCCATCCCATCCCTTACCCAATTCCGTAGTGGTAAATAAGAGTTGCCCCCACCTGTTATACACACTAAAATAATGGAGCTTGGTAATGCCGATCGTGAAAGGCCTTAATACATCATTCTTACCATCCCCATTAGGTGTGAATGCTGTAGGTACGTAGATATCAGGTCCGGACCTAAAAATCCTGATCATCACTTCATCATCTGCAAAACAAAACTGACTATCATACACCCTTAACTTATATCGGATAGAATCTACAGCTTCGGGCAATGTGGCAATTGGATTAAAAATGGAAGGATCATCCAATCCTGTTTCCGGGCTCCAGATATATTGTGTGCCCCCGGAAGCCAGTAACTGTAAGGGTTGACCGGGAATACCAAATGTGTCTCTGCCCGCATTGGCTTTTACAGGCGGAATTACGTTTACCAATACCGTATCAAAGGAAGGTTTCGGACATCCCAAAGTATCCACTACACGCAATACATAGGCTGTTGTTTTTGATGGTCCTGCCAGCGGACTGATAGAAGAAGCATTCAATAAACTATTGGTGGGCGACCAGCTAAAACTATTACCTATTTTATTTCCTTTTAAAATAACCCGGCTACCAAAGCATAGCGTGGTATCCGGTCCGGCATTGGCTAATGGATAATTTACCACACGAACCTGAATAGTGTCACGGTCCTGGCATTTACCCAGATTTACCAGTACATAATAACTGGTAGTTACCAAGGGTTTTATTAAAGGAGATTTGATCTGTTGCAATATTTCACCAGATGAACTCGACCATCGAAAACCCAATGCCTGACTAGCCGGAAATAAACGCATCGTATCTGAAGCACAGATCAGCGTATCCTTACCCAGGTTTACTTTGATGAAGGGTAATACATTTACTTTAACGGAATCAGTATTCACACAGCCATTATCACTCAAAGAAACAATATAGGTAGCTGTATCTTTTGGAAAAACAAGCGGGGTGGACGTATTGGCGAAAAGAATATTTTTATTGGTTGAAGTCCAGGTAAAATTACCCGTATTAAAAACAGGAATAGCCAAGGTATCAATACTGCATATCAGGGTATCCCGAAATGGTAATTGTAAGATGGGCTTGTCGCTCACTAAAAAATCTCTGGTTAATGTGTCGATACAACCATTGCTATCACCTACTATCAGCTGTACATTTTTTGTAGATGGATTACCATAAGTATATTTTGGATTTTTAATTGAAAAAGTATCAGCATTGCTTGCCTCATCGCCCACATCCCAAAGCCAACTATTGACCACACCATATTTTGAAATAGTGGCATCATTAAATTGAAAGGGATTCTGGTAACAACTTCCCAAAATATTGAAACCGGGTTTGAATCCGGGATATACAATTACGGTGGTACTGGCAGAACCCACACAGCTTCTGGCGCCAGTTACAGAAAGTGTTGCTATATACCTGCCCGTATCTGCATAAGTGAAATCAACGGTTGGATCGGTAGAACTTGAATTGGCTGCATCACCAAAGGTCCAGTTATAGGAAGTGATACCTGACGAGGGCGAAAGGTTTTCAAAATGAACAGTATAGTCATCACATTGAATGATCTGTTCCGGTAAAACCGCTTCTATAAAATCGCAGTTCTGAACTTTCAGGATAAAATCTTTTCTATGTTCTGCAAAAGGCACACCATTGCGCGATTCAATGATACAAACATTTACAACATACTGTCCTTCCGGTGGTGCAATGCCGCTGATAATACCTGTGGTTGGATTTATGGTAACTTTTGCACCTAAAGGTGAATTGCCACTATAGGGAAATGTATAGGGTAATGGAAAGAGATTTAAACTACCTGTTGGCGGTGCATTGTTACTACCACTGCTGGCAGTGTAAGCATCACAAAAAGTATAACTTAAAATATCTTTATCAGGATCTACTGCACCAAAATCCAGTTTAAAAGATTTGTTGGCACAAACAAGTGCGGTATCTCTCAGATTAAATTGCGGACTGCTATTGGTGCCTACTGGTAAGGATTGTAAGCCAGGGATCTTAGTGATATAATTGCTGCCCACACTTGTTTTAATTGCCAGGTTGGAGATCTGGTCAACCCTACAACAGCCAATTCTGGAAAGAGTATAACCAAAATTAATATCCGGTAATGTAATGGTGGCCGTCCATAAACCATATTGGTAACAAACATTTACATTGCCCGTGAGGCATGTAAAAGAAGCCGTATTCAATGAAAAGGTTTGAATACTTCCTACCTGTGATAAGGGTAAGGAGCTAACCAGTATTCCTGAGTTGGTTCCATAAATACCCACTATCACATTTTCATTTTCTAATAATGGGCCTGAAGAAAAACAATCACGAAACAAACGGAGGGAAATATTGTAAATACTCGTATTCGGACTACCACCTTTGCCTACATATTGGTAAAATAGTTCTCCACCTGCAATATGCCTTGCTTCTGATGCCAAAGCAAAGCAAGAAACGAGCAGGATGAGAAAAACCTTTTTCATTTTTTTATTCTGTTGATGAAATCTTGCATAAGCTGATTCATTGCTGTGGTTGCTTCCCACATACCCATATGACCAATATCTTGCAATACATGAATATACGAATCAACTGGTAAGTGAATCTGTTGCAAAAGATCTTCTAAGGGAGCTGCCACATCTTCGGTACCCATTACGAATAGTATTGGTAGGGGGTTGCTTTTTAAAACAGCTGTCCTGTCTGGTCTATTACGCATGGCCCACAAGTATTGAACCAGTGCTGCTTTTGAAAAATTTTTCGCTGCTTCAATTAAACTATTGATCTTTTCCTGGTTGTGTTTTTTATAGGCTGCGCCAAAAAGAATGGGTATTGTATTTTTTAAAAAGGAATGAGAATCATAAGCATTCACCAGTTTCACACTTTTTTCCCTGGCTATCTTTCTTTCTGCACTGTCTTCAAAAGCGGAAGAGTGAATGAGCCCAAACCCCGTCAACATCTCAGGATATTTTTCGTAAAATGCCAGTGTTATATAGCCTCCCATGCTATGACCAAGCATGTCGATGCTTTCGATATTTTCATTTTTTAATAAAGCGTAAATACAGTCGGCAAAATCTGCAATGGAAGGGTAGTTTTGAGTATTGAATTTTGAGTTTTGAGTTTCAATCTCAACTCCAGACTCCAGACTCCAAACTCCAGACTGATCATTAAGTATTTCCGATTTTCCGGAACCTGGTAAATCCGGTACTATCAATAAAAAATAGTTTTGTAAGTAATTGATCTGTTCATCCCAAATATGACTGTCTTCTCCAAAGCCGTGTAATAAGATCACAGGTTTTCCCTGGCCGAGTATTCTGTAATGAATCGTACTGTTTAAATAAGTGAATTTTTTTTCCATGGTCTATTGTCTCCTCAACATCATTGAACGATTCAACAAAAGTATCGTTAAAGGTGCGAATGCATTATTCAGTTCTTGCGGAAGCCAGAACCAGCTTATTAATAAGGCACTATAGATAACCGTCGAAGCTGTAAAATATACCTGCGCCCATTTTGGCTTTTTCCAAATGCTAAAAGCGGCTATTACATGGAATGGAATTGCCCATAACAAATTAAAATTACCTGCACAGGATTTATGATCCGTACCCACCCACATAAATACTAATAAGATGCCAATTAAACCGGTAATGAAAAACAAGAGGAAGTCCGAAATTTTGGTAAAGGTTACAAACCATTTATTTTTCAACATCCCTGTTACCAGCAATACCAAACAGATAAAACTAAAAATAAGGAGAGGCTGGTATTTATTTCCCGATAATAAGGGAATGCCATTATTGATGGATGCGCTGCTTGCAAATGGTGCACCATCCTTTTTCTGTTTGGCACTATCAATTCCTTTCATCAGATAATCCGGAAGAAACATGGATTGATCAATGTTTACTTTTTTATCTATCGGACTGCCCAATAAAAGATCAATCCCCAATTTGCTCCATGCCTGACCACCCTTATCTAGGTATTCATGTAACATGTTCCTGAAGCTGGTTTGCGGTGGTACTAGTAAAGTATTCACTGTTAGTGACGCATTTTTCTGAAGAATATCCCTTACGCGGGAAGTGCAGTTATCGTAAAGGAAATCGTATTTGTAATACCTGTTGGCACCGGCCAGATTTTGGGTAAGTGCTTGCTGAATAGCGGATAAATTTTCTTTAGGAAGTACTAATACCTGTTCTGTTACTGCTCTTTTGTCTATTTGATACTCATACATAAAGTTATCAAATGGCGCAACAGATAAAAAATAATCCAATTTTCCCCTGGTGAATTTGCTGTAAAAATCAGGGTCACTAAAATCGAAAGTACCGTAATTATATACCCAGTCGGTTTGTTGCATACTATCTACTATTCTTATAGCAGTATGTCCAAATGTTGAATAGAGTTCATTTCCAGGAGCACAGGTTAATACACTTATTCGTAGATGTGAGGTATCATTTTGCGCATAAGTAGAAACCGTGTATGAAAGCAAAACAAACAAGAATATCAGATGGTATTTACGCATGCAATATTTTTTCTGAAAGATACGGCTTGTAATGGGAGTAAAGTATTAATTCCGTATGTACAAAATTACTGCAAAAGGGGAGTTTTAAAAGCTATAAATAACATGATGTCCTATTTAAATAAACTATTATAGCAAACGAATACAAAAAAAGTAAAGCATAATATATCAAAAACAAAAAACCGTGCCTTCGTGCCTTGGTGTGCAAATATTTTTCACACTAAGGCACTAAGGCACAGTATAACTAGTAATAAACCTTTATTTCCTGCTGTAGTTAGGAGATTCTTTGGTGATATAGATATCGTGTGCATGACTCTCCGTCATTCCGGCATTGGTGATTTTTACAAAAGTGGCTTGCTGCAAGGTTTTGATATCTTTTGCACCGCAATAGCCCATTCCTGCTCTCAAACCACCTACATATTGGTAAACAATTTCAGTTAATGAGCCCTTGTAAGCAACACGGCCTTCAATACCTTCTGGTACATATTTCTTTACATCTTCTTCAACATCCTGAAAATACCTGTCGCCACTGCCGGCACTCATTGCACCCATACTGCCCATACCGCGGTATTCTTTAAATTTCCTTCCTTCATAGATAATGGTTTCACCCGGACTTTCTTCAACGCCGGCAAATACACTACCCATCATCACAATATTAGCGCCTGCTGCCAGTGCTTTTACCATATCACCTGTATAGCGAATACCGCCGTCTGCAATTACAGGAATATTAGTGCCCTTTAATGCGTTGCTGGCTTCCATGATGGCGGTTAATTGTGGTACACCAGTTCCTGCTACAACACGTGTAGTACAGATTGAACCCGGACCAATGCCCACTTTCACGCAATCGGCACCTGCGGCTGCAAGAGCTTTGGCACCTGCTGCTGTGGCAATATTACCCGCTATGATGGGCAGGTTTTTGAAATTTTTTCGCAAAGCTTTCAATGCTTGTATCACCCCTTTGCTATGTCCATGTGCACTGTCTAATGTAACAATATCAACGCCTACATTTTGTAAGGCAGCAGCTCTGTCCATCAGATCGCCGGTAATGCCCAAAGCCGCACCCACCAATAATCTTCCCAGTCCATCCTTAACTGCATTTGGATAATTCCTGATCTGTAAAATATCCCGATATGTAATCAGGCCGATCAATTTTCCCTGTCTGTTTACAACAGGTAATTTTTCAATTTTATATTGACGTAAGATCTTTTCTGCTTTCTTTAAATCAGTTCCCTCAGGAGCGGTGATCAGATTCTCTCTGGTCATCACTTCTTTAACTTTCCTGGTTCTGTCGTGTTCAAATCTAAGATCGCGATTGGTGAGGATACCAACCAGTTTTTGTTGCGCATCAACAATAGGAATACCGCCGATCTTATTTTCCTTCATCAGCTTCAAAGCATCGCCAATAGTAGCATCTATCAACAAAGTGATCGGGTCAATGATCATCCCGCTTTCACTTCTTTTCACTTTACGAACATGCTCTGCCTGTTTGTCGATACTCATGTTCTTATGGAGTATGCCCAAACCACCTTCGCGCGCTAATGCAATGGCTAAGGAGGCTTCCGTTACCGTGTCCATAGCGGCAGACAACATGGGTACATTTAAAACCAGGTCTTTGGTGAGATGTGATTGGATATTGGTTTCTCTTGGCAGTATTTCGCTGTAAGCGGGTACCAGCAACACATCATCAAATGTGAGACCTTCGCCAAAAAAACGGGATTGTGCAGGGGATTTGCGTGGGGAAGTATTTCTTATTGCCATGTGCAAAGATAGGGGAGCAGCCAAATTCCTTCCAAAACTTTTTAAGTTAATTTACTTTAAACAATAGACAATTAGGATACTTGTACATTATTTAAATTATCAGATGCTTTGTAATTACTTTTGAAAATGGCAAGACCCATTCCAACGGCTGATACCCCTTATTTTAATTTTCAGTTTGCCTTACTCTGTTTCAGTAACTTTTTATTCAGTTGCAGTTTTAGTATGATGATACCCGAACTACCTGCATTTTTAACGGGTATGGGTGGTGCCGATTATAAGGGTTGGATCATTGCCTTATTTACTTTGATGGCGGGGATTTCAAGGCCTTTCAGTGGCAAATTAACTGATACCGTAGGGAGGGTGCCTGTAATGATTTTCGGTTCGGTGGTTTGTGTTTTTTGTAGTTTATTATATCCTGTTCTTACAACTGTTACAGGTTTTTTAATACTTCGTTTCTTTCATGGATTCTCTACCGGATTCAAGCCCACCGCTACTTCTGCTTATGGTGCTGATGTGGTGCATGAATCTAAGAGAGGAGAAGCCATGGGCGCTTTGGCGATTGGTTATTCGGTAGGTTCTTCCATTGGTCCATTAGCAGGAAGTTATATGGTGATGTATTACTCGTATCAATACATGTTCATACTCTCTGCCATCATTGCACTTGGCTCTGTGATCATTCTTTATAATGTGAAAGAAACCCTGCCTAACCCACAAAAATTTTCATGGTCATTACTGCGGATCAAAAAATCTGAGATCTTTGATAATACTGCTATCAAACCTGCTATCATTACTTTGTTGTTATGCTTTTCAATTGGTTGTGTTTTAACATTATCCCCCGACCTAAGTGAATCAGTAGGCTTAAAAAATAAGGGCTTTTTTTATGCCTGTTATACCATTGCATCATTGTTTATCCGGTTGGTGGCTGGTAAAGCTTCTGACAGGTTTGGGAGAAATATCGTTTTGGTTTATTCTTCTTTTATTATGGTCATTGGAATGACTTTATTGGCTTTCTCCCATACAGCATTCATGGTAATTCTCAGTGCATCTATTTTAGGTTTGAGTGTGGGGATGAATGGACCTACACTGATGGCCTGGACCGTAGATCTGTGCAAACCCGAGAACAGGGGCAGGGCTGTTGCTTCTGTATATATTGCCCTTGAATTGGGTATAGGAAGCGGGGCTTTGGTTTCCAGTTGGATCTATCAAAATAAATTGGCAAATCTTATGTATGCATTTTTGCTTACCGGACTATTAGCACTCATCTCTATGATTTTTTTAATGGTCTGGAGAAAGAAAGAAAAAAACTTACACAAAATGGCTGTGCAGGAAGTGTATGATCTGCAGGATTAGAGATGAAATAAATTATTTTTTTCTCTCTGCGAAAACTCCCCGCCCTCCCTGCCTCCGCGGTTAAAAAAATCTAATTTTACCGCAGAGCCGCAGAGAACGCTGAGTTTGCGCAGAGAGAATTTAAAATATTAAGCCTTTACTATTTCTGTTTTATATTAATTGGTACATTTTGCCAGGTAATGCCATGATCACATTATTTAGCTCAAGATTTAGAATAGCCGTTGCTACTTTACTACTGCTCAGCCCACTTTTAAAGTATAATTCATCAATATTAACGGTAACCTGCTCCTGAATGATTGCTACCAGTATTTTTTCTTCAGCACTTAATTCTATAAAAAGCTCCTGTTGTTTTTTGACTACTTTTTTCTTTTGCTGCCAACCCATTGTTTCCAGTAATTGTTCTGTATCATGCAGCAGTATGGCTTTATTTTGTTTTATCAGTTGCAAACATCCACTGCTCTTGGCATCAGTTATTCTGCCGGGAATGGCAAATAGATCTCGGTTATAATTATATGCCAACTCTGCCGTTATCATACTGCCTCCCTTTGTAGCTGTTTCAATAACAATAGTGGCATCTGCCATGCCAGCAACAATTCTGTTGCGTTTGGGAAAATTATGTTTGTCGGGTTTTGTTTGTCTGCAATATTCTGTGAGCAAGCCACCCATCTCCATCATATCATGTGCTAAAGGTCTGTGTTGTGAAGGATATATGGTGTCCATACCATGCGCCATTACACCTACTGTTGGTATTTGATAGTGTAAACTGGTTTTGTGTGCTATGGCATCAATACCGAAAGCTAAACCACTTACTATTAGCACTTGTTCGTTTTGTAAGCGTTTGATCAATTGCTCGGTTACCAGTTTGCCATATTCAGTATGGTTTCTGGTGCCGATAATACTGAGTATTCTACCATTATTCAATGAGGCATTCCCTTTGTAATATAAAAGGGTAGGTGGGTCATAACAATGTAACAGTCTTTTGGGATAATGATCCTCTTTGATAAAAAGGGTTTGGATCTGATGTTTTTCTACAAAAGCCGCTTCTGCTTCTGCTTCTGCAAAACCATTCCAGCTTTTAATTTTTCTGGCAAAGTTTTCGCCAATACCTTCCAATAAAGCCAATTCTTTTTTTCGGGCTTTGAATATGTCAGAAGCCTGGTTAAAATGCTCAGCCAGTATTCTGCCCTTTACCGCACCCAGTTCGGGTATCATGGTAAGTGCAATTTGGTAAACCAGTTCTTCCTTCATTGCTTTCAGTTATAACATTTGTCAATGTTCTGAAAAAATGAAATGAAAAAATCAGGTATTTATACCCTATAAACCTGTGATGGTAAATGTAGATCTTCTGTTTTGCGCCCTGCCTTCTTCTGTATTATTATCTGCCACAGGATTAGCCGCCCCATATCCTTTAAAATGCAAACGTGATATCGCAATTCCTTTTTCAATCAGGTAATCCACCATAACTTTTGCCCTGTTGGTTGATAGTAATAAATTATCTTCTGCCTTACCAATATTATCGGTGTGTCCACTGATTTCTACTTGCAGGGTTGGATTCTCTAGCAGCACCTGCCATAGTTTATCCAGTTCAATTTTTGCGGCTGATGGCAGTTCAAAAGAGTTGGTTTTAAAACGAATATTCTGAAAAGTGCTTACAACATTGAGTTCTACGGGTTGCAGGTAAATATCTTTTCTAAAAACACTATCGGCTGATTTGCTGTTTAATGCAAAAAGTTCACTGTAAAAAAGATAGCCTTTTCTGTTTACAGTAAATGTATAATCCTTACCGGTAGGCAGGGTTATAAAATAGGCGCCCAATTCATCGGTCTGCACTTTCATCAAAACTTTGTTATTACTATCATCTGTTAATTCAACTGATGAGGGCAGGGGTTTGTTGTTTTTTTTGTCGATCACATTTCCCTTAACGTATAAGGTTCTGCTTGGACGAAGATCTGAACGTAAATTAAATTTGTACAGATCCAGTCCACCGCGACTATCCGATCTATCGCTGGCATAGTATGCGGTTAGTCCGTCGGCAGAAACAGCCAGACTGCCATCATTTTCAATGGTATTAATGGGGTATCCCAGGTTTTCGGGTTTACCCCATTCTCCCTGTATATTCTTTCTTACCACAAACACATCAGAATTGCCATAGCCAGGTAAACCATCAGAAGTATAGTACAAGGTTTGGTTATCTGCATGAATAAATGGAGCCTGTTCATCACCTGCGGTATTGATCGTGGGGCCCATATTTACAGCTTCCGTCCATTTGCCATTTGGCTGGCGATAGCTTACATAAAGATCTCTGCCACCATATCCGCCTGGCCTGTCGCTGGTGAAATAGATAGCTCTTTTATCCGGACTCAATGTTGGCCCGCTTTCATAAAAATCGGTATTGATTTGTGCGCCCAGGTTTTGCGGGTCACTCCATCCTTGTGGTGTGTAGTAAGAAATATAGATATCAAAACTTTGGTGTGATTGACCGATCAACATCCCCGCAAAAATCATCCATTCCCCATCTTGTGAAACAGACAAAGCCCCCTTACTGGTTTCTAAGTTGATATCACCTTCTATAATTTTCCATCTTCCAAATTCTTTGCCGCGCATGCTGCTTTCTACAAAGTCTTCTCTGCGATTTTCCCCCAACCTGGTAAAGACCAATAAACTATCTGTTACGGTTACGGATGGATAATATTCTGAACGAGTAGTATTCACACTGTCGCCTAAATTGATCGGGTTAAATTCATAAGATATGTCTTTATGTTGTTGCGCATATTGAAGCGCAAATTCATAACTGCGTTTTCTGTATTGCGCACTCTTGATACTTCTTTCATTTAATTTGGGATAGGTAAGAAACAAGTCAACTGCTTTTAAAGCTTCTTCAAACTTTCCTTGTCCTGCAAGGTTGATAGAATAGGGTAAAGCATATAAAACAAAATAAGCACTGTCTTTATTTCTGGCTTTTTCATATAAACTCACAGCCTGATCGTATTTTTTTAATTGACCAAATCCGCCTGCCAAAGATAAATAAGCATCCACAAAACTGGTATCTGTTTTGATGGATTGCGCCAATAGGGGCATGGCTTCTTTGATCATGCCATCTTTCATGAGGTCAAGTGCGCGTTCATATAGATCCACTGCTTTGGGCTTCACTTTTTCCGGTTCATACACCTGCGAGAAGCTTTTGAAGCATATAAATAATGCGATCAATAAAAAATGTTTTTTAACACAAGAATTCATGCACACAAGTTCGATAAAAAAGGGGGAAGAGGATGTTAAAATTTAAATGAATCTTGCATATTGAACAAGGAATTCTGAATGTTGAAGTAAATGTTGAATTCGGAATTTTGAACAATTAGATTAATCATTCAAAATTCACTTCTTCACTCAATATTTCTTGTTCAATATTCAAAATTCTTATGGCACATTTATATACTTATGCACCTGCAAGCTCAGTTCCCATTTGGGATGGGCTTTAATATAATCAATGATCAAGGGAGTAACTTCAGCGGCTTTATCCCATTCTGGTTGTAGGAATAATTTGCAGGATTTGTTTACCAGCTCTGCATAGCTTTCGGCCCAATTAAAATCGGATGAATTGTAAACAACAATTTTCAGTTCATGGGCAAGCGGAATAATTTCTGGCAGGGGTGCTTTGAACTTTTTGGGTGATAAACAGATCCAATCCCAGTGCCCGCTAAAAGGAGAAGAGCCTGAGGTTTCGATATTGGTTTCAAAGCCTGCTTTTTGTAATGTTTCTGTTAGTGCATCTAATTGGTGTAACAAGGGTTCGCCACCTGTTATTACGGCAAGTCTGCCGGGAAATTGTAAAGCTTCAGATACAATTTCATCAACTGTTTTTTTCGGATGTTTTTCCGCATCCCAACTATCTTTCACATCGCACCAAAAGCAACCCACATCACAACCGCCCAGCCTTATAAAATAAGCTGCACGACCCTGGTGGAAGCCTTCGCCCTGAAGGGTGTAGAAAGATTCCATGACGGGAAGAGAAGAGGAAGGGGTCATTTTAAAAATTTCTAATTGAATGTTGAATTTTGAACAAAAAATTTTGAATTTTGATTGGAATATTGAATGTAAAATTTTCTAAGCAAATGATAAATACTTCATGTTTCAAAATTCATCATTCACTTCAACATTCCTTGTTCCTTGTTCAATATTCAAAATTCCTTTTCCTTATACGCCTGCAAAGTATTTTTCAAAAGCCCCGCAATCGTCATCAACCCAACACCACCGGGAACCGGCGTGATAGCCGCTGTTTTGGGGGCTACTTCTGCGTAAGCCACATCGCCTTTAATGCGGAAACCTTTTTTGGCTGTTGCATCTTCTACACGTGTGATACCAACATCTATCACAATAGCGCCTTCTTTAACCATATCGGCTTTTACAAATTCTGGTTTGCCCAATGCAGCAACTAAAATATCAGCCTGCAAACAAAAGTCTTTTAAATTGGGTGTATGTGAATGGCAAATCGTAACCGTACAATTACCGCCTTTGATATTGCTGCTCAAGAGAATGCTCATCGGTCTGCCTACAATATTGCTTCTGCCTATTACAACCGCATGTTTGCCTTTAGTTTCAATGTTAAAATGTTCCAGCATCAGCATAATGCCATATGGAGTGGCGGGAATAAAAGTGGGCAGGCCCTGAACCAGTTTGCCTGCACTACTAGGATGAAATCCATCTACATCTTTAGCGGGATCGATGGCTTCAATAACTTTATGTTCCCTTATCTGTTTGGGCAGGGGTAATTGAACCAATATGCCATCTACGCTTTCGTCCTTGTTCAATGCATCAATGGCTTCCAAAAGAACAGTTTCTTCCACATCTGCCTCCAATCTCACAAGGGTTGAAAGGATCCCTATTTCTTCACAGTTTTTTATTTTACTGGCTACATAGGTTTCACTGGCACCATTACTGCCTACCAAAATTGCTGCCAGATGTGGGGCTCTTTTGCCTGAAGCTTTGATGGCATTTGTTTCTTGTAAAAGTTGGTCTTTTACAGCGGCCGAAGCTATTTTTCCGTCTAATACTAACATAGGCTGCAAAAATATCTGAAATGACTTGCTTCAGTTTGTTTTTTTTTATTTGAGGAAAATGAGGGTTGTTGAAGCTTTTTTTGACCTTAAATCATACGAATTCAACAAAGTAAAAATTAAAAATTTATATTTAATTTTATTTAATTTAAGTTGTTCGTCAATATAAAATATATTATAAATAATTTCCATTAACCTTTTATTTAGATTTAATGCAGCTTTTTCTACAACTCATTGGTCTAAACCCCGTTAGCGTTTGTTAATTGATTGTAAATTATGATGATTTAGTTTTTTTTTAACAAATTTCATCCGATTGGTTATATTCGCAAACTCAAAGTTTATCCTAAAACTAAAAAAACATGAAGAAAATTGTATCTACACTCGTAGTGGCATTGCTATGTTTTTCGGTAGCAGCTATTGCGCAGGTACGTCCGATCACGGGTACCGTAAAAGATGACCAGGGGGCAGGCGTTCCCGGTGTTTCAGTTAAAATTAAGGGTAGCAGTACTGCAGCAATTGCAGATGCAAACGGATCATTTAAGATCTCTGCATCTGATAATGCTGTTTTGGTATTTTCTGCCGTTGGTTTTTCCGACTACGAACAAAAAGTTGGTAAAAACGCTGTCATCAACATTTCTTTGACAAAAAATGTCAACGAATTGGAGAATGTGGTAGTTACCGCTCAGGGTATTAAAAAGAAGAGCAAAGAGATTGGTTATTCTTATGCAACTGTATCTAATGCAGAAGTAACCAATGGTCACTCTCCTCAATTGGCCCAGGCCTTATCCGGTAAAGTATCCGGTTTGGCAGTTTACAACGTTAACAATAGTGTTGATCCACAAACCAAACTGGTTTTACGTGGTTACCGTTCTTTAACTGGTAACAACGAAGCATTGGTTGTTTTAGACGGTATGCAAACAACTACTACAGTTTTAGCTACCATCAACCCTAATGATATTGAAAGTGTTACCATCCTTAAAGGTGGTCAGGCTGCAACATTGTACGGTTCTGCCGGTATCAATGGTGCGGTTGTAATCACAACCAAAAAAGGTGCCAAAGGAAAGCTGAAAACCAGCTACTCTAATACCACTAACTTCGACGAAATCAGTTTCTTACCTCAGTTCCAAACAACTTTTGGAAACGGTTCACAATATTATCCTTACGCATTCGGTCAGGCTGGTTACAGCAATGACTATCTGGTACGTATGAAAGAAAACTGGCGCCCTTATGAGAACCAGCAATATGGTGATGCTTATGATGGAAGTCTGCGTATTATCGGTCGTACCGTAAATGCTGCAGGTGACAAATTAGTAATTCCATATGCTAACAACAATAATTCTCGTCGTAAAGCATTTGATAAAGGTGTTTCTATCAACAACCAGGTTAGTTTCTCTGGTGGTGATGAAACCGGTACTTACTTTATGTCTGTTGAAAACCAGAAAATTGCTGGTATCGTTCCTAACGATAAAAGTCAGAGAACAGGTGTTCGTATCGCTGCATCTAAAGAATTCAATAAGATCAGCACTAGTTTCACTGCCAGCTTTACACAGGCTGATTATGACAGAACAACAGCTGATTTTTATAATGATATCATCAACAATGCAGCCCATATTCCTTTGGAAAATTTAAGGGATTGGAGAACCAATCCATTTGCTAGTCCTAATGGTTTTTATAATGATTATTATAATAATCCTTATTTCAATGCAGATGCTAACCGTCAGCGTTATAAAGACGCTAACATATCTGGTAATTTCGACATCACTTACCGTGTTTTACCTTGGTTAAGCTTTTATAACAGATTAGGTGTAATGAATAATTCACGTATTGGAAAGAATATTCAGGAGCAATTCCTGTATACTGACTTTGCGAAAAACGATGCAACTATTCCTGCTCCTTGGCAGCATGCTGATGATGTTGATGGTGTATATCGCACAATTAGTGATCAGTTGGGTGGCGTTTCTGATTATTCTTCTACAGAGAATGTTGTAAACAATGAGTTTATGGCAAACCTGAAAAAAGATTTCGGTCAGTTCAGTAATAAATTGGTTTTGGGTTACAGCGTTTATCAGCGTACAACCAAATCTATCAACGTTTCATCTTCTCCTTTGATTGTTCCAGGTATTTATAATATCAGTAACAGGTCTGGTAATGTTTCAGGTTCTGAAGCAAATTCCACTGAGCGCAAATATGGTGCTTACGCGGATTTGACTACAACTTTTAAAGATTTCTTAACTGTTCATGGATCTTTCCGTTATGATGCAACATCTCGTTTCTATAAGGCAGGCAGGGATCAGAGTCTTTATTCTTATCCTTACTATGGAGTTGACGTTGCTTTTATTGCAACAGACGCGATGCCTTCCATCAAAAGCAAAACCCTGAACTATGCTAAACTGAAATTATCTTACAACAAAAACGGTAATGATAATATTGGCTTGTATGGTTTGGATTTGACATATCCTGTAGGTCCAAACTTTCCGTTTGCAAATAACGTAGGTTTCACCGTAGGTAATACTTTACCGGACGCAAACCTGAAACCAGAGTTTGTTTCTTCTTACGAAGTGGGTGCTGAATTACAATTGTTCAATAACCGTGTTAACTTAGATGTTACAGCTTATACGCAGCAATCAATTGGTCAGGTTGTTACTGTAAGGGTTCCTAACACTACTGGTTTCTCTAACTTGTTAATCAACGTAGGAGAATCAAAAAGCTGGGGTTATGAGGCTGATTTGAAAGTACAAATTCTGCGTAAGAGCAAATTGAAATGGGATGTAAGTATGCGTTATTCTTATAACGATAATAAAGTGGTTAGTCTTTATCCCGGCATCAACGAATTCCAGTATGGTGGTTATAGCTACGCCAATACTAACGTAATTGTTGGAGAGCGTTTCCCTATCCTTAAAACAGATGGTTATAACTATGCATCCGATGGTTCTGGTATGCGTCAGGTTAATGCAACAACTGGTTACCCTATTCGTAACGCTGGTCTTTCTTCAAGAGGTAATACCTTACCACGTCACATCGCAGGTTTCACTAACAAGTTAACCTACGGAGATTTCAACTTCACTTTCAACCTGGAGTATCGTGGTGGCAACGTGATGTATAGTGATCTTGGTCGTCAAATGACCTTTACCGGTTCTGGTAAATGGACAGAGAATAGAGCTCCTCAGATCTATCCTAACTCTTACTACCTTGATGCAACTGGTAAAATTACCCCTAATACAACTGTTCAGGTTCGTGAACCAGAGTATGCTTTATGGGTTAACAACTACCGTGTGATTTCTGAAAACTTTGTAAACAGTGCTTGGTTTATCAAAATGAGAGATGTAAACATTTCTTATAATGTACCAGCCAGTATGATTCGCAAAACAAAAATTTTCACCGCTGCTAATATTGGCATCTTTGGAAGAAACCTGTTTACGATTATCGACAAAAACAATTTCTATACCGATCCTGAGTTCAGCTTTACAACAGGTAACGGACAGGGTATCAACAATACCGGTCAAACGCCTCCTGTTCGTCAGTACGGTTTTAACGTAAATCTGGTATTCTAATCCATACAACACTAACCAATAAATAGAATGACAATGAAAATTAAATCATTATATATCCTCGGGTTAGCTGCTGTGCTTGGTACGGGTTGTACTAAAACATTCCTTGATGTTAATACAAATCCGAACGCTCTGCCAACAGCAACACCTGCGTATGTTATTTCAACAGCGCTAAATGTTACCTCTACCAATATGACGGGTCCCAATGATTTGGGTTCTTATTGGTCTGGTCAATGGACACAATCAAATGGTTATATCTTATCGACCACTATTTTCGCTTACAACTTTACCAATGGCGACTTTAACTACTGGGATGGATTTTATGATAACCTACAGGATTATCAATATGTAATAGATGGTGCCGATGCTGCAAATCAGCCTTATTTGAAAGGACCAGCTAAAGTGATGAAAGCATTTGTTTTTCAACATTTAGTTGATATGTATGGTAATATACCATATTCCGATGCACTGAAAGGTGTAGGTTCTTTAGCGCCAAAGTTCGATGATCAGAAAGCTGTTTATGAAGGTCTGATTACATTGCTGGATGATGCTATCAAAGACCTCGGCGCCAATGCATTTGCAAGTACATTTGCTGGCTCTGATTTCATGTTTAAAGGAAATACTACTAGATGGATTCAGTTAGCGAATTCTTTAAAACTACGTATCCTTACGCATCAGGCTAGAATTACAGGAAGAGATGCTTATATCACTGCAGAAGTAAACAAAATTGTAGCCGGTGGTGGTGGATGGCTCAATAGTTTTGATGCAGCTATCAATCCTGGTTATGAAGCTGTATCTGGACATACCAATCCAGTATATAACTCATATGGCTATAATTTTGCCGGCGCAAGACAGGCTTTGAATAACTATCCTCGAGTAACTACCTACCTGGTTAATACCTTGAAAGCCAACAATGATACCTTCCGTTTAAAGCGTTACGCATATGCAGTAGGTAATGAAAACCAAGCAAATCCAGGTGTAAGTATTGCTCCAGAAATTGCTAGTAACTATGTGGGTGTTCCTTTTGGACAGAATTCAGGATTCTTACCTGCTTCTACAAGCGCTTTAGGACCAAGTCTATTAAAAAAAGGTGATTTTGCTCGTCCATTAGTAATGTTCACTGCAGCAGAAACGCTATTTTGCTTATCAGAACTGAAACAAAGGTTTCCAGCTGTTTCTTTATCTGGAACTGCGCAATCATATTATGAAGATGCTGTTAAACAAGCATTCCGTTTAGTAGGAAGCACAACAGCAAATGCAACTGAATTACTTACAGGCGGTAAAGCCAATTGTGATTGGGCTGCTTCTACAGATAAACTATCTGCAATTGCAACACAAAAATGGTTTGGACTTTGTAATTTCCAGGGCTTTGAAGCATGGACTGAATACAGAAGAACAAGAATTCCAAACATTCCACAATCTATACAGGAGCCTAGTACAAAACGCCCACGTCGTTTATACTATCCTAATTCAGAAGGTGGTTCTAATTCAGCTAATGTAACAGCTCAAGGAACAATTGATCCATTTACATCTAAGATTTTCTGGGATGTAAACTAAGAGATCTTGATAAGATACAAATACAAAGGGCCGACTATATGTCGGCCCTTTTGTATGTAAATAAAAATTTTTCAGACAGACCAAAACGCAGTTCTTTTTATACATTTGCTCCTCAATCATACAACCATGGAACAACAACCCACCCAATTAAATATAGAGATCAGTGAAGAAGCCGCAGAAGGCAGTTATGCCAACCTGGCCATCATTACCCATAGTAATGCAGAATTTGTCATAGATTTTGTGAATGTAATGCCTAGCACCCCTAAGAGTAAAGTAAAATCGCGCATCATATTCACTCCCATGCATGCCAAGCGTTTCATGAAAGCCCTTGCAGAAAATATCGAGCGCTTCGAAGCCGCCAATGGCAGCATTAAGGATCTCGAGAATATTGAGATCCCGATGAATTTTGGAGGGCCAACGGCGCAGGCTTAGAAGTTAAAAGTTAATAGTTAAAAGTATAGGCAGAACTATTAACTATTAACTATTAATTTTTAACTCTACATCCTCCCCTCATCCGCAAAACTAAAATACCCTTCATCACTCACGATGATATGATCCATCACCTGAATATCTAGGAGTGCTGCTGCCTGTTTTATCTTTTGGGTGATCATTTCATCTGCTTTACTGGGGTTAAGGTTACCACTGGGGTGGTTATGGCATAGAATGAGGGAAGTTGCTTCATATTCGAGCGCTTTCTTCAGTATTACCCTGGGGTCTGCCACTGTACCGGTTAATCCACCCTCACTGATGATCTCTTGCTGTATGATGCGGTTTCCCCGGTTGAGGTACACTACGGCAAATACCTCGTATTTTCTGTATTCAAAACTGGCACGTAAATAGTCTGCAATGTCTTTGCTGCGGTGTATGATCTCTTTTTTATGGGTTTGTACATTTCTACGCACACCCAGTTCCAATGCAGCAGCAATCGTGATGGCTTTGGCTTCACCCAGGCCGTGGATCTTCTGGTTAACAAGTTCTCTCACTGTTTGTGCACTTAGTTGCTGCAGATCGTTTTGCACAGTCTGTAAAAGGTTTTTAGCGATATCCATGGCTGAATATTTGCTATTGCCATTATTAATGATGATGGCCAACAGTTCTGAATTGCTGAGTGAATAGGCACCTTTTAGCAATAATTTTTTTCTGGGCTGATCATCATCCGACCAGTTCTTGATAGCTATTTTCTGCATGTGCATATTTATTATACAATCAAATTACAATTTCTTAACCTTATCTATATCTTCGCCGCACATCCGCACTAATTATGAACCCATCCGTCAAGATATTTTCCGGCACCGGTTCGCAGAAACTGGCCGAGAAAATTGCGCAACGATTTGGCGCCCCAATAGGTAAGATCAACATTCAGAAATTCAGCGACGGGGAATTCCAGCCCATTTTTCTGGAAAGTATTCGGGGAGACTATGTTTTCCTGGTACAAAGCACTTATGCTCCCACTGAAAACCTGATGGAACTTTTATTAATGATCGATGCTGCCAAAAGAGCCAGTGCGCATAAGATCATTGCCGTAATACCTTATTATGGTTTTGCCCGTCAGGATAGGAAAGACAAACCCCGTGTGGCCATTGGAGCCAAACTGATTGCCACTTTACTGGAAGCAGCAGGTGCAGACAGGATCATTACCATGGACCTCCACGCACCCCAAATTCAAGGCTTTTTTGATGTACCAGTGGATCACCTGGATAGTTCAGCCATATTTATACCCTATATAGAACAACTTAAGCTTCCCAATCTATCCTTTGCTGCCCCCGACGTGGGTAGCACCAACAGGGTAAGGGAAATTGCCAGTTATTTTAATGCCGAAATGGTGATCTGCGATAAACACCGCAAAAGAGCCAATGAAATTGCCAGTATGGTGGTGATTGGTGATGTAACGGATAAGGACATTGTATTGGTGGATGATATCTGTGATACAGGCGGTACTTTGGCCAAAGCAGCAGGTTTATTAAAAGATAAAGGAGCCAGAAGCGTTCGCGCCCTCATTACCCACCCGGTTTTAAGCGGCAAAGCCTATGAAAATATAGAGAATAGCGTGTTGGAGGAGTTAATTGTATGCGATACCATCCCATTGCAAAAAGAATCCAATAAGATCAAAGCTATTTCGGTTGCAGATTTATTCGCAATCGCTATACGTAATGCCTATGAAAATAAGAGCATTACGAGTCTTTTCATCCATTCTCAGTTGAGAGGAAGAGACAAGTGAGTTTAGCGTTGGGGTTTGGGGTTTGGAGTTGTATTGAGTTATTTTGAAAATAACTCCAAACTCCAAACCCCAAACCCCAAACTTTCCCTACCTTCGCCGTCCTAAAAATAAAATAATGAAAACAATTACAATCGAAGGTCACCTGAGGACCGAGCATGGCAAAAAAGCCGCCCGCCAGATTCGCTCTCAGGAAAATGTGCCGGGTGTAATTTACGGGGGTGCTCAGGAGGTAAATTTTTACGCTTCTGCAAAGGCTTTCAAGCCTTTAGTGTACACTGGTGAATTTCAGTTGGCCGATGTTACAGTTGATGGCAAAACCTACAAATGTATTTTGAAGGATTTGCAGTTCGACAAAATACAGGATTCACTGATCCACGTTGATCTGTTGGAACTGGTAGGCGACAAAAAAGTGGTTGCTACTTTGCCTATTAAATTTACAGGCGTTTCTGTAGGTGTGAAAGGTGGTGGTAAACTGATCACCAAGATCAAATCTTTAAAAGTAAAGGCTTTGCCTAAAGACTTAAGAGAAACCATTACAGTTGATATCACTAACCTGGATCTGAACGGTAATATCCGCGTAGAAGATGTGAAAGTAGAAGGAATTGAAATCCTGAACTCACCACGTATTCCTATCGCTTCTGTGGTATTAACCCGTCAGCTGAAACAGGAAGAAGCAACTGCTGGTGCAGCCAAACCTGCTGCCGCTGCTGCTGCAAAGCCTGCTGCAGAAAAGAAGAAATAATCCGGATAATTTATTCGGCAAGTCATAAAAAAACCGGTAATTATTTACCGGTTTTTTATTTGGCTTCAGGCAAAGAAATAAAGAAGGTACTGCCTTTTTTCTCGCTGCTTTCTGCCCAGATCTGTCCATGATTCTTTTCTATAAATTCCTTACAAAGTTTTAAACCAATACCAGTGCCTTTTTCATTAGCTGTTCCGGTACTGGACACAATGTTTTCTGGTTGAAAAATGGTTTGCTTTATTTGTTCATTCATGCCCATCCCTGTATCAATGACTTCTATCACCACCATCTGTTCTTTGATGGAACTCTTGATAATGATAGAACCATTTTCATAACTATATTTTATGGCATTTGATATCAGGTTTCTTAATACCACCCTTAAGTGGTTGGGGTCAACCCATACAAATCTGTCAACATCTTCCACACTCATCCGGATCTTTTTTTGTTGGGTCATCTGATCAAAAATGGCCAATTTTTCGTCCATGATTGCTTTAAGACTTACTCTTTCAGGTGCAGCTTGAATGCCCTGTAATTGGCTGATACTCCATTTAAGTAAATTATCCAATGTGTTTTGCAACCTGCTAACTTCTTCTGATAATTTAGTAGAGATCTGGCGGAAGGATTCCGGCGAAATATCCTCACTTTTTACTAAATCCAGTGAGCTCTTTAACTGTCCAATAGGTGAGCGCAAATCATGCGAAATGATGGAGAAAAGTTTTTCTTTGGTATCGTTCAATTTTTGAAGATCTCTGTTTTTTTCTTCTATCATTTGCTGATAGGATACCTGCTCGTTCTTGAAAAATAGCAAGGCCAAAATCATAGCACCCAATGCCCACATAATATTGAAAATAACACGGCCAAAACTAACCGCATCATAAACATAATCGGATTGAAGAAAAAACTTGATAGCAATGAACAAACCACAATTCACGATACTGATCGCAAGCAGGTAGCGTTTCTCATTAAAATAAATGATGATGATCAGCAGGTTGGCGATGAGAAAATATTCAGCTCCGTTTCTATAAAAAACAGCACTGGCAGTAAACACCACACTTGCCATGAAAGTGAGGATCAACCTCCCAATCAAAAACTTTCGGTAACTGTTGATGATAAGGATGGTAATACCCCCGGTAAGCAACAATGCATTTATAAACGTTAAGAGATATTTGCCCTGGAATAAATTAATAGTAGAAAAAGTGCAATTGGTTATAATACCCAGAGAAATAACAGTATTGAGTAACTGGGTCTTCTTTCTCTCATGAAAGCTCATGTCTGGACTAATACCAATATTCGCCAGTTTGGCTCCCCAATGGTAAAATTTATGGAATAGTACACGCAACATGATAGGATTTATTGGAAAAGCTAAAATAAGCTAAGAAAACTGATTTGGTATGGATTGAGAAAACTTAAATAATATTTTTGCTTAATGTTAAATCAGCAGCCTTAAAACTAAGATTGTTACTATGCTATTACCCTTTAATTTTGGCACATACAATGAATAAGTTTCTCATCATAGGATTGGGCAATATTGGAGATGAATACCAACATACCCGGCACAATATCGGATTCGATGTTGTAACAGCGTTTGTGTTAAAACATGGTGGTTTTTTTAAACCAGACAGGTTAGCCGATGTGGCTGAAGTAAAATGGAAGGGGAAAACCTTTGTTTGTATCAAGCCCACTACTTACATGAATTTGAGTGGGAAGGCCTTTTTATATTGGATGAATAAGGAAAAGATAACGATAGATCGAACCCTCACTATTGTAGATGACCTTGCCTTGCCCTTACACAAATTAAGGATGCGGGGGTCGGGAACCGATGCAGGGCATAATGGACTAAAAGATATCCAATTAACATTGGGAACAGATCAGTACCCCAAATTGCGTTTTGGTATTGGCAATGATTTTCCAAAGGGAAGACAGATCGATTTTGTATTGGGTAAATGGCTACCGAATGAATTGCCCATGGTAGCAGCTAAAATTACCACCTGTTCCGAACTCATCGAATCTTTTGCGGCAATTGGATTAGATAAAACCATGAATGTTGCCAATAGCCTTGATTTCACAAAATAAAACTGCTTAAAAAGAGTTATTAGAACAGATAAAAGACAATTTAAAATAGCCATTATGAAAATTTTCTGTGTAGGCCGCAATTATATTGACCATGCCAAAGAGCTAGGTAATGCCGTTCCTGATGAGCCCGTTATCTTCATGAAACCCAAAACTGCATTGTTGCAGTTGAACACACCTTTTTATTACCCTGAGTTTACCAATGAATTGCATTACGAGGCAGAAATCGTTTTAAGGGTATGTAAAAACGGAAAATATATAGACGAAAGCACTGCACAGGATTATATAGATGCTTTTACCATCGGGATCGACTTTACTGCAAGGGATATTCAAGGTGAGTTAAAGAAGAAAGGATTGCCCTGGGAAAAAGCGAAAGCCTGGGATAACTCAGCCATTGTTGGCAATTGGATTCCTTTTACCGACAATATCTGGAACAACCCCATTCATTTTTCCATGCAAAAAAATAAGGAAACCGTGCAGGAGGGAAATTCGGCAGATATGATCTTTTCATTTGATCAGATCATCGCAGATATCTCACGTTATTTTTCCATCAATATGGGCGACCTGATTTATACAGGAACACCCGCAGGTGTTGGAGAGTGTGTAACAGATGATTTGCTGGAAGGTTATTATGGTAAAGAGAAAGTGTTTGCAATAGATATCAAATAAGAGAATGTGCAGTAATAATTAAACGATGCTTTCCATCAATCTGATGAACATTCCATGCTAACACCCGATATACTTTTACACGCATACCGATTAATGGTTACCGCTAAATCCATGGCCGAAACCTACGAGGCCAACAGGCAGGTGTGTAAATATGTTCATTCAACTTCACGCGGTCATGAAGCCATACAGATCGCCGCTGGATTGCAATTAAAAAATATTGACTGGGTGAGCCCTTATTACAGGGATGACAGTATCCTGCTATCCATAGGTTTTACACCTTATGAACTGATGCTGCAATTACTTTCCAAGAAAGACGACCTTTTTTCTGGTGGCAGATCTTATTATTGTCACCCCAGCAGTAAAGACCCCAATAAACCTTCCATCATTCACCAGAGCAGTGCTACGGGCATGCAGGCCATACCCACCACGGGATTGGCGCAGGGGATCCGTTTTTTAGAAGAAACCAAATCTGCCTTATTAAAAAAATCGGTGGAAGGGGCCTTGCCAATAGTACTTTGTTCAATGGGTGATGGCAGTGTAACAGAAGGAGAAGTAAGTGAAGCTTTTCAATTTGCCATTTTAAAACAGTTGCCCATTATTTACCTGGTGCAAGACAATGGCTGGAGTATCAGTGCTTCTTCTGATGAAGTAAGGGCCATGGATGCTTATGAATATGCAGCAGGCTTTAAGGGTTTAAAAAGATGGCAGTGCGATGGTAGTGATTTTATTAATAGTTATGAAACCATGCAACAGGCAATTGATTATGTTAGGAAAGACAGAAAGCCTGCACTGGTTCATGCCAAAGTACCCTTATTGGGGCACCATACCAGTGGTGTTAGAAAAGAGTTTTACAGGAGTAGGGAAGATCTTTTACAGCATGGTATATATGATCCGCTTCCTAAGCTGCGGCATTTATTAAGCGGGGTGGGTTATCCTGAACAAGCGATCAACCAACTGGAAGCAGAAACACTGGAAAATGTTGTAAAGGATTTCAACAAAGCCCAAAATGCTAACGAACCAGGGGTAGATACAGTACAAGACCATGTTTTTGCACCCACTGGTATTACAGAAGTAAGTGGTAACCGCTATCCCAAACACGGCGAAAAATTGATCATGGTAGATGCTGCATTGCATGCCATTGAAGAGATCATGGAAGCATATCCAGAAGCCATCATGTATGGCCAGGATGTGGGTGCCCGTTTAGGAGGCGTATTTAGGGAAGCTGCTACACTTGCTGATAAGTTTGGCGCACACCGTGTTTTTAATACAGCCATCCAGGAAGCCTATATTATTGGCTCTACAGTAGGTTTATCAGCTTTAGGTATCAAACCCATTGTGGAAGTGCAGTTTGCAGATTATATCTATGCGGGCATTAACCAACTGATCACAGAAATTTCTAAATCCTGTTATCTGTCTAATGGTAAATTTCCGGTACAGATGTTATTAAGGGTACCAACGGGTGCTTACGGTGGCGGCGGACCTTATCATAGCGGAAGTATAGAAAGCACTTTGTTGTCTATTAAAGGGATAAAAATTGCGTATCCGTCTAATGCGGCAGATATGAAGGGACTGATGAAAGCTGCTTTCTTAGATCCCAATCCGGTGGTGATGCTGGAGCATAAGGGCTTGTATTGGAGCAAAGTGGCAGGTACAGAAGACGCCAAAACCCCGGAACCTGATAAAGCCTATATTTTGCCCCTTGGTAAGGCAAATATTACCTTGGAAGCAAAGCAAGAAAGGGTTGAAAAAGGTGAAAGTGTTTGTATCATTACCTATGGAATGGGCGTTTATTGGGCAAAAGCGGCAGCGGAATTATTACCCGGACAAATAGAGATCATGGATTTGCGCACCCTATATCCTTTGGATGAAAGCGCTATTTATGCTGCCGTTCAACGCCATGGCAAAGTATTGGTATTGAGTGAGGAGCAGCAGAATAATTCATTTGCGGAAGCACTCTCATTGCGTATATCTAACCATTGTTATCATTTTCTGGATGCCAAAGTGGAAGTAATGGGAGCACTCAATTTGCCCGCAGTGCCCATTAATATTGGCCTGGAAGCCACTATGTTACCTACTGCCGCCAAAGTTGTAGACCGTGTTCACAAACTTTTGGCCTACTAATGGGTGCCATTTTAGCCAAACCTCCTATATTTGCAGCCCGTTAGCGAAAATCCGCAATCGGAACTAACCTTGGCGAGGTAGCTCAGTTGGTTAGAGCACAGGATTCATAACCCTGAGGTCACGAGTTCAAATCTCGTTCTCGCTACAGAGCTGAAATGTTGATTATCAATGTTTCAGCTTTTTTATTGGAAATCACCTTTGTAGCATTTTTTCAAATAGCTAACAAAAAAGCTAACAAAATGCTGCAACATGAAAATTCAGGTGCAAAACGGGTGTTTCCACAGCTGGTTAGCCGTCAATCCCAAAGACTGGAAAACCCAGAAAGCAAAGATTTCATAAAACCGATTTTTATGGGGAAACAGGTTGTATAGCGCTGTAGAATTTTCATCTTTTGATGCTTAAACTCACTTGTTTCTTTATTGTATATTTGAGAAACAAACTTTCAGGTATGACAGAGATTACTATTGATAAGAAAAAATATGTTCTTATTCCAGATAAAGACTATCGGTTATTGCAGAAAAAAGCAGCATTGAAATCAAAAGCGGAAAAGGTGTTTTCATCGGAAGATGCCCGTGCCTTCAGTAAAAAATTAATCAGGAAATGGGCAGCAGGAAAGTAACTGTAAAGCAGAGTGCAGCAGAAAGTATAGCCTCTATTGCATGGTTTATAGAATCCAAAGGGATGGTTGCTACTGCTGAAAAATTTGTCGATGATGTGTATGACTATTTTTTAAAATTGGCCAATCCTCTTACATCCTACCCTATTTGTAAGGAGCCTGTTCGTGCCGCACTTGGTTATAAATGTGTGCCCTACAAGAAGAAATATACCATAGCATTTATTGAAGAAGAAGATGAACTTATGATATGCGAATTCATTCCTTCTAAGTTGGTTCATTGGTAATTGAGGGTATTGATATCTTTATAACAATCAGTAATAAATTTCAGATATAGCAATTCATGCCGGGAAGTTATGTAGGGAGCCATATGTGGAGAACACTATTAATAGTTCTTAAATAGGCAGACAGATTGTAAGCTATAGAGATTTATAGCAAAAAAGCTAGCAATTTGTAAGAAAAACTGATGAATATGTAACGCGACTGGTATTGATTTTCAGCTTATTAGTGGGAAATGTATACATTCATAACCCTGAGGTCACGAGTTCAAATCTCGTTCTCGCTACTTTTAAGAACTTTACCCCTAAAAACATCGTTTTTGGGGCTTTTTTATGCTTATATCCCACCATAAGGCATGTTTTCTTTCTCTCAATCGGTAATAGAAAAATCTTCATCTATCGTTCTCGCTACAAAATACAATTAGCCCCTTTATTTGGCTTTTTTGTTTTGCAAAGGATTTATTGAGGTACATTTAAACCAACGGTCTTGGGTTACATTTTGACCGACTGGAGGCCTTACCCAAATAAATAAGCACTTCAATCCACAACTAAATGACCAGCAGCTTCAAACTTCTTAGACTACTGAATGTGTGTTCTATCCTAGTTGCATCAGTCTTATGGGTTATTTTTTTCTACCTTTTTTTTAGCAATGGTTATTATACCGATACAGATACTTTTCTGCTACATTACCCACGCATATTCGTTTGCCCTACATTTATTCTTTTTTCTATTATTATCGTAGTAAAAGCAAACCCAAATAAAGGGATATTATTGTTTGCTTTGTTCCTTTCAGTATTTTCTCAAAACATATGCCTGTTTATGTTGTTAAAAGTGATGACATCGCCTTATTGGGGCAATGTATTTTGGATGTCAATAATCGGAGGATTAGCGGGAACATTGTATATAAAATCATTCCAATCTTTTCCGCGGCAGCTAACGGCTTCAAATATCAATATGGTATTTCCCAGGAGTAAATTCATTAATGGATTTACAAGATGGACATTGAAAAGCTATACATGGATCCTGTTTTCTGTGATATCAATTGCGTATTATTTTTCTGCAACATCAGCATTGAGTGGCCTGGTAGATATCTTTGTATTGCTGTCTGCTTTTGTAAGCCTTTTTGTAAACTATAAAAATTCCACCCCTTCCGATAGAAATAAGATCTTGTGGCTTTTCTGGGGATTGGTTAGCTACACAATTGTTTATACTATCAGCCTGATCATTGGATCTTTCTACCCAGCGGATGTGAGGGTATTCAAATTGATCTTGACTATTATCTCTCATTTATTGCTCCTTACATCTTTAGTTATGAGCTTATTTTTTTCCAATGCTTTCGATACAGGCTATCTCATCAGACGTACCATTGTAGACGGTTTTATTTTTGTTCTGATTGTCCTTTTATATAATACATTGGAACATTATTTTCTACATTGGTTATCGCATACTTTGCATTTATCCAATGTATTGATCTCTTCTTTTATGTCGGGATTTTTTGTACTGATTTTTACGCCGGTTCATCATAAGCTGATGCATTTTGCCAAAAGAAAGGTAACGAAGACCGAACAGGAACATAATTGATGTAAGGAGTTCAATATTGCAAAAATTTAAATCGGTAATACAATCTTGAATTCAGCATATTCGCCTTCCTCTGTCTCAACAGTAAGTTCACCGTTATGTCTTTTGGTAATCATATCATAGCTCATAGAAAGGCCCAGTCCAGTTCCTTCACCTGTTGGTTTGGTGGTAAAGAAGGGTTGAAAGATCTTGTCTAATACTTTAGCCGGAATACCATTTCCATTGTCTTTTACACTGATCTCTATTTTGTCAATATTTTTCTTTGTACTAACTATAACCGTTGGTACATATACATCGCCAATTATCTTCTTTTTAGCCTTTACTGCATAAAAGGCATTTGTAATAAGATTAAGAATAACCCTCCCAATATCCTGCGGTATCATATCAATCAATCCTATTGAATCATCAAAATCTGTGACCAGCGTTGCATTGAAATCTTTGTCCTTTGCACGCAGACCATGATAGGCTAACCGTAAATATTCATCCGCCAATGCATTGAGATCCGTGGGTTCTTTTTTTTCGCTACCGCTTCGGCTGTGTTGCAACATGCCTTTTACAATGGCATCGGCGCGTTTGCCGTGGTGGTTGATCTTGTCTTCATTCGCAGTTACCTCTTTTGCAATAGCTTTTACATCTTCGTAATTACCCTTATCAATTTCCTCATTTAATTCTACCAATAATTCTTTGTTTACTTCTGAAAAATTATTGACGAAGTTTAATGGGTTCTGAATTTCATGTGCAATGCCGGCAGTGAGTTCGCCAAGTGACGCCATTTTTTCTTGTTGGATTAACTGGCTTTGGGTGGCTTTCAAATGATTAAGTGATTGCGTTAGTTCAATGGTTCTTTCTTTTACCTGTTCTTCCAGTATCCGGTTTTGACTAGCTAGTAATTCCTTTTTTTCTTCTGTAACCTGCACTATTTTTGCGGCCTTGCTAAGTACATCAGTATTCACCTCCTTCATCCGTAAAGCAACATACACCAAAAGGCTTAAGGGGAAAGACAGATAGGAACCAAACATTAGTAATGATAAAAAAGTGGTGCTCATATCAAGGCTAAACATATTTATAGTGTCCATTGACGCACCTATCAGTTGGGTTAGGATCAAACCAATTACAATTGCCCATTTTGCTCCCTTTAATATTTTTCTGGATACAATCAAATAGTAGGTGCATATTAGGAAAGATATGAGCTCATTTGCCAACCATATTTTATCCCATCCGGTAAAGAAGCTAATGCCCACCAAAATCGTAGAGGCTATAGCATAAATTTTTAAAGAAAGCGGGATATGATTTTTGAACACTTTGGCAACCAATATTGGCAGGAAAGTGAAAACGCCGGTAAAACTGATGCTTGAAAGAAATTCCCATAATTGCCCATAATTATAGGTGCTAAATGCCAACACATTGAGAAAATGGAACAATAGTAAACCAAGTAAACTTGTGGTACTGAGTGCAACAAACACAAGGTGATCTTCACTTCGGTTTAAAAAAAACAAAAACCAAAATAGTACAGCCAACACACCCAGAATGCACAGGATTATAATATACCCCTTTAACGACAATAAATATTCATGAAAAACTTTTAAGTATGCTGGGTTAGCAATTGCTACAAATCTGATTTTTTCAAAGTTTATTTTTTTGATTTGATTTCTGTAATCGGTATAATCCACCAAATGAACGGCCAGTAATAATTCTTTTCCTATCTCCAGTTTTATGGCATCGGGGATTTTATTGAAATCAATGAATTCGTGGTAAGGTTTACCGTTATACCCCGTATTTCCAAAGGAATAAAAAGGTTTCCCATTTATAAATATATCAGTAGCCAAATAATTACGCTGTATCATAAAAAGGGATGTCTGCTTAAAACTGCTGTCCAGTTTTATCTTCATCCTGAACCATCCTTCTATCCTGCCGTTCTTGTCTGCTTGTTTTTTAGTAATCTCACCCGGATTCAGATGCTGCCAATTGTTTACAGCAATTCGGGGGTTGGCCCAGGAGGAATCATTTCCCTGTTTATATAACCAATGTTCAATTTCACCAAGGTTAATCCGTCCCTCGTTGTTGAACATAGATGTTGAAAGTACGATGGTCGTATCCTGAGCATTTCCATAAAATAAAGTATTCAATATAAAAACTACTGTTAACAGATATTTCATGATGATACTTTATTTGTAAATGGGTAATAGAATGCTGAAAATACTTCCTTATCCTTCCTTTGTTTCTACTTTTAATTCGCCTCTATGCGCTTTCACCATATCATTGCTCAAACGTATCTTTGTACCTTTCCTGTGGGTTTAGTGGAGAAGAAAGGCCTGAATGCAGCCAGACCAGTATAAATTATTTCCTCCCTCACTGAATTTTGCTATAGCTCTCTCAAGATAGCAATCTATTTGAATATGCACACACCTGCTGTAGAGATAGAGGAAATGTAAAAGGAAACAAAAACCCTTGATTATTCTTCGTAACCATGGTCTTACACTGTGTAATTGTAAATTGGCTGATGTCTGTTATGTCAGTTGGCATTATGATATTTTTAGCTAAATGAGGTGATTTTCATTTGCTAAAAGGTAAATAAAGAGGTATTAACAGTCTGTACAAATTATCATAACTCACTGGATATCATAAACCCTGAGGTCACGAGTTTAAATCTCGTTAACGCTACAAACACCATTTTAAACCCTTGAAACAAATGTTCTAAGGGTTTTTTTATGCCTTGTTCCTCAAATATTCTTCATCGCACCGGAATCTCAACCAAATGTGTACTCTTCAATATTTTGTATATTTGTTAGTGCCCACTTACAAATTAGATAGAACAGCATTTAAAGCGCAAACCTTGGAGGAGGCGTCTAATCATACTACTTATTACAAGAACCTAAGTTGGAAAGAGCGTTTGAATGTAAGTGCTTATTTAAATAGCATTGCGTTTAATTACCCCCTAGATACACCACCGCGAATAGATAAAACTAAGTTCGGAGTAAAGTCAAGAAATACATAATGGGTAATATTTTTAATGAAGATTTTAGAGATTTCTTAAAAGCACTTAACAAACAGGAAGTGAGGTATTTGCTGGTTGGAGGGTTTGCTGTAATTCTTCATGGTTATTCCAGAACTACCGGTGATATGGATATTTGGTAGAAAGAACACCAGAAAATTATTTACGAATTAAACGGGCATTTTTGCAATTTGGAATGCCCGTATTTGATATGACTGAACAAAAATTTTTTATCTCATCCCAATTGGAATGTATTCACTTTTGGCATTCCACCTGTAGCTATTGTTCTGATGGTTTCTGTAAAAGGGCTTGAATTTGAAACCAGTTTCAACCATTCAATCATTTTTGAAGACGAGGATTTGCAAATCAGAACCATCAATCGGAATGATTTATTAAGGGCCAAAAAAATGGCGGGTAGGGCTAAAGATGTAAATGATATAGAAAATTTACCTGCTGCAGATTCTTAATCTTAAAGTACCCAATAGATTTAACTCAATCAATTGTCTCCCGGCTCTGAAGAGCCGGGCAAAGTTTTTAATCAAAAGATTTTGGAATTGCATCCTATTTTGCTAGGTTTTAAAGTCAGCACAAAGAATTAAATACAAACACTTTGTAAAAAATCAAAAACATTGCCATTATTGGTGATACCATGAAAAGGCGAAATTTTAGTTTGCGCTTTTTGGCTATACTTAGCCATGAATTATATTTGTTTGATTAGAATCATTCCGCAAATAGGGCATTTATCGGGTGTATCTGATTTTACATCAGGATGCATGGGGCAGGTATAGTTTTTTAAAGCTGCATTTTCCTGATCAGTATTCCCCAGATCCACACCATCTGCAGTTTTATTGCCTTCTATAAAAAATTCACCTTTGGCATCAGGTTTTTCTTTATTGAAATCTTCATATGTTTTTTGATTGATCATGCTTTTAGGATTTGTATTGGGTTGTATGGTTTGCTTTTGGCTCATTTCAATAATTTTGAATGATGAAATAGGTAACTAACAAAAGGTATGTCCATTAATTTTTGAAGGGTTACGTAATTACAAGGATGAGTTGTGATTTTCACACATTTCGAATGGTAGGTTTTTTTTGGTGTAAGAATCCCTATTGATCAATCTGTGAATGATACAACTTAAATATGATTGCAAACAACGATAATCTTCAGTAATTAGCAAGCTTTGAATAAGTATTCTCTTATTAATACCTATTCAGTATGAAAAATAATATATCTCCAGTTACTAACCCCTTAAGACGAAGACGTATTGCTGGAAAGGATATCATTTTGAATGTGAGTTTTCAGGATAGTATGATCCGTTCTGGTATTCTAATATTGTTACCTATGTTTGTACTGTTTGTTGATAAACATCTGGTAATATATACAGCTCCTATTATAGGCTATCTTTTAGTAACGGCCCTTGTTCAGTTTTGTCCCATCAAATATGTCTGGCATCGATACATAAAACATGATCCCACTCCGGTCCAACCTGAATATGGAAAAGATCCCAACTATCCTGATGAATCTATTTGATAAGGGTTTGTTACTGTAAATTGAATTGTGTCATTTTTACCATAGTAGATTTTCAATTTTTATAGTGGTTAAAAACTAAGTTTCTTGTTCGCGTAATAATTTCTAATAATCTGAAATCATTCAACTGTGAAGGGACCCCCCCCTTAAATTGGTAAAAATCGGCAGATTTATTTTTCTAAAATATAACCCATTACAATTGAGCGCAATAATTTTAGCAAAAAACTTCATAACCCTGAGATCATGAGTTCAAATCTCGTTCTCGCAGCTTGTCCAACGTCCGCGTGTATGTGCTTATTTTAATACCATTGCAATTAATTGCCACTCTGGATACTCCACCACGAATCGAAGATGAATATTTTAGTAAAAGGTTTTCGGCTTTTTTATTTTAAGTTTCTCGATTGCATTTTTTAAGTTACTACTTTGTTGATTTAGTTTGTTTTAAATTCCCAGGTAACCTTGCCTATATTATCTGGTTTGCCTTTGTCTGCTAATGAAATGCTGCCATTTAATTTTCCTTCCTGATCTCGCTTTACAGTAATGGTTCTCCAGGAATAAACGCCTTTTTCATAGTCAAATGTTTTGCCATCATCATCATATAAACGATAACTGGCTTCTTTTTCACCATAATAACGTATCGCTAAATCGTATTTCCCTTCTGCTATTGTATTGGTCACTGCCATTGGAATGATTCCGCCATCCCGAACAAAAACGGGAATATGAGCTAGGCCAGGTGTTACTGTGATTACTTCTGATTCACCTGCCAATTTACCAGTATAAAAATCATACCATTTTCCAAGGGGTAAAATTACCTTTCTGTTGGTTTCTCCTGTAAATAGTGGTGCAATCAACAAATTATCGCCCACCATATATTGGTCTTTGATTTCTTTTTTTGAAGCAATGGCATAGGGGTTTTTTTCTGAATCTAATTTTGTAATGGTTTCTTTTGTTATCCCAGAAAACCCCTCCACTAAGTTCATGGCCCTAAAAGGAGGTCGACCATACAATGCATATTCTGCAAAGCATGTATATAAATAAGGGATGAGTTGCATTCTTAAATTAGCCACATCTGCAACTTCTTTTTCTACTTCAGGAAATGTCCATGGCTTTGTTCCATCTGCCCAGGCATTTAACATGGCTATGGGCGAAAAACAAACCGTTTGCATTCTACGAAGCCAATCTTCTGCAGATCCTGAACTCCGAACTTCGGGCGTCCATAATGTGCCAATGAATGAACTATTAATTAAGGCGGTAATAAAATCTTTATGGCTATAATAATCGTTATAAATTACAAAGGGGAAAGAGGTGGATCCTGCATTCGTAGCTCTTACTAATCCATAAGTGCGTTGATTTTTGGCACGATATAAATTTGTATTTAATTTTTGCATCATCATGCCATAGGTTTGCCTCATCATTTCAGCCGGCATTCCGGAAGGGAATTTGGTAACGTCCGACCATAACCAAAAATCATAGCCATCATTTTCATCCATCTTAAATCCACTTACCCCAATATCCAATAAGTTTTTCTTTATATGGTTTCCTATAATAGTATTGGTTTGTTTCATTGAATAATCAGGGATAAAACCCGCCCAAACTGTATGCGAAGCAATAAATGGCTTTAAAGCCTTTATAAATTTCGCTTCAGGAGAAATATAGGGGTTTATCCAAAGATTGGTATAAATGCCTTTGTTTTTTAAAGAACTGATTAACCCTTTTGGATCTGGGAATCGAGTACTATCCCACTCATACGTACAAGGATAGGATCTACTTTGCCATCCTGGTTCTAAACCAATAACAGTTAATGGAAATTGATGTTTTGTAAAACCTTCCACTTCATTCAGTAATTGCTTGTCATTAAATAAAGTGGGTGTTCGATGCCAAAATCCCAGGCCCCATTTAGGAGGCAGACAACCACCCCCTTGAAATAAATTAAATCTGCTTACTGCATCTAAAGTGGTGGGGCCGCCAAATACAAATATTTCTACACCTTCGGCAGGAACCAAAACTTCTACATTATCTGAATAGGGTGAGGCTGACCATTTTTTATCTGTGTTGCGGTCCCTTACAGCAGGGGGATTTTTACTATCTGTTCTAACACTGGTGCCTACCCAAATATCTAAATATCTGGCAGAATTTATGAAAACGCCATAACCTTTGGAAGAAACATAAAAGGGAATAGGTGCATGAGAGCGGCCATTATCAATTCCATCATAATGATCTATATGTAACCTAAGGATGCGTCCCCTTTGTTCAACGGTTTTAAAATTCAAACCCAATCCAAATATCTTTTCATTTTGATCAAGTGGAAATCTTATATAGGTCTTGCCATCATATATTTCCACTTTTATTTCATTCTCCGGTATTGGGAAAGTGGCCAATGGCATATTATTAATCGCCATTGTTTTTGGAAGTACTCCTGAGATGGTTAATAAATTAGTTGATTCAGGTTTACCAACTTTCGCTTTCCAAACGCCATTGGCCATTTTTTGCCAATGCATAGTGGTTCTTTGTGAGCTTGCATCAATTGAGAAAAACTGGAAAATAATAGTACAACAGAAATAAAATACAAAGCTGGAAGAATATTTCATGTGAGATGAATGAATTAAGGAATCTATCAAACTGAATCTGGCATACTAATATACGATTTATGTAAGTACCCCTTTATTCAGTTATTTGCTTTTTTAGAATAATCATTTGTACATTGTAAAACCATTTAACAATCCTCTTTTCAAAAAAGCAATATGGGAAAATTTAAAAGGCGATTTACAATACATGGTTATCTTCTTACCTGCATTTTGATTCTCCCTATAATAGTGCTTGCTCAAAATAAGAAGCCTAATATTATTTTTATACTAACCGATGATCAACGATGGGATGCGCTTGGCTTTGCAGGTAATTCGATTATTCATACTCCGGAGATGGATGCATTGGCTCAATCCGGCACCTTTTTTAAAAATGCATTTTCTACTACGCCCATTTGTGCAGCTAGTAGGGCTTCTATATTAACAGGCATGCATGAACGCACCCACGGATATACTTTTCAAAAACCCAAACTGAAACAACCTTATGCTGATATCATTTATCCTAAGCTATTCAAAGAAAATGGTTACCATGTTGGTTTTTTTGGCAAACTTGGCGTAATAATCGACGGACCCGATCAATATTTTAATGAAAGTGATTTTTACGATCGAGGAAACAATAAAGACCGGAGGGGTTACTTTTACAAGAAGCTTGGTAAGGATACAGTTCACTTAACTCGTTATTCCGGTCAACAGGCACAGGAATTTATTAAAAACGCTCCTTCAGAAAAACCTTTCTGTCTTTCTATTAGTTTTAGCGCCCCGCACGGACATGACCCTTCTATTGAACAATATTATTGGCAGGAGAAGTCTGATACATTGTACAAGAATATATCCATTCCGCTTCCTGTTTTAGGAAATGAAAAATATTTTAAAAAATTGCCGATAGAGGTTCAAAATGGTTTCAACAGAGTCAGGTGGAAATGGCGGTTTGATACACCAGAGAAATACCAACAGATGGTGAAAGGTTATTATCGAATGATTACGGAAATTGATCATGAAATTGGACAAATCCGAAAACAGTTACAAGCCAAGGGAATAGCAGACAACACTATTATTATTGTGATGGGGGATAATGGCTATTTTTTAGGTGATCGCCAATTGGCAGACAAATGGTTAATGTATGATGCATCGATTCGTATTCCACTGATCATTTACGATCCGAGAAATACCAAACCCTCTCAAATTGACGCAATGGTTTTAAATATAGACATTGCTCAAACAATGCTTGATATTGCAGGAATAAATGCACCTAAAAATTATCAAGGAAAGAGTCTGGTTCCATTTCTCAAAAATGGGAATATTGGTTCGGATAGAAAGTCAATTTTGGTGGAACATCTTTGGACATTAACTGATATTCCTTCCAGCGAAGGTATAAGAACTGAGCAATGGAAATACTTTCGGTACAGATTGATTAAAGCACCGGAAGAACTCTATGATCTGAAGAATGACCCTCTTGAGAAGAATAATCTTGCCGGAAATACTAAGTACGCAAACATACTTACCAAACTGAGAAAGCAATGTGATGCAACTGCCATAAAATATCAATCCGAAAAGCTATGTCCAGATGATCCTTTTATTCAGGATACAAAATTCTAATGGTTTTTATGCCTTACCTAAATGTGATATTTTTCTACATTTCAATTGTTAGCACAACTAACACACTCGGCTCTAAAGCACCCAATAATTAAAACTTAATCAATTCTCTCTCGGCTCTGAAGAGCCGGGCAATTTTTTTAATCATAGGATTTTTGAATCGCATTATATTTTGCTAGGTTTTCAAATCAGCGCAAAGATTTAATTACAATGATTTTGTAAAAGATTGCAAACTTTGCCATGCACTTAAGTGCATGGATATGTGATTTTAATTTTTTATTCGGGACTTCAGTCCCGCGAGTGCAGAGTGCCAAAATATAAGTATCCCTTATTTAACAGTCACTTTTCGATATTAATCTTTTATATAGCTAGAACAAGAAATTATACTCGTTCTTACACATGCTATCGTAAAATTAATCCGGAAACTCTGATTTATCTATATTCGGTATAATGCGCAAAGCATTCTTATAATAAATCTTTTTAAGAACATCATCCGGTAAACCCATACCATACATGGGCCAGAAAGCATGGTATTTTTTATGGTATGGAAAATATTCATCAGAAGTTTCTAATACCCTGAAATAAGTTGCATATTCATCAGGTACCCAACTGTCTTTGCCAAATAAAATTCTGTTCTGGTATTGGGTGAAAAATTGTTTCGCCATGCGAGGTTGCCTGCCTAATTCTGCTATCACAGCGCCAAATTCAACCACTACATTCGGCATCTCGTCCAATATCTTTCCCAGCTTACCCAAATCATTGGGGTACCAGCCAAAATGAGCTGCAATAAAAGTAGTAGCGGGATGTTTTTTAAACATACGATGCTGTTCTGCTATTAGCGTATCCCATGGCGCCGGGTCTGTCTCTGATCTTTTTCTGCCGGGATGTGTGGCCAACTCTAACCATCTTTCATTTTTATCATCCTTGGCATCCCAAAATGGTTTGGGGTCAGCTGTATGAATCAGTACAGGTATTTTCAATTCTCCTGCTTTTTTCCAAATGGGGTCTAAGCGGGGATCATCGATGGTTACCCTTTTGCCTTTATTGTCTCGAACACTAAATCCCAGACTCTTATAAATTTTTAAACCATTGGCACCATTGGCAACATCTTTCGCTAATTGTGCGGCAGCATTTTCCGACCAATTATCTGCGCCGATATTTTTAAAATCTATATTGGCAAAAACAATAAATCTTTTGGGATAATTCTGACGAATATTTTCTACAGACTTGATAATTCTTTCACCATTATCACCACTCAGGTTCACCATCACTTTCATGTTCAACTTATCCATATCCTTTATCAAACCTGCCAGGTTCATAGTTGGCATATTGAACTGGTGATTATGTACATCTATAAATGGAAATTTTGCTTTGCTAAGGGGATGTGCAGGAACAACCAAGGTTGAAATGGGATTGTAGGATTCAAAATCCATTTTTTCAGTGGATTGTGCAAAAGCGACAAATGGAATAATTCCTGCGCAAAAAACAAGGGAATTCAATAAAAGAGATCTCATTCAAGCATATTTATGAGTAAACAGATATAAGTAGTTTTAAAAATACGCTGTTCAATCAAAGCTTACTAATTTTTAGTGATGAATGATTTTGATGAGTATCTAAAAGCTTGTAGAATTATCGGCAGCTTGTTTTTATGATAAGCTAAACAAATCGGGCTTACAGAAGCTTTATTTGTTAAAGAATTGACAATAGCGCATTCCTTTTCAACCATTATTTTGTTTAACCGTTATTAAATGAAACTTAAACAAAATTATTATGAAAATGAAATTCTTCGCTATCGCATTTATCGCTGTAACTGGTTTTTTTGCAACTGCTTCTGCACAGAAAACTGTGGTTGACATTGCTGTAGGCTCTAAAGAACACACTACTTTGGTGGCCGCTGTTAAAGCTGCTGGTTTGGTAGAGACCTTACAAAGTGCTGGTCCATTTACGGTATTTGCTCCGGTAAACAGTGCTTTTGCTAAATTGCCTGCTGGAACAGTAGAGTCTTTATTAAAGCCGGAAAGTAAAGCAACATTAACCAAAATCCTTACTTACCATGTTATTGCGGGTAACCTAGATGCTGCTGCTGTTATCAAAGCCATTAAAGATGGTGGTGGAAAAGTAACTGTAAAAACAGTAAGTGGTGGTTCATTGACTGCTTCTATCAAAGAAGGCAAAGTTATTTTAACAGATGAGAATGGTGGTGTAGCTACAGTGGTAGCCACAGATTTGAAAGCTGGTAATGGTGTAGTACACGTGATCGATTCAGTTGTATTGCCTAAGTAATTTTTTACGAAAGTCAAATACATACATTTAGCATTTTATAGAACCACCGACAATCTTTGTCGGTGGTTTTTTCTTTGCAGCTATTTCAATTATCTTCATGGTCATTACATTATCCATCAAGGAAATAATCATTTTACCATGTTAGAAAAATCATTAAGAAGTCAAAACTGGTTTGGCCGTAAAGGCAAAGACGGATTTATTTATCGTGCCTGGATGAAGAACCAGGGTATTCCGGCTGATATGTTTGAAGGGAAACCCGTGATTGGCATCTGCAATACCTGGAGTGAACTCACACCCTGCAATGCACATTTCCGCGATTTAGCAGAAGCTGTTAAAAAAGGAGTTTTGGAAGCAGGTGGATTTCCTGTTGAATTTCCGGTAATGAGTTTGGGCGAAACACTGGTAAAACCTACTGCCATGCTCTATCGCAACCTGGCAAGTATGGATGTGGAAGAATCTATTCGTGCTAACCCATTAGATGCAGTTGTGTTATTATGTGGATGTGATAAAACAACACCCTCATTGGTAATGGGTGCTTGCAGTGTAGATATTCCAACACTTGTCATATCAGGTGGTCCTATGTTAAAAGGTCACTGGAAAGGAAAAGATATTGGTACTTCTGATGTTTGGCGTTTTGATGTGGCTAGAAAATTAGGACAAATATCGCAGGAAGAATTTGTAGAAGCAGAAGCATGTATGGCACGCACACAAGGCCATTGTGCCGTAATGGGTACTGCATCAACCATGGCAGTGATGGTGGAAGCATTGGGTTTATCTCTTCCTAACAATGCATCCATTCCTGCTGCAGATGCAAGGAGAAAAGTATTGGCACAATTATCTGGCAGACGCATTGTTGAGATGGTGAAAGAAGACCTAACCCTCTCTAAGATCCTAACCAGAAAAGCATTTGAAAATGCCATCAAAATAAATGCTGCCATTGGCGGTTCTACCAATTTTGTGATTCATTTACTTGCCATTGCCGGAAGAATAGGTGTGGACTTAGATCTGAATGATTTTGATACCCACTCACAAGGAATTCCATTACTCGCAAACATTCAACCCTCGGGCGAAAATTATATGGAAGACCTTTATTATTCTGGTGGTTTGCCTGCAGTGATCAAAGAAATGAAAGCCATCATACACAATGATGTGATCACCGTAAATGGCAAAACCATGGGCGAAAATTGCGCCAGTGCAGAAGTATATAATAGAGAGATCATTGGTACCATGCAAGAACCATTTAAACCTGAGTCGGGCATCATTGTAGTGAAAGGAAATCTTGCACCCAATGGCGCCGTTATTAAGCCATCTGCTGCAACCGAATCTTTATTAAAACATTCAGGTAAAGCAGTGGTATTCGAAAATATTGAAGACTACCATTCGCGTATTGAAGACCCTGAACTGGTTATTGATGAAAACAGTATCATGGTCTTGAAAAATGTTGGTCCCAAAGGCTACCCTGGTATGGCCGAAGTAGGCAACATGGCTTTGCCGAAAAAATTATTGGAGAAAGGAATCAATGACCTGGTACGTATTTCAGATGGCAGAATGAGTGGCACCGGATTTGGTACCGTTGTTTTGCACGTTTCGCCGGAAGCTGCTGTGGGCGGGACTTTGGCGCTGGTTAAAAATGGTGATCTGATACATTTGGATGTATCAGAGCGCAAACTTCATTTGGATGTATCTGAGGAAGAACTAGCCAAAAGAAAATCGGAATGGAAGCTTACCGAAAAAATGGAAACACGTGGTTATGTTCATTTGTATCAAACACATGTTGAACAAGCTCACCTGGGTGCCGATATGGATTTTTTAAAAGGAGGTTCCGGTAGTAAGGTAACACGTGATTCGCATTAATGTTAAGTGTTAGTTTCTTAAATTAATAAGCTATGTCATTCAAAAATAAAGTGGCCATTGTTACAGGTGCCGGAAAAGGAATAGGTTTTAAAATCTGTTCTGATCTGGCTGCTGAAGGCGCATTTGTTTTCTTAAATGATATCGACGAACAACTTTCAATAGATGCTGCATTAAAAATCACACAAAGTACAAATGGAAAATGTTTCGCATTGCCAGGCGACAGCAGTGATATTTCTTTTATTAATGAGATGGTAAACCGCGCCATCACTGATTTTGGAAAGCTGGATATTGTCATTGCCAATGCAGGTGTAACCCTTTATGGCGATTTTTTTACCTATACACCCGAGGCATTTTTTAGGGTTATGCAGGTGAACCTGGGTGGATCTTTTTTTCTCGCACAAGCTGCAGCCAATCAAATGAAACAACAAACCAACGGCGGTTCTATCTTATTAACCTCATCTGTTACTGGCCATCAGGCGCATAAAAATTTGGCTGCTTATGGTATGAGTAAAGCTGCACTGGAAATGCTCGCAAAAAATCTGGTGATTGAAATTTCAGGCTATCATATCAACATCAACACAATTGCACCAGGCGCTACATTAACCGAAAGAACCCTCGATGATCCAGGCTATACGGAAACCTGGAATAAGATCACGCCCTTGGGCCGCCCGGCCAATGTTTCAGATATTGCAGATGCCGCACTATTCCTGGTTTCTGACAAAGCCAGACATATTACAGGGCAGACATTGATCGTAGATGGGGGTTGGACTAGTATCAGTCCCTCACCTTTCTAAAATTTTTCCTTTCCCTTTTTTTCATTAATTTTTACCCAACGAAATCTTGAAAAAATGCTTAGCCGACGCAAGCTTATCCAACAAATGGTGATTATGGGCACTGGTATTGTTTTGGTCCCATCCTGTTTATCAGACAAAAGCAAATCATCTATTCTTCTGAAAAATTTAGCGATAAATAGTGAAGAAGAAAACGAGCTTGCTGAATTATGTGAAACTATCATTCCCAAAACAGCCACACCCGGCGCCAAAGATCTTTCTGCTCACTTATTTGTTTTAAAAATGGTGGATGATTGTTATCCCAAAGCAGACCAGGAAAAATTTTTGAAAGGAATGGCATCATTCCAAGCATTTGTTAAATCAAACACTGGGAAGGATTTTGTAAACTGCAATCTTTTAGAAAAAAAATCAGTGATTGAAAAATCTTTTGATTTAAAATTTGATACATCTGAAATGTTTGCTTTTATGAAAACGGTGAAAAGATATACTATTCAGGCCTATACGGGGTCTGAGTTTTACCTTACTAAGGTTCAAGTATACCAATTAATTCCTGGAAAATACAAAGGCTGTGTTCCTGCATAATTATAAAAACAGACAAAATGGGTAATACAAAAAATACATTTGATGTGATCGTTATCGGTTCAGGCATTAGTGGTGGATGGGCTGCCAAAGAGTTTACCGAAAAAGGTTTGAAAACACTGGTATTAGAAAGAGGGGCCGAAGTAAAACATTTACGTGATTATCCCACTACCAATAAAATGCCCTGGGAATTTGAACACAGGGGGGAAGTGCCAACAGCTATTAAAGAAGCCAATCCCGTAGTTAGTAAATGCTATGCTTTTAGAGAAGATGCCATACATTTTTTTGTGAAGGATAACGACCATCCCTATATTCAGGAGAAACCATTCGATTGGATCCGCGGCTACCAAACAGGCGGAAAATCCCTTCTCTGGGCCAGGCAAACACAGCGCTGGAGTAAATACGATTTTGAAGGACCGCAAAGAGATGGTTTTGCAGTTGACTGGCCAATCAGGTATAATGATATTGCACCCTGGTATAGTTATGTAGAAAAGTTTGCCGGTATCTCAGGAAACAAAGACGGACTGGACATCTTGCCGGATGGTGAGTTTTTGCCAGCATTGGAAATGTCTTGTGTACAAAACTATTTCAAAGATCATGTAGCAAAAAATTATAAGGACAGACATATTGTTTATGGCAGGTGTGCACATATTACAGAACCCAAGCAAATACATTTAGACCAGGGCAGGGCGCAGTGTCAGAACAGAAACCTTTGTCAGAGAGGATGCCCCTTTGGAGGTTATTTTAGTTCCAATTCATCTACTTTGCCCTGGGCAGAGAGAACAGGTAATTTAACCATGATCTCTAATGCAGTTGTACATTCTGTGGTTTATGATGAAAAAGCTGGCAAGGCTTCTGGCGTAAAAGTTATTGATGCCATTACCAAACAAGAATCGGAATATTTTGCAAAAATTATTTTTGTCAATGCTGCAGCTTTGAATACCAATTTATTGCTGTTGAACTCAACCTCATCACGCTTTCCAAATGGTTTGGGTAATGATAGCGGCTTATTAGGAAAATATGTTGCCTTTCACAATTACCGAGCAAGGGTATCTGCCAAATTTGATGGAATGCTGGATAAAAAATCGGAAGGCAGATCACCTACAAGCGCCTATATACCCAGGTTTAGAAATGTATTGAAACAGGAAACCGATTTTTTACGTGGTTATGCTGCAGGATTTTCTGCCAATCGCGGAACAAAAAGAAATACAGATGGATTTGGAGAAATACTCAAATCAAATTTAGATAAAACAGAACTCGGTCCCTGGAATGTAGGTTCGCACATGATGGGAGAAACCATACCCAAAGAGAGCAATATGGTTTCTTTGGATAAAGACCAAAAAGATGCATGGGGAATGCCCTTGCTTAAAATTAATATGGGTTATGATGAGAATGATGATAAGATGGTGAAAGATTATCTGGAACAGTTAACCGAGATGTTTACCAAAGCAGGTTTCTATGATATTCAAACCGCAGACAGCAAACAGGCACCAGGATTGGATATCCATGAAATGGGCGGTGTAAGAATGGGTCTCGATCCTAAAACATCTTTGTTGAATAAGTGGAATCAATTGCATGCTTGTAAAAATGTTTTTGTTACCGATGGTGCTTGTATGACTTCTACTTCTACCCAAAATCCATCACTTACTTATATGGCTTTAACTGCCAGGGCCGCAGATTTTGCTATGAGTGAATTGAAAAAAGGTAATTTATAAACTGATCAAATAATCAATACCAGGAACTATGAAGTATAAACTAAAAATCAAGAAAATCATTATACTTCTATTAGTTACTTCATGGGTGAATGCGCAAAATGTGCAAACAACCAATAAACCCGAACGTGTTAATTGGTTTCAGGACTTGGGCTTTGGAATGTTCATACACTGGAATGTAGATGTAACATTAGGTGCAGTGATCAGTCATTCACTGGCAGGTGCAACAGATACTTATGTAAATAAATATTTCAATGAGTTGCCTGCTTATTTTAACCCGGTAAATTTTAATCCTGCAAATTGGGCAAAATCTGCAAAGTTGGCTGGTATGAAGTATATGGTGTTCACCACCAAGCACCATGCTGGATTCTGCATGTGGGATACCAAAACAACGGATCTCAATGTGATGAATACACCATTTAAAAGAGATATCACGCGTGAATTGGTGGATGCTTTTAGAAAAGAAGGAATAGCAGTTGGCTTTTATTTTTCACCGGAAGATTTTCATTATTTCTACGAACAAAAAATTCCCATCGGGCGTTTGCAATTGCCGCAACATTACCCCATCAATAACCCAGGTTTGATGGATCACGACAAGAAACAATTAAAAGAACTGCTTACCCAATATGGTAAGATTGATATTTTGTTTTTGGATGGTCCGGGTGAGGGTTTGCGCGAATATGCCTTCACCTTACAACCTGATATTGTTATCACAAGAGATCTGATGAAAACCCCGGAACAAAACACGCCCAATGAACCATTGGCACGTCCATGGGAAGCATGTTATACTATGGGCACAGACTGGGGTTATAAGCCTACCAATGATCCACATAAATCCGGCACGGAAGTAATTAATAAATTGATTGAGATCAGATCAAAAGGCGGTAATTTTTTATTGAATATTGGCCCTAAACCCAATGGTGAAATTCAGTTGGAACAAGAAGCTTTATTACAAGAGATCGCCTTGTGGAATTTTGCCAATGGAGAATCGATCTATGCAGTTAAACCGCTGCCGGTAATTAAAGAAGGCAATATCTGGTACACGCAATCGAATGATGAAAAATATATTTATGCTTATGTATTAAGGAATAATGCAGATGATTGGAAATATGGTGAACGTAAGAATTTTATTTTAACGCATATTGAAGGCAATGCCCAAACCAAGGTTTCCATTTTGGGTTACCAGTCTGAACTGGTAGAATACAAAAAAGATTTTGATGCCAAAACCTATCTGGCGCCCACATCCATAGGCTTAGTGGTTAGTGCCGTAAATGGACAAAGATTTTATACAAATAACCAATGGCCCAATGCCGTTGTTTTAAAGATAGGAGCTGCTAAGTTCAAAAAATTAAATACACCAGGTTCTGCTCAGAGTGGTATGGATGGTGCTAAATGAATTAATTATTTTTTTGTTTTTCCTGCTGAAGGATAAGGTTGATCTCCTTTGGCATAATACCAGATAATTTTATTCATGGTATCATCTTCTCCCCCATCCACTTCATTGAAAACTTCATTCTGCGATTGCAAGGCCATTCTTCTTTCCTTACCTCTTAAGGCATTTAAGCTTTTGTTCATTTCATCTAAGGGAATATTATTCTTAAGTGCATTGTATGATTGTGTGTTTTTGGTAGATTGAAAACAATCTGTCATTATTCTTGCTGTTGCGTCTAACATATTCATAGGCGGAATGCCCAGTATTTGCTCGATGGTTCTTAACATGGAAGTCTGGTTATAGTTGCTGCTATTGATTTTACCGGTGCTGTAAGGACTGATCACCAATCCAACAGTTCTATAAGCTGATATATGATCCCATCCACCCTGCGAGTCATCTTGAGTAATAAAGATGACTGTAGAATCCCAGTACTTACTCTTGCTGATCATCTCTACAATCCTGCCAACGGCCAGATCATTGTCGGCCACCATCGCATTGGGTGTGGGGAAATCTGGCGAAGTTCCAGCACTATGATCATTAGGTAAAGAGACCACCATCAAATTAGGCAGGGTATTATTTTTTTCAGATTCCTTCCATTCATTGATAAAAATATCAGCGCGTTGCTGATCACTAAAAGCAATATTATCGCAATCGGGAAAGGTTGGAGAGATAATGGGTCTGATTCTTGCTATCGTAGAGCTGTTATACCATGCTGGTTGCTTACCTGATTTATATTGATCATATAAATGCGACCATTTTAATTTATGATCATAAACGGTTTCACAGGCTTCACCAAAAATGCGAACAGTTTTTCCATTGTCTAGTGCCTGATTCCATATAAAGCCACTTTTATTATATACCAATGCATCTTCCTGCCTGTGCGGGTAACTTCGAAACCAGGCCCTTACACTTTTTTCTACATAATCAGATACCATACCTGCATCGGTCCACTGATGCCCTTCGGCTGAAGATTTTCCGGATGCATAATATTGATCCATCCAGCCATATTGTTTTGCCAGCGCATGCATATTAGGAGTTATCCTATTGCCAAATACACATAAGGAACTATCACCATTACCACCTTTCATATCACCATACACTTGATCGTAGGTTTTGTTTTCCTTAATGATATACACCACATGTTTAAATACGGATGGTTCACCTAAACGCACAGGAACAGGCACAGGTTTTGCCATTAGGTCTGGTGTTAACTGTTCGCTCCTTGTTAACAGGTTTTGTTGGGTTACCTGCCAGGTATATTGGTTTAATTGCTTTGCATCAGGTAATGGTATGATACTAACTGAAGCCAATTGGTTGTGAATACTTCTTGCTTTACGATTTTTGTCAACCACATTGGCACCATCAGATTCCAGGTTGGTTACCACCAGTTGATCGCCAGCTAATTTAATGCCGCCCGGGAATGCTTCTGTTGGTATCACTCCAGTAACCACTGTATTACCCCTGCCATTGGTGCTTGCATTCTTGCCCAGTTGCACCACTGCAATCGCATTATCTAAACCGTTGGCAACATAAAGCAAATTGTTTTTTGCATCCAATTCCAATGCATTGGGTGTACTGCCTTGCAAACCTTTTGTTTGTTTTAATAAACCCACATAAATGGTTTCAGTAATTTTTAAGGATTTTGTATGGATCACAGAGATCTCATCACTGGAACCATTGGCTACATACACATATTTTGCATCCTGAGATGCAATCACTGCATTGGGATGCAGTCCTGTATTGATCTCTTTGATAAACTTGCCAGATCTGGTATCAATTACACTAACCGTGCCGGAAGAGGTAGCGCCAGTTCTAGGGTCTGTATAGGCCAAACCCCATGGTACACCTGCTCTTTCCAGTAAACTGTCTGTAGCATTTTCACCTGCCCAGTTACTTACAAACACTTTATTATTGGCTACAGTTACTCCAAATGGAGCAACACCGGTATTTGATTTCCAAACTATCGATTTATCCGACCACTTGATTTTTACCAATTCATTATTGCCATTTAAAACAACGTATAAATAAATGTCATCCAATTCTGTAACAACAGCAATATCATTGGGGAGTGCGTTATTGGCAGGTAAATTTTTTGTAAACGGGATCATTGAAAAATTGGTAAAACCGTTTTGCCATTCAGCAATCATCAAAGCAGATTTGTCAACCCTCTCAGCGGCACTCCAAACCACCCATGTTTTGCCATTAGCTGAAAAAACTTTGATACCTGAATAAGTGCTCATCATTCTACTATAGGCAGGATTATCCGTATAGCTCCACCTATTGGCAATCATTTTTGTTTTCAGGTTGAGTGTGCTGATGCCATACCTGTCTTCAATTACCAATAGATCTTCTTCTGGAAGCAATGCAGCATCCAATGCATGGTTTTCAAGTTCAGGTTTGCCATAACGAATAACTTCTCCGGCAGATCTGATGATTCTATTGTAAGGTAATAATTGAGTGCCTTTTTGATTAGCAGATAAAAAATCAGCCAATTCAGCAACCTTATCAGTATTGATATAATCAACATGTAGTTGTTTCATCAATTGCCAACTTTTTTCCTGGTCGGGTATGGCCCATAGTCTCACAGGCTTTTGTATGGCATGTGCTGTTTCAACCATCTTCGAAATTTGTAAACTATCAGCTTCCAGAAAAGCTCCTGTTCCCTTCCATTTAGTAAACTTGTTGAAGTCTTCACTAAGCAAAGCAATTTTTGTTAAAGCAGATTCACTGTAGGATTGATTTAACCTGCCGTCGAACCAGATATAGGAAGGGTATTGGTAGTAGGTTGAATCTGGTGGCCTGTTGCCTGAAATAACAATGTGTACATTTTTATTATTAATGATTGCCGGATATTTTTTCAAAATTTCAATAAGTGATGCTAAGGTTTTTACGGCTTCCGTTTTTATATCAACCAATAATTGAAGAGATCGGTTTTTATCGCTATAAATATGACCAGCATTTGATAATATATATTGGTTAATAGGCTCTAAATAAAGTTTTTCCAGGGTTCGATCACTTTTGAGCTGCCTTATTTCATGTGCAACCAAAAGCTCATTGTTACTGAGATATACATCCGCTTCCACAGAACCAAATAATTCCCGATAAGCTTGTATAAATGGTTGTAACTGTTCGTAATCATTATGCGAATGGGCATTCGCAACGGTGTATTGATTAGTTTGCGAATAACTATTTAAAGCGCAAAAGAAAATGGTCAGTAAACAAATGATCTTTTTAAGTGGCATATCTTTAATTTGAAAATTTCAATGATTCTTCTAAGATTATTTCATTCTCAGGTGGTATGCTTTTGGTTGTGTAAAAGTTCTTAACCCTACATGAGATAGGGTAGAGCCAAATCCACTCTGTTTTCGCCCACTCCAAGGTAGTGAAGCGCTTACTCGATCACAACAATTCATATAAACAGTACCGGCATTCAATTGTGCCATAATGCCCTTTGCTCTTTCAGCGTTATTGCAAAAAACGGCTGCTGTTAAACCATAAACAGTATCATTCATCAGGTTAATGGCTTCTGCATCACCTCTTACTTTCATGATACCAATGATAGGCCCAAATGATTCTTCTTTCATCAGATCCATTTGGTGGTTGACTTCTGAAACCACGGTTGGTTCAAAATAATTACCGGGCCCTTCCATAATTTTACCGCCACACAAAACAGTTGCCCCTTTTTTAACGGCATCTGCTACCTGTGCTGCAAGAAATGCGGGTTGTTCTTTTCGTGTTAATGCAGCTATATAAATATCTTCTGTTGGCTTTCCTATTTGATAGGCTTTTACTTCCTCTACAAAGGCCGCCAGGTAAGCATCGTACACTTTTTCATGCACATAAATTCTTTCAACAGAGCAACAGCTTTGTCCATTATTATAAAATGCTCCATCAGCGGTGTTCACTGCAACCGTATGAATATCTTCAATATCATCTGTTACATACAATGGGTCTTTGCCTCCCAATTCCAAACCACAGGGCTTCATCTTTTTACTAACCTGTTCGTAAATATATTTGCCCGTTTTATAGGAACCTGTAAAATAATAGCCATCCAAATCAGCGTCCAGTAATAATTGACCAGCTTCTTTTCCGCCAATGATCAATTGAAATACATTTTCAGGAACACCAGCTTCATACAAATGTTGCTGTATGTTGATACCTGTTAATGTGGCAAGTTCTGAAGCTTTGTAAAGAACAGCATTACCAGCAAGTAATGCGGGAACAAATACATTGGTGCCCACTAAATAAGGGTAATTCCAGGCAGAAATATTTCCTATAATACCCAAAGGCTCATAAACTATTTTTTCAAGCGTGGCGCCTTCTGTAGTCATCCATTCATCGCTTAAATATTTTTCAGCATTGTTGGTTAACCAGTCAATTCTGGCACAGGCACCATTCACTTCGTTTTTCGACTGCTGCAATGGTTTTCCTACTTCTGAAGTTAAAATAGCAGCAGATGTATCAAGGTCTCTTTTGAGTAAGCTTGCGAACTTTTGTAGAATAAGGATTCTTTCTGAAAGTTCTTTTTTCGCCCATAGTTTTTGTCCTTCTTTTAATGGAGAAAATTTTTCATTAAAACTTTGCTGGTCATCCTCTTTTACTGAACGAAGTATTTCGCCATTGGCGGGATTAATAATATTCATTGCGCAAATTTTTCTGTTTCATTCAAAAACCAATTTCTGATATTTCCCGAAAGCGGGCTGGGATCATGGGTATCCATCCTTTCCGGATGCCATTGTGTGCAGAGCAATGGAGATTTTCCTTCTTTTGTTCTCCATTCAACACCTTCAATTATATCGTCTGTTGAAAAGGCGTTTACCATTAATGTATCTGCAACTTTTTCGATAGCCTGGTGGTGCGCACTATTAACCTGGCCATTCTTAATGCCAGCAATTGATGCTAATAAACTGTTTTCGATAATGGCAACCTTATGAACATGGTCGATACCATTCATTGCACGATGATTCGGTTTGCCTTCTGTTTCAATGTCCTGAATAAGGGTTCCTTCCAAAGCAATATTTACCAATTGTAAACCCCTGCAAATGCCTAAAACAGGCATTCCTATTGCAATAGCTTTATGGAGTAATGCTATTTCAAATGCATCTCTTTTTTTACTCCACTCATTCGGCATCAGTGGGTAAGCTATTTTTTCTTTAGCATAATAAAATGGATCGATATCTATTCCACCACTAAGCAATAAGCCATGGCATTGCAATAGGTCATCTATATTATTTTTTTCAAAAGAAAGTTCAATGATCTCCAGATCTCTACCGTCTGCTTCTATCCAGGCAGGATAATTTGGGTATTTCGTGTAGGTAAAACTGATGCCTATTTTTAATTTCATGGATTGTTATAGTGCTTTTTGGTATAATAATTTAAATTGTTCCTTCGAAACAGGTTTAGGATTATTGGGGTGTGCAAAGTCTGCAAATGCTAAATCAGCAAGGGTTTCAATATGTTCGTCTTTTACGCCAATTTCTTTTAATGTGAGAGGAATGCCCAACTTTTTATTCAAATCAAATAAATAAGCTACTACTGCTTCACCTGTTTCAATGGATAGACCCAGGGATTTGGCGATACGTACAAACCTGTCTTCAAATCCTTCTATATTGAATTGCATGCCATATGGCAGGTTAACTGCATTTGCTAAACCGTGGTGGGTATCCAATAAACTAGATAAAGGATGAGCCAATGAATGAACCACACCTAAGCCTTTTTGGAAAGCAATCGCACCCATCATGGAAGCTAAGAGCATATTAGATCTTGCTTCAATGTCAGGATCATTTACAGCTTTTTCCAAGGATAGTGCGATTAACCTGATTCCTTCCAAGGCAATACCATCACATAAGGGATGGTAGTTTTTAGCAAGAAAAGCTTCCATATTATGCGTAAGTGCATCCATCCCTGTTGCTGCCGTAATATGTGGTGGAAGATCCATTGTTAACAAGGGGTCTGCAAAAACAATTTTGGCTAATAACTTTGGAGAGAAAAGAATTTTTTTCTGATGGGTATCATCATCTGCAATGATGGCAGAACGACCAACCTCACTTCCTGTTCCTGCAGTTGTTGGAATGGTTATAAAATAGGGAACATCATTGGTAACATACACATCACCGCCTATAAGGTCGTCATATTTAAAAAGATCTTCCCGATGATTAATGCGCAACAATATGGCCCTTGCCACATCAATGGCAGCACCGCCACCAATCCCTATGATACAATCACAAGCTGCTGCATCGTAAGCATCTGCACCCTTGTAAACATCCGATTTAACAGGGTTTTTATGGATATCATAAAAAACAGTTGTTTTGATATTAGCGGCATGTAAATCCTGAATGATCTTCTCGAAAAAAGGAAGTTTTGCAATCGTGGGATCAGTTGCGATCAAAGGTTTTTGTAGACCTTGTTTTTGTAAATGCCCTGATAATTCAGCAATGACACCTGCACCGAATCGAATGGTTGTTGGGAAATTGAATTGTGCGATAGTCATGAGATTAAATTCTTTGTTTGTATTTTTTTAAAATGGTAGTCCTAATAGATTTAGCCCTGATACATCACTCTGTGTACCTCTGTACCTCTGAGTCTCTGTGTTGAAAAATCATATAATTTCAAAATATCGTTTAGTCTCCCAATCCGTAACCACTTTTGCAAACTGACGAACTTCCCAATCACGCGTTTCTGTAAAATGATGCACAAAGGTTTCACCGAACAATGTTTTAGCAACGGATGAATTTTTCATTGCTTCATTTGCTGCATCCAAACTTTTTGGAAACCTGCCAAAGCGTTCATCCCTGTAACCATTGCCAGAAGTAGCTTCTTGCAGACTGAGTTTGTTTTTGATGCCATACAATCCTGCAGCCAAACAGGCAGCCATAGCCAGATAAGGATTGGTATCACTGCCCACAACGCGTGTTTCTAAACGACAGGATTTGCTTCCCCCTGTTAATGTTCGTAAAGCTACCGTTCTGTTATCTACACCCCAGGTAATGGTAGTGGGTGCCCATGCTCCTTCTACCAATCTCTTATAAGAATTAATGGTTGGTGCTACCATTGGTAATATTTGTGGCAGACAAAATAATTGTCCGGCTAAATACTGTTGCATCGTTTCACTCATTTGATGTGGCTTACTTGCATCAAAAAAACTATTTTGATCGTTTTGCCAGAGCGATTGGTGTACATGACCACTACATCCAGGTAAGTTCTCATTGATCTTGGCCATAAATGTTGCCAGGATGCCCTGTTTGTAAGCTATTTCCTTTACAGATGTTTTAAACAAGCAGGCATTATCTGCAGCTAATAAAACATCACTATACGTAATGGCAGCTTCATAAACACCAGGACCTGTTTCGGTGTGTAAACCTTCTAAGGGTATGTCAAATTGCTTTAATTGATCAAATAGGGCACTGAAATAATCATTTTTTTCACTACTTCTTAAAATGGAATAACCAAACATGCCGGGTGTAAGTGGTGTAAGATTCCTGCCTCCTTTTTCGGCAAAGCTTTCAGGAGTTTCTGCAAAATTAAACCATTCAAATTCCTGCGAAAATTTTGCAGTATATCCAGCGGCATTTGTTTCAGCAATAATATTTTGTAAGAGTTGTCTTGGACAAATGGGTAAAGGATTACCATCAATATCTATAAATTCACCTAAGAAAAAAGGAACACCATTTTCCCAGGGAATTTTACGAAAGCTATCTAAGCTAATTTTTACTTTGGCATCGGGGTATCCGGTATGCCAGCCTGTATAGGTTGTATTGTCGTAAGCCTGATCTGCCATATCCCATCCAAATACCACATCACAAAAACCCATATCAGTTTCCGCAACTGATAGAAACTTTGCTGCTGAAATATATTTTCCACGCAAAATGCCATCAATATCTGCAACTGCAACTTTCACTCTTCCGGATGGGTGATTGCGAACATATTCGAAAATGGATGCCTGATTCATTTTTTGAAAATTTTAAATAATAGGAAACTGAACATTAAAATACCAGCATAAATCAAAGCCAAAACCGGATTATAATAACATAAGGCAAATAAACAAATAATGGCGATGATCAACGCTATGATGGGCGTGTATGGATACAAAGGTACTTTGAATGGACGATGAAGTGCCGGCATTGTTTTACGTAATTGTAAAACAGATAACATGGAAAAAATATACAATGTAATAGCGCCAAATACAGAAATGATAATGATCTCAGCTGTTTTACCGGTAAATATAATGATGATACCTATAAAAGCGTTGCACAATAAAGCATTGGCTGGTGTTTGAAACCTTTGATGCACTTTTCCCAGAAAAGAAGGGGCATTGCCAATTTTGCCAAATTCAAAAGTAGCTCGTCCACTGGCCAGTAACAAACCATGGAATGAAGCCACTAATCCAAATAATCCAATACCAATTAATAGTTTATAAAAAAGATGATCTGATGCAAAAATCTTACCCAAAGCCAATGGTAATGGCGAATCGGAACTTGTGCCATTGGATACATACACAATACTTTCCCATCCATTGATACCTATCGCACCCGCAAATACCAGCATACACAAAACAACCAGCGTGCCAAGCGCCCATCCAAATCCTTTTTGTAAATCTTTTTGTGGATGCAAGGTTTCTTCAGCAATATTGGCAATGCCTTCTATTCCCAAAAAAAACCAGATGGCAAAAGGTATAGCTGCAAAAGCCCCGCCCCATCCCATGGGGAAAGGGTTAAGTAAAAATTTTTCTGTAGAAAAATGCGGGATCGTTAATCCGGCAAATAACAACAACTCGCCAACTGCCAGTATGGTTACAATTAATTCAAAATTTGCCGCTGCTTTTACACCATAAATATTTAGTGCTGTAAAAAAAAGATATACAACCAAAGCGGCATTCAATATCGGTACTTGAGGAAATGCCAAATTAAAATATGCTCCTATGGCAATGGCAATAGCCGGAGGAGCAAATACAAATTCAATGATCTGAGCAATTCCAGCAATAAATCCAATATCTTTTTTAAAAGCCTTCTCTGTATAATCATAAACACCACCCGCTTTCGGTATCGCACAGGCAAGTTCTGCATATGAAAAGCTAAAACATGTATAAAGAATGATTACGAGCAAAGTAGCTAATAACATACCTATGGTGCCGCCTTTTTCAAGACCAAGATTCCAACCAAAATACATACCCGAGATTACATAACCCACACCTAAACCCCAGATCAGGATAGGGGTTAGGGTTCGTTTTAAATGCTCTTTTGCCATGAGCACTAATGTAAGAAAATCTAACCATTAAAACAGTGGATGGATTCTTTGGGATTAGGATTGTGGGTTATTAAAATGTAATATTTTTTGAGATAGGTATGAATGTAATAAGAAAAAGTACTAAGTAATAAATGAATTAAATCTTAAACCAAAAACTTATTTATTTTTAGCAAGTGCTGTTCTAACCTGTTCTAAAAAAGGCGGAACTATTTGAAAGGGATCCCCAGGACTCAAGGTTTCAATAGGCAAATAACCTCTGTAATTAGAAGCATGAATGATTCTGCATAATTTTTCCAGATCCATTTTTTCAATTTTTCCGCCATAATTCAATTGCTCTTTTATTTGCCAGTTAACTGCATAGGAAGTGGTCTTTTCAATTTCGCTATAGGGTTCTTCAGTTACAAAACTGCCTGTATCAAGTACCAGACCAAACCAATCACTGTTTACTTTATCCAGTATGCTGATCATTTGTTGGGATGTTTTGATAAAATCATTATGGTTTTGTACCGCAACGATCACACCTTTTTCTTTACCATACGCTACACATAAATTGATTGCTTCCACTATCCAGCCTTCCACTATTTCTCTTGAAAATCCCGCAGGCATGGTTTTGCCCGTGAATATTCTGATCACTGGAGCACCAAGTTTTGCGGCCACATCGATCCATTTTTTTACCAGCATAACATCTTCCATTCTTTTACTTGCTTCAGGATAAGCAAACTCATTGCGCACACCCGTTCCACTGATCTCCAATCCTAATCTGTGTGCTTTGTTTTTTAAATGATAGATGTATTCATCCGAAGGTATTTGCGGATATCCGGGGAAATAATAACCTGTAATATCTATGGCATCAAAACCCACTTTGGCGCAAAAGTCCATCACCTCATCCAAGCTGGTTTTTTTATTCATGAGGGGCGCATTAAAGGAATAGGCGTTAAGACTTATTTTAAATCTATTCAGCTCCGATGGCGATTGGGTGTTTTTATTTTGAGCAGACAATATATTACCTGTACCACTTAAAGCAGTGGTTGTTGCCAAAACTTTTATAAAATTTCTCCTGGGTATCTGTTTCATAAAATCTGTTTATTTCAATTTATTTGATCAGGTTATTTTACAAATTGCTCCATTACTTTCATCGATAGAATGGCATCCTCTGCGCTACAGGGGTTATCGGCTTTCCCTAAAAAAAAGTCTGTTACTTTTTGTATCATAGGCTGCTGAATATGTGTGGGTGGTGCAAAATGGGTCACTTCAGATTTTTCTGCAGTTGTAAGGGTTACATCATAGCCAAAAACAGGAAATGAGATTTTGCCATTGGAACCATTGATTTCCACCAGATCTTCCGCCATACCCACAGCAGTGGTGAAGCACCATTGACCGGTGAATAGTTCCTTATGTTGAAATTGTATGATACCTGTAACAACATCTTCTGCCTCGTAAAGTGCTGCCTGATTAGCACTTAAACCCATATATAATTTTGGGTCTCCAAAAAAATACATCATCAGGTCAAGTTGGTGAGGTGCCAGATCAAAAAATAATCCTGCACCTGCAATGGATGGATCAACACGCCAATTGGTTTCCGTTTGGGCAATGGTTAGCGATTGATCCGGTTGTAAAATGCGTAAATGAATTGTTCTTATCTCTCCAATAACTTTATCAGCTAAAAGTTTTTTGATGAACTGAAACATGGGTAACGCCCTACGGTAATGAGCTACAACTAGTTTAACACCTGTTTTATCTACCATTGCTTTCATGCGCATACAGGCTGCAAGATTGGTTGCCATAGGTTTTTCAACATATACTGGTTTCCCTGCTTCTAATGCTGCAATGGTATAAGCTTCATGCACATGCGGCGGTGTGGCAATATAGATAGCGTTTATGGCAGGATCATGAATCAGTGCATCAACATCGTCAAACCATTTTGGAACCTCATGCCTTTGTGCATAATCCTTAGCTTTTGAAGCATCCCTTCGCATCACGGCAACCAATTCAGAATTGGAAACTTTGTTAAATGCAGGTCCACTTTTAATTTCTGTTACATTACCACAACCAATGATGCCCCAACATAGTTTTTCCATCTGCTAGAATTGTTTTACAATTTAAAGTTAATCAGGTAAAAGTCTCCTTGCATATTTATATTCAACGACTTTCAAAGGCTTCATTAACTACATCGTTTTCGTAAATTTTCATAGCTTGTTTTTGTAGTTGATGCAGAAAAAGAACAAAATTCACAGTACACAATTGCCCTTCCATTTATATTATTCAAGAGATTGCCTTACTAATAACTTAGTACCTATATGAAAAAATCAAGGAGAGTATTTTTAAAAAATATTTCGCAGGGTTCTGCAATAGTGGCAGTAGGTGGATTGTCACATGTATTCGGTGCTAAAAGTTATAACAGAATTATAGGAGCCAATGATAGAATTCATATGGCCATCATTGGTTGCAACAGCAGGGGAGCAGCTTTAGCAGGCATTTTTGCCAAGCAGGAAAATACAGAGGTCAACTTTATTTGTGATGTAGAAGAAAAGGCCCGCCAAAAAGGTATTGATGCCGTGGTAAAAGCAGGTAAAGCAATGCCCAAAGGTGAGAATGATTTTCGCAAGACCATTCAGAACAAAGATCTCGATGCAGTATACATTGCCACACCAGACCATTGGCATGCACCCGCTACCATTATCTGCTGTGCGGCAGGTAAACATGTGTATGTAGAAAAACCATTGTCACATAATCCACGTGAAGGTGAACTAGCAATTGCTGCTGCAAGAAAATATAACCGTGTGGTACAAATGGGGGCCCAAAGACGTTCCTGGGATCTTCTTACCGAAGGTATCAATGCAATACATTCTGGGGTAATTGGGAAAGTACACCTGGTAAAAACCTGGTACACCAATCAACGCAAACCAATTGGCGTAGGAAATTTGACTGCGGTTCCCGCTGGACTAGATTATGAACTCTGGCAAGGACCTGCACCACGCAGACCTTATAAGGATAACCTGATACATTATAACTGGCATTGGTTCTGGAATTGGGGAACTGGCGAAGCCTTGAATAATGGTACCCACGAAATAGATGTGGCTCGTTGGGGACTTCAAGCAGATTACCCTTTAGCTGTTAACTCTACTGGAGGTAGGTATTATTACCAGGATGATTGGGAAACCCCCGATACACAGCTCATAACTTTTAATACACCCAACGCAACAGTTTTATGGGAGGGAAGAAGTTGCAGTTCTTTTAAAGTACAGGGCTTAGACAGAGGTGTTATGTTTTATGGTGATAAAGGTATTTTACTAACTGGTCACAACGGCTACACTATTTTTGATGAAAAAGGTGTGATACTCAAAGAGGTAAAATCAAATGCTGTAATTGATGGTAGAAACGCGGCTAGTCCGAATGAAATGCTGGATGCCGTTCACGTGGCTAATTTTCTGGATTGTATACGTTTAAGTAAGACGCCTAATGCAGATGTTGCTATCGGATACAAAAGTACTTTGTGGGTACAATTGGGCAATATTGCGCAAAGAGTTGGACATACCATACAGATCGATCAAACGAATGGTCATATCAAAAACGATGCGGCAGCCATGAAACTCTGGGGGCGTGAATATGAAAAAGGGTGGGAGCCAAAAGTATAAATAGCATAATTATATACATTCAATTAAATCAAATAAGATGTCATCACGTAGAAATTTTTTACAAAAAACCGCACTGGGATTAGCTGGTTCAGTTGCCTTGCCTGTTTTGGGTAAAGCAAGTAATGCCTTAGAAAATCCTGTCAGTGCCAGTGGTAGTTTAAGTGATCTACCTGTTGGAGTGGCTGGTTATACTTTTGTTCGGTTAGACCTGGAAAAATCCATAGCCGCTATGAAAAAAATAGGGGTTCAAAACCTTTCCGTGAAGGAGTTTCATCTGCCATTGAACAGCTCGCAAGAGACAATCAATACCACATTGGCTAAGTTTAAAGATGCCGGAATTAATGTGTATACCGTGGGTGTTATTTATATGAAAACAAAAGAAGCCGTTGACCAGGCTTTTCGTTATGCCAAAATGGTGGGTGTGCCCATGATTGTGGGAGTACCATCTTATGATGTTCTTGCTTATTCGGAAGAAAAAGTGAAAGAATATGATATCAAATTGGCCATTCATAACCACGGACCGGAAGATGCATTATATCCCGGACCAAAAGATGTGTATGACAGAATAAAATCGATGGATGCTAGAATGGGACTTTGCATCGATATCGGTCATGCAACCAGAGCAGGAACTGCTGTTGATAAAGCCGTAAAAGAATACAAGGACAGACTTTTTGATTTACATATAAAAGACGTTAGTATAGCTGCAAAAGATGGTAAAGCCATTGAAATTGGCAGAGGTGCTATTGATTTTCCTGCTTTGGTAAAAGCCTTGAAAAAGATCGGCTATAAAGGGGTTTGTAGTATAGAATATGAAAAAGATATGGCCGATCCGGTTGCAGGAATTGCGGAATCTATTGGCTTTTTCAGAGGGGTAGTTGTTTCCGTTTAAAAGCGTTTACTTTTCTTATTTAAGCCCATAATCCTTGATTATGGGCTTTTTTTAGCTATTTTTTGGCAATAAAAATGGTTTAAACGGGAATTCTGAGACTAGAAAATGAAAAAAACCATGAAAAACCACTACATTTATACATTAAACTATCAAAATTATGGCAACAGGAGTAGTAAAATGGTTCAATGATGCAAAAGGTTTCGGATTTATCACACCAGATGATGGAGGTGAAGATCTGTTCGCACATTTTTCCGCTATCAATATGGGCGGATTTAAATCATTAAAAGAAGGTCAAAAAGTATCATTTGAAATAACAGATGGTAAGAAAGGAAAACAAGCGGCTAATATTCAGGCTGCCGAGTAATTCTTTCTGGTTGCAAACGGTTCATTTTTTAGTTTACTGTGGACAATCCATTTTGCTCAATACATTCCTTTTATTAAAGGGATGTATTGACAGCAAAAGATACCCCCCTCCATTCAACATGGGATCTTTCTTCAATAACCCTAGGTTATGAATACCCATTACCAGCGGTCCCAATTTAACTGCTGCACCTACCCATAGCTGTCCTTGCGTATTATACTGTACAGGCAAATATGCCCCCCATCCCAATGTTTCCCATCTGGGAGTAATAGTCAGCAGGTTTAATTCCCTTGTTCTGAATTTTGTAAAACTGGAACTGGCATAAAAATTCATGCTCAGATCGCCATTGATATAAAAATTGTTTCCCAGGTTTTTGTCAATATTAATATTCAGCCTGGTAGGGTTGCTGATTTTAAAATTATCGGTGATATCAGCATAAGTAGTGAAAATTGTTGCCAATGTATCTTTTAGATCACTGGTACTGTTGATACCCTTAAACTTATTGTCAAGATCAGTATCTGTAAGGGTTTGATCAGGGTTTGAAAATTTTGATGAGTTTGTACTGGGCTTAAATGTATTAGCCCCAAGATCTAAAAGACTAACCCCTATTTTCCAATCGTAGTTCACATTGTTATTGCCATTTTCGGTTTTATAGGTCAGGTATTCTATTCCGAAACTCAGTCCAAATGCAGTTTTGGAATTCTTGATAAAATCTTTTGCAGAAGTTTGTCCGGCAACGCCATCATAATTATCAGAATAGCCAAATGATCCATTGCCCTCAGAAAAATTGAAAATGGTATCGGTGGCATTTTTTGTCATGGTATAACTCAATTTGTTTACCCTGGAAAACAATGCAGAGATCCCTTTCATAATTTGAACAGTAACACCACCGGTTAGTTTAGCAGTATTTGTTTCGAATAATACTTGCGAATAATTAAGGTCTGCTTCCAGCCAGCCGGTATGTGTGGCAAAACCCTGTAAACTAGCTGTGTTGGAATTGGCTACCAGAAAGCTATGTACGCTGTTGATGGTATCAACATAATTATAAGGTAGCAACTTCATATGGTTATAACTACGGGCCCGCAAACCAAGTGAAAATGCTTTATTATTATCTATTTTATACGATACATTCATCAGGTTAATGTCAAGATTTGCATGCAAAAACCTGCTATAATTTCCTTCCTTAGATTCCAGGTAACTGCTATCCTGGTTAGATAGGGTAAAATTTTTCAGGTAAAGAAAATTAGTACTCATCTTTAGCTGCGTAGAAAAAAGGGTAAGGTCCCATTTATAGGCAGAACCAACCGAAGCTGCAGGATTATTAAAAATGCCCGTGCTACCTGCATAGGGAGAGCCATGTATGGCCTGGTAACCCTGCGAATGCAGTTGGGTAACAGAAAATCCAAAGCCTAGTATCAGAAGGATGCTTATTTGTTTCATATGATAGGTGCAATAATGATACGTATCCCAGTTTTAATGTTGCTTAACAAATATCGGTCTTCTGCCAAATATGGGTTAAATATAAAAGATATAGGAATTCGAAAAGAGGCAATGTTTCATATTAGGTACTGTTTAACAATCAATTCTTTCATTTTTGTTAAGCTTTTGCGAAGGTTTTTGTAGGTTGTTGCGTCTAACTTATTAATCAGGCATTTTTTGAACGAACAGGCGCTAATTCTATCCTTACAGAAAGGTGATCAACAGGCATTTAAGTTGTTGGTTGATACCTGGCAGCACATGGTATACAATACCGTGCTTGGCATTGTGCAGAATAGTGAGGAAGCTGAAGATTTGTCGCAGGAGGTATTTATACAAGTTTACCAGTCTGTGAAGTCATTCAGAGGGGAAGCGAAATTATCCACCTGGCTTTACAGGATAGCGGTAACCAAATCACTGGATGCGGAAAGAAAGAAGAAGGCCAAAAAAAGATTTGCCTTCCTGAAATCGAGTATAGGATTGGGTGAACAGGCGGAAGAACCGGTACATTTTGATCACCCTGGAGTGCAATTGGATAAAAAGGAACAAGCAGCTATTCTGTTTAAAGCAATGCAAGAACTTGCCGAAAACCAAAGGATCGCATTTTTATTAATTAAAACGGAGGGATTGAGTTACCAGGAGGTAGCAGATATCATGCAATTAACCGTTAAATCTGTAGAGGCACTGATGCATAGGGCAAAAGAAAACTTGCGGAAATATATTCAGCAAAATTATAAAGGGTATCAGTAAAAAATATTTTATGGTTAATCAGGAAAAGCAAGAAAAATTGATGGAGGACATTTTGAATAGTCTGGATCATATCCAGAAAGCAGAAGCCCCATCCTTTTTTTACACACGTTTACAGGCAAGAATGGAAAGAGAAGCCGAACCTTCTTCTCCATTTTGGAAATGGGTTGCCAAACCTGTTTTTGCAATGACAACTTTATCATTACTCATCCTATTGAATGTGGTGGCTATTAACGCTTATAGAAAAACCAATATGCAAGGAGTGGTCATGGAAGCAAGTGGTATCCAGGGATTTGCCCAGGAATACCAACTAACCGTTTCATCTGTATATATGGATAAATCAAATAGATAATGAACAATCATCCTAAGAACAGATTTTGGATCATCATGGTCATCATATTGGTGATCATGAATATTGCCACGATCGCTACATTTTGGTTTCTTCGCGAAAATGATCCTGCAAAAAGGCAGGGGCAGGGAAGGGGTGCCATGAATTTTCTGGTAAAAGAATTGCAATTGGATTCTTTGCAGCAGGAAAAATTCAAAGATTTACGTGAGGAACATCAGCAACAGATGCGTGAGGTAAGAACACAGATCCGTGATGCTAAAGATGCCATGTTCGCTTTATTAAAAAGCCCGGAAGCATCTGATACGATAATTGAAAAAGCTTCCTTGGTAACAGCCGCACTGGAAGCGAAAATTGATATCATTACATTCAGGCATTTCAAAAAAGTTCGTGCCCTCTGTGATTCCTCACAACAAATAAAATTTGATTCCATCATCAGTCAGGTTGTAAAAATGATAGCCCCCGGTCCGGGAGGTAATCGTCCTCCGGGGCCACCACCCATGGGTGCACCAGACGGTCCGCCACCTGCTGGTGAAGGGCAAAGACCTCCACCACCCCGTGATTAACAATTCAATAACAAGGATTTTTTCAATCAATACTTCTAAAGAAGAAAAACGAACATGAAAAATAAATTAATTCAATTAAGCTGCACGGTATTATTTGCCATCGTAATCTTATCTTGTTCAAAAGATACGGTTACATCTGTTACTACAACAACTGGCACAACAGGTAATTCGGTAGTGCCTGATGTATTTAAAAAATTCAATTCCACCGTTACGATTTCTTCTGATGGTACTTATATTACCCTAAAATCTGATGGTGTGCCAGATCATAAAAGTGTTTATTTTGCTACAACTGATAATCGCTATGAGGCCTACAACGGAACCAATACGGCTTTTTCAAAAAACCCCAATAGTATTGGCACTAAAAGTTTCACTTTTAAAATACCTGTTTCACCTGCAGTAAATGCCAACCATGAAGCAACCCCTTTAGGACCAATGGGTGTAGCCATTAATGGCGTTCCTATTTATAACCAGTATGCGGGGCCTAATCAACCCTTAACCAGTGAGATCAACTCTTTTGATCAATACAATGGTCACCCAGATCCTCAATCCAATTATCATTACCATGTAGAGCCATTGTATATAACTGTGAATAAAACCAAGTCGGCATTGATCGGATTTCTTTTAGATGGTTTCCCTATTTATGGCCCTTCCGAAAATGGCAAAACATTGGTGAGTGCTGATCTTGATGCTTATCATGGTCATACAACGGTAACAGCAGATTATCCCAATGGCATTTATCATTATCATATCACTGCAGATGCACCTTATATTAATGGAACTGGTTTTTATGGAACAAAGGGAAGTGTAACACAGTAATGCGTTTTACATTCCAATATCATTCAGAAGACAACCCAATTTGGTTGTCTTTTGTTTTTGGATACATTCCTATGTACGTGCTATAAATTATTTGTATTAAATCAAGAAGCAACAACTTAATTTTAACAATCATCTGTAAAGGTTTGGTGATGAAAATGCCTCTAATTAAGTATAACATTCACCTTACAAAAAAAAATTATGAAAAAACAAATGGGTTTACTTTTCACACATCTATCCTTGATCTGTGTAGTTGCATTTGCACAACCAGGCACTGCTCCAAAGCAACCTAATCCGGAAGAAAGAATCAAAATGGTTTCGGATAAAATGGAAAAGGAGTTGAAATTAACGGCTGCTCAAAAAGAAAAAATGTCGGCAGCTTTCAAAGATTTTTTTGCAGCTATTGAAAAAGAAAGAGCCAAAGAAGGGAATGCAAAAAATCCACCTCCTCCGCCACCGCCGCCACCTGTAAAAAAGGAAACAATGGAAAAACTGAGCAGTGCAAGAGATGCAAAAATTAAAACTGTTCTAAGTGAAAGCCAGTATAAACAATATGTTGAATTAGAAAAGTCAATGCGTCCACCGCGTCCCGATGGTCCACCAAAGGATAAGAAAAATTAAAGCAGATGTTACGTAAACAGAATTTACTAATTCTTGCTGTCATGGTTTTCCTTGTAGCTTGCGCTTCTTCTCCCAAAAAAGAAGCAGCAGTTGCAAGGAAATTGCCATTTTATGTTTCAGCAGATTTTACCCCATATTGGATAGAGAAGGATGATAGGACATATGATAGCATTCATCAGATCCCGCCCTTTCAATTCGCTAATCAGAAAGGAGATACCATCACTGAGAAAACAGTTGCAGGAAAAATATATGTGGCCAATTTCTTTTTTACAAGTTGTCCGGGTATATGCAAGCGGCTGACAACTAATTTAAAATTGGTGCAGGATAGTTTTCCTAATGAAAAGGAACTCTTGTTATTGTCGCACAGCGTAACGCCGGAAATGGATGATCAGGCAAAGTTGCAACAGTATGCTATGGCATTTGGGGTAAAGGGAAATAGATGGCATCTATTAACTGGCAATAGGGAAGCTGTTTATACTTTGGCACGACAGGCATATTTTGCTGATGAAGATCTGGGTATGCAAAAGAATAGCAATGATTTTCTGCATACTGAAAATATGTTGTTAATAGATAAGCACAGGCGAATCAGGGGCGTTTATAAAGGCACATCAGTGGCTGAAGTAAATAACCTGATAGCTGATATCCGTGTTTTAAAAATGGAAGAATGAGGATACTATGTTTATGGCTGATTGCTGGAAGCATAGGTTGCATGGATGCGCCAGCTGATCAGCAGATCTCTATCAAAGAAAAAGAAACAAAGGTGCTTACTAAGATACCAGCCATTCATTTGGTGTGGGGCGACAGTTCATTGAAGGTGGTTAATGGTGTTTTGATCTATCAGGAAAAACCCTTTTGTGGTTTTGTGAATGGTTATTATGCCAATGGTTTAAAAAAATCTGCCCAATCTTTCTTTGATGGTAAAGAGGAAGGGTGGTTGATAACGTATTATCCTAATGAGAAAATGGATGCGAAACGATATTACCATCAGGGTGAGAAGGATAGTATTCACCAGGGATGGTGGCCCAATGGAAAGCTTCGTTTTGAATACCATTTTAAGAATGGCGTGTATGAAGGAGATTTTAAAGAATGGTATCAAAGCGGCAATCAGTTGAAATGGATCAGTTACCAGGATGGAAAAGAACTATGGGGTAAGGGTTGGCGCGAGAATGGTAAAGCTTATATGAGTTTTGTGATGCGTGATGGCAGGCTTTATGGCCAGATCAATCCTAATCTTTGTTATTCATTAAAAAAGGAAAACGGCGAATATGTCAAATAAAAAGTCCCCTGTAGAAACAGGGGACGTCTTCGATTGCTTGCCATATAAGAAAAGAGATAAATAGTAATTTTTTAACCCAAACAAACTAAGCTGGAAACCTTGTTCTCTTAGCTTTGTTTCTGAAGTAAAGATAGGGGAAAAATCAATTTCATAGTAGATATTTCAATAATTTTTTCTTTTTTCACAATTATTTAATAAAAAAAGCTAAAAATCTGTGTTTTGTGTAATATTATTATTTTATTAAATATCAATCGAAATTACATTTTTTAATTCTCTATAATATCTATAACTAATTAATTATCAATTATTTAATATTTTAGCATACGCTTTTAAAGCCATTTCTAGACAGTCCATAGCTTTATTTATATCATTTAAATTTAATACGTAAGCTAAACGCACTTCTTTTTTACCCAAACCAGGTGTGCCATAAAAGCCTGTAGCTGGAGCCAACATCACCGTTTGCCCTTCAAAAGAAAAGCTTTCCAGTAGCCATTGACAAAAAATATCAGCATCATCAATTGGTAATCGGGCTATCGCATAAAAAGCGCCTCCGGGATTGGGACAGAACACCCCTTCCATGGCATTTAAACGCTTTACGATCAGATCTCTTCTGGATTGGTACTCCGCTTTTGTGCTATCAAAATAATCTGCTGGTAGATCTATGGCTGCCTCTCCTGCAATCTGTGCAAAACTGGGTGGACTCAAACGTGCCTGTGCAAATTTCATCACTGCATCCAATAAAGATTTGTTTTTGGTAATGAAAGCACCAATCCTACCACCACAAGCACTATAACGTTTACTGATGGTATCCATAATAATTACATGCTCATCCACACCCTCTAAATGCATGGCACTGATCTGCTTTCCTTCATAACAAAATTCGCGGTAAGCCTCATCAGAAAAGAGATAGAGATCATGTTTTAAGATCAATTGCTTTAACTGCTCCATTTCTGCAGCACTGTATAAATAGCCTGTGGGGTTATTGGGGTTGCAGATAACGATAGCTTTGGTTTTGGGTGTTATCTTCTTCTCAAATTCTTCAATAGGTGGTAATGCAAAACCATTATCGATATGAGATGTAACAGGCACCACTTTTACGCCGGCAGCTACTGCAAAACCATTGTAGTTGGCATAAAAAGGTTCAGGAATGATCACTTCATCACCTTCATCCAAACAAGCCATAAAACCAAATTGAATGGCTTCACTGCCTCCCGTGGTAATGATGATTTCATTTTGAGTAAGATGGATGCCTACACTTTCATAATAACCCACCAACTTCTTGCGATAGCTTTCATTGCCCGCGCTGTGACTGTATTCCAGCACTTTAAAATTGCTGTTCCTAACGGCATCCAAAACCAACTTGGGCGTTTCAATATCGGGCTGTCCGATATTCAGGTGATAAACTTTGGTACCCCTTTTTTTTGCAGCTTCTGCATAGGGAACCAGTTTTCTAATGGGGGAGGCCGGCATTGCCAGACCACGGTTACTTATCTGTAGCATCCGGCAAAGATACTAGGGCATAGGTGCTTGTCAAAACAAAAAAACCTAACATTACTGTCAGGTTTTTTAAAATAATCTGCTGCTAACTTATTTCGATTTGGCTTTTGCTACAACAACTTCACCATCTATGGTTAGGGTAACTGGTAAACTGGCACTGGCAAATTTTACCTGTACATTTTTCTTGAAATTGCCTGCAGTAGCTGCATTATAAGTAACTTTTATCGTACTCGATTTTCCTTTTAAAATAGGATCCTTGCTGTATTCGGGTGTGGTACAACCACAATCTGCATTGGCAAACTCAATAACGGCTGGTTTGGAAGAGGTATTGGTGAAGGTGAAAATATGGGTAACAGGTACATTTTGCTTGATCTTTCCAAAGCTATGTGTATAGTTTTGAAAACTGATATCCGAAGGATTTTGTGCAATTGCTGCTACGCAAACCATCATGGAAAACGTAAATAATAATCTTTTCATATCTTTTAAATTAGATGGGTGAAATTACAAATATTTATAAAACGATTGGCTATCTTAAAGCCAATTTCGTGCCAATCATTCATTCAACTGTAAAAAAGGGCACCATAATTTTTAAAATCAGCTTTTCAGGCTTTTTTACCCATCTCTTAAATTCCCGCAATCAATTCAGTATCTAGTGTTATTTTTGTTTTATGGATCAAACTGCTACCCTGGGTTTAACTAACGACATGCTTTCTTTTGAAGGTTTCCGTAATACCATATTGGAAGACTACAGAATGGCAGTAATGAGTAGGGAAGTAAGTTTATTGGGCAGAAGGGAAGTACTGACCGGAAAAGGAAAATTTGGCATTTTTGGAGATGGTAAGGAAGTAGCCCAAATTGCTATGGCCAAATACTTTAAGGCTGGTGATTTCCGCAGCGGCTATTACAGAGACCAAACTTTCATGTTCGCTTCCGGTCTTGCTAGTGTGGAGCAGTTTTTTGCACAGCTATATGCAGACCCGGATGTGAAGAATGACCCTTTTAGTGCGGGCCGTCAAATGGATGCCCATTTTGCTACCCGATTTGTTGATGAAAATGGCAATTGGCTCGACCTTGCCAATAGAAAAAATATTTCTTCCGACATGGCACCTACGGCATCGCAAATGCCGAGAGCTGTTGGACTAGCATTCGCTTCCAAATGTTTTCGTCAATCCATTCATGCTGATCAATTAGATACGTTAAGTCATAATGGAAATGAGATCTGTTTTTGTACCATCGGAGATGCCAGTACTTCCGAAGGTCATTTCTGGGAAGCCATGAATGCAGCCGGTGTATTGCAAATTCCTTTGGCCGTTTTTGTATGGGATGATGGCTATGGTATTTCAGTTCCCAAAAATTTTCAAACCACCAAAGGATCTATTTCCGAGGCTTTAAAGGGACTGGAAAAAGAAGCAGATACGAACGGCATCAAGATCTATAAATTGAAAGCCTGGGATTATGCAGGTATGTGCGAAGTATTTGAAGTGGCATTGCAGGAAATACGTGAAACCCATGTGCCCGCATTGTTTCATGTGGAAGAAGTAACACAACCACAAGGACATTCAACCAGTGGGAGTCATGAAAGATACAAAAGTCAGGAAAGGCTCGACTGGGAAAAGGATTGGGACTGTATCAAGAAAATGCGCGAATGGTTAATAGAAACCGGCCTTGCCAATAATGATGAACTTACAGCTATTGAAGCCACTGCAAAAATATATGTTCGGGAATGCAAGGAACTTGCCTGGGATAAATACCATGCGCCCATAAAAATAATGTCGGCATCAGCAATCGAATTGATACGTGAAATGGTGGTTAACGACATGGAGAAATACAATCATTTGCAGAAACTGGCCAATGATCTGGAAAATAACCGGGAGCCCTTACGCAGAGATGTATTACGCACCATTTCTTTGGCTTTGGAAACTGCACCCAATTCACCTTCTGTTACAACACTGGAAGGTTTATACAATGAATTACTAGACGCAAGCAGAGAGCTTTACAATAGCGACCTGTACAATGAAGGACCCAAATCTGTATTACGTGTTGCAGAAATAAAAGCAAGCTATGCGGAGGATGCACCAACCGTAAATGCTTATGAAATATTGAATAAATATTTTGATGAGTTGTTTGCACACAATCCTAAAGTATATGCTTTCGGCGAAGACGTAGGTCATATAGGTGATGTGAACCAGGGCTTTGCCGGATTACAGGATAAATATGGAGCCGACAGAATTTCTGATACAGGTATCCGTGAACTAACAATTGTAGGGCAAGCAATAGGCTTATCTCTTCGTGGTCTGAGACCTATTGCTGAAATTCAATACCTGGATTATCTCTTGTATGGATTACAACCTTTAAGTGATGATGTGGCAACTACACATTTTAGAACTAAGGGTCAGCAGAGTTGTCCTATTATCATCAGAACCAGGGGCCATCGTTTGGAAGGTATCTGGCATAGTGGTTCGCCGATGGGCATGATCATTAATTCCTTAAGAGGCATATATATATGTGTTCCCCGCAATATGGTACAGGCTGCCGGTATGTATAATACTTTATTGCAGGGCAATGATCCGGCCATGGTGATTGAATGTTTAAATGGATATCGTTTAAAAGAAAAAATGCCGGCCAATTTGCTGGAATATACGGTACCACTAGGTATTCCGGAACTGATCAGAGAAGGTGATGATATTACGATTGTATCCTATGGCTCAACCTTGCGCATCATTCAGGATGCTGCAGAAAGGTTACAGGCATTGGATATCAGTTGTGAAATAGTTGATGTGCAAACCTTATTGCCTTTTGATCTAGAACATAAAATTCTGGAGTCACTTAAAAAAACAAGTCGCATCGTATTTGTTGATGAAGATGTTCCAGGAGGAGCGGCTGCTTATATGATGAATAAAGTGCTGGAAGAACAGAAAGCCTTTCAGTGGCTGGATGTGAGTCCGAGAACCATTACCGCTCAGGCACACAGACCTAGTTATGGAAGCGATGGTGATTATTTCAGTAAACCCAATGCAGAGGATGTGGTGAGGGTGATTAGGGAGATGATGAGGGAGTGATAGATTGGATTGGATAGAATGAGTGAATGATAGAATGATAGAATGTGAGAATGAGTGGGGATTGATTTTTGCGGGTTCATTTTTTTACTACTGTTATGAAACATTCAAGTAGATCAATCATAATTTTATTTGCAAGTATTCTGTTGGCTCTTTTTTGGTGTTTAACCCTGAGTTCAAATGTCTATACTTCTGCAGTTTCAGGTGCCATTTTTGAGATTCTTTGGCTTCCTATGATTCTTATGCTTTTCGTATTACCAGTGATCTCGATTTTAAATATAGTAAAAGACAAAAAAGGCATTCGTTCATTAGCTTTTTATGCCCTACTCATACAGGCCAGTTTAATAGCAATGATGCTTTTTTATCCAGGATTTGATTAAGATATTTTGATTAATCCAGGAAAAGTGCAGATAATTCCTTCGTGGGAATCCAACAAGTTTCTTTTTTTCCAAACCATTGATACCTGTTCCTTGCAACCCAATCGTAGACTGCGTTTCGGATGAATGCGGGGATGATCATAAAGCCATATAAAGATGGCCAAAGTCCATTTAATTTACGGGCAATTTTTAAGGCAGCAGTGGATTTGATACTTACTTTACCATCCTCCCATAAAACAATGGAATCAACTTCTGGCGTGTTCAATTTATTTTCAGCAAGTATTTGTTTGCCTAATTCACTTTGCAGAGAAGCAAAACGAAATTGATGTTTTGGATCATGTTTAATCACAAACTGCACAGCCCCGCTACAGACATTACAAACTCCATCAAAGAGGATAATGGGAAATGATATGGTGGAAAGATCCAAGTGGATTAAAAGTTAATAGTTAATAGTTAATAGTTAAAAGTTAATAGCTGGACAACTTTGGACTTTTAACTATTAACTTTTAACTCTCCCTTATCCCATATTATGAAACACCTTATTCACATCTTCATCCTGTTCCAGTCTTTCGATGAGCTTACTTACTTCTTCGGCTTGTTCATCAGACATAGGAACGGTGGTTGTTGGGATCCATTCAAGTTCGGAACTAATGGGTGAGAGGCCTTTATCTTCCAATGCTTTTTGCAGATTACCAAAATCAACAAAAGCACACCTAAGCACAATGATGGGATTACCCTGGTCGTCATTACTTTCACCCAATTCATCCAATCCATGGTCTATCAATTCCAGTTCCAGATCATCGATAGAAACACCTTCGGGCTTTAATTTAAAAACACCCATCTTCTTGAACTGGAAGCTTACACTGCCACTATTACCCAGAGCGCCATGTCCTTTATTAAAATGACTTTTTACATTCGCCACTGTTCTTACATGGTTATCTGTAGCTGTTTCAACTAATAAGGCTACACCATGTGGTGCATAGCCTTCATAGAGAATCTCTTCATAGTTACTGGTATCCTTACCCATGGCCCTTTTAATGGCCGCTTCCACACGATCTTTGGGCATGCCCACACTCTTGGCATTTTGAAAACACCTACGCAAGGCGGGGTTGGTAGCTACATCCGGGCCACTAGCTTTAACCGCAATCACAATTTCCTTTCCAATTCGGGTAAACTGCTTCGCCATCCTGTCCCAACGGGCAAACATGGTTGCTTTTCTTACTTCAAATATCCTACCCATAATAAGTATGTTTAATAATCCTTTTTGAATAATAGGAAAGCAAAATTAAGCTATGCTTTAATAGCAGCCAAAAGGGTTAGAAAGTTAAAAGTTAATAGTTAAAAGTGCAAAGTTGACAATCTAATGTCTCCTCACTCCTAACTATTAACTTTTAACTATTAACTCTTAAAGCTTCTTCCTTCTAGTCTTTTAGCTTACTATTTGCTTTACTATAAGCAAAGTAAACACCCAGTCCTAATAACATCCATACAAATGCCGTTAAAAGGGTGGTATTATCAAGCGAATAGATCATAGCCGAACAAACAATAATACCTAAAATGGGCACCAATGGCACCAAAGGTGTTTTGAATGGACGAACACGGTCAGGGTCATTTCTTCTCATCACCCAAACGCCTACGCAAACAAGTACAAAAGCGAATAAGGTACCGATACTGGTAAGGTCACCCGCAACACTACCAGGTATGAAGGCTGCAAAAGCACCTACAAACACGAATAAGATCATGTTTGATTTATAAGGTGTTCTGTATTTAGGGTGCAGATCAGAAAAAGCTTTAGGTAATAAACCATCCGTAGACATAGTATAGAATACACGGCTTTGGCCCATCAACATCACCAGAATAACGGATGAGAAACCAGCAAGAATAGCAATGGTAACCGCTTTGGCTAACCAGCCATAACCCGCCATATAGGTTTCAATGGCATAAGCAACGGATGCTTCTTTACCAGATTTTACAAAATCTGTATATGGAGCAACACCTGTTAATACATAAGAGAAAAGTATGTATAATATGGTACAAATTACCAATGAACCAAGGATACCGATAGGCATATCTCTTTTAGGATTTTTGGCTTCCTGTGCAGCAGTAGAAACGGCATCAAAGCCAATAAAGGCAAAGAATACAATAGCTGCGCCGGTAAGTACACCTCCCCAACCATGGCGGAATGTATCTTTATAACTATACAAAGTACCATCAGGCTTTAAAGCATCTGGTGCATCAGCAGGAATTAAATAGGGTGTATGGTTAGCGCCATTTACATATTTCCATCCCACAACAATAAATACAACAACAATAGCTACTTTGATGAATACAATGATAGAATTTACAAAGGCAGATTCTTGTGTTCCTTTGATCAATAGTAAAGAAAGGAGGAATAGAATGAATAGTGCCGGTACATTCATGATACCATGGTGCATTACATTGGCAGCATCAATCGCTTTTTCAAAAGGTGAATGACTCCATTCATAGGGAATTGCCCCCAAATTATATTGCATCAATAGCTTATTGAGAAACTCACTCCAGGCAATAGATACTGTAGCTGCACCCAATGCATATTCCAAAATCAATGCCCAACCAATAATCCAGGCAATCAACTCGCCCATGGTAGCATAAGCATAGGTATAAGCACTTCCTGCAATAGGGATCATAGACGCGAATTCTGCATAACACAATCCTGCAAAAGCACAACCAATAGCAGCAACAATAAAGGAAAGGGTAACAGCAGGTCCGGCATGTTCTCCGGCAGCAGCAGCAGTTCTAACAAATAAGCCTGCACCAATAATGGCACCTATACCTAATGCAATCAGGCTTCCGGCTCCTAAAGTCCGCTTTAATCCCTTTTCGGAATCAGCAGCTTGCAACATCAGTCCGTCTAGCGACTTCTTTCTGAATAAACTCATAATACGGTTGGTTTGGGTTCTTTAATGAAAAAGTTCCGGAAAAATAGGCAATTCTTCATTTAGAATCTGAAAACTTTTCAAATTAAGCTTATTGGATGCCTTCTTATCAATTCAGTAGAAATCTTATATTGCGAGACTAATTAACGGCTCCCATGCAAAAATCTAACAGGCTTACCTTATATATTGTGATTGCGATGATTGCCGGTATTATTCTGGGTTATATCATCCATACGCAATCATCGCCGGAATTTATACAGTCATTTTCTACCAATATTAAACTCCTGACCACCATATTCCTTAGGTTGGTACAGATGATCATTGCGCCACTGGTATTTTCAACTTTAGTGGTGGGTATTGCAAAATTGGGTGATTTGAAAACGGTGGGCCGGGTAGGGGGTAAAGCGATGTTATGGTTTATATCTGCCTCTCTCGCCAGTTTATTATTAGGGATGGTATTGGTTAATTTCTTCAAACCCGGCGAAGGCATTGATCTGAGCAATGCTGATGTGAATGGTGCCAAAGACCTGGTTGGCAAAACACAGGAATTCAATATTCAAAAATTTGTAGAACATGTATTTCCTAAGAGTGTGATCGAAGCAATGGCCAATAATGAGATCCTCCAATTGGTGATCTTCAGCATATTCTTTGGTATAGCAACTGCTGCATTAGGTGATAAGGCAAAAGTGGTGGTAAAGGGTTTAGATGCTGTGGCACATGTTATTTTAAGGATGGTTAATTATGTTATGAACTTTGCACCTCTCGGTGTTTTTGGTGCTATATCTGCAGTGATTGCCATGAAGGGACTGGAAGTATTCAGCTTTTACGGCAAATACCTTTTATATTTTTTAGTAGGTATCATTTTACTTTGGTGTTTGCTATTATTTGTTGGGTTCCTGGTTCTGGGCAAAAGATTGCCGGAATTATTAAAAAGAATCTTTCCGCCACTCATTATTGCATTTAGCACAACCAGTAGCGAAGCCGTTTTTCCTAAACTTACTGAAGAGCTCGAAAAATTTGGTTGTAAGGATAAAATTGTTGCCTTCATTCTGCCATTAGGTTATTCCTTTAACCTGGATGGAAGTATGATGTACATGACCTTTGCCAGTATTGCCATTGCACAGGCCTATGGAATACATTTGGATACCGGTACACAATTAACTATGTTGATCGTGCTGATGCTTACCAGTAAAGGTATTGCTGGAGTTCCAAGGGCTTCATTGGTGGTTGTAACCGCTACCTGTGCGATGTTCCATATTCCGCCGGAAGGGATAGCTTTGATATTGCCTATTGATCATTTTTGCGATATGTTTAGAACTGCTACCAATGTGTTGGGAAATGCTTTGGCCACCAGTGTTGTAAGTAAATGGGAAGGATCACTCGAACCCGCTATTAGCGAATAAGAATATTGTATGCATTTATTACAGACTTTGTTATTGACCGATTTTCACTGGACACAATTATTGCAACCACAGTTTTATATCGAACACGGTGGTCTATGGTTGATCCTCTTTGTGGTATTTGCAGAAACCGGGTTGTTTGCAGGCTTTTTTCTTCCTGGGGATAGCCTGCTTTTTGTAGCAGGAATTTACAGCAGTAACCTGGCACAGGAATTTATTCCAACTGGTAATGAAATCATTGACCTTTTATTTTTATGGGTTTTGATCTCACTGGCGGGTATTGCCGGAAATGCAGTAGGGTATTGGTTTGGACGAAAAGTGGGGCATACAATGTATGACTGGAAAGAGAATATGTTTTTCAAGAAAAAATACCTGCATCAGGCACATGATTTTTATGAAAAACATGGTGGGGGCGCGATTGTAATAGCCAGATTTATACCTATCATCAGAACTTTCGCACCCATAGTTGCGGGGATCGTAGAAATGGAAAGAAAGAAATTCTTTTTCTTCAATATCATCGGATGTGTAGCATGGGTTTTCAGTATGTTATTTGGCGGTCATTTTCTACAAAAATGGATTCTCTCAGAATTCAATTTCGATTTGAAAGACCATCTGGAGATAATTGTGCTGGGTATCGTAGCAGTAACAACTGCACCAATTATTTATAGATTGATTTTTCATAAGGAAAAAAAATCTGAACATTCTGATAAGGCATGACAACAACACAACCCGCCAAACAATACGGTGTGTTTTCCCTGCCTGTTATAGTAGGCGCACTGGGCTTTTTTGTTGATGTATATGATCTCCTTTTATTTTCAATTATCCGCAAACCCAGTCTGGCTTCTCTGGGCCTATCACCAGATCAGGTTTTATCTCAGGGAGAACTTATCATTAGTGTACAAATGATCGGATTGGTAGTGGGTGGGATCATCTGGGGCATTATGGGTGATAAAAAAGGAAGGTTAAGTGTTCTTTTTGGTTCCATCATTCTTTATTCTCTCGCAAATATTGGAAATGGACTGGTACAAACCGTACCACAATATATCTTGATGCGCTTTCTGGCCGGTATCGGATTAGCGGGAGAATTGGGTGCCAGCATTACTTTGGTTAGCGAAATGTTACCCAAAGAAAAAAGAGGTATCGCTGCATCCGTAATAGCAGTAGTAGGGGTTTTTGGTGCCATTGCTGCTTATTTTGTTTACCAGGCTTTTCAGGACTGGCGACTTTGTTTTTATATCGGAGGTGGAATGGGCTTATTACTGCTATTTCTTCGCGCTAATGTAATGGAGAGCAGTATGTATGATCAGGTGAAGGATACAGGTGTTGTGAGAGGAAATTTTTTAATGCTCTTCGCAAAAAAAGAAAGGGCCCTCAGGTATTTAAAGGGTGTGTTGATTGGTTTACCTGTTTGGTATGCCATTGGAATATTGGTAACTTTTTCCGACAAATTTGGCAAAGAGTTTGGCATAGAAGGTATAGATCCGGGTAAAGCGATCATGTACCAGTATTTTGGTATTGCATTTGGCGATCTAAGCGCAGGCTTATTAAGTAATTACCTTAAGAGCAGGAAGAAGGCTTTGTATACTTTCTTTTCACTACTTTCTATTTTCATCGTTCTTTATTTTTTACAGGGAGGCGGAAGAGGTAATATCCAATCCATGTATACTATTTGCACATTGCTTGGTTTTGGTGCAGGGTTCTCTGTATTATATATCACCATGTCTGCAGAACAGTTTGGTACCAACCTGCGAGCGTCAACAGCCATTTCAATTCCTAATGTGGTAAGAGGTATTTTGCCTCTGATCATTTTATTACACAGGGCATTAAGAAGCTTAACGGGTGATTATATTACTGGCGGATGGATAACCGGATTGATCATTGTGGGTATTGCTGTTATAGCAGCCTATCATACCAAAGAAAGTTTTTCAAACGATATGAATTTTGTAGAAGTTTAGTTGCTTACATTCATATTTGATAATGGAATAGGAAACACTTAAAAGATTATTCGTTAAAAAGAATTAAGCCACTAATTGTATACCATGAATCAGAAAACCTTTGCCATACTTTCTCTGCCAGTTATAGTTGCAGCATTGGGTTATTTTGTAGATATCTATGATCTCTTATTATTTACCATTGTTAGAGAACCTAGTTTAGGTGGGATCGGTATTGTATTAACCGATAAAGCACAGGTATTGGCAGCCAGTACCAAAATTATCAACTGGCAAATGGTGGGCTTATTGATTGGTGGTGTGATATGGGGAACGGTGGGAGATAAAAAGGGCAGACTGAGTGTACTATTTGGCTCTATTGCATTGTATTCTATAGCGAATTTCATTACGGGTTATGTGCAAACAGTTGATCAATATGCATGGATGCGCTTTATTGCTGGTATTGGTTTGGCCGGAGAACTTGGTGCTGGTATTACACTAGTTAGCGAACTTTTGCCAAAAGAAAAACGTGGCTTAGGTACTTCATTGGTAGCAGGTATCGGACTTTTTGGAGCAGTATTTGCTTACTTCATTTATAAATTCACCAATGATTGGAGGCTCTGTTATAAAATTGGGGGAGGATTGGGCATTGTATTGTTACTCCTGCGAATATCGGTTGCAGAAAGTGGTATGTTTCATGAAGTGAAATCGAAAGATGTTCAGCGTGGTAATTTCCTGATGTTCTTTAATAATGGTAAGAGATTTAAAAAATACATACTCGCTATTTTAATTGGTTTACCTACCTGGTATGTTATTGGCATTCTGGTAAATTTAAGTAATCGCTTTGCCGGAGAAATTTATGGCGATAACCATATTGAAAGTGGTCGTGCCATTATGTTTGCCTATGTAGGGATTGCAATTGGTGATATTTTGATCGGGTTTGTTAGTCAGTATTTCAAAAGCCGTAAAAAAGCTTTGCTGTCATTTTATATCCTTAGCATGCTGTCGCTGGTTTTGTTTTTTAGTAGTTTTAATAATAGTGATGCAAGAATGTATGGCATCTGCGGATTACTCGGTTTCAGTACTGGTTTCTGGGCAATATTCATAACCATGGGCGCAGAACAATTTGGTACAAATCTTCGCGCAACGGCTGCAACTACCGTTCCTAATATGGTACGCGGAGCATTGCCATTGATCAATCTGATGTTCCTCAATCTTTTCCAAAAATCATGGGGATGGAACCTTTTACAGAGCGGTATAGTAACTGGTGTTATTGTAATGGTTATTACTTTGATCGCCTTTTACTTTACAGAAGAAACCTTTCACAAGGACTTGAATTATGTAGAAAACCCCTAGCCCTCTAAAGGGGGAATTTGATGTAACTTTACACAATAAGTATTGTCATTTTAATTTTATAAGTGAACATCGCAGAACAACATACTAACTCTCCCTTTAGGGGGCAGGGGGTTAAATTCCTCTTCATTCGCTTTTCATCCATAGGTGATATTGTTCTCACTACTCCTGTGATCAGATGCCTAAAAGAACAAATGCCAGATGCGGAAATTCATTTCCTTACAAAGGATTCTTATGCTGCTATTCTCCACTCTAATCCTTATATCAGTAAAGTGCAGGTTCTAGGAAGTAGTTGGGATTTGATGATCCATCAATTACAATATGAAGACTATGATTTTATTGTAGACCTTCACCACAATCTTAGAACACTCAGGATAAAAAAAGCTTTGAAAGGCATTAAACATGCTTCTTACAATAAATTGAATATTCAAAAATGGCTATTAACTGCATGGAAGATCAATCGCCTTCCTAAGATCCATATTGTGGATCGTTATTTGGAAACGCTTTCTGTATTTGGTATTCAAAATGATGGGAAAGGGCTTGACTATTTCTTCCCCGAAAAAGATAAGATCAAAGCAAAGGATCTTCCCATCTCTCATATGTTTGGATTTGTGGGTGTAGTGATCGGTGCGGCTTTGAATACCAAAAAATTACCTGTTCATAAATTGATAGAATTGTGTGCAGGTATCAATTTCCCGATTGTTTTATTAGGCGGTCCGGAAGATAGGCATGCTGGTGAAGAAGTTGCTGCCACTGATCCCATCAAGATCTATAATTCCTGTGGTAAATTCTCTTTACACGAAAGCGCAGATCTGGTGCATCGTTCGCGAGTGATTGTTTCTAATGATACCGGATTGATGCATATAGCATCGGCATTTCAAATTCCAGTAGTAAGTGTTTGGGGAAATACCGTTCCTACATTTGGAATGTATCCCTATTACGGAAACCAGCCCACCAAACATTTTGAAGCGGAAGTAAATGGACTTTCCTGCAGACCCTGCAGTAAGATCGGATATAGCAAATGCCCGAAAGGACATTTTAAATGCATGGAATTACAGGATATGACTATTGTTCAATCCCATGTTCGCTCACTTTTATAAGCCACTGCATCTTATTGGATATATTCATTTTCATTCAATCTTCATCTAGTTTTTACATAGTTGAATTAGAAAGTAACTGGTTAGAAAAGGGTGTAAATCCACGTATAAATACCCTATAGAAACCAATTGCCGTTTTTCATCTTTGTAGATCCCTCATTTAAAGAGGATTCTTATGAAAATAGCAGTTAAAGATGATGTAATCATTCAGAAAATTCATTTCCTGCGAGGTCAGAGAGTAATGCTGGACAAAGACCTGGCCGCTCTCTATAAAGTAGATACCAAAAGGCTTAACGAACAGGTTAGAAGAAACATAGACAGGTTTCCAAAAGATTTTATGTTTCAATTAACCTCGAAAGAATTTTCCAACTTGAAGTCGCAAAATGCGACTTCAAGTTGGGGCGGAATCAGAAAGCTCCCTTATGCATTTTCGGAACATGGCATACTAATGCTTTCGGGCGTTTTAAATAGTTCAATTGCCATCAAAGTAAATATTCAAATCATTCGACTATTTGTAAAAATGCGCACAATGATGCTAACACATAAAGACATTCTGCTAAAACTTGAAATCCTTGAAAAAAACGTTTCGGGTCATGCACAGGATATTCAATTAATTTTTAAGTATGTAAAACAGCTTTTGTATACGCCTAATCCACCAAGAAGAAAGATTGGTTTTATTCAAGATGAGGAGGATTCATGAAGAACTAGATTATTCAATCTTGCATATTTATATAGTGTTTTTTCTACTTTACGCTTTAACATGAGTAAGCCACATTAAACTTATAAATTAATACAAAATCGAAGTAAAATCTTTAGTTTTCAGAAAAATACATTTGCAATGTTTAAATTATTTTCCTTCTGTGTATGTCTTCTAATAATAAATATTACCTCGGCACAGCATTCCAGAAACCTGGTCATCTTGCAAGGAACTGTCCGTAATTTTAACAACCAGGTTGAAGTGGAAGATATGTCCGAGATGAAAGACCTGTCGATGTCTGATCCCGAACGATTCTTTATTCCTGATTCAACTGGTCATTTTAAGATCCGCTTCAATTTGAATGCACCCAACTATTTCAGAATGGGTAGGAATATTTTGTATTTAAGTCCGGGTGATAGTCTTGAACTTTTTGTTGATTATAAAGATCCCAAACTAGCATCTTTTAAAGGTGTTCATAGTAGTGAAAATGAGTATTTGAGGCAGACGCCATTTCCTAAAGGTGGATCATTCTTGAATGCAGGAAACAACATAAGGAGAGATCTCGATTCTACAGTTTTTCTAATTGAACAGGAAGCCGCAAATAGGAGTAGTTCATTAGCATCATATTCCAATTTATCCGGGTCGTTTGTAAAACTCGAACAGGCCCGTATCAAGGCGGATATACTTAACAGTTCTTGGCACATCTTTACTTACTATGCATATAAATTCAAACTATCTAAAGATTCTTCCGCTAGTATGTTGCAAAGTTGGCCGTTGATGATTAAACCCTATAATGACCGGTATAACAAAAACTTTATCGATCCTTCTTTTTTAAAGCTTGCTGTATACCGTGATGTTGTTGATGAGCTGATCAAAACAGAACTAAATGAAACAAAAGAAAAAATTCAGATCAAGGAATGGATCGCTGCAAGTGAATTAGCCGGAAAATTAAAAACCACAAGTGACCGTGAAACAAAAAATTCATTCCAAACACAGATCGCTGTCATAAAAAATGATGTTTATAGGAAAGCATTACAAAATACCTTGAATAAAGTGTTACAATTATCCAATGGTGATCCTGCTGTTGATTTTACAGTATTGGATGCTCAAGGGAAGACACAAAAATTGAGTTCATTAAAAGGGAAGTTAATTTATTTGGATCTATGGGCAACCTGGTGTGGTCCCTGTTTAGTTGAAATGCCTGCCTATGAAAAATTGAGGGAAGATTTTAAAGGCGACGATAGGATCCGCTTTGTATCATTGTCGATAGATGAAGATAAATTGGCTTGGAAAACCAATATGAAAAGTAGAAAAGCTGACGGATTACAATGGGTAATTGACAGAACCTTACTTCAAGCATATAATATCATCAGTATACCAAGGACAATAATTATTGATAGTGATTTCAAGATCGTTGAAATGAGTGCACCTATGCCTTCTTCTAAAAATCTGAAAATTCTTTTACAGGATAAATTGAAATAGTCTGTTTATTTATTCACGATTAGTCAATTTGTAACTACCAAAATATTGGTTTGTCAAATTGTTCGAATACTTTGGCATGAGTTATTTTGAAAATAATTACTTTTGCCTCTGTTTTTCTAATTTGAATTTAAACAACAAAAGAGCAAATGCATAGTATGGTAGTTATTTCAATAAAGTCAAAAAAAATACAATCGACAATCGTAATTGTAGTAAGCCTGCTATTAGTTTTCCTATGCATCGCTATACAATCGATCTCACAAAATTCAACTGACTCGTTAAAAACAGATTCGCTTTTTAAGGCCAATCAAATTAATAATGCAAATGCAGGTAAGGGAAATATTGTTTCGCAGAAAGTAGATACAAGACCCTTATTGGCAAGAGTTGGTTTTGATTTAAATACCAGTTTTTGGGTCAACACCTATAGCACATTCTTTGAATTTTCTCCGGTGATAGTGTATCATTTCCCTAAAACATATTCTACTGGAGGCGGACCAACCTATGTATATAACCACAACAGGCTTAATAAAACAAATGTAAATGGTTGGGGAGGAAAGGTGTTTGGAAGAGCACAATTGGCTAATTGGCTATATGCCGCTACAGAATACCAGGGAATTAGTAGCCAATATATTTCTGGTGTAGATTTAGCAACGGGAAAGATCACGAAAAGCAAAACCTATGTTCCCAGTTTGTTTTTTAGTGCCGGTATTAATTTACGACTAACCAAAAGAAATGGCATCAATCTGCAGCTTTTGTATGATGTGTTGCATGATAATGTTACTTCCCCTTATTTAGGTCAATGGACCTACCGTTTGGGATTTGGTTTCTAATACAACCATTCAAACTGTTTTGTATGATAGAAGAATCTAATGAAATTCAAGGACAAGATTTAGCAGTCGCATCACAAAAAAAACTTGCCAAAGAGGAGAAGAAAAAAGCAAAGCAAGAAAAAGAAGCAGTGAAGATGGAGTATACCCTTGAGAAATTGCGGATCTCTTTTGAAAGATTGCAATTTGTTTGGATAAAATTCAATGTTACCTGTATCGCAATCGGTTTCGGTTTGTATAAATTTTATGTAGCCAACACAAGTGGAGAAGTGCAAACGCCGGTTCATAAAATTACCGGAAGAGATTTCGGTGTTACTTTAGTCTCACTTGGGGTTATTATGTTGTGTTTTGCCACCTACCAGCATACCCAAAACCTGGCTAAGTTAAAACTTCAATACCCTTACATGCAGCGGTCATTGGCATTAGTGCTTTCTTATTGCATTATTGTGCTTTCTTTTCTGATTCTGTTAATAGTTATATATAGGGCTTAATTTATATTCTCAAATAATAGACCTATCAAAGGCTTAAATGTATTATTTGTACTAAGGTACATTGCGATAATTTCTTACATTCGTATATAAGCATAAAATTTAATACATGATTCAGGGTCCTGATTGGTTTTTTGCCATGGTTTTTTTTATCAGCATCCTTGGATTTGTTGTTTCCGGTATTCTCTTTTTTCTCAACAAGAACGATACTTTCGCCTCAAGATTACTAGCCGGTTTTCTTACATGTTCATCATTGCTAGCATTAAATTTTGCCTTGATGACCACCAGCTTCTACCTAAATTTTCCAGTTTTATGGAGGGCATTTGGTTGGGCCTCATTCAGCTTTGGTCCTTTTGCTTATTTGTATGTTCGTTCAATCCTGGAACAGTCTTATCGGTTTAAAAGATGGGATTTTATTTGGTTTATCCCAGCCATTTTGCATCCTATAAACCTCATCCCTTTTTTTGCATTATCAGTTTCCCAAAAGTTAGCTTTTCTTTCAAATGTGATAACGGACCCCAAATTAATTACTTTAGAACCCGAAGGCTTTTTGCCTGGTGGGTATACCTTTTTTGTAAGGATACTTTTGGGTGTTATGGCTATAGTATGTCAGATCTTTGTTTTACTTAAATGGAAAAGAAGAATCCTGGAAGCTGTAGACAGATCAGCCCAAAATGCTGGCACATTTAAATGGCTTTCTTTTCTCACCCTCGTTCTAGCTGTTTTTTGGAGTTTAATTATCATTGAAGCGAGTTTTCATTCTTTTGGCCCCCAGAATCTAAACCTCCTTATCATTATAACCATTTCTATTACCATTCTTTTTGTTAGCCTCTATCTTTTGTTAAGACCATCTATTTTATATGGTTTGAAAGGTTGGTTACAAAAAGCAGATACTTTAATAGTTGGGGACAATTCTATTCCCATATCCCCTGAAACATCCATTCGTAAGCAAACTTTGACTATCCTTCAAGGAAAAGCGTATAAACTGGCATTAGAATCTCATCTATCTGTAAATCAACCGTTTCTTAAACAAGGGTATGCGATTGCTGATCTTTCACAAGAACTTAAAATTCCCTCGCATCATTTGTCGGCTTTTATTAATCAGGAATACGGCAAGAATTTCAATGAATTGGTCAATGACTTTCGCGTAGACTATCTGGATAATTTGGTAAAATCCTCTCCTGATTTTTTTCAGTTTAAACTGGAAGCTTTAGGTAAAGAAGCTGGATTTAATTCCCGGGCTGCCTTTATAGCAGCTGTCAAAAAAAGAAAAGGGCAAACGCCATCCGAGTTTTTTAAGAAAAACTACCAGCATATTGATTTAGGTTAATTGCTTAATTATTAGATACTTATTGCCATAATTTCGCTCTTTTTTTATCAAATTGTAAATTTTATGCCCGATTTACGGGTTTGTTGTTTCATTTTATAATTTTAAAACATCTCCTTAACTTTAATTCAAGTATAGGTTCTAACTTTTTTCTAATATGCAATAAATAGGGTCATCTAAAAATTTTCTTGTTTTCCTTGAAGAAAATGAGGGTATTCAAGTTTCGAATGAAATAATGTCATAATGTCGGTTTGTCTGTTATCCTATATTTGATCATTCTTAAATGAAAAAATTCTTATAAACATTAAAAATGTATAATATGAACCATTTGAAAAAAATCTTCTATTCGGCAATGCTATTGCTAGCCTTTGGTTGCAATTCCAACCAGGAATCTGAAGTAAATGAGGCCGATGGTACACCCAAATGGAACGGGGTTGCCAATCTCGATGTACGTGATTCAAAACCTGATTGGGGACCATACATCAGAAAAAAGGCACCTGAAGGTTCTCCGAATATTTTATTCATTTTATACGATGATACCGGATTAGGTGCATGGTCTCCTTACGGTGGTAGAATCAATATGCCCACAATGGATAAACTAGCGGCAGATGGGTTAACCTATACACAATGGCATACAGTTGCCTTATGTTCACCTACAAGGTCATGTATCAATACAGGCCGTAACCATAACCTAAATGGAATGGGCGTTATCACAGAAGGAGCCAATGGTTTCCCGGGATATAGCTGTCAGTTACCGGAAGCTACTGCAACAATGGCCGAAATTCTGAATGATAATGGATGGAGTACTTTTTGGCTGGGTAAAAACCACAATGTTCCTGAAACGGATCTTTCCGCTGGTGCTAATAAAAGTCAATGGCCTTTGCAACAAGGATATGACCGTTTCTATGGATTCATTGGCGGAGAAACCAACCAATTCTATCCTGATCTTACAGAAGATAACCATGCTATCGAGCAACCTTATGGTCCTGAAAAAGGATACCATTTATCCAAAGACTTAGCTGACCAGGCAATCAAAATGATTGGTGACCAGAAATCGGCCAATCCTTCAAAACCTTGGTTCATGTGGTATTGCCCCGGTGCCAATCATGCACCTCATCAGGCCCCAAAAGATTATATTGCCAAATACAAAGGAAAATTTGATGATGGTTATGATGCTTATCGTAAATGGGTACTTCCCCGTATGATTGCAAAAGGTATCGTTCCCAAAGACACTAAACTTACTGAGATCAATCCAATGCCAAAAGAAATGGCTTCAGCAGGCGATTTTGTTCGTCCATGGGAAAGTTTAAATGCAGATGAAAAGAAATTATTTGCACGTTTATGTGAAGTATATGCTGCTTTTTCAGAATATACAGATGTTCAGATTGGTCGTGTTGTTGATTACCTGAAACAAACCGGTCAGTACGATAATACCATTATTTTCTATTGTGCTGATAATGGTGCATCAGGCGAGGGAAGTCCGAATGGTTCTGTTAATGAAAACAAATTCTTCAATGGATTCCCTGATGAACTATCCGAAAACATGAAATTGATCAATGAGTTAGGTGGTCCTAATACATATGAGCATTATCCTACAGGATGGGCCGCTGCATTTTCTACACCATTCAAAATGTTTAAGCGTTACTCCAATTATTCTGGTGGTACAGCGGATCCACTTACTATTACCTGGCCAAAGGGTATTAAAGCTCGTGGAGAAGTTCGCAACCAGTACCATCATGCAGTTGACATCGTACCAACTATTTTGGAGATATGTGGTCTTGAAATGCCGAAAGTTTATAAAGGTGTTCCACAGATTCCTTTATCCGGAGTTTCGATGAAATATTCATTTGATGCAAAACCAAATGATGCTACACAAAAACATGTACAGTATTATTCCATGCTTGGAACCAGGGCTATCTGGCAGGATGGTTGGAAAGCAGTAGCTGTGCATGCTCCATTAACTGATAAGGGTAAATTTGACCAGGACAAATGGGAATTGTATCATGTAGATGTTGATCGTTCAGAATCAAATGACCTTGCCAAAGCAAATCCTGAAAAATTAGAGGCGCTTAAAAAATTGTGGATGGAAGAAGCCAAAAAGAATAATGCATTGCCACTAGACGATCGTACGCCTTTACAATTGATAAATCTAGAACGCCCAACAGAAGAAAAACTGAAAGATGCTTATACTTATTATCCACATACAAGTGCCGTTCCGGAAGCTGTTGCGGTGAGTGTAAGAGGGAAATCTTATAAAATTTTCTCTAATGTAGAAATTACAGATGCAAATGCATCTGGCGTAATTTTTGCACATGGTTCCCGTTTTGGAGGACATAGCTTATTTATAAAAGACCATAAACTTTATTATGTTTATAATTTCCTTGGAATCAAAGAACAACAAGTAGTATCCACCAGTACATTGAAACCCGGAAAATATACGGTTGGTGTTTCTTTCACAAAAGAAAAAGCGGGTGCACATGGGGAATCAATAGGAACCATGAAATTGTATATCAATGACAAAGAAGTTGCATCCGGACCAATGACTGCTCAGGTAGGTAAATTTACATTAGTAGGAGATGGTCTTTGTGTAGGATTTGATAGTGGTGATAATGTAAGCAAATTGTATGCATCTCCTGGAGAATTTAAAGGAGGAAATATTTCCTTTGTTACGGTTAATACAGGAAAGGAAACATATGCTGATTTGGCAAAAGATGCGCAAAGAGCATTTAGCAAAGAGTAATTTTTATTAAAAAAACTGCAATTCCAAAGGTCATCCCCAAGAATTATGTGGGGATGACCTTTGTTTAATTTTACCAAAAGCTAATTTAAATTATCCTATTGAATGAAAAATGGACTGTATCTATTGGCTACATTAATAGCTTTCAGTATGGGTTGTCAACAATCTGTAAAAAAGAATACAGTTGTTGTTACTGATACAACTTCTGAACCTGTAGGCGTGGAAACAATTGCTGAACCTAAGCAGTTTAGTGAGGAATCTCTAAAAGGTGTTTGGACAAGAACAGATGCACCTTATCAAATCAAGGTCAATGCTTTTTTGAAAGATGGCAATATGGAGGTGGGTTATTTCAATCCAAAATCTATTCATATTGGCAAATCCGTTTGGAAAAAAGAAGCTAATATTTTACAGATTTACATTGAATTGCAGGATGAAAATTATCCAGGGTCTTATTATCAGCTCACTTATTTTCCTGATAAGCAAGTGTTAGCCGGAAAATACTATCAGGCAGTGGAAAGAGTTACATATGATGTGGTATTTACAAAAAACTAATAATTTTTAATAGCAAATAATCAAAAATGAAAATCATGAAAAAATTGCTCCTTATCTTATTACTCAGTTCTTGTTCTTATTCTTTTGCACAATCAACCATAAAGGAAGATATTGATATTCTTCAAGGAATATATGGCAAAACAAAAAAAGAACTGGTTGATCAATACATGAACCTAAATGGCTCAAAAGCAGAAGCATTTTGGAAAACCTATGATGCTTATGAGGCAGAAAGAAAAGTATTGGGGAAGAAAAAATTAGAACTAATTGGAAAGTATGCTGATAGTTACGAAACGTTGACTGATATTAAAGCGGACGAATTGGCAAAAGCAACATTGGCAAACAGTTTAGCTTATGAAAAGTTATTTGCTAAATATTATGAATTGTCAAAAAAATCAATAGGTGCTTTACAAGCAGCAAAGTTTATACAATTGGAAGTTGCTTTGCAAACAGAAGTTAGAAGTGAGATCCAGAACACCATTCCATTTATTGGAGAAATTGACAGATCAAAATTAAGTCCAAAAAAATAGTTAAGATTCAATGAAATCGAAAGCGTCTATTCCTTTACTTTTTTTAATTGTATGTCTTTTTCTCATTAAGAAAGTAGATGCGCAAGAAGTTATCAATAGTGAATATCGATTCACATTTGTTCCTACTTATCCGGTCAGTAAAAATTTGTTTCTTACTACCTATCTGGGCTATGTAAATAACACAGGTACAAAAACACGTTCTTATTATATTGGTGCTCCTTTAATTGTTACTTATAAACCCTATGATTTTCTAGAATTGATGGGAGGCGCTTTCTTAGTAGTAAATAAAATTACGAATGGGACAGACAATAAAGAATTCAGACCTTTATTAGGCGTAAAGTTGATCTTGCCAAATGATCATAAGCTGAATATATTTAACTGGACAAGGTATGAATACCGGTCATTTTCGTACGATAATAAATCTTTGAATAATGTTAAGAACAGGTTGCGTAACCGATTGGCAATTGAATTTCCGATTAGTAAGCAAGCTTGGCAACCCAATACATGGTATGGATTGAGTGATTTTGAATTTTTCTACACATTTGAAAAAGGCTATTTCGATCAATTCCGGCAGCGATTTGGTGCAGGATATGTGGTGAATAAACATTTGAAAGGTGAGCTAATTTATCATATATAATTAAAAAGAGCCTCAGAAGGGATGCGTCCAGAATGGACTGATGATATTTTTCGTTTAAACTTTAAATTGGGCATTCCACATAGGAAACATCGTGCATTGGATCATGCACCTGATTTGGATGATTGATGGTTACATAGAAATGCTTTTATTATAATGTTGGTCTGTTAGTTTATAGTGATAAGGATATGTTCAAATTTCGAAGTTTTTCCAATCAAAAGCATCATACCATGATTTTAAAAAAAATTATTCTACTAACATCATTTTGTTTGTTCTTGCACTCATATGGGCTTTTAGCCCAGAAAACAAGGGATACAACTTATAAAAATGTAATTAAGTATAATATTAGTAACCCTTTGATCTTTGGATTGGGTTCTGTGATTTTTGGTTACGAAAGAGTCATAAATCCACGACAGACATTGTCAATTTATTTAGGACGTGCTGTTCTACCGTCTTTTTCTATTGTTACTTCAGATACTTTTAGTTTATCTGGTAACAAAGTAAAAGGAGGATTCCATTTCGCATCCGAATACCGGTTTTATCTTGCAAAAGAAAATAAATTCAAAGCCCCACATGGCGTTTATATTGGTCCTTACTATTCTTATAATCATTTTACCAATAGTAATAACTGGAACATCAAATCCAATGCTTTCAATGGTTCTGTAAGTACAGATTTAACCTTAAATGTGCATACGGTTGGCTTTGAAATAGGTTACCAATTTATGCTGGGCAAAAGATTCACGCTTGATATGATCTTGGGTGGCCCGGGTTTTGCTTTTTATAACTTAAATGCAAACCTGAATGGTAATCTGTCAGTTACGGATAGGCAGGAATTATATAAAAGGCTGAACGATAAACTGGGTGAAAAAATTCCGGGTTATAGTATTATCAATATTGACAAAAACTTTCAAGCAAAAGGCAATAGCTCTACTGCCAGCCTGAATTACAGGTATATGATCAATATTGGTTTCAGGTTATAATTTGCAAGATTGTTTTGCCTATTTAATAAAATATATTTCTAATATTTGCGTTATTGCAAAAAATGCAACCATCGTTTACTTGACAAAAAATACCCACATGAAAAAATTGTTTTTTACCCTAGTACTGAGTGTTTGTTTACTAACTACATACGCTCAGAATGTTCGTATGAATTTATATTCCGGTTACGCCTTCAGCGATAAGATCGACTCTTATTATGACCCTACCAATTATTACAAAGGCACCATCAATGGTGGATTTTTATGGGGAGGTGGCGTTGAAGTTAAGCCTAACAGGCTTACTGGCATTGAAGTGATGTACCTGCGTTTGGATACACAATCTCCTATGAATTATTACAATGGGGGTGTTAAGAATAAAGTATTTGATCTGGGAGTGAATCAGGTTATGTTAGCTTTTAATCGGTATTTGCCAGTAGCTAATGCAAAGATCGAGCCTTATGCTGGTCCTATGCTAGGGTTATCCATTTTCAGTGTTAAAAATTCTGATGCAGGTGGTTCTAAATCGATCACCAAATTTGGTTATGGATTGAGATTAGGCGCCAATATTTTTGTATCTGAAAAAGTGGGCATCAAATTACAAACACAATTCTTCTCAGCTGCACAGTCTGTAGGTGGTGGTATGTACTTTGGTACCGGCGGTGCAGGTGTAGGTCTAAGTTCTTATTCCTCTTTCTTCCAGTTTGGATTAGGAGGCGGATTAGTATTTAAATTGGGTGGTATGGCTGCAAAAAAATAAGCTCCAAATATGCAAGAATAAAAGGGAAGCTTTGTTTCGGCAAAGCTTCCCTTTTTTATGCCTCTTTTTGATAAACTGTTAACAGGATTTTCTTAACCACAATCGGCAAAAAGCCCATTTTTATTGTAATTTGCGCATACAATTTTAATTATGAGAAAGCTTATTTATTTTTTAGTCACATTGATTTTTTGTTCACCTGTTTTAAAGCTTTCAGCCCAAGATGATTGGCCAAAAGACATCAATTTAAATGGTGGTGGAAAAGTTACCATCTATCAGCCTCAGCCAGAAACTTATAGTGGCATCACGATAACAGGAAGATCAGCTGTTTCTTATCGGAAATCAAGCAAGGAAGAACCCATTTTTGGTGCTGTTTTTTTTAAGGCAACCATTAGCACAGACCAGGCTAATAGAATGGCTGAACTAGAGTCACTTAAAATAACCAATGCGAAATTTTCAGGCGTGGATGATCAATCAAAAATTGATCAATTGACTGCACTCATTGAAAAGGAAGCTCCTACATGGAAATTGCAGATCTCTTTGGATAAATTGATCACTTCTATCCAATCCGATAATAATTCAGCCACGTCCGCACAGTTTAAAAATGATCCTCCTGTAATTATTTACAGAAATAATCCATCAACACTGATCGTATTGGATGGTGAGCCAAAAATCCAGAAAGACAAAAACCTGGATGCTGATAAGGTTGTCAATAGTCCGAATTTAATTTTCAAGGATGAAAATAACTGGCACCTGTATGCAGGTGGTATCTGGTATGTATCTGCCAATATCAAAGAAGGCTGGAAAGAAAATAAAAAGCTATCTAAAAAGATCAAATCTGTTGATGAGCAAATAAAAAAACAGGAGAAGGAAAGCAATGACGGAAAAGCTGTTACTGAAAAACCTGTTGTAACAGAAATCATTGTGGCTACTGCACCTACTGAGTTATTGCAAACCAAAGGAGAAGCTGCATACAAAACCATTCAAGGAACTTCCCTTTTATATATTTCCAATACTTCCAATGAAATATTTAAAGACATCAATACGCAGAAAACCTATGTTTTACTTGCGGGTAGATGGTACAGTGCTGCAACATTAAATGGCCCTTGGGCTTTTAACGCCGCAGATAAATTACCCGAAGATTTTTCTAAGATTCCCGAAGGCTCAGATAAGGATGGCGTTCTAGCCAATGTTGCTGGAACTGATGCTGCATCAGAAGCTAAAATAGAAGCAGAGATTCCGCAAACGGCAAAGGTTGACAGAAAAACAGCTACCGTAAAAGTTGAATTTGATGGAGAGCCAAAATTTAAAGCCATTGAAGGAACTTCCTTACAATTGGCTGAGAACAGCAATGTTACGGTTATGAAAGATGGTGCAGGAAAATATTTTGCACTCGACAATGGTATTTGGTTTACAGGTAATTCAGCCAATGGCCCTTGGGAAGTTGCCAATGAAAGACCAAAAGAAGTTGAAAAAATTCCTGCAAACAGTCCGGCCTATAATACCAAGTATGTGTATGTGTATGATGCAACACCAGAAGTTGTGTATGTGGGTTATACATCAGGATATATGGGCGGTTATGTATATGGACCAACCATTGTATATGGTACCGGTTTTTATTATAATCCCTGGTATGGAAGTATCTATTACCCAAGACCTGTTACCTGGGGTTTTGGATTTAACTACAATCCTTGGACAGGATGGAGCATGAGCTTTGGTGTAAACATTGGCTTTATGCATATCGGTTTTGGGGGCGGTTATGGATATGGCGGATGGTTTGGACCACCCATGTATCGCCCTCCTTACAGACCTTATTATGGTGGTGGTGGATATTATGGAAACAGGGGAGGTAATACTTTCGTAAACAATGGCACCATTAATATCAATTCTAATAATGGTAACAGGAATAATCTGTATAAAAACAAACAGGGTGTTTCTACTAAAAATATTGACCGTAGTAAGCTGAATAATAGCAGTAGTAAAATTGGCAATAACAAAGCAGGCAACAATAACAATGTTTTTGCTGATAGAAATGGCAATGTATTTCAACAGGATAAAAAGAATGCGAATAACTGGAATACGAGAGACAATAAATCAAAAGACTGGAAGCCGGCTACGAATAATAATGACAGGTTTAACGACTTGAATCGCGATAAAAAAGCAAGAGATCGTGGCAATACGAGAGATAATAACTTTAACAGACAGGCGCCTAGCAGAAATGTTTCCAGACCTGCTCCTACACGTTCTGCTCCAGCTGCAAGGCCTGGAGGAGGTAGCAGAGGTCGCGGTCGTTAATAACAATTGTTGTATAAAGTTGATGCATTTTCAAGTGACTCTTATACAAGAGACTGCGCTTAATTGAATTAATAAATTAGAATTCCCCTGAATTGTTTCAGGGGAATTTTTTGTAATAATATTGTTTGAAATTTACATTTTAAGTCAATGATAGTTTGCATAAAAGCTTTATGGGTATTGTATTTACTTAACTTTGTCTTTAAATAGTAACTTATGAAATTTAGTATTAGAATATTCGCTTGCTTTATTCTGCTCATGGCACCTTTTTTTCAACAAAATCTTATTGCACAAACCAGTGCTGAGGAATTGGCCAAAAAACTAGCTAATCCAATTGCCAGTTTAATTAGTGTGCCCTTTCAAAATAATACCGACTATGGTATAGGAAGTTTAAAAGGTTCACGCAATACCATGAACTTTCAACCAGTTATTCCTATTAGTTTAAGTAAGAACTTGAATATGATTACCAGGGTAGTATTGCCTGTTGTTACACAATACAATATTACTGGTTTGGGCAATAAAGAGAATGGTTTGGGAGATGCAGTGATGAGTGCATTTTTCAGCCCAAAAAATTCGAAAAATGGAATTACCTGGGGTGCTGGTCCGGTTTTGCTATTACCAATAGGCACCAACGATTACCTAACAGGGAAGAAATTCGGTATAGGGCCAACTATTGTGGCTTTGAAGCAAATGAATGGTTGGACAATTGGTGGATTGATGAATCAGATTTGGAGTGTTACAGGAAGTAGTACTCGAAGCGATATCAGTCAAATGTTCTTGCAACCATTTGTAACTTACAACTGGAAAACTGGTGCCGGTATTGGAGGAAGTTTTGAATGGACACAGAATTGGAAAGCATCTACCAGTACAATATGGTTTAATCCGAATATCAGTGCAGTAACCAGTTTGGGGAAACAAAAAACACAATTTGCTATCGGCCCAAGATTTAATCTTGCTGCACCTTCCGGATCTAATACAGATTGGGGTTGGAGAGCTTCTGTTGTTTTTCTTTTTCCTAAATAGGATAGTATAGTTTAAGGGGCTGGCTTTATTTTACATTATTTTTTTTGAATGAAACTATTCAGAACATATATATTGATTCCTATTTTATTGATTGTTTGTATGCAGTTGTATGGACAAGAAAAGAGCCTCTCAAAGGAAAAATTTGAACCCCATCATTCTGTAGGTTTTGTATTGAGTCATGCGCATGTATTTGAAGGAAGGGATGCATTGGACAACAAAACCTCATTGGCAATGCCTGCTTTAGGTATTGATTTTTCTTATCAGTTTCATCCCAAATGGGCTTTGTCTTTACAAACAGATATCATCATCGAAAAATTTAAAGTAGAGAAACACTTAGGATCAGGCGGTAATAAAGAAGTGATAGAAAGATCCTATCCCATAGCGCCGGCACTGATGGGCATCTATAAACCCAATGAACATTGGAATTTTATGTTTGGTGTAGGTGAAGAATTTGCAAAAGAAGAAAACCTGTTTTTAAACAGAATGGGTATGGAATATACTGTTGAGATCAGAAAAGGTTGGGAAGTATTTGGTACACTTACCTATGACATTAAGTGGAAAGCTTATGATACTTGGGTATTGGGTATTGGCATTGCGAAATCATTTGGATATAAAAAGAAAGGTAAATAGGGTTTAGTAACTAGTTTCTTTATTTCATTTTTGATCCTCTGATATTTTCGGAGGATTTTTTATTTATAAAATGTATTATATTTCAACTATAAATTTTTATCCAATGATTCAAAAAACGGTTTGTTCTATTGCTTTTTTGGTTGTTATATTATCAGGTTTTTCTCAAACTATAAAAGGTTCAAGTGATAAGTTTCTAGATTCTGTATTCAAACCCGTCAAATGGCGCAGTATCGGACCTTTCAGAGGAGGTAGATCAGTTGCTGCAACAGGTGTGGTGGGTGATATCAATACCTATTATATGGGCACCACCGGTGGTGGACTTTGGAAAACAGATGATATGGGCATTAGCTGGAATAATATCTCAGATGGATTTTTTAAAACAGGTTCCGTTGGTGCGGTTGCTGTTGCAGAATCTGATCCCAATATCGTGTATGTAGGTATGGGAGAACATGCAGTGAGAGGTGTGATGACACATCACGGTGATGGTGTTTACAAATCTACTGATGCCGGCAAAACCTGGAAAAAAATGGGGCTTGATCTTACACAACATATTGCACGCGTTATCATCCACCCTAAAAATCCGGATATCGTTTATATAGCCGCACAAGGAGCTTTGTTCAGCAAGTCAAAAGAACGCGGTATCTATAAAACCACTGATGGTGGCATTACCTGGAAAAATGTTTTGTATGTAAATGACCAAACAGGTTGTGCAGAACTTTCTATGGATATGAACAATCCCTTCATTCTCTATGCTGCTATGTGGGAACACGGTCGCCAACCCTGGAAAGTGACCAGTGGCGGGCCCGGTAGCGGATTGTATAAATCAACAGATGGTGGGGAGAAATGGGAAAAAATGCATGACGGGTTACCCAAAGAAATGGGTAAGATGGCCATTGCGGTTTGCAGGTCCAATTCAGAAAAAGTATATGCATTGATAGAAAGCGATTTTGAAAAAGAAGCCGGTGGACTATATGTTTCAATTAATGCAGGTAAAAATTGGAGTCAGGTTACAGGTGATCATCGTCTGATTCAGCGCGCATGGTACTATATAGAATTGTTTACAGATCCTTTGAATGATAATACCTTGTACGTATTAAGTGCACCGGCCCTACGTTCTATTGATGGTGGTAAATCTTGGACAACCATGAGCACACCTCATGGCGACTATCATAATTTATGGATCAATCCAACCAATTCCAATAATATGATCGTGTCTAATGATGGTGGATCGATGATCAGTTTTAACAAAGGCAAGAGTTGGAGTTCGCAAATGAATATGCCCACTGCACAGTTTTACCGCATTAATGTTGACAACCAATTTCCTTACCGTATTTATGCCGGACAACAGGATAATACTTCTGTTTCCATTGCGAGCAGAGAGCTGGGAGGTAGTGGTATCGGCACTTCCAGCTGGACCTATTCGGCAGGTGGCGAAAGTGCTTTTCTGGCTTTTGATCCCAATGATCCAAGATATGTAATGGGTGGCAGTTACCAGGGAACCATTGAGATACTGGATACCAAAGCAAAAGCAGGAACCAATGTAATGGCAGCACCCATTCAATACCTGGGCATGGATGCAAAAGATATGAAGTATCGTTATAACTGGAATGCACCCATCATTAAAAGTCAGCATGAGCCCAATACTTTTTACCATGGGGCGCAGCTTTTATTGAGAACTACCGATATGGGTAAAACCTGGACAGAAGCATCACCCGATCTTACCAGAAACGAAAAATCAAAACAAGGTAAACCCGGTGTGCCTTTTACCAATGAAGCAGTGGGTGCAGAAAATTATGGCACATTGAGTTATGTAATTGAATCACCCATTGAAAAAAATGTGATCTATACAGGAAGCGATGATGGCTTTGTTTATATTACAAGAGACAATGGCAAAAGCTGGCAGAATATAACACCAGCGGGCTTAAGCGAATGTTTGATCAATGCCATTGAAGTTTCACCACATGATAAGGCAACGGCTTATATAGCTACTACACGCTATAAATTCAATGACCATACACCTGCATTGTATAAAACCACCGATTATGGAAAAACATGGACCAATATCAGTAACGGCATACCACAAGGTGCTTTTACAAGGGTAGTGAGAGAGGATCAAAAAAGAAAGGACCTTTTATTTGCCGGCACAGAAACAAGTGTATATATTTCTTGGAATGGTGGTAAACAATGGGAACGCTTTCAGTTGAATTTACCACTTACACCCATTACAGACTTGCGTGTTCACCAGGATAATTTAATTGCAGCTACATCGGGTCGTGCTTTTTGGATACTCGATGATTTGAGTTTGATCCGTCAATACCAGCAGGGGAAAGATAGTATCGCTTTCTTTCAACCTTCACCAACCTATTTGGTCAACGGCTCTAGCGACCTGGATGATACCGATGAAGATTTTACAGGTGCTAGAAAATTCGGGGGAGTAAATCCTGCTACGGGTATGGTATTTTATTACCAGTTACCCGCATTGAAAGACAGTATACAGATAACGATGGACATAAAAGATGCAAAGGGGAATACCATCCGAACATTTAGTTCTGTAAAAGACAAAAGCTATAAAAAATACGACGGTGCACCACCCGCAGATCCTGTATTGTCTAAAGACAAAGGACTGAATCGTTTTGTTTGGGATCTCCGAAACACAACAATGACGGGCGTTCCAGGCGTTTATGTGGAAGCAAGTTATAGTGGTCACAAAGCCATCCCTGGCAATTACAGCGTTAGTTTAAAAATTGGCGAACAAGTTAAATCAGTTGATGTAAGCATATTATCCAATCCGCTGTATACCAATACTGCTGCAGATTATCAGGACTACGACCTGCAAATGCGAAGTATGGAAAATGAACTTAGAAAAATGCACCTGATGGTGAATACCCTTTTTGCCCAAAGAGAGCAATTAGAATCTATGCTAGCAGGCTTATCTACTGAGGAAAAGTTTACACTGATTAAAAAAGAAGGACAAGCACTTTCAAAAAAAATGAAAGCATGGGATGAAGAAATGGTGCAGCGTAAATCAAAAGCCTATGATGATGTAGAAAATTTTCCCAATAAATTTACTGCCAATTATCTTTTTCTGATCAACCAAACGGAAAGCGATATCCCACGCATCAACCAACCTTCTAAAGATAAATGGAAGGAGCTGGAATCTATTTGGAAACCCTTGAATGCAAGGGGAGACGAGCTTTTGTTAAAAGACCTTCCTGCATTCAATCGTTTATTATGGGAAGCAGGTATCGGGGCAATATGGAAGAATTAGAATATGTAAATTATTAATAAATCAACATGAAATGATTCGGGTTGTTCGAACTGCAAAAAATAAAAATTATAAAAATAAACCTTGAAGTTAAATTCGAGTAAAAGGTTTTAAAATGAGATTTAATGCTTAGAAATTTTATAATAACTACTTTATTAGCAATTTCATTTAATGTTTATGGAGAGTACCATTTTAAGATTATTGGAAGTGTATTTCCTGAATTAAATGGAAAAGTAATTCACCTAAAAATCGAAGATAGTTATTCATCGGATAGATTTGTGAAAGAAGACTCAGTGAAGATACAAAATGGTTTTTTTTCTTTTGAAGGTACTCTAAGAAATGTTACAGAATACGCTACTTTAAGCATTTTTGGCAAAGGGTATAATTATTTTCGATATATAATGGTCGATAGCGGTAATACAGTAATAAAAGTAATGCCGGTTTCAGCTAATTCTTTAACAAAAAAAAACAAACTTTCAAACACTATTATTGAAAATTCTGAATCTTATAAGTTAGCAGGAAAATTAGATAGCCTTGAAAATTATTACTATAATCATTTTGCAACACCTACAAATTACAATTCAACTATTTTAAGATTAAGTAAAGAAATGATTTTTGAACTATCTAAGGCTAAATTAAATTTAATAAGACAGTTCCCAAATACTTTCGGTTCATTAATACAGTTGTATATAATTTCGAATAGACAAACACTTGCTTCTGACGAGTTAATGTCTGTCTATTTATCTTTAGATTCACATATACGCGAGAGTGTTTTGGCAATTAATTTTCGTCAATCTGTCAGATATAGAAAGTCAGTAGAGATTGGTCAACCAATAGGAGAATTGAAGTCGAATACTTCTAGGGATAAACAATTTACTAATAAAAATTTATTGGGAATGCCCTATTTAATTGCTTTTGGGGCTACTTGGTGTAAACCATGTAAAGAAGACTATCCTATATTAAAAAAATTTTATGCAAAATATAAGCCATTGGGCTTTGAAATTGTAAGTGTAAATCTCCATGACCAAAAAAAAATATGGCTATCACAGATAGAAAGTTATTCACTATCCTGGATTCATATATCAGAACTTAAGAAATGGGAAGAAACGCAACTTGCTGAAATTTTTAATGTAAAATATGTTCCTTATTATATTCTAGTAGATAAAAATGGTATAATTAGATACAATTCCATTCTTTTAAAAGATTTTGAGTTGAAAGAACTAGAAAATTATATTATCAATTGTATCAAATAAATTATTAATAGAACAATCATTGATAAATAAAAAAATTAAATGAAATTAAGAAATAAAAAAACCTTGAATAATTTTCAAGGTTTTTTTATACGAAAGAGTTTAATCCTATAAGGTCTTCAACACATCATTCATACTCCTTACTGCATCAGCACTTTTTTGGAACATAGCTTGTTCATCAGCATTCAATCCAAAATCAAGGATTTTCTCCCATCCATTTTTGCCAATGGTAACAGGAACACCTAAACAGATATCTTTCTGTCCATATTCACCATCGAGGCTAACGCAACAAGTAAATAATTTTTTCTCATCACGTACAATGCTTTCTACCAATGCAGCACCGGCAGCACCTGGCGCATACCAGGCAGAAGTGCCCAATAATTTGGTTAAGGTTGCACCGCCTACCATGGTGTCGGCAACAATTTGTTTTTGTTGTTCTTCAGTGAGGAAATTGGTTACAGGTACGCTGTTCCAGGTTGCCAAACGGATCAAAGGAATCATGGTAGTATCACCATGGCCACCAATAACCACTGCATTCAAATCAGCAGGACTGCAACCCAGGTGCTGACTCAATTGGTATTTAAAACGCGCACTATCCAAAGTGCCACCCATACCAATGATGCGGTTCTTAGGTAAGCCTGTTGATTGTAATGCCAGATATGTCATAGTATCCATCGGATTGCTGATCACAATAATGATGGCATCCGGAGAATATTTTAATAAGTTTTCAGTAACGCCTTTTACAATGCCTGCATTGGTGCCAATAAGTTCTTCACGAGTCATACCGGGTTTACGTGGCAAACCTGATGTAATCACTACTACGTCTGATTTTGCTGTTTTGGAATAATCACCGGTGGTACCTAATACACGGGTATCGAAGCCTAATAAGGCTGCGGTCTGGTTAATGTCCTGTGCTTTTCCTTCTGCAAAACCTTCTTTAATATCTAAAATCACCAATTCATCTGCCAGTTGTGCACGGGCAATATTATCGGCACAAGTAGCTCCAACGGCTCCGGCACCTACAACAGTTACTTTCATAAAAAACTATTTAGAATGATTAAAATTTTTCCATGCAAAGTTAAGGTTTGCGGGGTAGGAATGAAGGGAATAAAGGGTTAATTCTTTTTGGGGAGGGTACTAAATTCTGTTTCAATAAGAGAGGAACGAAGAAAAAGAGAAAAAGAGCTAAGAATGTCTTTTTTTACCTTCTTTTCTCCGTTTTTCTCTTAGCGAAATTCCTCCTTATTTATAAGTCACCTTCAGCAAGTCAGCAATCTCCATCACCGGACTATGGGGCGGATCGAATACTTTGATCAGTTCTCTGTTTCTGTTATAAATGGCTACAAATGGTGTTGCTTCTACCCGATAAAAAGAGGGTACAAAATATTTAGGGTCTCTGCCCAGTTTTACGTTGGGGAATTTATCCAGGCCGTAATAAGAACCAAATCCTTGAATGTCTTCCAAACTCTTATACGCTACAAAAACAAAGAATACATTTTTCAAACTATCCATCGTACGAACAAGGTCTTTGGCAGTATGCTGACAATGACCACAATCGGGCGAAAAATAAATAATGGTGGTATATTCGTATTTAGGAAGCTGGTCTGGCGTAAAAAATGTGCTATCAGCCAGCAATAAATTAAATGCGGGTAAACGATTGTCTTTTAAATAAGGCGCACCGTTGTCTTTGCCTGTTTGTGCTTGCAAACAGCCAGCTAACAATATATAGCCAATGAAGAACCAGGCTTTTTTCATATTCATTTTATTTATTTAGAAGGATGTTTGCCTTCCGCTTCCAGCATTCTCATTTCTTTGGCATCCTGCAAAAATTCGGAAGCGAAAATGAAATTATTCAGCAATTGGTCTTTACTAAAAATGATATCCTTATTCGTTCCTTCCCATTGTTTGTGGCCATTGTGCAGGTAAACAATATGATCACCAATTTCCATAACACTATTCATATCATGACTTACCACAATGGTAGTAATGTTGAACTCAACGGTAATTTCTTTGATCAGTTTATCAATCACCATGGATGTTTGCGGATCGAGACCAGAGTTTGGTTCATCGCAAAAAAGGTATTTGGGATTGAGTACAATAGAGCGGGCAATGCCTACTCTTTTCTTCATACCACCACTTATTTCTGAAGGGAATCGTTTATGGGCATCTTTGAGGTTCACCCTGTCCAACACTTCATTGGCTCTTTTCTTCTTTTCGGCCTGTGTCCAATTGGTAAACATATCCAATGGGAAAAGTACATTTTGTTCCACAGTCATAGAATCAAACAAAGCCGTACCCTGAAACAACATACCAATTTGCTGCCTTAAAAGTTTGCGATCATTCCGCTCCATCAGCAACATGTCTTCACCATTGTAAAGAATGGATCCCTGATCCGGGTGAAACAATCCCACCATACATTTAGTAAGTACCGTTTTGCCACTACCACTGGTACCGATGATGAGGTTGCATTTGCCTGCCTCCATTACGGCACTGATATCGTTCAATATCACTCTGTCGCCAAACTGCTTCGATATGTTTTTGATCTCGATCATGTACCTGCAATATAAAACAGTTTAGGGGGTATCTAAAAGGTAAATTGTTAAAACCTGAATATCGAATGTCGAACTGAGGAATATCGAATATCGAAGTGTATAGGAAGAATACTTCGACATTCATCTGTTCGATATTCCTCTGTTCGACATTCAATTGCTACTCAACCTGATTTCGCAACAAATCCCCCCATTCATCTCTCCTCGCAATAAGTCTTGCTTTCCCTTCTTTCACCAATACCTGCGCGGGTCTGTATCTTGAATTGTAATTACTGCCCATTTCATAGCCATATGCACCGGCATTGTAGAATAATAATAGGTCGCCTTCTCTTACTTCATTTAACTCCCTATCCCAGGCAAATGTGTCTGTTTCGCAGATATTGCCTGTTACTACATAATGCGTTTTAGGCGCATCGAGGTTACTGATATTTTCTATTTTGTGGTAGGCATCGTAAAACATGGGTCTGATCAGGTGGTTAAAGCCACTGTTGATACCTGCAAAATGGTTATTGCCACTGTGTTTTAGCACATTTACGGTTGTGATGAAATAACCACATTCGCTTACCAGAAATTTACCCGGCTCAAACCAAGCCTGAAAATCGCGGCCATAGGTATCTTTTAAACGGTTGATAACTTCATCCACTTTTTGTCCGAGTAACGGCACATCCGTTCCTGTTTCTGCTTCTTTATAAGGCACTTTAAATCCACCGCCCAGATCCAAAAATTTCAGTTCCGGAAAATGTGGAATCAGGTCGAAAAATATATCTGCCACTTGCATAAAAATGGATACATCTTTTATTTCACTGCCGGTATGCACATGTAAGCCTGCAATATGCAATTGGGTTTTTTCTACCAAAGCCAGTATCTGATCCAGTTGTTCAATGGGAATACCGAATTTACTTTTTTCGTGACCAGTAGAAATCTTAATATTTCCACCCGCCATAATATTGGGTCTTAGTCTGATACCTACGGGATAACTGTGACCGAACTTTTTACCAAATTTTTCCAGGTTAGATAAGCTGTCGATATTGATATGCACACCCAAACTAGCTGCTTCTTCAATTTCGCTGAAAGCAATACCATTACTGGTGTACAGGATATTTTCTTTGGCAAAGCCTGCATGAAAAGCAAGTTTTACTTCATTGATAGAACTACAATCAATATTACAACCCAATGACAGTATATGTTTGAGAATATTGATATTGGTCAATGCCTTACTGGCATAAAAAATACGGGTATTGTTTGGGTTAAATGCAGCTTTCAATTTGCTGTATTGTTCCGTTATTTTTTCGGCATGGTATACATATACGGGTGTGCCAAATTCCTGGGCAATACTGGTAAGTAGTTCTTTGGAAAGGTTTTCAGACATATTGCTAAGTTATTAAAAAAGCAAACCGCAGATTCGTAGAATTTTTTAAAAATCTGCGCATCTGCGGCTAAAAAATCTATGGATGATTATTAATCTTCAGACTTTGTCTCTTCATCATTACCACCTTCATTATCACTCCCGTCACTATCTCCCGTTTCATTTTGGCTCGCTTCATTATATCCCTCTTCATCTTGCCCTCCTTCATTTTCCGCTTCCCCTGCATTCACAATCAATTCCCCATCTTCATTAACGGTAATTTCAGACACTTCTTCAATCACCAATTCCTCTGCAATCATATCGGCAACAGGCTGATCGGTAAAGTCTTCCGGATTGATAATGGTTCCTTCTACTATTTGTTCTGCCAATACTTCACGGATCTTTGGTAGATCGGAAGGGGAGTTAATGCCAAAATAGTCCATGAAATTTTTGGAAGTGGCATATACCAATGGTTTGCCAGGCATATTTTCATTGCGACCACTGATGAGTACCAATTCTTTTTCTAATAATTTCTGAATACTGTAATCACTATTCACACCACGTATGGCTTCAATTTCACCTTTGGTGATAGGTTGCTTATAAGCAATGATAGCAAGGGTCTCCAATGCTGCATTGGATAAGCGTTTCAAAAACTTATCGCCATTCAATTGCGCAATAGTGGTATGGTAACTGGGTTTGGTTAAAAACTGCCAACCGCCTCCGCTTTGTTTTACTTCAAATGGATAGAATTCAGAATCATATTTTTCGCGGATACCTTCTAATGCAGATTCTACTTGGTCTAACATGATACGCTCTTCCAGAAATCCAAAAGTATTGTTGATCAGCTCAACTATATCAAGTGAACCCAAAGGTTTCTCACTTGCAAAAATGAGTACTTCAATGTGAGGTATAATCTGACTTATTTCCATGTTAATTTGAAAAATTTGAAAATTTGAAAATTTGAAAATGTAGTTAAAATCAATGTTTGCACAAACATTTTCAAATTAGCACACTTTCAAATTAAACTCTATCCTTGTAATGCTGCGGCACCACTCACGATCTCTGTTAGCTCGGTAGTGATAGCAGCCTGTCTTGCACGGTTATAGCTGATCTTCAGCGATTTCAGCAATTCATTGGCATTATCACTGGCCTTATCCATAGCAGTCATACGTGCACCATGTTCGCTGGCATTGCCATCTAATACAGCTTTGTATAATTGGGTATTGAGAATCTTTGGCATTAATTCAGCTACCAATTCTTCCTTGGCTGGTTCAAAAATAAAATCAGATTTTTTGGCACCTGCTTTTTGAGCAACTTTTGGAATGGGCAAAAATGGTTCAGCCGTAAAGCGCTGGGTAGCTGCATTCTTAAACTCACTGTAGATCAATTCCACTGCATCAAACTCTTTGTTCTCAAATGCCTTCATAGCAGCCTGAGCAGCGGCCTGTACATTTTCGAAACTCAGGTGTAAATAAATATCTTTAAAAGTAGCATCGGTGGTATAACCTGCTTTGGTTAAGCTTTCATAGCCTTTCTTACCTATGTTCCAGATAGTAACTTTTCCTTTTTTAAACTGATCGGCATATTTTTCTGCCACCGTACTTTTAGCCAGTTTTACAATATTGGCATTATAGCCACCGCATAAACCCCTATCACTAGTAATAACAATCAGTAATACTTTTTCTACATGTCTGGTTTCAGCCAGCTTCATACTCATACCGCCTTCAATGCTGCTCACAATATTGCTTAGCATATCCTGCAGCTTTTTAGCATAAGGCCTCATCTGGGTAATAGAATCCTGCGCACGACGCAATTTAGCCGCACTTACCATCTTCATTGCTTTGGTAATCTGCTGCGTACTCTGTACACTCTTGATCCGGTTTCTTACTTCTTTTAATTGTCCTGCCATATAAAAAGTTTCAAGTTTCCAAGGTCCAAGTTTCAAGCAAAAATCCATTCGAAAACCCCTTGGGGCTTATTGCTTGTTTCTTGTTCCTTCTTTTTTGGCTGCAAAAGTAGCAGAATCAGCCTGAAATTCCATCCCAAATGGCAAAAATTGGGGAGAAAAATGCGTTCTCAGTCAGGATTCAAAAAAATCCCTCATCGAAATCTTGCCGTTCAGCATTCCTTCTTCAATAATCAGCCCTCCTAGGGTCAAATTCTTTACCTTTGGCGGCTCTGAAAAGGTGCCAAAATGGCTCAAATGTGTTTTTTGCACCTTTTTTGACTACCAAAACCATTAAATCATACAGAACAATCGATATGTTGAATTTTATTTCTAAGATTTTCGGAGGCAATAAAAGTGAGAAAGATGTGAAGCAGATCATGCCCATCATTCAAAAAACCAATGCTTTTTTCAGTCAATACCAATCCCTTACCCATGATGAACTGCGTAATAAAACAGTTGAATTCAGAACAAGGATCAAGTCGCACCTAACTGCTATAGATGCAGAAATTGAAAGCCGTAAACAGGCAGCAGAAGAATTGCCCAGTACGGAAATTCACCAACGTGATACCATTTACCAGGAAATTGACAAGCTGAAAAAAGACCGCGATAAGAAAATTGAAGAAATTCTTGCTGAAATTCAACCAGAAGCCTTTGCGGTGGTAAAGGAAACAGCCAGAAGATTTTCTACCCATACAGAATTAACAGCAACAGCTACACAACTGGATCGCGACCTGAGCGTGAAGAAAGATTATGTAACCATTACTGGCGACCAATCAACCTTTCAAAATACATGGACTGCAGGCGGCGGTAAGATCACCTGGAATATGGTTCACTATGATGTACAGTTGATTGGTGGTAGTGTTCTGCATTCCGGGAAGATCTCTGAAATGGCAACGGGTGAAGGTAAAACCCTGGTATCAACCTTACCTGCATACTTGAATGCATTAGCTGGAGAAGGTGTACATATTGTAACCGTGAACGATTACCTGGCACGCAGGGATAGTGAATGGAACGGAACCATTTTTGAATGGCTGGGATTACGGGTGGATTGTATTGATAAACATGAACCCAATAGTGAAGCACGTCGCAACGCATATTTGGCCGATATCACTTATGGTACCAATAACGAATTTGGTTTTGATTACCTGCGTGATAATATGGTGCATACACCGGAAGAAATGGTGCAACGCAAACACCATTTTGCCATGGTGGATGAAGTGGATTCTGTATTAATTGATGATGCCAGAACGCCATTGATCATTTCCGGTCCGATCGGACATGTAACAGGCGAACAACAATTTTTTGAATTAAAACCAAGAATAGAAAAACTGGTGGAAGCACAAAAGCGTGCTACCAATCAATTTTTAAATGAAGCCAAGAAAAAAATTGCAGAAGGCAATGATGATCCTAAAGATGGCGGATTAGCCTTATTCCGCGCGCACCGTGGCTTACCGAAGAATAATGCTTTGATCAAATATTTGAGCGAACCGGGTATGCGTGTGAAACTACAAAAAGCAGAAAACTATTACCTCGCTGATCAAAGCAGGGAAATGCCCAAAGCAGATGAAGAATTGTATTTCTATATTGATGAGAAAAATAATTCCGTTGAATTAACCGATAAAGGTATTCAGCTGATCACCCGTGCTGGTGAAGACCCCAATTTCTTTGTGTTGCCCGATATCAGTTTATCACTCGCATCTATCGATACGGATGCCAGTTTAGAATCGGAAGATAAATTGCATAAAAAAGAAGGCATCATCACTGATTATTCTGTAAAAGCAGATCGTATACATACCGTACAACAATTATTGAAAGCCTATACTTTATTTGATAAGGATGTGGAGTATGTTGTGATGGATGGTGGCGTAAAAATTGTTGATGAACAAACAGGCCGTATCCTGGATGGCAGAAGATATTCTGATGGATTGCACCAGGCCATTGAAGCAAAAGAAAATGTGAAGATCGAAGCAGCCACGCAAACCTATGCTACTGTTACCTTACAGAATTATTTCAGGATGTACCATAAGCTGGCCGGTATGACAGGTACTGCCGAAACAGAAGCATCTGAGTTATGGGATATCTATAAATTGGATGTGGTAACCATTCCAACAAATGTTCAGGCTATTCGTAAAGATGAACAGGATCTGGTATTTAAAACCAAGCGCGAAAAATTTGGAGCAGTAATTGATGAGATCGTAAAACTAACGCAGGCCGGTCGCCCGGTATTGGTAGGTACTACCTCTGTTGAAGTAAGTGAATTATTAAGCAGGATGTTGCGTCAGAAACAGATCGCACACAATGTATTGAATGCCAAACAGCATGCGCGTGAGGCACAGATAGTTGCTGAAGCCGGTTTTGCAGGTGCTGTTACCATTGCCACGAATATGGCTGGTAGGGGTACCGATATCAAACTGGGACCAGGAGTGAAAGATGCAGGTGGATTGGCTATACTGGGAACTGAAAGACATGAATCTCGTAGGGTTGATAGACAGTTACGCGGACGTGCCGGTCGTCAGGGAGATCCCGGATCTTCTTTGTTCTTTGTTTCATTGGAAGATGACCTAATGCGTATGTTTGGTAGCGAAAGAATTGCGAAAGTGATGGACTTTGCCGGATACAAAGAAGGTGAAGTGATACAACACAGCATGATCACCAAATCTATTGAGCGCGCACAGAAAAAAGTAGAAGAAAATAACTTCGGTATACGTAAAAGATTGTTGGAATATGATGATGTGATGAATAAGCAGCGTACGGTTGTTTATACCAAACGCAGTCACGCATTGTTTGGAGAGCGCTTGGCATTGGATCTGGATAATGCATTGTATTCTGTTGCAGAAGGATTAGTAAGTTCTTTCAAAGAACAGAATGACCATGAAGGTTTCCGACTGGCTGCCATTGTTAATTTTGGCATTGATACAACCATTACTGCTGATGAATTAGGCAAGCTTTCCGAATTAGATCTTTCTGAAAAATTATATGCAGAAGCTGCAGCAAATTATGAAAGAAAGAAAAAGGAATTGATGGCACAGTCCATCCCTGTTTTCAAAAATATCCGTTTACAACAGGGATCGAGAATCGAAAATGTGATCGTTCCATTTACGGATGGTAGAAGAGCCATTCAGGCTTTGTCTAACATGAATAAAACATTGGAAACCCATGGTGCGGAAATGGTGAATGCATTGGAGAGAACCGTAACCCTCGGTTTTATTGATGATGCCTGGAAAGAACACCTTCGTTCTATGGACGACTTAAAACAAAGCGTACAAACAGCCACCTACGAACAGAAAGATCCATTGGTGATCTATAAAATGGAAGCATTTGATCTGTTTAAAAAGATGGATGGTGAGGTGAATAAAGATATTGTGCAATTCCTTTGTCACTCCGGTATTCCATTAAATGATGGCGAAGAACTGAAAGAAGGTCGCCAACAAAAAACCGACCTCAGTAAACTAAGTGCCAATAAAGAAGATGTAGAAGGCAACGGCACCCCCGGTGAAAAAGAATACTTCGATCCAACACCTGCCAAACAACAACCGGTAGTAGTAGGACCAAAGATTGGTAGAAATGATCCTTGTCCTTGTGGTAGTGGGAAGAAGTTTAAAGCGTGCCACGGAAAAGATGCCTAATTACATTTACATATTTTATAAAAGCTCCTTTAATCGGGAGCTTTTTTATTTGTATCAATCCTTGCGTACCTTCGTGTCTTAGCGACTTTGCGGTTAAATAGATTAACCGCAAAGTCGCGAGGGCGCTAGGGTTCGCAAAGAAAATTTAATATCATGAATATTGCACAATTTATAGATCATACAGTTTTAAAGCCAACAACATTAATTGCTGATATAGGAAAACTCTGCAAAGAAGCGCAAGACTTCCATTTCGCGGCAGTATGTGTGCCACCGAATTTTGTAAAGAAGGCGAAAGCCTTGTTGCAGAACGGTTCTGTGAAAGTGGCAACGGTGATTGGTTTTCCTTTTGGGTATTCTGCTGTTGAGTCTAAGATTGCAGAGATCTTATTGGCGATGGTGGATGGGGCGGATGAATTGGATGTGGTGATCAATATTTCTGCTATTAAAAATAACGACTGGCAATACCTGGCCGATGAGATCAATCATATTTTACCTATTGTACGGAGTAAAGGGAAAGTACTCAAGATCATTATAGAAAGCGGTATACTAACCGATGAAGAAATTATTCGCTGTTGCGAATTATATGGTATGGCGGGGATTGATTATTTAAAAACTTCTACAGGCTATGCAGAAAAAGGGGCATCTGTTGAAGCCGTACAATTGTTCCGGAAACACTTGCCTGCCAATGTACAGATCAAAGCTTCAGGCGGAATCAGAGACTATGCATTCGCCAAACAATTGGTAGATGCCGGAGCCACCCGGCTAGGCTGCAGCGCCGGCGTTGCGATAGTTCAGGGTCAACCCACAACCGAATCAGGCTATTAAACAATTATCCCAATCAAAAATTCCAAATCCCAAATCCGTAATCCGCTAATCCGTAATCCAAAACTCAAAACCCAAAACTCAAAACCCAAATCCCCAAATCCCTAAATCGAATTTCCGTACCTTCCCTATACAAAAGCGCGACATTTGATAAAATGAAATATTTCCTTAAACATATTGTTTTTTTATTTTTCACTATTTCATTGGTTAGTTCAATTAATGCTGCTGATACGGTGCTGGTTACAAAAGATGCACGTTTAGACATACTTACCGCTAAGCAGGTACAGATGAATAAGCGAAATGCTATGATGACGCCCAATGGTTTGTATAAGGGGTTTCGTATTCAGGTTATCAGCACTAATAAAAGAGATGATGCTTTTAGAATCAAGGCAGAATTATTGGCTAGGTACCCGGAGCATAAAACCTATGTGGTATTTCAATCGCCCAATTTTAAAGTGCGTATTGGTAATTTTATAAAAAGGGAAGAAGCAGAAAAATTCAAAGCGGTATTGAACAAGGCCTATCCACAAGGGGTTTATATTGTGGAAGATGGAGTAGAATATATTCCTAAAGAAGAAGAAGAGATCATCTCTCAATAAGCAATCATGTTAGTAAGCAAAATAAAATCATTGGCAAGTTTGTATGCGGCTGAATTCATTGCGGTTCGTCAGCACCTACATGCAAATCCGGAACTGAGCTACCAGGAATTTGAGACCAGTAAATTTGTGCAAGAGAAACTTCGTTCATTCGGAATTCCTTTTGAAGTAATAGCCACCACCGGTGTTGTGGGATTGATCAAAGGAAAAAATCCGGATAGTCGTGTATTTGCATTGCGTGCAGATATGGATGCATTGCCCATTCAGGAAGAAAATGATGTCCCTTATGCATCGAAAAATAAAGGTGTGATGCATGCTTGTGGTCATGATGTACATACCACTATTTTATTGGGTGCCGCAAAAATTTTGAATGAATTAAAAGATGAATGGGAAGGCACTTTAAAATTAATTTTTCAACCCGGTGAAGAAAGAAATCCAGGCGGTGCTAGTTATATGATCAAAGAAGGTGTGCTCGAAAACCCAATACCAGCGGGCATCTTCGGGTTACATGTGCATCCGGGACTGGAACTGGGTAAACTCAGTTTTAGAAAAGGAAGGGTAATGGCCAGTGCTGATGAAATTTATATTACCATTAGAAGTAAAGGTGGACATGCAGCGGCGCCACACTTAACGGCAGATACCATTTTAACGGCATCGCAATTGATTATGAGTTTGCAGCAAGTGATCTCAAGGAATAATAATCCGATGTCGCCTTCTGTATTATCGATCTGTTCTATTCAGGGTGGCCATACCACCAATGTGATACCCAGTGAAGTAAAATTGATGGGTACATTTAGAGCAATGGATGAAGGATGGCGTAAGAAAGCGCATGAATTAATTACACATCAAGTAAAAGGTATAGCAGAAGCAACAGGCGCTGAAATAGATCTGCATATCGATATCGGATACCCCACCGTAGATAATGATCCTGTATTAACCGCCAAAGGTTGGGAACTCGCTGATCAATACATGGGCAAAGAAAATGTGCTGGAAACAGAAATGCGCATGGGTGCTGAAGATTTCGGTTATTATACCCAAGTGATCCCCGGCTGTTTTTATCGTTTAGGTGTGCGTAATGAAGCTAAGGGCATCATCCACAATGTACACACCCCCAAATTCAATATTGATGAACGCGCCATTGAAACAGGCATCGGTATGATGGCCTTCATCGGCGTTTCTGCAACTCTCTAATCCAACTGTGCCTTCGTGCCTTTGTGTGAAAAAAATTGCACACAAAGGCACAAAGGCACGGTTTTCAATTTTTACTCCTCCATATTAATCTTCTTTTGGTATTGCTTATACCACTTTTTTTTAATATATTGTATTTGCAATTTCCCCCTTTAAGATTCCATTTTATTTTCAGAAAACAGTAATGTGTACTCAATAATATCAAATAAAATCAAAACTTTCTTTCTATATAATATCAAATCTAAAAGTAGGGTTTAAATGTGCCGTGCCGAAGGCACTCAAGGAGTGTGTTGCTGGTATGCCACGGATTTAAATCCGTGGTTACAAGATGAGCCGAGCCGATGGCTCTTCGAATTGGATTGAAAAATAGGTATGAAGTAGGGCTCGGATATAATTGGGTAGAGGCGTAGCCTCGATACATATTGTAACAACGGATTTCAATCCGTTGAGAGAACAATAAAAAAGCTATAAGAACCGTAGGTTCGGCTAATATAATTTTTGATTAAAACTGTAAGTAAAATGGCCAATACTTATCATCAAATCTATTTGCAAACCGTTTTTGCTGTTAAATATCGTCATGCTGTTATTGATAAAGAATGGAGCAGTAAATTATTTGGTGTAATCGGAAACCTGATCAATGAATCAAATTGCAAGACCATCATTGTTAATGGTGTAGAGGACCATGTACATTGTTTTTTTGGATT
>CALRVT010000010.1:0-119143 GCA_943371675.1 Chitinophaga pinensis | reverse complement strand
TCATTGTTAAATGCAGTGATAGCAGGCATCAATCAACAGTCATACCAGGATGTACCCACCATCGCAGTTATCAACAAAACCATCACCCAGGTACCCGGAAGAATATATCGCACCATTGATTTTATTTTACCAGGTCAACTTGGATTTTCCTTACTAAGCTCAGGCGTATTTGGGGTAGCTTTTCTTTTTTTTAACCTAAGGCAACAATTGGTGTTGAAGAGGTTTTATGCAACCCCTATCAAAAGGTCCTATATCGTTTTGGGTGAAACATTCAGCAGGGTTATTTTTCAGATGCTTACCTCTGTAATAGTGATTGGTGTTGGGCATTTCGCTTTCCATTTTACCCTGGTACATGGGTTTCAAACATTTATGGAAATCATGTTGCTAAGTTTTATTGCACTTATTTTATTCATGGGTTTTGGCTTTATTGTTAGCAGTGTGGCCAAAACAGAAAGCACCATACCTCCATTTGCCAACCTGATCACACTTCCACAGTTTCTTCTGGCAGGAACTTTCTTTTCGATAGAAGCCTTCCCTACATGGCTGCAACCAATCTGTAGAATACTACCACTCACACATTTTAATAATGCCATGCGCAATATTGCTTTTGAAGGTGCCAGTATTGCCAGTTGCTGGAAAGAATTGGGTATTTTGGGCATCTGGATTGTAGCAACTTATTTGGTTGCATTCAAAACCTTTAAATGGGAATAAACTATGAAACTATTGCGATTTGCCCTGATGAGTGTGGTAATACTTTTTGCCTTAGCAACATTGATGGGATTACTTATGCCCTCCATGGTGCTTGTTTCCAGGGCAGTAAATATCAATACTTCCAAAGACACCGTAATTGGCTATATAAAAGATATTAATCAGTGGAAAGGCTGGATGGACGGCATGGATCAGGCTTCTATTTTAATTCAGGATTCCCTGCATGCAAACCTGAATCAAACAAAAGTAGTGATCATTGAGAGTACCGATTCTAGTCTTGTTAGCACCTGGACTTCACCCAAAGGAAAAACACAGATAGCTAGTTTTCGTTTTCTACAGAACCCCACACAACCGGTAACCGTAGTACAATGGCAGTTTGAAGAAAAAGTTGCCTGGTACCCGTGGGAAAGATTGGGAACCATGATGAACGATAAAATCATGGGCCCTATGATGGAAAATAATTTGAACAATTTAAAGAAACTGGTAGAAGGCAATGCTACCCATCAGCCCTAGGCGATTTCTTCTAATAGATAACTGATACAATCATAAATCTTTGTCATTTCTTTCTCAGTAATGGAATAAGGTGGCATTATATAAACCGTATTGCCCAAAGGCCTTATGAAAACGCCTTCGCTCATGGCAATTTTCGTGATAACCTGACTAATATTATTGAGATAGGTATCATTACCTGTGTTAACTTCAAAAGCGAGTATCGTACCTAATTGTCTGATGTTCCTGATTGGCAGTGTTTGACTGTTTAATGATTTTGTGAAATTCCTGTGTGATAATTCGATCCATTCTATTTTTTTGGTACATGTATCTTTTTCAAGAAGGTCTAAACTAGCAAGTGCTGCTGCACAGGCAATAGGGTTGGCAGTGAAGGAATGTCCGTGAAAGAATGTTTTTAACTGATCATCATCCACAAATGCCTGGTATATCTGCTCAGTACAGGCAGTAACACCCAGCGCCATGGTACCTCCGGTTAATCCCTTACTTAAACAAATAATATCTGGCTTTACAGTCATGTAATGGCTGGCAAATAATTTGCCTGTTCTTCCAAAACCTGTCATCACTTCATCTGCTATGCAAAGAATATTAGCATGCTTTACAGATACCAGTAATTCATTCATTAATTGGGCATCGTACATTTTCATGCCGCCTGCACCCTGCACCAATGGTTCATAAATAAATGCAGCTATTTCATCGCCATTTTCTTTGATAATGGATTGAAGGCTTGCCTTATTTTCCGGAGAAGGTGTGTCAATAAACACTACTTCAAAAAGCAGGTCCTGAAATGCGAGGGTAAATACATTTCTGTCGCTCACACTCATGGCACCAAAAGTATCGCCATGATAAGCGTGATGAAAAGCGAGAATTTTTCTGCGTTTTTTATTTCCCTGGTTCCACCAGAATTGAATGGCCATTTTGATAGCTACTTCTGTAGATGTGGAGCCATTGTCGCTATAAAATATTTTACTGAAATTGCCGGGTAAAATCGCTAAAAGTCTTTCTGCCAAAGCGATGGCAGGTTCATGTGTAAATCCGGCAAAGATCACCTGTTCCAATGTAAGTGCTTGCTGGTATACCTTTTCAGCAATATAGGGATGTGCATGGCCATGCAAGTTAACCCACCAACTACTGATGGCATCAATATAAACTGTCCCATCTTCTGCATATAAAAGGGAGCTTTCACCTTTAACAATAGGTACGGGCAAAAGCATATCCTTTTGTTTGGTAAAGGGATGCCAGATTACTTTTCGGTCTCTTTCCGCTAAATTCATAAACAAATTAATTTCTATTAAGATGCATCAGTTTACAGTTCTGTGAATTTTAAATTTCTTTGTATGCCACTGTATTTTGTACGCTTAATGGGAGAGTCTTTAAAGATCTTTTTAAATACTTCTTCACTCATCGCTTCCCATTCCCTGGTGGTAAGATTAAGTACTTCCGGTATTGGAGTGAATTGAATTTCTTCTGTGGGCTTACTGAACCTGTTCCAGGGGCATATGTCCTGACAAATATCGCAGCCAAAGACCCAATTGTTAAATTTGCCTTTTAATGTTTCCGGAATGATGGATTCTTTCAATTCAATGGTGAAGTAGCTGATACATTTACTGCCATCAATAACTTTATTGTTGAGTATGGCTTCTGTTGGACAGGCATCAATGCATTTACGGCAGCTACCGCAATAGTCTTTTGCAAAAGGAGAATCGTATTCTAAATCTATATCAACAATCAGGGTAGCTAAAAAGAAGAAAGATCCATTTTTTTTGGTGATCAGGTTGCCGTTTTTTCCAATCCATCCTGCACCACTTTGCAATGCCCAGCTTCTTTCCAAAACCGGTGCAGAGTCTACAAATCCTCTGCCCTGAACAGTGCCTATTTTTTCATTGATGGCGATCATTAGATCGTTAAGTTTTGCTCTGATCACATCATGGTAATCTTTGCCATAAGCATATTTGGAGATATGCGGCGTGTTTTCCTGTTGTTTCTCTTCGGGAAAATAATTAAGTAGTAGGGTGATCACAGATCTTGCGCCAGGGACCAGTTTTCTGGGGTCTATACGCAGATCAAAATTTTTTTCCATGTAATGCATGCTGCCATGTCTGTTGGCTTTTAGCCAACTTTCTAATCTTCTTGCATCCTCTTCTAATTGTTTCGCTTCTGCAATGCCACAATAGTTAAAACCCAGTAATGCTGCGGTTTCTTTGATGAATTTAGTATGAAAGCTTTTATTCTTCTGCATGCAGTTTATGAAAAAATCGATGTGCAATGGGCGAGAGCAAGATACCAATATTGGTAATAAAAGCTACACCGCTGAATAAGGCATAAAAAGAAGAAAATAATTTGCCTGAATTTGTTTCAATTTGAACTACGGGCCCCATGCCACTTAATATCATGGATGCATTGTGTAAAGAATCTATCCAACTGATCCCTGCTGTAAAATGGTAGCCAAGAATGCCTAATAGCAAGCAAAGAAGTAGAATAAAGAAAGCCCAAATGGCATTGTGATAAACCCTGCGCATATACACTTTTCTGGAAGCCAGGGGTTGTGATTTATGTTCATATTTCCCTGAACCATTTAACGGCAATATAGATTTCATACAAGCAACAATTTATTGGCAATTATTTGGGATCTGCTCATCAATGGACTTCTTAAAATCAAGATAAATCTCTCTTTTTTCTTCACCTAATAAGCCTTTGGTGAAAAAAATACAAGCATAACCCCTGCATTTGTCTATAAGCGGCCAAGTACCAAATAAGCCCGGACTCGACACAACTGTAGCTAGTCCATTTTCATCGGTTGCCTGTATCCATTCACCAAAGCCGTAGTTAAAGCCCTTGGCAGCTTCGGGGGAATATTTGATCATAGATGCAGTTGTTCTTACTTTTTGCATTTCTTCGATCGCGTTCTCGCTCAGTATTCTTTTACCATTAAACATTCCTTTCTGTAAGATCATACTCAGGAAATTCATATAATCACTGGCAGTTGAAACAGCACCACCTGATGGGTTTACCGCATTAAAACTGGAAAAATTGGTGTTGCGCATCATGAGCGGTCTGGTTATTTTTTCCTGCATCAATTGCTCAAAACTTCTTTTGGTTAGCACTTCCAGCACCCTTCCAGCAATATTTAAACCAATATTGCTATACCTGAATTCAAGTCCGGGATTGGCCACAATTTCTTTTTTGGAAGCAAAATCGATCACTTCCTCTTCCAGTGAAGCATACTTTTTTCTACCCATTAAAGAAAGTAATCGAATCGGTTCGGATTCAATACCCGTTAGATGCGACAAACAATCCTGAATGGTGATGAAGCCTTTAGAATATTTGCTGAATAAGGGGATATACTTACTCACTTTATCATCGAGTGAAATTTTACCTGCATCCACAAAACTCATCACCAATGCAGCAGTTAGCCATTTACTGCAACTGGCAATAGGGGCTTGTGTTTTAGCATTGAATTCGCCCATACTTTTTGTATAGATCATTTTTCCATCCTTATAAATAAGGGCAACGGTGTTTCCCCCCAGTTCTTTTTTGGCCGATTCAAGCTTACGGTCAAGTTCAGAAAAATCCATTTGAGCCTTTGCAAACTGAAAGAATAGCATGAAAATCAATAAGGCACTGACTTTTAAACAGTTGAAACGTGTTTTTTCAGACATAATTTCCGAATTTTTGAATTGGATTGTAGTTTGTATTCATATTTAAAGTTATTTGAAAATTGGTACTGAACAAATGATTGGTGTTGCTACTTTGTTAGGGTAGATCACTTTAACGAATTATAAGCAGCTTTTCGAACCTAAGTTCCTGTTCTTTCGCTTGAATGGCAGTTACTCGACTTATATCTGTGTTACAGACCTTTTTTGAATGATGAAAAATGATCAATCCACTTTTATAAAATAAACTTATGAATCTTAATAATTATACCATCAAAGCCCAGGAAACCATTCAGGCAACCCAGCAAGTTGCTTTTAACAATGGAAATCCAAATATGGAAACAAATCACCTTTTGAAAGCATTGCTTGCTGATAAGGACAGTCCGGTTGAGTTTCTCTTAAAACGCAATAACGTTAATACCACATTTTTGGAAACCAAAGTGGATGAAAGTATTGCAAAATTACCCAAAACACAAAGTGGGGAGCCTGCTCAAAATATCAGCAGAGAACTGAACAATGTTTTGCTGAAAGCCAATAGCTGCTTGAAAGATTTCAAGGATGAGTTTATCAGTACCGAACACCTTTTATTGGCTTTATTACAAGTGAACGATGATACGGCTAAAACTTTGAAAGCGGCGGGACTTACGGAAAAAGGGTTGATCACTGCCATTAAGGATCTGCGTAAAGGAGATAAGATCCAATCGCAGACCCAGGAAACGCAGTTGAACATGCTGAACAAGTTTGCCAAAAATTTGAACGAAATGGCAAGGCAGGGAAAGCTGGATCCTGTAATTGGCAGAGACGAAGAGATCAGAAGAACCCTACACATATTAACCAGGAGAACAAAGAACAATCCAATTCTGGTAGGTGAGCCCGGCGTAGGTAAAACAGCCATTGTAGAAGGATTGGCCATGCGTATAGTGAATGGGGATGTTCCGGAAAACCTGAAATCAAAGATCATATTTGCCTTGGATATGGGTCAGTTGATAGCAGGTGCGAAATACAAAGGTGAATTTGAGGAAAGATTAAAAGGTGTGGTAAAAGAAGTAGCCACATCGGAAGGTGAGATCATTTTGTTTATCGATGAAATACATACCCTTATCGGTGCAGGGGGAGGAGAAGGTGCAATGGATGCAGCTAATATTTTAAAACCTGCATTGGCAAGAGGTGAGCTGAGGGCAATTGGAGCAACTACTTTAAATGAATACCAGAAATATTTTGAAAAGGATAAGGCACTGGAACGCAGGTTCCAGAAAGTAATGATTGACGAGCCCAATATGGAAGACGCTATTTCCATATTGCGTGGTTTGAAAGACAGGTATGAAACCCATCACCATGTTCGTATCAAAGATGAGGCCATCATTGCAGCTGTTGAATTATCAACCAGGTATATGACTGATAGGTTCTTACCCGATAAAGCCATAGACCTGATAGATGAAAGTGCTGCCAAACTGCGCCTGGAAATGAATTCAATGCCGGAAGAGCTGGATAAATTGGAGAGACAGATTCGTCAGTTAGAAATTGAAAGGGAAGCCATTAAGCGTGAAAATGATGCAGACAAACTCAAAGAGTTGAATATTGAGATCAGTAACCTGGTTGTTGAAAGAGATACATTGAAATCAAAATGGAAACAGGAAAAAGAACTGGTGGAAAAAGTACAAACTGCAAAAGCCAGTATTGAAGATTTAAAACAGCAGGCAGAACAGGCGGAAAGAAATGGTGAATATGGAAAGGTAGCCGAGATCAGGTATGGTAAAATAAAAGAACAGGAAACGCTGATCACAGAGATCACAGAACAGATAGAAGGTTCTGCTGATAAACGCCTCTTAAAAGAAGAAGTGGATGCGGAAGATATAGCGGCCAATGTAGCCAAAGCAACTGGTATTCCTGTAGCCAAGATGTTGCAGAGTGACCGCGAAAAATTATTACACCTGGAAGAAGAATTGCATAGCAGGGTGATTGGTCAGGAAGAAGCCATCACTGCAGTTGCAGATGCAATCCGGAGAAGCAGGGCGGGATTGCAGGATCCTAAAAAGCCTATTGGTTCCTTTATTTTTCTGGGTACCACCGGTGTAGGTAAAACAGAGCTGGCAAAAGCCTTGGCTGAATACCTCTTTGATGATGAAACGATGATGACCAGGATAGATATGAGTGAATACCAGGAAAAGCACACCGTATCCAGATTGGTAGGAGCACCTCCGGGTTATGTTGGTTATGATGAGGGCGGACAATTAACGGAGTCAGTAAGAAGGAAACCATACAGTGTAGTGCTGTTGGATGAAATAGAAAAAGCACACCCCGATGTTTGGAATATACTCTTACAAGTTTTGGATGATGGAAGGTTAACTGATAACAAGGGACGTGTGGTTAATTTCAAGAATACGATCATCATTATGACCAGTAATATTGGAAGCCATATTATTCAGGAAGCATTTGAAAATGTGAATGATGCCAATGTGGATGCTGTTACTGAAAAGGCAAAAGTAGAAGTAATGGTGCTACTCCGACAAACGATCAGGCCCGAATTTCTAAACAGGGTAGATGAGATCATCATGTTTAGTCCTCTAATGAAAAAGCAGATTCTGGGCATTGTGAAAATACAATTAGCGGGCCTGCAAAAAATGGTGGCCAATAATGGATACAACTTGCAGTTCAGTGATTACCTCCTTGAGTTTCTATCTGAACAAGGTTATGACCCTCAGTTTGGTGCCAGACCTTTGAAAAGATTGATACAGAAACAGATCATCAATGAACTAAGTAAAAAAATATTGGCTGGTGGAATTGATAAAACAAAACCCGTTTTGGTAGATGTTTTTGATGGGTTGGTTGTTTTTAGAAATGAGGATGAAAAATAAAATGTTGATTCAATTAAAAAGCCCGAAAACAATATTTTCGGGCTTTTTTGTTTCTGATGAACCTTTATAGTTTATTCTTCCGACTTATTTTTCAATGACATCAAAAGGGTGTAGGCGTTTTTGGTAACGATTGTTTTGCCTGCTAAACCTGTTGCATTTTTGATCTCAATATTGCCATTTTCTTTGATGCCTGTTTCTATGGCAGTCATGGTGAACTTATTTTCTGGTAAGGCAAGAAAAATATAATCAACGCCTTCAAAATTCACAATAGCTTCTTCGGGCAAAGTGGCTGTTTGTAGGGTTTTGATTTTGATGTCTGCATTCATATACATACCCGGAACCAGTAATTTATCGTACTGCTCAAAATGGCAATGTACTTCTGCAGTTCTTTCCGCAGAAAGGTCTTTGCTGATCAGGTTTATTTCGCACAGATGTTTTTTGCCGGGTTCATTATTAGTATAAGCCCAAAGTTTTTGTCCGATATATACTTTGTCGAGATCTCTTTCAAACACAGTCACATTTAAGTGTATGTCTGATGGATTCACCAATTCAAAAAGTATATCAGAGGGTGTTACATATTTACCTATGTTAACATTCACTTTAGATACGAAGCCATTGATAGGGGAATAGATATTTACGCTTCTAGAGATACTATTCTCAGCAATACTTTGGGGATTGATATTGATCAGTTTTAATTTTTCGGCAAGGGCACTCAATAAAATTTTCTGGTTCTGAAATTCCATCTGAGCCAGTTGGAAAACCTTGTCGCTGCTGGCTTTGCTTTGGTTCAACTCTTTTTGACGGATATATTCTGCCTCAGAAAAAACAAGTTTGCTCTTAATAGTCAGATAATCCTGCTGCAACTGAATATACTGCTGGTCTTCAAGCGTTGCTATCACTTCGCCTTTGCTAACATGCATGCCAGGTAAAAGTTTGGTTGATTTTAAATAGCCCCCCAGTGGCATACTAATGGAAACCATGTTTTGTGGGGGTACATCAATTTTGCCATTCACTTTTAGGATAGCTGATAAGCTATTTTCCTGCAAGCTGCCTGTTTGAATTTTAGCAGATTGCAATTGTGCATTTGTTAAGGTAACCTGATTAGAAATAGTTGTAGTTTCCTTCGGTGCGGGCGACTGTTCTTTTTTACTATTGCAAGCCTGCAAAATAAGTATGGATAAAAGATAGAGGAAATATTTCATATAAGAATTTTATTTAGATAGTAAATAGTTGATGGAAATGATGGTTTCGTTCAGCGTTTTTATGGCGTCCAGGTAATTGTTTTCAATACTGGTGGCTTGGTTGGTGAGTAATACCCATTCCAGGTAATTAATATCACCATTTACAAATTGTTTATTGGCGGTTTGTATGATCAATTTGGCATCGGGTAATGAAGTGTTTTCAAGATATTTTACCGTTTGCAAATTGATTTGGTATTGTACCACCAGGCTTTTGTATTGCGTTTCTAATTGCTGGAACTGGTTGATGTAATTGCGTTCCATCATTTGCTCATAGGTTTTTGAGGCAGTCACTTTTGCTTTTTGTGAACCCGAAAAAATGGGGATACCTACTCCTATGGCCGCAGAACTAAAACGCGTAGATCCTGTATAAAATAAATTATCTGCACCTGTTCCCTTGATGCTGGCATTGGTATAACCAATATTGATATCAGGTAATAGTTTTGATTTTTCCAGCTTGGTATTTGCTTCCGCCGCAATTTGTTGTTGCTTTAAAACGGTCATAAATGGATGCAGACTAAGATCTGAACTATCTAATAAAAAAGGTGCTGATAGTCGGGAAGAAGCAGCCATGGGCTCAAAACTGTTGCTGGTATTGAGTAAGAGCCTGAATTGCAATTTTACCAGTTCTATCTCTTCCTGCAAAAGTTGCAATTGCAAGTAGATATTTCCTTTTTGTGTTTGCGCAGTTGTTTTTTCTAAAATATTACTTTCTCCTTTTGCTAAGCGCAAGGCAGCTTTATCCAGAAAATTGCTGAAATTACTATCAGAGCGAAGAAGCAATTTCTTTTTTTCCTGCAAAAACAAATAAGTATAAAAATGTGCTGTTACCGCTTTTTTCAATTCTGCTTCTTTTAAAGAGACCTGCAAAACAGCTGTTTTCCATTCTTCTGTGAGCGCTTTTTTCTGGTTATTATAAACAGATGGAAAGCTAAATGATTGTGATAAAACAAATTTGTTGTCACTATAAGTGCTGTTAAGTTTACCAAATTCAGCACTAACATTTGTTTTACTGAAATTAACGGAAGCACGGATCAGTAATTGCTGATAGTCTGCTTTTAATTTTTCATTTTTAACTTGACCATTATTCTGAATAGCCGAATCTATGGCAGCTTTAAGGGTTATCGTTTCCTGGGCAGTTGATTGGAAAGAGAATGCCATAAAGCATGCGATCAAAGTAGTATGGATCACTGTTTTCTTTTTTTTGCTTTCAACTTTTTCAAATAATACATACAAAACAGGCAATACGAATAAGGTTAAAAATGTGGCGATCAATAATCCGCCAATCACAACAGTGGCAAGAGGTCTTTGCACTTCTGCACCTGAACCATTACTGATAGCCATGGGTAAGAAACCGAGAGAAGCCACAAAAGCAGTCATCAGAACTGGTCTTAAACGAACTTTGGTTCCCATGAGTACGATATTATGGAGATTGGTTAATCCTTCTGCTTTCAGGCGGTTGAATTCTGCTATCAATACAATACCATTCAATACAGCCACACCAAATAATGCAATGAAACCCACACCCGCACTGATACTGAATGGCATGCCCCTTAGTGCCAGAAAAAATATGCCACCAATTGCAGATAGGGGAATGGCTGTATAAATTAATAAACCTTGTTTCAAAGAATTGAATGCGAAGTGCAGCAATACTAAGATCAGGAACAAAGAAACCGGAACGGCGATGGTCAATCTTTTTTTGGCTTCATTCAGGTTCTCAAATGCGCCGCCGTAATTGATATAATAGCCTACAGGTAATTTTAACTGGGTCTCTGCTTTCTTTTGAAGTTCGGTAACGATCGTTTGAACATCACGGTTCCTTACATTAAAACCCACTACAATCCTTCTTTTTGCATCGTCTCTTTGAATCTGGTTAGGTCCATCTTTTATTTCTACAGTAGCCAATTGCGACAAAGGTACTTGTGTACCATTGTGTGTAGGTATGAGTAAGTTTTGAACATCATCCAGGTTGTTGCGTTGTTCACTGGCAAGTCTTACTACCAGGTTAAACCTTTTTTCTTCTTCAAATACAAGCCCTGTTATCTGTCCGGCAAATGCCGTATTCACAACCTTATTGATATCCGAAATAGTCATATTGTATTGCGCAATATTGGCCCTGTTATAATTGATGATGATCTGTGGCATTCCTGTTATGGGTTCAACATAAAGGTTCTGACTACCATCAACAGAATTAACGATCTTACCCAGTTTGTCTGCATAAAAGGCAAGTGTATCAAGGTTTTCGCCAAATATCTTACAAACAACATCCTGTCTTGCACCAGTCATCAATTCATTGAAACGCATTTGTACAGGAAACTGAAAACCAGTGGTAATGCCGGGCACTTCTGTTAAAGCCTCACTCATTTTCTCTGATAATTCTTTGAAGGTTTTGGCGGAAGTCCATTCACTTTTATCCTTTAAAATAACCATCAGATCACTGGCTTCCATTGGCATGGGATCTGTAGGCACTTCACCGCTTCCAATTTTGGTGACAATTTTCTCAACTTCTGGGAATCTTGTCTTAAGGATGTGCGCAGCTTTTTGGGTGTTTTCTATCGTTGTTTTGATACTGCTACCAGTTAAAACCCTTGTGTCTACTGCAAAATCTCCTTCTTCCAGTGCAGGAATAAATTCACCCCCTAATTTGGTTAAGGTAAAAATGGACAAAGCAAAAAGTATCAACACACAAGTGATAACCGTTTTTGGAAATTTTAATACCCTTGCCAATGCGTGTTGGTAAATCCTTTCAACCTGAAACATGGCTTTATCTGACATATTGGGTTTGTGTTTAAACTTTCTGCTTAAAAACAAAGCACTCATCATGGGGATATATGTTAGCGATAATATGAAAGCCCCTAATAATGCAAATGCAACGGTCTGTGCCATGGGTTTAAACATCTTGCCTTCTATGCCCTGTAAGGTGAAAATGGGCAAATAAACGATCAGGATAATGACCTGGCCAAATACGGCACTATTCATCATTTTTCCGGCAGACTGGGTTACTTGAGTATCCATTTCTGCCCTTGTTAATTCATTCGTATGACTGAATTTTTTACTGTGGGTTAATTGGTGCATCACAGCTTCTACAATAATAACAGCACCATCCACGATCAATCCAAAATCAAGTGCTCCAAGGCTCATAAGGTTACCACTAACACCAAATAAGTTCATCATGATGATGGCAAACAACATAGCAAGTGGTATGACCGAAGCAACCAGAAATCCGGCCCTTAAATTACCAAGGAATAAAACCAGTATGAATACAACTATTAATGCCCCTTCCAGTAAGTTCTTTTCAACGGTGCCGATGGCATTGTTGACCATTTTGGTGCGGTCTAAAAATGGTTCAATGATCACTCCTTTGGGCAGTGTTTTTTGTATTTGGGCAATTCGGGTCTTAACGTTTTTAATAACTTCGCTGCTGTTGGCTCCTTTCAGCATCATCACCACAGCGCCGGAAACTTCTCCTTTATCATTGTAACACATGGCTCCATATCGGGTTGCATAGCCAATATTGATTTCTGCGATATCCCTGATGAATAGGGGTGATCCTGATTCTGTTGATTTGATCGCAATATTTTCAATATCTGTTTTAGAACCTATCAATCCTTCGCTTCTGATAAAAAGTACGGTAGAACCTTTTTCAATATAAGCACCGCCAGTATTTTGGTTGTTTTTTTCTAATGCTGTAAAAACATCCTGAATGGTTATATGGTAAGATTGGAGTTTATTGGGATTAACCGCTATTTCATATTGTTTCAGTTTACCTCCAAAGCTGCTTACTTCCGCAACCCCTTTTACACCCATTAGCTGTCTTCTCACGATCCAATCCTGTATGGTTCTTAATTCTGTTGCATCATATTTATTTTCATATCCTTCCTGCGGACGAACTACGTATTGATAGATCTCGCCTAGTCCGGTAGATATGGGCCCTAGTTCCGGAACACCGATGCCGGGTGGAATTTGTGACTGGATCTTCTGCAATCTTTCAGCTACTTGCTGCCGTGCCCAGTATACATCGGTTTCATCATTGAAAACAATGGTTACCAGTGATAATCCGAAACGGGAAAAACTTCGGATCTCCTTCATACCACTAATATTGCTATTGGCCTGTTCAATGGGGAATGTTACCAGTCTTTCAATATCTGTTGCGCCAAAAGAAGGAGCAACTGTGATAACCTGAACCTGGTTATTGGTAATATCCGGAACGGCATCTATGGGAAGCCTGGTGGTTTGGTAAATACCATAACCAATTAATGTTAGTACGAATAAACCTACAATAAGTTTATTCTTTATAGAGAATGAGATGATCTTATTGAGCATAATGGTATTAAGTTAATCAAATATTATTTGAATAGATGGATAGCAGGCATTACAAACAGTTTTGTTTGCAACTTAAAAAAATGGAAATGATTGATCAGGCCCGAGGAGGTTGCCAGATATTTGATAGGAAGGAGTTTGCTAAAAATTTATCCTTTAATGTTGGATAGGATTTATTTTCAGTCGTACAGGGTTTTTCTACACTTGTTGAGAAATTAAAAGGTACAAATGCTGCTATAGAAGCATTGATACAACCATCATGTGTTTTAAAAGGCAATTGCATGTCCTTATCATAGTCGGCATCTTTTACATTGCCATGCGTATAATGTATGGCAAGGAATTGTAAAAGCGTAATGTCATTATTTTCTTTCTTATGCTCCTGGTAATGTTCAATGAGCAAGGGCAGTTTCACCAACTGAGCCAATTCAGTGGTTGAAAAGGCGTAAATGAAGAGAAATGATATCGCAATTATTTTTTTCAAAGTGTAAAGTTATGAAAAGGTTTTTATATTAAGTTTAAGCTTGCTTGGATTCCATCAGCTAGATTTGTTTGGATACATTTTATAAATTATATACATTATACATAAATATAATACTTGTTTATGGTGAAATTTGAAGCCACTATCAGGCAATTCGGTGAAAAAGGCGAAAAAACCGGTTGGACCTATCTGGAGGTTCCAGCTGATATCGCTTTGGAGTTAATGCCTGACAATAAAAAATCTTTCCGTGTGAAAGGTAAACTAGATCAATTCTCCATAAAAGGGATAGCCTTATTACCCATGGGTAAGGGTAATTTTATTTTACCATTGAATGCTGCCATGCGCAAAGGTATACATAAGAAAAAAGGTGCTTTACTGCAAGTGCAACTAACGGTTGATAAAAATCCCCTCGAACCACCCAATGGATTTCTGGCTTGTTTGGAAGATGAACCCAAAGCAAAAGCATTCTATGAATCAATGCCCTTATCACATCGCAATTACTTTATCAAATGGATGGGTGCTGTTAAAAAAGAAGAAGCTGTAGCTAAAAGAATGGCACAGGTGATTGATGCATTGGCCAAGGGATTGAATTATGCTGGCATGTACCACAGTCTCAAAGCAGACCGAGATAAATTAAAGCCATATTAATTTTAAATAAAAAAGCCAGATCAATGGATCTGGCTTTTCAGTATCATCAACAGGTTCTGCTTATAATTCAGAGAACGCTGCAGGATTGAGCAGTATGGTTTCATTTCTGGCAACTGTATTCAGGTATTCGGGTACAGCTTTCAACTTAACCCATTCCGGATCAGCTCCAAATATTTTCCAATGTTCATCACGGTCGGCTCTGTTATTGAAACTGGTCATGTACATCAGATTGGGCATTCTGCTTCCAGCAATTACTTCACCATAAAAAACGGCATTGAAGTTTAACCGTTTGAAGAGGGCAATTTCACCACCTTCATTGAACATCTTTACTTTTTGCCTATACAGTCTTTCTGTTGCGCCTTCATAACTTCTTAACTCATACACACGGTCTGTTTTGTTACCACTTAGTTGTGGTTCCTGTATGGAAGTCATTAATGGAAATGCTTTTATCACAATGGTTTCAATTCTAGTGAAAGCAGCAGCGTTATATGCCGCATTCCAATAAGTATCTCCGGCAGTAACCAATTCTTTATCATTAACCACTAGGTCTTCTACTTTGTCAAGGTTATCCAACTTTTTGATAGGTATAAATACATAAATGCGTTTGTCGGTTGCAGTGTCATTTCCCAAAGGATAATAAACACCTACTTTAGCAATACCGGCCCTGTGTAATGCAGGTAAATAAGCGTTCTTCAGAAAATCATTCACTTTTGTTACCTGTTCATTATTTGAAAGTCGATAGACTTTGATCTCATAATAATCTCTTTTGGGGGCTTTATTAGCCAAGCATGCAACACTGATCAAAAAAATGCTGACAAAAGTTAAAAGGGTGAATAGTATTCTTTTCATATTGTTTTTTTTAATGGCTATTAGCTAATCTATTAATTATAAGGGCTGCTCTTTGTATTAATACAGGGAACTCTTTCAGGTTGATGGTTTCTCCGGCTGCATGAGCGCCTCTGCCTGATGCGCCAAGTCCATCAACACAATCAAGATATTTTGCAATATACGAAATGTCACCGGCACCTCTTGAGCCCGGATCACCTGCTTTAGTTGCACCTAATCCCATTGCTTGCGAAACCTGATCGATGGATGCCAATAATCGGTTGTTTCCTTCAGTGGGTTCCATTGAAGGAATGCCATCCTGAAAACTGATATTGGCCTTGGTACCTGGAAGGTTTTTAGAAACAATGACTGTCATTTTTTCACGCGCAGCAATTTTTTGTGCTTCCGTTAAAAAACGCAAATCACCTGTAACCACCACTTCAGGAGAAATAATATTGGTTTTGCCCATCACTTCACCTGCAGATTTTTTTCCATCATATTGCATATCAGAACCGCCAATGATCAGTCCGGGGTTGAAGGTCAAGTATTTCTCTGTACTTAATTCTTCCCTAAACTGGTTAATGATTCTTGCTGCTTCATAGATGGCACCATATCCGGCATTTGCAGTGAATATTCCTGCTGAATGCCCTGTTTTTGCAGTTACGCGAAGTTGCCAGCTACTAGAACCCCTTCTTGCGGTAGCAATGGTATTCAAACCATTGGCACCTTCAAAACCCAAAGCAACATCGCAGGTTTTGGCTCTTTCAATAAAATCTTTTCTGCTGATGCTGGTAGGTTTTCCAGACTTTTCTTCATCACCAGTAAAATAAACTACAATAGATGCGTCTTTTAATAAGCCCTGCGAGTGAAGTGCCTGCAATGCTTGGATAACAACTATATCCCCACCTTTCATATCATTTGCGCCCTGACCGGTTGCCGTTGAGTCGTTCAGGCGGGTGAAGGGTGTAAAAGGCATATCAGGTTCAAAAACCGTATCCAGGTGTCCGATTATAAAAATCTTTTTTCCTTTTCCACCTTTTCTGGTTGCCACCAGGTGGCCGGCTCTGTTCAATGAATCCGGTAAGTTTACCCATTCAGTGGTAAATCCAGCTTTTTCTAATTCCCTCGCAAATACTGCACCCACTTTTTTAACACCGGCTATATGTAAAGAGCCACTATTGATATTTACGGTTTCTTCCAGCAGTTTTTCTGCTTCCGGCATACGCAGTTTTATATGGCTGATCACTTTTTTCTCTGCCTCAGTAAGGGGTTGAGAAAAAATTGTTGCGGAAATAAGCAACGAAGTTAGTAGTGACAGTATCTTATTCATATTACCGTTAAAGTTTACTGCCAAGGTAAGTAAGAAATGTCTCTTTTTTTGAATGGGGTATTATTTCCAAATTTTTCAAAACTAAACCAATAGTAACAAGGCGTGTCCATCATAGGAAGGCATGCTAATACATCAACAGCATAAAAAAAATAAAATGAAAAACAAACAGATTCTTTTTGTAAGCCTTTTAATCATCTCGGCTACCTTCTTTTTTGCATCCTGTCAGAAAAATGCATCCATAGAAGCGAACCCTGATACCCAGCAGCAATTATCCTTATACCTTACGGATGGCCCGGGCGATTTTGATCAGGTAATGGTTGAAATTAAGTCTTTGAAAGTATTGGTAGATACTAGCGCAGACACCAGGAAGCATGATAATGATGATTGGGACAGAAGGGGCAGTGATGACAGTAAAAAAGACAGTTCATTTGTATGGGAGAATCTAAATATCAAACCCGGCGTTTATGATATTCTTCGGTTTAGAAATGGGGCAGATACACTTTTGGCAACAGCTGGTATCCGCAAAGGATCCATCCGATTGATCAAAATTGAATTAGGGCTTAACCATTATGTTGTTAAAGACAGCATTAATTATCCTGTAATCCTGCCCCCTAATGCACCCAATTATATTTTAATAAAATTAAAGGGACATGAGTGTGAGCAGTTTCTTCCTGGTAAAGCAAGATTATGGCTTGACTTTGATGTAACCAGATCCATTGTTTTGGAGAATAACGGACAATACTATTTACGCCCGGTATTTCATTATTACCATCATAGCAATACAGGCACTATCGCAGGCAGGGTAGGACCCTCCGCTGCAAAACCCTTAGTAGTTGTTTTCAATGGTTCTGATACTGCATATGGCTTGCCTAATAAAGAAGGGTATTTTAAGATCAGGGGTTTGAATGATGGCAAGTATACTGTTTACATCAATGCCTCCAATGGTTATAACAGTAAAGTGATAAATGGGGTAGAGGTAAAAGCACCTAAAGAAACCTTAGTAGGGCAGATTGAATTGATAAAATAATTTTGTTTGGATTGGGTTTTTCAACAAGGGGGCGTAAACATACGCTCCCTTTTTATTTACTTGATTTTTCCAATATTCAGCATTGTTGTACATTTCAGCATGCAAAATAATTCCTTCCTCCTTTATGGAGCAAATGGTTATACCGGTCAATTAATTGCCCGGATGGCTGCAGCTTATGGTTTAAAGCCAATTCTTGCAGGACGAAACGAAGCGGCATTGCAAAGCCTTGCAGCATCATTGCACCTGGATTATCAGGTAATTGATCTGGATGATACAAATAGATTAAAAGAAGCACTGGAAAAAGTGGAGCTTGTATTACATGCAGCCGGACCCTTCCAACATACAGCTCAAAAAATGATCGAAGCATGTTTGGCAACCGGAACCCATTACCTAGATATAACCGGAGAAATTTCTGTTTTTGAACTGGCCAAATCCTATCACAACAAAGCATTGGAAAAAAGTGTGATGCTGATGCCTGGCGTAGGGTTTGATGTAGTGCCAACAGATTGCACCGCACTTTATTTGAAGAACCATTTACCGGATGCTACACACCTTAAGCTGGCATTTGCAATGGTTGGAGGTATGGTTTCTCATGGAACAGCCACTACTATGGCAGAGAACCTAGGATCGGGTGGCGTAATCAGGGAAAATGGAAAATTTGTAAAAAAGCCTTTAGGTCATAAAGGAATGTGGGTTGACTTTGGTAAGAAAAAAATGTTTGTGATGACTATCCCCTGGGGAGATATTTCCACCGCTTTTTCTACAACAGGTATTCCGAATATTGAGACCTATACAGGAGTTGCGCCCAAAACATTCAAGTTATTGAAATGGCAATGGTTATTTAACTGGTTCTTACGTACTTCTTTTGCCAGAAACAATGCAAAAAAGAAACTCAAACAAAAACCTGCAGGCCCATCAGATGAGATGCGCTCAAAAGCAGTTAGCTTGGTTTGGGGAGAAGCTACCAATGCCAGTGGCGAAAAAGCTGCAGTTAGGTTACAATGCCCCGAAGGGTATACGCTTACGGCACTCAGCAGTTTGCTGATCACCAAAAAGGTATTGGAAGGGAATTATAAAACAGGTTACTGTACGCCAGCCGGTGTTTATGGTGCCGACCTGATATTAGAGATAAATGATGTAAAGCGAGAAGCTTGCTGATAGATAAAGAAAACAAACCCAATCATTTCTTGTAAAGAACTTTTAAGCAAACTATGGCAACCAATAGAAAAGCGGCAATGGGTTTTATTTTTGTTACACTGTTAATTGATGTAACAGGGTTTGGTTTGATCATTCCTGTGATGCCAAAATTGATAGAGCAATTATTGGGAATTAGTGATATCAGTAAAGCATCCCAATACGGTGGTTGGCTAACATTTGCCTATGCATTTATGCAATTTATTTTTGCACCTGTATTGGGTAATCTTAGTGACAAGTATGGCAGACGACCTGTATTATTATTTTCCTTATTCGGATTTGGTATTGACTATATCTTTCTATCCTTTGCACCAAGTATTGGATGGTTATTTGTAGGCAGATTAATTGCCGGCGTTACGGGTGCCAGTTTTACAACGGCATCTGCTTATATTGCTGATATCAGTAATGCAGAAAACAGGGCGCAGAATTTTGGTATGGTGGGAGCAGCTTTTGGATTGGGATTTATCTTAGGACCCTTGATAGGTGGATTGTTAGGAGAATTAGGAGCAAGGGTGCCCTTTTATGTTGCGGCTGGTTTGGCTCTTACCAATTGTATCTATGGTTATTTTGTTTTACCTGAATCATTAAGTAAAGAAAACCGAAGGGCTTTTGAATGGAGAAGGGCCAACCCTTTGGGCTCTTTGATGCAACTGAAAAAATATCCTGCAGTTGGCGGACTGATCGTTTCTTTGGTTTTGGTGTATTTGGCAGCGCATGCAGTGCAGAGTAACTGGAGCTTTTTTAATATTGAAAAATTTAAATGGAGTCCTAAAATGATCGGGATATCACTGGGAGCAGTGGGCTTATTGGTTGGTATTGTACAGGGCGGATTGATCAGGGTGATTAATCCAAGACTAGGCAATGAGAAAAGTGTGTATTTCGGTTTGTTGCTCTATGCTATTGGTTTGTTATTATTTGCATTTGCATCTGAAAGTTGGATGATGTTTGTTTTTTTAATTCCCTATTGTTTGGGAGGTATTGCTGGACCTGCATTACAATCTATCATCTCCGGACATGTGCCTGCTAATGAACAGGGAGAATTGCAAGGGGCACTAACCAGCCTCATGAGTGCAACATCTATTATTGGGCCACCAATGATGACCAATCTATTTGCATATTTTACTAGTACGCAAGCACCAGTTTATTTTCCGGGAGTTTCTTTTTTGCTGGGGGCAATATTCATGTTGGTAAGTGCAATTTGGGCATATTATGCTTTGCGAAAAGAAAAAGCAGTTGCCTGATTATTATGCACAATTGAATGCTCAAGCTTTGCTATTTAACTGATTATTAGCGCTTAATTACAGCTTGCCTTTCCAGTTTTAACAGTTTTTGTTGTAATTAATTAGGTTCACAAACATTTTACCGCTACCTTTGCGCCCATTAATTATTTACAATTTTACAAATGGACACACAAATCACAGGAACTGTAAAGTTCTTCAACGAAGAAAAAGGTTTTGGTTTTATCAAGCATGATAACTCCAGTAAAGAAACTTTTGTACATGCAAACGGCTTGGTCGATCAGATCGAAGCAAACGACAAAGTTGTTTTTGATGTACAAGAAGGACGTAAAGGCTTAAATGCCGTTAACGTGAAACGTTTAAGTTAAGACTGAACTTTCTAAACCTACTATAGGCCATCCCGCTTTAAGCCGGATGGCCTTTTTGTTTGTGTGAAAGAATACCGTTAAATCAAAACAGGATAGACCTTAATACGTTCCTAGTTTCGCCTAGCTCGGCAGGAAAAATTCTATATTTGCCAACTTAAGCAATCAATATGTCAGAAATCTTACAGCAACTAGAAGAATCAGTAGCCTTTATACGCAGTAAAGTAGCCGAAAATTCGCATGTGGCGATCATTTTAGGAAGTGGATTGGGAAACCTTTCCAGTGTGATCAATACCAAAGCGGAGATAGCATACAATGAAATACCGCATTTCCCGGTAAGTACTGTGGAAGGACATACGGGTAAACTGATTTTTGGTGAACTGGGAGGTAAATTGGTTTGGGTGATGGCAGGGCGTTTTCATTTTTATGAAGGTTATACGGCTCAACAAGTAGCTTTTCCTGTTAGGGTATTACGATTGCTGGGTGTTGAAACACTTTTATTATCAAATGCAGCAGGCGGGGTTAATACAAATTTTGCGATTGGTGATCTGATGATCATCCAGGACCATATCAGTTTATTTACTGTAAATCCTTTATTGGGTAAAAACGAAGACAGTTTGGGCACCAGGTTTCCCGATATGAGTGAGCCATATAGTAAAGACCTGATAGCAAAAGTGGTAAAGATTGCCGGTGACAATAATTTAGAAGTAAAGCAAGGCGTATATGTTGGCGTTACCGGACCTACTTTTGAAACAAGGGCAGAATATAAACTGATCCATTTAGTGGGAGGAGACGCTGTAGGAATGAGCACCGTGCAGGAAACCATTACCGGAGTGCATTGCGGTATGAAAATATTTGCCATGAGTGTTATTACAGACCTGGGCATAAGGGAGGAAGAAAATGTGATCACCCATGAAGAAGTATTGCAGGCAGCAAAAGAAGCAGAGCCAAAATTAACATTGCTCTTTACAGAATTAGTAAAAGCTTTATAGTCTGAAGAATGGTATGCGAAATGATAGTAGTCTTTTTTAAAAAGGCATCTCAATATTTTAGAAATTCATAATTTTTATTTTACACCAGTTAAAAAGCATGCGTTTACCCATTGGCAAATACTTATCCTTGAATGCGGTGTTCTTACTGGTTGCATTGTCTGCTTCATGGGGTCAAACCCGCAATGGACAATTGCCTAATTTTTCTTCAGCTGGTTCATCCTCAAATGTTACTTATGATAGTCAGGGAAGGCCCATTAAAAAAAGTTCAGGGGGTAATGATTCTTTGCAGAAGCGTGACAGGTTTACAGATTCTATCACCATTTATTACCGAAACTTCGATTCTACGCGGATAGGGAAAATGGATTCTTCTATCAATGATTTCACCACCAGATTTCCTTTACTTCCTTATTATCATACTTTAGGAAATTATGGTACAGCAGCAGAGCCCTTTTTTTTTAAACCCCTCATGAAACCCGGATTTGATGCGGGTTTTCACCAATATGACCTTTACCAGTTTTCATTGGAGAATACCAAATTTTATCAAACAACACGTCCCTATACTGAATTGGCTTATGCCATAGGTAGTAAAGCAGAACAGTTGATCAATCTCCTACATACCCAAAACAAGGAAAGCAATTTTAATTTTTCATTGGAGTACCGGTTCAGTAATGCACCGGGCAATTTGAAGAATCAAAATGCCAGTATGAATAATTTTCGATTTACCAGTCATTACCAAACCTTCAACAAAACATATGAAGCCTTCCTGATCTTTATCACCAATAAAAGTGCTTCATCAGAAAATGGGGGTTTGCAGGATAAAAAACAATTGGACAGCCTGGCTTTGAATGATCCCTATGAGCTGGAAACAAGGTTGGGTAAAGCGGGAACTGCTGGAAGAAATCCTTTTAATACAACCGTTAACACCGGAAATGTATACAAAGGAAATACCTTAATGTTCCGTCATCATTATGATCTTGGTACGAAGGATTCATTGGTAATGGATTCCGTAACCATCAGACTTTTTTTTCCAAGATTCAGGATAGAACATACGCTCCAATATGCTCAGAATACCTATAGATTTTACGATAATTTTGTAGACTCTGCCAACTATAGTAAGTATTTTAATTTTCATCCGAATAATGACTCTGTAAACTTTATTGATACCTGGAAAGACATCACCAACGAATTCAGTTTAATTTCTTTTCCGGAAAAAAATAACCAAAGCCAGTTTTTGAAAGCAAGTATTGCCCTCCAAAACCTGAATGGCAGTTTTGATACCATTGCTACAACCAGTCAATACAATGTGAACCTGTCTGGCGAATACCGCAACAGAACCAGAAACCAGGTATGGGATATTGAAGCGACAGGAAAATTTTACCTGAACGGCTTTAATGCAGGAGATTATGCAGCCTACATTTCCATGAAAAGGTTATTGGGAAGAAAATATGGTTTTTTCAATATTGGTTTTCAAAATGTGAACAGGTCTCCATCTTATATTCTGGAACCATTGAGCAGGTTTCCCATAAATAACAGGGTATCCTTTGCCAAAGAGAATATCATCAAATTCTTTGCATTGTATGAAAACCCGCAAAGCGGATGGAAACTGGGCGGAGAATATTTTGCCGTAAACAATTTCATGTATTATGATAGTTTCTTTTCTGCCAAACAAGAAGCTACATTGTTTAATGTATTACACCTTAATGCAGAGAAAAAAATAAAACTTACCAATCGCTGGAACTGGTATGCAGAAGTGCATATTCAACAAACCACTGGTCAGCCACCTTTAAATTTGCCATTCCTGTATACTCGTAACAGAATCGCATTTGAAGGTAATTTTGCAACCAATCTTTTTCTGTCAACCGGCTTTGAGATAAAGTACAATACCGGATATAAAGCCAACAATTATTCTCCCTTTATTGGCAAATATTTTTTACAAAATAATACCACCATTCATAATAGACCTCAGATAGATGCTTTTGTACATTTCAGGATAAAAAGTTTCAAAGGATTTTTAAGGGTAGAAAATTTAAACACCCTTGATCCATCCAACGGATTTAGCTTTACCAAGCTGAACCTGATGGCAATAGATAACCCCGGAACTGGCTTGTGGATTCGTTTTGGAGCCTGGTGGAATTTTGTAAACTGATACTATAATCACTATTTGTGCTTCAGTGATCTTTTCTTGATCATGCCACCCCTGGTATCTTTTACGCTATGCATCACCACAAATGCATTCGGATCTATTTTTAAGATCTCTGTATTCAATTTATTCAATTCTAGTCTGGTGATAACTGTATAAACAATATCGATATCATTTCTTTCGCCATGACTGCCAAAGCCTCTTTTGCCTTTATAAACAGTCAATCCTCTGCCAATCTTTTCCATGATCATTAACCGGATCTCTTCGCTGTGAGAGGAAACAATGGTTACGCCTGTATATTCATCAATACCTTCAATCACAAAATCGAGTGCTTTAGAAGCCACCAAATAAGTGATCATAGAATAAAGGGCGGTTTCCATGGAAAGCAGGTAAGCTGCTGCTGAAAAAATACCAATATTGAGTATGATGATGATATCTCCAATAGTTGTACCCAGCTTGCGACTGAGGTAAATGGCCAATACTTCTGTACCATCTATCACCGCTCCGCCTCTAACAGACAGACCGATACCTGTGCCTAGAAAAAATCCGCCAAAAACGGATACCAGTAATTTATCGTGCGTGACCTCAGGAAATTCGAGGAAAGCCACACAGATAGCCAGTCCGGTAATGGCCAATGTTGTTTTTAAAGCGAAGTTTTTACCTATCACCGAATAACCCAAAAACATAAAGGGTACATTGATCAGTAATAGAAGATAATGTAGTGGAATAGGCGTGAGGTCGGTTAATAACAATGAGATACCTGTTGCACCACCATCAATGAATTTATTGGGAAGCAAAAAACTTTCTAATCCAAATGCAGCAGAAAAAATACCGGAAACAATAAAAAAAATATTTTTGAACAAGCTTAATAAAGTGATCCGCATTTCCCTGAAACCCTTTGCCAGCTCATAGTTGGAGTAGTTTTTACCCTGTCCGTCGATCTTTATTTTTTGTCGGATAACTGACCTGGTTACAAACTGTTTCCATAATGATCTCATGTTGTTTACTATTTACAGTATGGAATTAGATCCTCTACTCATTTTTCAAAATAAACCAGGCTTCCGCCAACCCATTCTTTGTCTTGATTATACCTTACACCTATCATTTTTCCCTTACTCAATCTTGCCAGGTTATTAACAGCTATTGGTCTGGGTTCACCTTTTTTCCAAAAATAGAAAATACGAATTTCTGCTTTTGCAGGTATATCAGGTGTTACTATAACATCTGCATATTTTACTTTACGTTGTAATATCCAGTTTTCCTGGTCGGTTACCTGGTCTATATCTTTTTTGGTTACATCAATTACTACGCCTTGTCCTGCAAAGGAGAAGAGTGGTTTCAATACATAGTTTTCCAGATCAGAAGGTAAGACCTTTATTTCATTAAGAAACCAGGTTCTGGGTACATAAGGATGATCTATCAGGGGTAAAGTGTATTTGCTGATACGGTAAAACCAGTTGGGGTGGGGCACCCATTCTACATCCAATTTTTCAAACAATAGTTTACCCTTTTCCTGTATCGCTGCAGATTGTTGCTGCAGGTCATCAAAAATAATTCTGTTATAAATTCTTTTGATCGCAGTCTTTACACCGTTATTAAGGTAATAGAGTTTATCTCCTTCCTGTATCAACTCGGTTAGGCATACAATGGATATCCCTGTATAATCCTGGGTACAATAAAAATCAATTTTTGTTTTTTGTTGATGCGGAAGTATTTCCAGAAGAACCACATTTTCGGGTGCGTGTCCATCCAGTAAAATGTCTTTTAATAATGCTATATAAGATTCTTTGTTCAGCCCACTCAGGTAGGCAGAATAATTTTCGGGAATATGAAAATGCTTTCGGGTAATTTCATCATGCAGGATCTGGTAGCCGAAAAGTGTAGGGAAGCCTTGCATTTCTATTAGTTGCGGTTCCAATTCTCCTTTTTCATTCTCGCAAATGCCAAAATCGAATGCAATGAAATCAGTATGGCTGTTCTCATCGGGAACTTTGATGTTTTCGGGTATGGCACCTGCAGTAAGCATGGGAAAATTGTATTGCGTGATGAGGTCTACAATACTTTCGCAGGCAGATAATACTTTTTCCTTGAAAAGATGGTTGATAAAAACAGGTGTTTCTGCTATGCGAAACGCAATGGCACCGGGGTGTTTGGCATTGAGGTCAGACAAATAAGCCTGGTATATTTCTTCGGTAAATTCCTCGTTAAATTTTTTTCTGATTGCAGGTACCATAAAACAGGTTATTTAATCTCCCTCAAAATAAAAAATCCTTGCCAATACAAGGGAAGGATTTTAATGTTTAACAGCAATTTTTTGTTATGCACAGATCATCCTGCTTCTACAATGGCTTCTACTGCCTGGTTTAAGAAGTTTGGTAACACATGCCGATAAGTCCACATGATCTTCCCCGGATCCAGTAATTGTTCCACCATACTATGCCATTTGGCTTCCCCATGATTTTCGATAACTGTTTGCTTTTTGTCGTCCCTTAATAAGTACATATGCATACCATCTGCATCTGCTTCCGGATGAAATTGGGTGCCCAGAAAATAGTCGTTGAATCTTACCGACATAATCGCCCTTTCATAAGGTACATGGGGACGATTTTTTTCGATTGCCAGTATTTTGGCACCCATTTCCCTGATTTTTTTGTGGTTTGGTTTTATTACCTGGTAATCCCTGCTGTCTACACAATAAAAAGGATCCATCAAGCCATCAAACACAGGTTCGTCCAAACCCGCATCCATCATATGAATCGGAAATACACCAAAAGCTGTTGATTTTCTTTTGCAAACTTCACCTATAGCGTAATAGCGACAAACAAGCTGGAAACTATGGCAAATCAGGAAAACGTGTTTTTTGGGAGTATCATCTATACGGTTATTCCAGGTATTGATGTTTTCTAACCAACGGAAATAATTATTTTCCCATTCCGAGTTCTTGCTTTCCAATGGCGAGCCTGGTCCACCGCTGGATATATAGATATCGTAAGAAGTATCTGGAACAGTCAATGCCAATCGAACATCAAATTCATCACAGGTGATCTCATACCGGTTAGCTTGCCCCCATTGCGCAATAATTTCCCTGATACAACGCATACCCTGGTTAGGCGCACCTTCGTACAAGTCTAAAATAGCGATCCGTATCTGTTTTTTTTCTAACCAACTCATAAAGTGCGAAAGTAGGGAATGACTTGATAAGTTTAAGGTCTATAAATAACTCAAATTGGTTTTGGGTGTTATCACCAATAATGTTTCATACATTAATTTGATGGTTTCTTCGATATCTTTTTTATGGATCATTTCTACCGTAGTATGCATATACCTGAGTGGAATAGATATTAATACCGATGGGCAACCATCATTAGCATAGGCAAAACTATCGGTATCAGTGCCGGTGCTGCGGCTTAGTGTTCTTAACTGTACCGGGATCTTCTTTTTTTCAGCAACATCCTGTACTAGCTGCAAAAGTTTATTATGGATGGCCGGAGCATAAGCTAAAGAAGGGCCTTTACCACATTGAATATCGCCTTCAATGGCCTTACTGATCATTGGTGTACTGGTATCATGGGTAACATCGGTAATAATGGCAATATCAGGCTTGATTCTCCTAGCGATCATTTCTGCGCCTCGCAAACCAATTTCTTCCTGAACGGCGTTAACGATGTATAAACCAAAAGGCAGTTTTTTATTATTTTCTTTCAGTAGGCGGGCTACTTCTGCAATCATAAAGCCGCCAACCCTGTTATCGAATGCCCTTCCAATCAGAAAGTCGTAGGCAAGTTCATCGTACCCTTCTTCATAGGTTACAACAGCGCCAATATGGATTCCGAGGGCTTCTACCTCTTTTTTATTACGTGCACCACAATCCAAACATAAATTTTCCACTTTTGGGCTAGGTTCTTTTTGTTCGGCATTGCTCATGCGGGTATGAATGGCAGGCCAGCCAAATACTGCTTTTACTGGTCCTTTCTTACCATGAATCCATACTCTTTTAGCCGGGGCAATCTGATGGTCAACACCGCCATTACGCTTTAGGTATATCAGTCCCTGATCATTGATATAATTCACAAACCAACTGATCTCATCTGCATGGGCTTCAATCACCACTTTAAAAGGGGCGGTAGGGTTAATTACAGCAACAGCTGTTCCATAGGGGTCGGTATAAAATGTATCTGAATATGGCTTGATATATTCTAACCATAGTTTCTGTCCACTAGTCTCAAACCCAACAGGAGATGCAGTATTGATGTATTTTTTTAAAAATTGCAGGGACTCATCTGAAAAGACTGTTTTTGTTTTTCCAGTGATTTTTTTCGCTTTAGCCATAAAAATTAGTTTAAAAATGAAATGCCCATGATACCACAGAGGGCTATCACGAGTAACAAACCATCAATTATTGCAAGATAATAGAGAATGCTTTTACGTTGGTGCATAGAGTAGGCAACAATTATCAACAAAATGAATGGCAGGGTATTGATAAGTATACGGAGAATGGTAAATTTATGTTCTATGGCATAGATCAAAAAAGTGCCCAAACCCAGTACACTCAAGGGTATCAGGATATAATAGATGGTTTTACGGAGCCCGATTCTTACTACAAATGTTTTTAATTGCTGGTTATGGTCGGCCGCATAATCTTTGATATCAAACATGATACTTAAAACAGCTATGAACATGAAGTTCTTAAGGAATAGCAGCAAGCTGGTTGTGCCTAGGGTAAAACTGCTGCCATTTTCTGCTGATAAAAAAAGCATGGGATAAATAGTTACCAAACCCGCCCAAACAAATCCAATTACAAAGGGTTTTAGCCAGCCATTGTTTCGTAAACTATAGGTAAAACTTGCAAAAGCCATGTTCCCATAATACATCAATGCTGCCAGAGGGAATACCATTACCAGCAGGTAATCCTGCACTTTTAAGCTCCATAATCCATCTGGAAACCTCTTTAGCCACAAAGCAATACCCATTAAAAAAAGGAGTAGGGTAGCGATTTGAGAGAAATAAACCTGCTTATTAAAAGTTTTATACCATCGGGAGCGCTCATTTATGCCAGGGTTTCCGGGTTCAGACTGGTATGCATAGGTATAATAAAGGATGGTACCTGTACTTATCCAGAGATAGAAACTTAGGTCATTTAAAGGTAAACCTTGCTGAAGATTGGCTTCAATGGCAAGCGCTATAACGCAGATCCCATAAAAATAATTACCAAAAAAGAGCAGCCGAAGAAGCCAATGCAAGGAAGTTATTTTAATAAAACGATATTGTCAGAAACGATGGTGTCACTGAAATTTTTACCCTTATCCTTCAGCCAGAACTTGAAATAGCAAGTGTCATTTTTAAGGCCACAACCTGATATGGTACTATATCCTGGCGTATTGGCATTATAAGAATAGCCAATTTCCAAAATGCCTTTTAAATTGGATGTTGGAGAAAAATCAGGCACTTTGTTTTTACTGATGAATTGGGCACCAGGTGTTGCTGGGCAGGTTCTTGAAATTTTTTGTACCCATAAGGTATCCTGGATATCGCCTTCAAGATCTGTAAATGCTAAGGAAAAAATGAGTAAGTCGCCCTGACTTAAAGTAGTTCTACTGATACTTTTAATGGAGATCTGTGGCTTGGTGGTATAAGTATCTTTTTTACAGCCATATAATAGGGCAGTAATTGTGAATAGTATCAATAATTTTGTTTTCATTCGTTTCTCTTTCAGTTCAAATTTAGTTAAAACATTACAATACCATCCAGTGCATTCATCTGAAGTTAACAATATTTTCTCTCTTGGATACGATGAAGAAGCTTTTTCAGATGCCTGCCTCAGTACCTATCTCTTTCAATTTAACCATAATCCGGTTTACAGAAAATGGGCCATCTTAACAGGTGCTGAACCTGATAAGGTAAAGATACCCGCCCAGATTCCTTCGTTGCCCGTTTCTTTCTTCAAAAATCATAAGGTTATCACAACAAATTTTGAAGAAAGCTTCATTTTTGAGAGTAGTGGCACAACACAGCAGGTTCCTTCCAGGCATTATATCAAAGACTTGTCCATATATACCACAAGCTTTCGCAAAGCTTTTGATCTGTTTTATGGAGATATCCGTGAATACTGTGTTTTAGGTCTTTTACCGGCTTACCTGGAAAGGAAAAATTCTTCCCTGGTTAGGATGGTTGATGATTTGATCAACCTTTCCGGCCATGAGAGCAGTGGATTTTATTTGTATGATTATGAAAAGCTGTCCCAAACCTTACAAAAGCTGGAATCCATCCAACAAAAAACCCTTTTGATAGGTGTTAGTTTTGCACTTTTGGATTTTGCTGCTGCTTTTCCCATGCAATTGCAACATACAATTGTTATGGAAACAGGGGGGATGAAAGGAAGGAGAAAGGAGCTTACCAGAACAGAACTACATGAACAATTAAAGAAGGGTTTGGGTGTAAGTACGATTCATTCTGAATATGGCATGACAGAGTTATTAAGTCAGGCATATTCTAACGGAGAAGGACTATATAAATGCCCCCCTTGGATGAAGGTTTATGTAAGAGACGAGGAAGATCCTTTAGTGGTAAAAACAAGTGGGAGGGGCATCCTGCAAATTATTGACTTGGCCAATCAATACAGTTGTGCTTTTATAAGTACGGAAGACATTGGCATTGTTTACGAAGATGGCAGTTTTGAAGTTTTGGGAAGGATGGATAATAGTGAAATGCGTGGGTGTGGGTTGATGATAGTTTAGAATTTAGAGTTTAGAATTTAGAGTTTGGAGTTAGTTTCTAAATAAACAAAACCCAAAACTCAAAACTCAAAACCCAAAACTCCAATCTCCAGACTTTTCTTGCTCTTTCCGTCTATTGCCACTATATTTGCAGCCCTGAAATAATTAATTAGGCAACTGATTAGTTAGGTACTGCCCAGGTGGCGAAATTGGTAGACGCACTGTGTTCAGGTCGCAGCGTTCGCAAGGATGTGCTGGTTCGAATCCAGTCCTGGGCACCAAAAATGGACAAATCAATTTTAATTGGTTTGTCCATTTTTATTTTCACATTTGTCTACTTCCTTTTTATACATTTAATAGCGAGTTGTTTACTGGGAATATTCAAAAATAAACAGAATGTCAGCTATTAATGGGCAACCCTAAACCAGTTCATACGTATTGATTATTAGACAATTGAAAGATCTTTCCAATAAAATTTCAATCAATTTTTCAAAGCATAACTATTTACTTTTTTGATAACTAGCCGGGATATGATAGAGGGAAGACAGGTTGTATTTGTAGATGCTTCCTTTGCACAAGGCGAGAAACTCTTTACGGATCTTAAGAAGTATGCACAGCAAACTCTTGGCAAATTTGCTATTTGGGATGAATTTGCATTTACAACCAACTCATTAGAAGAGGCAGATGCCATTTTAGTGTTTAATCAACCCTCTCATACCATCTTCCAAAAAACTGATCCCGCACAAGTACTGGCTTTCATGATGGAACCTGGTATTCCCAGATTACATCCTTGGATGTTTCAGGGGTTGGAAAAATATAGCAAAGTATTTTCACCCATTGCATCTGCCAAAAATGTTGAACAATCTCACGGCTTTTTGGGATGGCATGTAAAAAAGGATTGGGCTTATTTAAGATCGCTCAGCTTTCCTGATAAAACAGCCGATATTTCCTGTATTGCATCTGATCTTAAGCAACTTAAGGGGCATCGTTTGCGTAATCGATTTGTTCAAAAGCTCCGTTTAGAAATGCCCCAAATTTACTTTTTTGGTAAAAATGTTCGTTTTGTTTATGATAAACTGGATGGTTTATTACCCTATCATTATAGTGTAGCCATTGAGAATAGTGCATTACCCTATTATTTTACTGAAAAGATCAACGATTGTTTTCTGGCTTATACGATCCCTATTTATTACGGTTGTACCAATTTGGGAAGGTTTTTTCCGGAGCATTCTTTTGTTCGTATCGATATATCGAAACCTGCATCTGCTATTCGAAAAATAAAAGACCTTCTTTTATACGATGATACAAATAAGCGAATGAATGCATTATTAGAGGCCAGAGAGCTGGTACTAAACAATTACCAGCCATTAGCCGGCGCCGCTGCCATATTAAGGAGCAAGCAGGTTAGTACTAATAAAACCTTTGTGAAACTTGAACCAATTACTGATACATGGAATGTAAAATTGCAGGCAATTATTAGAAATGTACTTATAAGGAAAAATGAAAGGTAAACTGGTTAAAGACATATCTGCCGGAACTATCCAGGTAATAGGTAACCAGGCATTGGGGATCTTCATTTTCATCATGATATCCCGTTACCTGGATAAGGAAGTGTATGGTGCATTGAACTGGTCATTGGCGGTAATGACTTTTGCCACAACCATACTTAGTCTTAGATTAGAACAAGTAGTAGTAAGAAATGTAGCTGCAGGTGACGATCCTTCAAAAGTATTGACCATCTTTAGCGGGCATGTATTTATTTCAGGGTTTATTTTCTTTGCTGTTTTATTGATAGGTAAGTTTTTATTTCCTGCATTTTACTTGGAGCATAACTTATTGTTACTGGTCAGCATCAGCCAGCTATTCACTTTTTTCTCATTACCCTTTAAGCAGGTAGCTGCTGGAAAAGAAGCATTTGGATGGATGGCAGCTATGTCATCTACGGCCAATCTTATCCGTTTTATATCACTGAGTATATTGGTTCTTTTTTTTAAGCCAACCATCCGGGAAGTGATCAGTATTTATATTTTTTCTGCTTTGATAGAATTACTGGTCTGTATATATCTGGTTCAATTCAAACTGAAAGCCAGGCTTAGTTTAAAATGGTCGATCAATGATTATTTTACCTTGATACGGGAATCTATTCCACAAATTGGTGTTGTTTTTTTAAATGCATGTATTGGGCGGATAGACTGGATTTTACTGGGTTTGCTCTCCACAACCATCATTACAGCAGAATACACATTTGCTTACCGGGTTTTTGAGTTAACAAGATTGCCTATTGTGATTCTTGGCCCCATACTTTTCAGCAGGTTTTCCCGATTATTAGCAAAGCCCGAAAATACTGTACTGAACGACAGGTCAGATGAGCTACAACTAATGATTCGGGTAGAGATGATTCTTGCTACATTATTACCGCTTATGATGAGTATCATCTGGATCCCTTTGGTTGAGTTTCTTACGAATCATAAATATGGTGCAGTTAATAAGACCACTTTTCTAATCCTCTCTTTGTCTATTCCTTTTCATTACCTTATCAATTTTTTTTGGACCATTCAATTCTCCAGGAATAAATTGGCATTGATTTTTCGTATCACAGCCATCACTTGTTTAGTAATTGTTGTGGGTGATTTTTTAGTGATCCCTTTATATAACGCCAGGGGTGCTGCTGTGGTTTATGCCTCTGCAATGGTGGTAGAATTTTTACTCTATCTTAAATTTTCCAATTTTATAGCAAAGCAATCCATTTGGAAACCGCTTATTGCGTGTTGCGGTACAGCTCTGTTAACGGGTTATCTTATGGAAATGATGGATCTCAGTTTATTGCTGAAACTTCCCCTGGCAATCATTCTGTATGTTGGGTTGATTCTGATCACCGGCCAGTTCTATAGAAATGATATCCGTTTGGTTTTAAAATGGGCTAGTTAAATATGGTAAAAACCAAAGCAGATATGGTTGCATGGATGAAAAAAACTTTCAGTAAATACGACTGGAAGCTGTTCGTTTTTCTGCTTTTAGTATTGAATGTAAAATTGGTTGTAAAGATCCTGGTCATTCTATTCTTTTGTTATTTAAACAGGAGTGAACTACATCCCCAAAAATTGATCAGAGAAAAGGCGGGTTGGTTTTATCTTTCGATGATATTAATTGGGTTGGTCAATCTATTGATGCAGTACCAATTAATTAATTTTCCTTATTTAATTGTTTCGGGACTAGGTTTAGGCTTTTGGCTATTGTCATTCCTGGCAGTACGTCATATTAAATTGCTGACTAGAAATATTGACAAGGATAAGCTGAATAAAACTATTACAGCTTTTTTCTTATTGCACATCATTTTAATATTCGGGAACCTTTTACACATCATGTGGCAAACAGGAACGGTGAATCCATATACTTTTAAAGGGTTTAACCAGAAATTTTACTTAAGCACGGGCGATTCTATTTTTGGCATTACATTCGATAGTCCTGTTACAACTGCAGCCATTGCAGCTTTTGGCGTAATTTATTTTTTATATAACCATAAATATTTTTTTTCTCTTTTATCAATGACAGCTTTGCTGATCATGTTTAGCAATCTGACCAATATCTTTTTGCTGCTGGTTTTGGGATCTGCATTTATTTTCAGGACAGACAGGATCCAGAAAAGTATGGCTGTCATTTTTCTTACTATGACAATTTTGTTTATTAGTAAGGTTTCGCCTCAAAACAATGAATATGTAGTGAGTTTTGTGTATAAGCTAATTGGTAAAGCCTATTACCTGCCTCCAGTAAAAATAATTACTAACGACGAATTAAAAACACTGCCTGATAGCGTTTTAACAAGTGAGCAGCAAAGGCAGAAAATTGGGCTGCTATTTATAGACAGTTTATATGGTTTAAAAAAGCTTGCTAATGCTAAAAATAAAAATGAGCCAGGCCCATTGGATAGCATCGCTAATTTAAAAGCTTTGTTACGACCGCAATCGGTTTTTTATCAATACCGGCCAAGTGCTGCAGTGGCTGCAAAAGAGAATAGGTTTGGATCTTTTCTCAAAGAAAATTATCCTGGTAAAGTGAACGACAGTTTGCTTGCTTCAAAAGATTGGGAAAAGCCAGGTAAACAAATCTCATTTGAAGAAACGGTTCAGTTTCTTCAAAAGGATAAGAAAAATTTGCTATTGGGTTCAGGCATTGGAAATTTTTCCTCAAGAATAGCTTTTAAGGCTTCTGCATTAGGTATAGCAGGGTCTTATCCAGTTAAATACAGATATATTCATCCATTATTTATGATGAATCACCTCTATATCTATTTATCATACCATGCACAGTGGCAAATCAAACATAGTGCAGCAAATACCCCAGATTCTGTGTATAACCAAATACTGGGTGAATATGGGTTAGTAGGAATGATGCTATTCCTGATTTTATTTTTTGGGTATTATTTTAAGTTAGCAATCAAGTTGCATTATGCCCTTCCTTTATTGTTATTATTGATGGCGCTATTTTTTGTTGAATATTGGTTTGAGCAATTGTCTATGGTAATACTTTTTGAATTGCTGTTCTGGACAGATTTTCGGAACAATGAAAATGTAGCATCAGTATCATGAGTCCAACTATTACCATATTGATGCCTGCCTATAATGCAGAGAAATATATTAAAGAAGCTATTGATTCTGTATTGAATCAAACATATACCAACTTTGAGCTGATAGTAGTTGATGATGGTTCAACCGATAAGACCCTACAAATAGTAAGTGCTTATGAAGATGCCAGGATTCAGCTGATCTGTATCAAGCATGGTGGAGTTTCAAAGGCATTGAATGAAGGGTTAGCTATAGCAAAGGGAAAATATATAGCGCGATTTGATTCCGATGATCTATGTTATCCGAATAGGTTAGAAAGGCAATTTCAGTTCATGGAGAAGCACCCGGATTATGTGGTAATTGGAACTGATGCTGATTATATGTTGGAAGATGGAAACTATCTTTTTCAATTTTCTTGTATAGGGCATACACATGAAGAAATTGAGCGTAAACTGTTCTTTTATTGCCCTTTTATTCACTCCAGTGTGATGTATAGAAAAGACTCGGTTTTAGAGGTAGGAGGGTATTCTCTTCTGGCTCATAATTTTGAAGATTATTTCCTTTGGATCAAGCTCATACAGCATGGTAAACTTTGTAACCTGCCCGAATCGCTGATCAGTGTTAGGTTTAACCCGGCATCTGTTACCATAGATGAAAGATGGAGAGGTAAAAGGTTTCGCTATTTAAAAAGATCAGTGATCAAATCCGGAATAATTACCCAGGAAATCGGAGATGAATTAAAAGGGATCATTCAATTGCAGGATAATAAGAAAGTAAAGGAAGGAGCATATTATGCACTTTGTGCTAAAAAGTTCTTAACCGATAATTTCCAACCTGAAAAAGCTAGAATATTTGTAAAAAAAGCAATTCAAATCAACCCACTTCGGTTTGATAACTATTTGATCTGGTGTGCGAGTTTGATGCCTGAATCTATCATTAAATGGTTGCATCATAAAAGTCCTAATAAGCTCTAGAACACAATAAAAATGCCTATTTCAGTTGTAATGATCGCAAGAGCTACACTTTACCGGATTCCGGGAGGGGATACTTTGCAAATAACGGAAACAGCAGCCTTTTTAAGGAAAAAGGGCATTCAGGTAGATGTTAAAATAACTAATGAAATAATAGATTATGAAAAATATGACCTGATCCATTTCTTTAACCTTACTCGTCCTGCAGACATGTTGATCCATATCAGACGATCAGGTAAACCCTATGTAGTTTCCACTATTTTTATTGATTACGCTGAATTCGATAAATCTTATCGTAAAGGATTATCGGGTTTGCTGTTTAGGTTCTTGCCTGCAGATTCCATTGAATATATTAAAACTATTTCTCGATGGATAAAAGGAAACGACAACTTAATGTCAGCAGAATATGTCCTGAAAGGACAAAGATCATCTGTAAAGAAAGTGCTTGCAAAGGCTGCAGTCCTGCTTCCGAATTCTGAAAATGAATTGAAAAGATTGCGGGTAAATTATCCTAACGATACCGATTATATTGTGGTACCTAATGGCGTAAATAGTACAAAATTTATTGACCACAACGATACTAAGAAGAATCCAAAGATGGTATTGTGTGTAGCGAGGATAGAAGGGATAAAAAATCAATTGAATTTAATTAAAGCAATTAATGGCACCGATTTTCAACTAAATATTATTGGAGCACCAGCACCTAATCAACTGGCTTATTATAGGGCATGTAAGGCAGAAGCTTCTGAAAATGTACATTTTTTGGGACATTTGGAAACAGATAACCTACTGAATTACTATCGATCTGCTAAAGTACATATTCTTCCCAGTTGGTTTGAAACAACAGGTCTAAGTTCTTTAGAAGCCGCTGTAATGGGTTGTCAGGTTGTTATTACTGAAAAGGGTGACGCAAAAGAATACTTTGGCGACCAAGCATATTATTGCGATCCTGGTTCACCAAAATCTATTTTCGAAACCTTACAAAAAGCAGCAAAGGAAAAAGTAAACCCTTTATTAAAGGACAAAGTAATTGCTGATTATAATTGGGAAAAAGCTGCGGATGCCACTCTAAAAGGATACCTAAAAGCAATCGAAAAATGAGTTTGAAAATTGGCATAATAGGTTGCAGAGGAATCCCCAATAATTATGGTGGGTTTGAACAATTTGCAGAATATCTATCTGTAGGTTTGGCGGGAAATGGACATGATGTTACTGTTTATAATTCACACAAACACCCATTTAGAGAGCATATTTGGCAAGGCGTGCATATTATAAAAAGGTATGACCCGGAATATTTGATTGGGACAGCAGGGCAATTTATGTATGATTTTAATTGCATCATACATGCGAGGACACAAAAATTTGATCTTATCCTTATTTTAGGATATACCAGTAGTGCTGTTTGGTATCCATTCTTTCCAAAAGACTGTTTAGTTTTTATGAATATGGATGGCTTGGAATGGAAGCGTACAAAATATTCCAGACTAGTTCAACAATTCCTTTTGTATGCAGAAAAACTGGCTGTAAAACATGCTGACCAATGTATTGCTGATTCTATAGCCATTAAAGAATACCTGGATACTAAATATGGGATCAATGCCCATTTTATTTCTTATGGTGCTGAAATACATGCTGCACCTGATGTTTCCTTGATCAGTTCTTTTGGTGTAATGTCCCAAGAATACCTGTTATTGATCGCTAGGATGGAACCGGAAAATAATATCGAATCGATACTGGAAGGTTTTCGAATTTCAGGAACCCCTAGGATATTATTGGTTATTGGGAATACCCAAAATAAATTTGGCAGTAAAATGGTTGCGAAATATGCTTCAGTTGTTAATATCCATTTTGTTGGGTCGGTTTATGAGATGGCTACATTGAATGCGCTCCGATATCACTGTTTTTTATATTTTCATGGACATAGTGTTGGTGGTACTAATCCCTCACTTTTAGAAGCTATGGCCAGCGAAGCTTTGATTTGTGCGCACCATAATCAATTCAACCAAAGTATTTTAGGTACTGATGCATTTTATTTTAAGGATCATGTGCAGGTAAGTAAAGTGATTCATGATGCAAATGATTCGAAGGAAAGAATGTCGTGGATCCTTAATAATAAAGAAAAGATCAAAAAAAATCATTCCTGGGAAACTATCATAAGCAGTTATGAAAACAAATTCGTGGAAACATTAACTAAGACAGCATCATGAAAGGCATTTTGATAAAAGATACTGTAGTGAATAAGATCTCATATTACCATATGCTCTTATTTTTAATGGTATTGCCTTTGGATAGATTGTATAGTGAATTGATATTGATCAGTCTTTGTCTTCATACAATTATCCATTATCGTCATTTTACAAAAAAGCAGGTTCCTGTTTCCGGGTTGTTACTATTAGGTTCTATCTATCTATTAACCTTAATTGGTACAATCTTTACCCATTTTAAAGATGGGGCTTTCTTTGAGTGGGAGAGGCAATTGGCTTTTTTATTATTCCCATTGATTTGCTACTTCAATGGGTTAGATTTTTCGGCTTACAGAACTAGATTTTTAGAGGGTCTTGGTTATAGTTGTTTAATTATTGTTATCTATTTGTATGGGCAGGTATTTTCTGTGATCTACCAAAACCATTTTCCTATTACAACTATATTTAATCCGGCTTTCATCAACCATAATTTTTCTGCACCTCTAGAAATGCATGCCACTTATTTTTCTATCTATATCATCATGGGGTTGGTTGGTTTGTTCTTGCGATTCTGGCACGCAGAAAATTTTAGAAATAAGATCTTCTATGCTATTGCATGCTTGATTTTGGTAATTAGTATATTTCAGTTGTCTTCTAAAGCAATGTTGCTGGCACTGGCATTTATTGCTAATCTTGGTGTCCCTTTAATCATCTATGAAAAAAGCAGAAGAGTCAGGTACCTGTTTCTTTCAATAAGTATTACTTTATTAGCCATTCTAGGTCTTACACAAGTAACCAATCTCAAGAGTAGGTTAATTGTTGGTTTAAAGGATGATATCATGCAAAGTTCCATAAAAAATGATTTGTTGGAACCAAGGGTGAAAAGGTGGGAATGTGCCTGGGATCTTATTGTTCAATCTCCAGTATATGGACATGGGGCAGGTAGTGAAGTGGCAAAATTGAAAGAAGTATATTTTCAACGTCATTTATACAATTCATACCTGCATAATCTGAATGCGCATAATGAATACCTCAGTATGTGGTTGAAATTTGGCATTTTGGGGCTGCTTATATTTTTACTACTGCTATTTGTACTTGGCAAAGCAGCATATCAACGTAAAGATCTTGGAGGATTAAGTTTTATATTGATCATTGCAATTGTATCATTCTCTGAAAATATATTGGATGGCAATAAAGGAATTTTCTTTTCAGCTTATTTTTTTAGTATCTATTATTTTAGTTTGCTACAAAGAAAAGAGCCAGCTATTCAAAAATAAAATTATTGCAATAGGGTTTGTTTGATTTGATCTCTTGCAATCCAAAATGGAAAGAATCGATAGGTTTCCTTTTTTCATTCTCGATATAGTATCCGGTATATCCCAGACCATTTAAATAGGCAAATGTTTCCAGCACTTTGGCTTCACCAACAAATCTTGACTCGCATTCAAATAGGAGTTTTGGGTGATAATTTTTCAGTATGTATTCACTTCCTTTAAATACGCAAAGTTCATTGCCTTCCACATCTATTTTCAGCAAGTATGGTTTAAGCCCTCTTTGCATACAGTATTCATCTAATGTAATTGTTTCAACCTTTTCAGTGCTTCTGAATTGGAAAGAGGTGGCACTTTCAATAATGGTTGCACAAGGAGATGTTTTTTGTTTTTTATTATAGGGAATACTTAAAACAGCTTCACCAGTTGAAGAAGATACAGCCATTGGATGAACCATAACATTTTGCCAATGTAAAATGGTTTTAAGTTTAGTAAGGTATTGGAATAGGTATGACTGAGGCTCAAAAGCATGAACACTACCATTTTTGCCGGTAATTTTTTGTAAAAAATATAGGTATCCGCCTTTATGCGCTCCTATATCAAAAACCGTATCACCAGATCGTAAACTTTCTATGAGGTATTTGATGCCACCTTTATCTTCTTTAAACCGGTATTTATTAGCTCTTAGCCTGATCTTTTGCAAATGATACCATCTTATGAAGTAATTCACCGGATTTGAAATTCCTGGCTGTTTGGATAATGTGAGCGTTCCGGCTATCATGTCATTTGTTTTAAATGCTACACAAAACTATCAGCTCTATCTGTTTTCATGAAAGGAAGAATTTGTATAAAACAGTAGCAAGTTGCAATACATCTTTGCACTATCGTTAAATAGATGATTTTAATATCCTGCTGCCAGCTAGCGTTTTTAATATACTTATTGTCCCAATGGTACCTCATGAAAACTTCATCCGAAGTTTTTGTTGGTCCATGAAAACCTTTTACCTGTGCAAGCCCAGTTAATCCGGGTTTTACCATATTCCTGAATTTGTAACCTGGTAGGATCTCGCCAAATTTTGCACAATCAGCGTACATGTGCGGCCTAGGACCAACAATACTCATATCGCCTAGTAAAACATTGATAAATTGCGGAAATTCATCAATATTAGATTTCCTCAGGAACCAACCAAACTTTGTAATTCTTCCGTCATTATTTGTGGCTTGTCTGATATCGGCTTCCTCATTTACAACCATTGTTCTGAATTTATAACAATTGAATGATCTGCCGCCTTTACCAATTCTTTTTTGTACAAAAAAGATGGGACCATTGCTGAACATTTTAATCAATATGCCTATTAAAGGCATCAGCCATGAGATGATCAAAACAATAAATAAAAGTGAAAAAACGATATCAAATACCCTTTTACTGATGTAAAAGAATTTTTTATTGTCAATCTGATCCCTAAGCCTAATAGGCCTTGACACGACCGTTAATACCGGTCGTGAAACAAGATGTTTGGATATAGGAAGATTGTCGATCATCAGATTCGATAAGGTTTACTTGTTTATTACTTATTCTTACGTATTCGTATAAAAATTCTACTAGGTTGCCTTAAAAAAGTATTTTTTATAACCAATGAAAAAGCTTCATTTTTGAGTATTGTTACTTTACCTGATACTATTTACAGAACAAATAATTTTATAATATATCTATTGAATACGAGGAAGAGCATATTAAAGATTTTGGCTTATTATGATGTTTTTCAGCATCCCCTTTTGCTGGTGGAGATCAAAGAATATTTAGATCAGAAAATTCAGGAAGAGGCACTTGAAAAAGCTGTCTTGGAATTAGTAGAAAGTGGTTTAATATTTCAAATTGGTCCATTCTATTCTATTCGAAACGATTCCACATTAATCACACGCAGGCAAAATGGTAATGCAAAAGCTGCTGAATTACTTGTAACTGCCAATAAGATCGCGCGTTTTCTTTATCATTTTCCTTTTGTAAGTAGTGTGGGAATATCAGGTTCTTTGTCAAAAAATTATGCAGATGCAGGAACTGATATCGATTTTTTCATCATTACAAAAACCAATAGACTGTGGATAGCTAGGTCATTATTGCATGGCTTTAAAAAGCTTAGTTTTCTAGTGGGAAAACAGCATTGGTTTTGTATGAATTATTTTATGGATGAATCTTTACTTAAGATCCCCGAAGAAAATATTTTTACGGCTACTGAAGTAGTGACTTTTATGCCTGTAATAGGAAAGGATGCAGTTGCCCTATTTTACCGTTCAAATAATTGGGTTTTTCAATATTTCCCGAATAAAGAAATAACTATTCATGCAATCACAGATGCCCAACAGCATTATTATGTAAAGAACTTTTTTGAATACTTACTTAGCTATTCATTTGGAAGATTTTTGGAAAAAAAATTGATGCAAATGACTAGTAAACGCTGGAAGCAAAAAGAAGCAGCCCATAAGAACAATATCAAAGGAGAGCCTATTGGTTTAACTATTAATGAACACATCGCAAGACCCAATCCTGCTCATTTACAAAAGAAAATTTTGGGTATGTACCAGGAAAGACTTGAAAAATTGGGTATTTGAAAGTATCGTTTATTTTATTTTTTTCGAAAAGAGATGATATAATAATCACCTATAGACCTGAATGGCCAAATATATCTCCATTTTTCCTCCCATTTAATTAATAATCGATATAGGTTAGGATATTTTTCAGTAAATCCCAATATATAAGAAGGTGGAACAATGGTACATAATCCCTCTAGATTTAATAGTTCATACTGATCTCCCAGTTCTTTTTGCACATAGGAAGGATTGTAATACCAACAATTAAAATAAGTTCCTTCAATATGTGATCTCGCCCCGGATTTGCCACGCAGTCTTCTGAATGCAGTTTTCCACTTCCCTTTTAAGCATAAAGAAGATTCCCATAAGCAAAATTTTGGGAGAATGACCAGGGTGATTATTCCATTTTTATTTAGTAGACCATGCATTGAATGTAAAACCAGGTCTAATCTGTTTGTACAATTCAATCCGGCGAAATTTGAAAAAATATAATCGAAGGGCTGTTTAATTTGTAAATTTTCTAGATCTGTGAATGAGCATTGTTCTGAACTGATGCTGTTTTCCAAACCTCTTGCCTGTACCTTATTTCTAAGAACAGTTAACATGCCTTGTGATAGATCTGTTGTGTGAATTTTAGCCCCCTTTTCAGCAAAGTAAATAGCATCTTCTCCGGTACCTGCATTCAATTCCAGCATGGTTGAATTTGGTGCCAGGTATTGCATAACATGCGCTCTTACTCTCTTTCGCTTGTATTGTATGATGGGGTCTTCTGCATAAATCTGGTCAAATATTGCCGATTGTTTGCCAAATGCCATTGCAGCCTTTAACTCATTTTCCGTATCTGCCGTTTTGGTCATTTTGCTATTGTATTTTTCAATTGCAATAATTTTAATTTAGAAAAAAAGGAAGCAGGAAGATAATAAAAATAGGATAGGGCTTTTTTTACAGAGAAGAAATGTCCATTGGTCAGTTCTTTAAATAAAAATGCTTTTAACTGTTCAATTGCTAAATGTTTCCTATGACTTCTATGTGCATAATCATGCAACTGCTTATAAAATGCCGGCTGATAAGTATTCCTGAACATCAAGTGTAATTCATTCGAATCCGTCCAATTCGTTTTTATCTTCAGATCGTCCTTTACTTTCTCATAAAACAATGTGCCAGGTAGGGGATAAGATACAGATATGCCAATACTATATGGCAAGAGTTCATTGATCATGCTGATCGTTTGTTGGATATCTTGCCATTCTTCACCCAGATAACCGAATTGTATGAAAAAGGAAGCTTTGATCTTATGTTTCTTCAATAACCTGGTTGCTTCATAAATATCAGCAACCTTAATTCCCTTGTCCATTGCATCCAGTATCTTTTGTGAACCACTTTCGGCACCCATCCAAACATTATCACATCCGGCAGCAGCCAAGGAAGCAATGTAATTTTCCTGGATCAACAGATCTGCCCTTGCTTGAATTTTAAATTTTATCGTTATTTTTTCTTCTTGCACCAATTTTGCAAAAGCATCTACCCATCCGGGTTTCAAGCCAAAAATATCATCACTGAACCATATATGGTCTATATTGAAATGCTTTTTCAGGTATGATAATTCGGCAACAACATGTTCTGGTGATCTGGAATGATAACGATTACCATAGATAGGCTTTGCACACCAGTTACATTTAAAAGGGCATCCCCTTGTTGTTCCCATGTTCAAAGAAAAATAACCACTGCTTTGCATCCACATAGACCGATAGGGTTCTATTGCTACAAGATCCCAGGCTGGCATGGGTAAACTGTCCAAGTCACGTAAAACCGGTCTGCGTGCTGTTTTGATAACAGTGCCGTTTACGCTATATGTCAGTCCAAGTATATGCTGGAAATTTGGATCAGCAGTACCTATCGTATTACAGAGCTCTAATAATGTATGTTCTGCTTCTCCCATCAAAACAAAATCTGCACCTTCAGAAAGGTATTTTTCATAATGATCTGTTGAATCGGAACTTGATACAACTACAATACATCCCCTTTCTTTGGCTATTTTGCACATCTTAAATGCGGCCTCACGCATATTGGTCAAACACATTTTGGTGAGGTAGTTGAAACCATCATCATAGATCACAAAGATCTCAGGATTCAATAGATCCAAGGGTTTCCGAACCTTGTCTGCATCTTCTTCAAACATTGTATCAAAAAGTGACACTTGGTATCCTTCCTGTCTTAATAATGCTGCAGCATACAATGTACCTAATGGAGGATAGGGCTGTCCTGTTTCCCATTGTTTGGGATCGAATCGTAAGAAATAGGAGTGCGAAAAAAGTATCCTTCTCATGGTTAGCTCAAACTAGTTCTGGGTGAAAGGTTAAGATAACATACACATTTCATACAGGTTTCATTTTTTTCAATATCTAAATTCCGCCTGAATTGAATAGCTTCTTTGCTATTTAGGATCTTTTCCAGCGATGCTTCCCTGATATTTCCCTGAATGGGATGAAAAAAGCAGGGGCGTACATGGCCATCAGGTTCAATAACTACTGATACCCAGGGAGCATTGCATTTTTTATAAGGATAGGGATTCAATTGATAATAGGCAGCATAATGTGCAACTATTTTGCGAAGTTTTTCTGGTGATTCGGCAATAAATTGGTTTTTAAAAAGCTTGCTTTTTTGTATGATAAGTTTTTCTAAGATCTCTGAAAGTAAACCGAGTTCTGCTTTTTCTGGTACAATGGTTGATTGACGATCCGTATCCCATGGCTTATCTCTGTTAAATGCCTGACTACTTACATCTGCTGGAAGAAAACTGATTTGGTCGATCCCCATTTTTTGGGCAGCTTCAATGATATCGGGCCATTTATGAAAATTTAAGCGATGAATGACTGTACGGGCTCGTATCGGAAAATTTGGATTCAGTTCTTTTAAATAAGTTACAGCTTCCTGCATTTTGATGAAAGCACCACCGATATTCCTGATCTCATCATGTAATTCCTCATCGCCATCCAGTGAAACTATTACCTCATCAACCCACTTTATAATGTTTTCCGCATGCTTTTTTAAGGTTAAACCAGTTGAAAGAACAGTGATACTGATTTTTTGTTTTTTTAAAATGGCACAAAGCTCAAAAAAGTTCGGGTTTAATAAAGCTTCGCCGCCAGACATTAATACCTGCTTTGTTCCCAGCTTTTGTAAACTTTCCAGAAGTCCGTTAATATCAGCTTCTTTCAGTTGTTTCAGGTTTTTATTGTCTTTCCAGATATCACACATAATGCATTTGCAATTACAGGCACTATGTGGCATGAGGATGGCTATCGGTAAAGAACTTATCCGATGTGTTTTTAAAGTTTGGTACCTTTTAACAGTTTCATATAAGGAGGCTACCGACATTCAGTTCTTTTTTTGCTTAATTATGTACCAGGGAAAGATCCGATTCTTTCTAGAAAAATAGGAGAAAATGGAACTGGGGTCGTACATTATTCGCTTGTTGAATCCATCCAGATCTTGTTTGCCATGGTGAAAATAAAAATGCGTCATCTCCGGAAATCCCATCATTTGGTAATAAGAGGCGGTTCTTTGTCTGGCCAATGCGATCTCATTTGATTTGTAAAATGGACTGTCCAACAGGTGAATCTCACCGTCAGGTAATAACAATGACAAAGCCTTGGTCATTACTTTTTTCAATGATTCAAAATATTGAATAGAAGCTGCAAAAACGATCACATCAAATTTTTCTTCGGCTAAGATGCCGGAAAATAGATCGCCATAAACAAACCGGAGTCTTTTATGACTGCTATAGTTTCTAGCAGCTTGCTGTAATTCTGTAAAATTGATATCCTGTCCGATCACTTTGCTATTTTTTAAGGTAGCAAGTTGAAAACTCAACCACCCATTGCCACAGCCAATTTCTAAAATTCGCAAAGGGCGGTTCTTTGTGTTCAGATAGGTTAGTAGTTTTTCGGCAGAAAGTTTACGGATCAGCCATTCCTGGTAATGGATATGTGTTGCAGGTACATCCGGTAGCTGATTCAACTCATCATCAGTGTAAAGTCTGTTCTCTTTCGCTCTTAAACGGATATATGCTTTTTCAAATGAATTGTCTATCTGCAAGGCGCCCTGAATAGCGAGGTTTGTTAAGATGGAAGAATCTGGCATTTGCATACAATTGGTTTAAAATCCCTGGATCTCTGGTTGACGGTATTTCCAAAGTCTTTGTAATAATTTGATTTCATATGGATATTTATACAAACCGGTTTTGTATCTAATTCCAGAAACCATTTTTACCAGACTTCGTTTTGTGTTATTCAGTCTGATGTCTGAAACTGTAGGATAATAACCATTCAGCACTGTTTCAAAATCCCTGATCTTCTGAACCATTTCTGGTGTAAGCCAGGGTGTTAATGGGTTTTTTCTCAGATCAAATTTCTCCCAGGAAGGGCTCACCCAATCTTCCAGTTTTTGTGGAAAGGAGAAGCCATTTGCTAATACCTGGTTGTATAATTCAGAACCTTCAGATGGTACAGGGCTATAAGTATAAATAATGATCTCTGCTTCGGGGTTGATCGACTTGATCCTTTTGATAAATGCAATATCAAAATCAATCTGTTCCATCACTTCTTCGGGCGTAGGTGCCGGCATGCCCAGTACAAAAGAGTATTCTGGAATGATATCAAATTTCTTCATTCTTTCTGCAAATCTGGCTATCTGTTCTCCCGTTTGTGTTCCGCCCTTATCCATCTGTTTCAGGATCTTATCATTTCCTGTTTCTGCTCCAAAGAATATCATTTTACAACCAGATTCGCGCAATAATGCAATGGATGCATCACTGTACTTATCAATCGTATCAATTCTTCCTTCACCCCACCAGGTCATTTTTTCTTTTTTTACCAGGATGGAGAATTCATTGGTTCTTTTCTCAGAAACAAAAAAATTATTATCGTGAAACTCTATGGCATCGGCCCCCCATTTATCTTTCAGGTATTTGATATCTTGGTAAACCTGGTTTGCCGGTTTTGCTTTCCACCTGGCTTCATAAATAGGCACTACAGCACAAAAAGAACAGGTGAAAGGACAACCGATACTGGAATGATAGGCAATCGTTCTTTCACCCAGATAAGTTTTGCCCAGGTATTTTTCCATGTAGTACAGCTTATCCAGCTTGTCATACGGCAAGGGATTTAAGGTAGCCTGTTCGATCAAATCTTCTTTTGGGTTTTTAACGATCAGATCTCCATATTTATAGATCAGATTCTTGATAAGTTCAAAGGGCTTATTGTTTTCGAGTGCTTCCAATAAATTTGGGAATGCATGATCTCCTGGCCCGTTGATCACAAAGTCTACATAACCAGAATCCATCACTACTTTGTAATGATTGGATGGGAAATAGCCCCCCCAGATCATGACTGTATTGGGGAATTGCGTTTTGATCTTGATGGCAATAGGAATGGCTTCTTTTAACTGAGGACCCGGCATTACGGTAAAACCAACATATTTGAAACTGTATTCTGACAAATATTTTGCTATCGCAGCATAAGGATCTGCTTCGCGGTTACCGTCAACAATTACCCATTCAAAAACGCCTTCAATAGAAGCCGCAATATTCATGATAGAATTTGGGATCCTATATTTGGCTACCGCACTTTTAGGATTAAAGAGTAGGACCTTATTCATAGTTGCTTGAGATACAGCTCTATAAACGCATTTTGGCAAAAACAGGTTGCCTGAGAATTACTTTATTTTCGATCCTGTCTGATAGAATCAAAAAGATATTATCTTCAAATTATGGCCCTAGTACATTCCCTTCAGAGAACGCTGAAAAGATGGTTTTCAAAAGCGATTAAGGAAACAGAACCTGAGAAGGCTTATGATATCTGGGCTGCTGATTATGATGCTCAGCCAGACAATTTAATGCTGGCTTTGGATGCCCAATTATTTAAAGAGATGGTGGATGATTTATCTCTTGGCAATAAAAAAATAGTAGATATTGGCTGCGGTACCGGTCGCCATTGGCCTTATATCCTAGGTAAAAAACCTGCCGAACTTTTAGGATTCGATGTTTCTGCAGAAATGCTTGTCAGACTCAAAAATAAATTTCCAGATCAAAAAGTTGGCAAAATTAATGGCGTTTCGTTTGAACTTTCTGATCAATATGCTGATCTGGTCATTTCCACCCTAACCATAGCACATATACCTGATGCAGCAGCTGCTTTAAAAGAATGGTGCAGGGTATTGGCACCCGGGGGTGAAATAGTCATGACTGACTATCATCCTGTTGCCTTGTCAAGAGGTGGCGACCGGACCTTTAAAAATAAGGGCAAGTTGATAGCTGTTAAGAACCACGTGCACACCATCAATGACATCTTACAGATTGCTAAGCAACTGAATTTGCAGGTTATCCGTATTTCGGAAAAGATCATAGACGATCAGGTTAAAACATACTACGAAAAGCAAAATGCTTTATCTGTGTTCAACAAATTCAAGGGAACCCCAATCATCTATGGCATCCATTTAAAAAAGAGTGATGGTTATCAATAATGTAAGGATAGTAGGAAAAGAAGAGAATAGAACCTTTGCTATCCACCTTGAGGGGAATGATACTTGTAAAGTAAGTAAACTGTTAGAGGAAAAGGATTTACCTGAACAGCCAGGCATGATCCAATGTGAGAATGCTATTGCATTTCCCGGATTGATCAACTCACATGACCATTTGGATTTTAATTGTTTTCCAGGAATTGGTAATAGGATCTATAAAAATTACCGTGAATGGGGTAATGATATCCATATACATAATAAACAGATCATTGAGGATGTATTAAAAATTCCCATTGAACTGCGCATCCAATGGGGTATTTACAAAAACCTGCTGAATGGTTTTACAACTGTTGTTAACCATGGAGAAACACTGTCTGTTAATGACCCGATAATCGAAATTTACCAGGAAACATCTTCCTTACATTCTGTAGGTTTTGAAAAAAAATGGAGATGGAAATTGAACCGAAATTTCTGGAAGGGCAAACAGATTGCTATACATGTAGGAGAGGGCACTGACCAAATTGCTTCTGCAGAAATTGATCAGTTGATTCGTTGGAATATCTTTAAGCAGCCGCTAATAGGTATTCATGGCGTGGCAATGGATCCTCAGCAGGCTGCATCATTTAAAGCATTGGTATGGTGTCCGGCATCCAATAATTTTTTATTGGGTAAAACAGCAGATATCAGATCATTGAAAAATGAAACAACCATTTTATTTGGAACAGATTCAACACTAAGTTCTACCTGGAATGCCTGGACCCAAATTAGAATGGCAAGAAATACAGGTAATTTATCCGATCAGGAATTGGTTGAATCATTGACCATCAATCCTAAAAAGATCTGGAAAAAAATGGATAGCAATGGCAAAGTAGGGGCAAGAAATGGCGACTGGGTAATAGCTAAAAATAAAAATGCCAACAATACGTTTGATGCTTTTTATTCTTTGAATCCGGAAGATATTCTATTGGTAATAATAAATGGTAAAGTGGTTCTTTTTGACGAATCTATGCGGCTTGAGCTTGATCAATCAGGATTTCTACCTGCCAATACCTTCTCTTTTCAATACAAGCATGTTTTGAAAAATGTGAAAGGAAACCTGATTGGAATAATTGAACGAATGAAAGAATATGCACCCTTAACAGACATCGATGATTTCACCGCATTCACAATAGCCAGCTGAAATGAAACTGATCGATATTACATTTCATGCTAATCATGAATATGCAGATACAACGGAAATGCTGGAGAAACAAGCAGTTTCCCTCAACCATATTCCTGCTTTGAAGCAAATATTGTCTGTAACTGTCATTAAACATATCTCCAACAAGGCTACCAGGATTGATGCAAAAGAAGGGTTTTATTTTTTTCGCTCATTTAATGGGTTCTTCCATATCCCATTTAGATCTATTCATTTTATTGCTTCTTTTCAACCTGATATCGTTTTGGTTCAGGGCTTATTGTATCCTTTGCAACTGATGGTACTAAAATGGAAGCTGGGTAAAAAAGTTAAAATCATTGCCAAACACCATGCGGAAAGTCCTTATCTCCGTTTCAGGAAAATATTTCTGCAATGGGCTGACTATTTTATTGATGCTTATTTTTTCACTTCTAAAGGCAATGCAAGCATATGGTTAGAAAAAGGAATCATAAAAGACACACATAAAATATTTGAAATCCCGGATACCTTAAGTGATTTTAAAAGATTGAGCAAAAATGCTTCGCGGCAAGCATTACAAATAGGGGAAGGACCGGTATTTCTATGGGTGGGGCGATTAGATAAGAACAAAGATCCCTTGCTGCTACTAGAAGCTTTTGAATCATATTTTCAAAAGAACCAGACTGACCGGCTTTACTTGATATATCAAACAACCGATCTATTAGCAGAAGTAAAGACCCATATTGCCCAAAGTTTCGCATTACAAAATTCTGTAAAACTGATTGGCTTTGTGGCTTATTCGGATTTACCGCAATGGTATAGTGCGGCTGATTATTTTGTTTCTGCAAGTTATAGCGAGGGGGGAAGTACAGCCTTATTAGAAGCTATGTCTTGCGGATGTATTCCCATTGTTACTGCTATTCCTGCTGCCTTAAAAGTTACAGATAATGGTAGGGTAGGCTATCATTTTATGCCAGGTAAAATAAATGAGCTGCAAAATATTTTAGATTCTTTAGCTGATAAAAAAATTAGTTCGGAAGAAGTGTTGGAACATTTTGAAGCCGAATATTCCGTTCAAGCCGTTGCTGAAAAGATAGCAGCAATTTGTAAAGCATTAGTCTTGAAATAAAGAAAGCATCTGTTTGGCAGAATCGACCATTTGAAAGGGTGTGGATGACTGGTGCGCTAACATTTTATCGTTCAATAATGCTGTTAATTTATTTTTCATGTCTTCTTTGGTTGCTTCCACATGCCAGTTTCTCAGCCATCCATTCATTGGTTGCTGAAAACTCAGTACATGTGCGCCTGCGTACAATCCTTCCAGGCAGGCTCCACTGAAACCCTCATATTCGGAGGTATGCAATAATATTTTGGTTTGTTGCAACAAATCAAATACTTCTGCATGCGATCTTTCGCCCATTAATGTTATGGTTTCAGCTAATTGATTAGATACGATCAGCGCTTCTAATTTTGCTCTTTCAGGTCCTTCGCCGCAGATCATCACTTTTAGAAATGGGAATTGTACTTTTATTTGAATGATCAGTTCGATGAATAGATCAAATTTTTTGAGTGGAATTAATGATCCAACGCCCATGATATCAATATTTCGGGGTAGTTCATTCAACTTAAATTGTTTCGGAAATATGGCATTGGGAATAACATTGGCAGGTTGTATGCCATAATTCTGATGAAATGTTTTAGCCAAAAAATCCGACATCGCCACCAATGCAGATGGTTGTATTCGCATCAGTTTCATGAAACGATTTCCCTTTTTGGCATCTTGGCCAAGCATCCAGGTAATGTGCTTCAGTTGTTTGTATTTGCTGAAATAATGTCCAAGCAAAGCTGATTCACCCACCCAAAAACTGATTAAACCCAGAGGCTTTCTTTCTTTTTGTAAGGTGACTAAGGTTTGCCAAACCGGCAGCCATACAAAGAGCAACCTTAATAGCTTTTTTTTATGCTGGCCATTGAAAGGGATTACTTCATTGCTATGCCATAGGTATTTTTTTGAATGATAGGGATACTGAAAAGCAAGAATAATGACCCTAAGATCAGGGTGCAATTGGTTAATGGAGCGTATAAATGACTGTTGGGCGGGTAAACAACTGGTATCATTTTCATCTGCAGGAAAGCCCGGACTAAGTATGATAAGGGTATTTGATTTGCCAAATTCTAACATGCATCACCAGCTTTTAGGTGCAGAAAAAATGTAAAATAGGCTGTAAAATTGGTTCTATATAAATTCTATTCAAAAAATGCTTCTCTATTGCCTGGATGGCTTAAAAAAGTTAAAAAACGGTGTTTTAACGTAGCAAAATCAGTGTTTCTACGAGGTAAATTCTCAAAAGAAAGATTTAAATTGCATGTATAATTAGATGACAACTCTGTAGGTTATTTTAATCTTTTTATCATCCATTTTCCTATGATCCGACCTAAGTAATGTTTTGTAATAAGGAGCGAGTAATCGCTCCTTAATTTTTTTAGACAGCTCCTTTTTTTTGAACAAATTTAAAATGAGAGGATATCTGAGTGGAACTGTTTATTATGTACTAACTTTGAATTAGAATAAGCATTTTATTTAATATATTATTTCAATATATTTAAACTAGTACGGAATGAGAATTTTGATTGCGGATGATCATACATTGATAAGAGAGGGTTTAAGGAAAATCCTGGTTGAGTCTTTTCCTTTTGCAGACATTCATGATGTGGCTGATTCTGCTGAGCTCTTAAAAAAAGCCCTCAGTGAAAAATGGGATATCATCATATCAGATATCAGTATGCCAGGGTATTCGGGAATTGAAATTTTGAAACAGATCAAAGAACATGCCCCTCAAACACCGGTTCTCATGCTGAGTATGCATGCGCCTGAACAATATGCTGTTAGGTCATTAAAAGCTGGTGCCTCTGGTTACCTTACCAAAGAAAGTGCACCTTATGAATTGGTAAAAGCGGTTCAGCAAATATTAAGTGGTCGCAAATATATTACCAGTGAAGTAGCAGAAGTTTTGGCAGGATCCATTGAACAAAACAATACCCAGGCACCCCATGAACAATTATCTGATCGTGAATTTGAAGTATTCAAAATGATCGTTAGTGGGAAAAGCATCTCTGCTATTGGAGAAATATTATCGCTGAATGTGAACACGATTAGTACTTACAGGTCTCGTATCATGGAAAAAATGCATTTACAGAATAATGCCGACCTTGTTAAATATGCCATATTGAATAATATTATTTAAAGAGATGAACTTACTATGTAGTAGTGTTGAAACTACATAAGTAGCATGTACTTACTATACATTTTAGCTCCAGGATTTAGATATTCCCTTTTTTTTGTTGAATCATTTTTTTGAATTAGTGCCTGCTAATTTTCAACAAATTTCTCAAAAAAAAATACTAGCAATCTTCAAAATATGTTGCATTTAAATAAGTGCCTCTACACGTAAATGCTTTGCAGGATTGAATTTCATGATTTTTTTTATTTTTTTAAATAAAACCGAAATTCATTTTTAAACTAGACATTAATAATTCCAATAAAAAATATTTAATGATCCATGTCTAAATATTTTTCAATAAAATAGTTGCCGATTAAAGTTACAATGATTGCGTACCCATCTATATATTTTACAATACGGTAGTTCAAAATCTACAAAAGCTTTATTGCATAAGCTACAAATTTGGTTTTAAGGATAAGGTAGATTTGCGGATAATCTATTTATCCAATGATTCAAACTGGTCTGAATGTTTTATTGATCGACGATACTGTGATCATACTCCAACGATTAAAGTCTCTCATTTCCGAAATCAAACACGTTGTTCGCACAGAAGCCGTAACCAGTGCAGAGGAAGCATTATTGCTTATGCAGGGCTATAAGCCAGATATTATGGTGTTAGATATCAATATGCCAGGAATGAATGGTATTGAAATGTTGCGGAATATGCAAAAAGAACCGGTTTCTAAACCAGTGGTCATCATGCTTACCAACAATTCCCTGGCTCACTATAAAGAAGAATGTCTCAAACTGGGCGCCGATTTTTTTCTGGATAAATCAAGGGACTTTTTAATGATCCCGGAGATCCTAGAAAAAATGCATATTCACAAGCATTCAAATCCCTAAAGACTCTTTTAGCTTTACATAGCCTGTTTTACTTACAGGTAGTCTTACGCCCATGCTGAGTATCACAAGGTGGCTTTCTTTTTCATAAGGTTCTATACGCGTAATGAGTGAAGTGTTGATGATATAGGAGCGGTGCACCCTGATAAAATTTTGAGGGGCCAATACCTCTTCAAAAAAGCCCATGGTTTTATTTTTGAGGAACACGCCTTCTGCTGTATGGATCTTTACATAATCGTCTGCTGATTCCAGGTATTGAATGCTGCTTGTTGGAATGATCCTGATCTTCCCATTCTCTTTTACTACCACCCGGTTTTGTTGAGAGGGCAGGCTATTGTTATGCGATAGTAAATTTTCTGTTGCTTTTAATTGAACCTGCTTGTTTTGCATCCGCCATTTATCTAATGCCTTATCAAATCTTTCTTTGCTGAATGGCTTTAACAAATAATCAATGGCATGTGCTTCAAATGCCCTGATAGCGTATTCTTCAAAGGCAGTAGTGAAAATAACGGAAGGTGGCGACTCGATCAGTTCCAGCATTTCCAATCCATTTATCTTAGGCATCTGTATATCTAAAAACACAAGGTCGGGTGCATGCTTTTGAATGGCTTTGATCCCTTCAAAACCATCCGTACATTCCTCAACAAGCGTAATGTCCTGGTGACTTTCCAGGTATTCTTTTACGATGCTTCTGGCCAGGTGTTCGTCATCAATGATTATGGCTTTCATAATTGTATTGTGGTATCAATAATGTTGTGGTAAACACATTCTCTTTTTTATAGGTAACCAATAGGTCATGTCTGGCAAATAAAAGAAATAACCTTCGGTGAATAGATGCCAGGCCAAAACCTGTTCCATGAATGCTTGCTGCTGTTTCTTCATCATAAGGGTTTACGATCTTTATCCATAACTGATCTTCATCGGTGCCCGCATCAATAGTGATCAAAACCGAACCAATAGTATCATACAACCCAAATTTTATGGCATTTTCTACAATAGGTTGTAATAATAAAGAGGGGATCCTTAATTTTTTGGCTTCTTCTTCAATGTGAATGGCTGTTTGTAGGCGTTGCCCAAATCTAACTTTTTCTATTTCCAGGTACAATTGTAAATGAGACAGTTCTTCTTCAAGGGTAACCGAAGGCAGATTATCTCTTTTTAAAGTGCCCCTTAAAAAATCAGACAATTGTTGGATCATATGTCTGGCTTTTTCGGGTTGACTGCCAGCCAATGCACTGATAGAGTTTAGGCTATTAAATAGAAAATGTGGTTGCAGTTGTTGCCTTAGCTTAAGTAATTCTGCATCTTTGGTCATTTTTTCCGCCTCTTCTTTTCGCTGATTGGCTTCCTGTTGTTCCCGTAATGTGTACCAAAGCAAACTAATCATGGCCATGCATCCGATCATCAGAAACCCAAGTAGGTAACGGATGTAAAAGGAGCTGCTCAGAAATAAAAGGTAATCCTCATCGGATTTATATATAATTTTTAAAGTGATTTTTACCACCATTACCCATATGCCACTCAACACCACACTCAATATCAAAACATACCAATACCTTTCTTTTTGTGGCAGGTAATACTTCATATTGGTGATGATCAGCAAGCATGATGCAGCTAAAAATAAGTTACAGATACAACTATCAATAAAAGCTTGTAATAATGAAAAGCCATAACTGTTGATCAACATGGTTTGTATAAAAATCCATAGCAACCACCAACTAATGAATGTTAGGGAGAATCTATTGCTATTACTGATGGATTTAACCATGGTTTATAGTGTCTGGATGAACTGCTCTGTACAGTTTTCCGACAAATATCTTGCTTTTATATGTACCGCATGCTGGTAATTGTCGCCATTTTCTACTTCATGAATATTTGCATACACTTCGGCACCATCCGTTATATTTTCCAAAACGTGTAATTCGGTAACATTAATAAATTTCCATTCGGCCAGCTTTTTTGCTTGGGTGAAGAAATTTTCCTGTTCCTTTTCTCCTGTAAGGTGTGCTTTATTATAAGCATGCAGTGCATCTTCCGCATAGATCAACCGAAGTTGTTCATCAAACTGTGCCTTGTGTTCACCATTGCCACATATGATGCGGAATACGAGTTTAGCGAGATACCATTGCATTTGATTAGTTTTCATTGTGTTCAAAACGTTCTTGGGATAAATCAATTACAATTTTTAATAACTCTTAATTTCAATACCGCCAAATACCGTTGTTCCTTTAATGATCAATACTTTGTTGGGGTCAAAATTGCCCATTTGGTGCGGACGCTTGTCTTCAATTCCGGCAAATATGGCAATAGCTTCCTGTCTTACATCCCAATGCGGTGGTACAACAAGTTTGGTGCCACCAAAAGCCTGTGTAATTTCAAGTATAACAGTGCCGTTGATGTCTGCCTGACTTAAATTTATTTCTGCACCGCCCATAAAACAGAAGATCTCACCTCCTTTAAAGTTTTTAGAAGTCACTACTTTTTTTACACCTCCAAAGATGGAGAGACTTTGTATCATGTCATCTGTTGAAACCTTTTCCTGGTCTGCTTCTAGTTGGAATCCACTTTTTTGAAAACCTGTTTGTTGCCATTTGTTTTCTGGAGAGAAACCTTTGAATTTTTCCTTGTCAAAGTACCAGGTCTTTCTAGGACGGAGTATAAATACCAATCCAATACCTATGATCAAAACAGGAAAGAAATAGGGGCGAAGATTAAAAGTTTCAAACACATCATCCATTAGAAAAAAAGCACCAATTCCTGTAATGATCAACCAGGACATATTCTGAAAACGGTGTTTGATGCCGGTGATTATACCCACTAATACCAAGATCATGGGCCAGGTAAACATCCAATCAGGCAGATCAACGCCCATTTTTCTTAACAATAGAAATGCACCAATGATGATCAGCACTAAGCCAGTCCAAAATCTGTCATAACGTTCCTGGGTAACCCCTTTCTTTTTTTGGTCATCATCCCAGTTTTGGTTGTATTCTGTGTTCATAGCTTTATTATTTGATACAAATCTATCTGCACCAATGAACAGCAACAATGGTATTTAGGCTACATACCACAAAACCTCGGTAAATGACAGGATTGTTTCGGTAAAAGAAAGGGAGAATGATGGCATCAGTTTTCACTTGCATATCTGGATTGCCAGCCAATAAGTATCACACCGGTAATCACCAAAGCTGTTCCTAAAATTTGCGCTAAGATGATTTTTTCACCCAATAAAAAATGAGCCTGTATAATGGTGGAAACCGGACCAATGCTAGTTATAATGGATACATTGTTACTGCCAATCTGTTTCATGCCATTGCTCATTAGAAAGGATGGAATTACCGTGGCAATAACGGCAAGTGCTATTGCATACCCAATAAGTGTTGATGAAAAGGGGATGGATTGTACAGAATGTGTGCTTATAAAATGTAGAAAAATGCCCGCTGTTGCTGTTAACATGGCATAGGCTGTATATCTGGTAACCCCAACTTTATGTACCAGTTTTCCGGTGCCTACCAAATAAAAAGAATAGGTTACAGCACACAAGAATATCATAAATGAGCCAAACAAAAATTTGGGGTTTCCTGTGTCCAATCTTAGTTCTCCAAAATAAGCTATCCCAATACCCATATAGGTAAGCACCAGCGCAATCAATTGAATTTTGCTGAGCTTTGCTTTGAAAAAATAAGTATTCAGGATAACTGCAAATGTGGGATAGAGAAATAAGATCAATCTCTCCAAGCCTGCTGAAACATATTGTAGCCCAATGAAATCAAATAAACTACTCAGGTAATAACCCAGAAAACCCAGCAAAAGAATGCCGGTCCAATCTTTAAGTGATAGTTGGGACTTATTTTCTTTTTTACTTACCAGCCACACTGCTACCAGGTAAAAGGGCAGCGAAAAAAGCATGCGCAGGGTCAAAAGGGTTACGGCATCAACCTGCGTTTCCCTAAAGGCAAGTTTTACAAAAATGGCTTTGGTTGAAAACATCACCGCACCCAATAAAGTGATCAGGAAGCCATATAAAGTGATTTTATTATTCATGAAATAGCCAATTGCGTCATGGTATCTATTGTAAGGATCAACCAAAATTTCCTTAAAAGTTTAGCATGCGCCAATGGCTATTTAAGCACTCACATTAAATTCGCGCAAAGCATCATTCAAGCTTGTTTTCAGGTCGGTACTAGCTTTACGTTGCCCAATGATCAAGGCACAGCTAACCTGGTAGTCGCCCGCATTAAATTTCTTGGTATAACTGCCCGGTATGACCACACTTCTGGCTGGTACCCGGCCTTTGTATTCGATAGGTTCATTGCCACTAACATCAATGATTTTAGTAGACTGAGTTAAAACAACATTGGCGCCTAATACGGCTTCTTTTTCAACTACCACACCTTCCACCACTATGCAGCGGCTACCTACAAAACAACCATCTTCTATAATTACCGGACTAGCCTGTAATGGCTCTAACACGCCGCCAATGCCCACGCCGCCACTAAGGTGCACACCTTTGCCAATTTGGGCACAACTACCAACAGTGGCCCAGGTATCAACCATGGTACCTTCATCTACATAAGCACCAATATTTACATAGCTGGGCATCAACACCACATTTTTTGCGATATATGCACCATAACGGGCTACCGCATGGGGTACGGCACGAACGCCTAGTTCTTTATAATTCGATTTCAACAACATTTTATCATAAAATTCAAAGGGAGGAAGGTTCCAGGTCTGCATTTGCTGAATTCCGAAATAAAGAAGTATCGCTTGTTTTACCCATTCATTAACCACCCATCCACTAGCTGTTGGAGAAGCCACCCTTAATCTGCCTTTGTCTACTTCTTCCATCACTAACCTAACTGCATCCGCATAAGCAGGGTCTTTCAATAAATCTCTGTTTTTCCATGCATCCTGGATTTGCATCTCTAATGACATACCTGTATTTTTTTGCAAACATACAGTATCATCTGATTAAGCTAAACTGAAATGCTGCAGAACCTTCAAAATCCAGCAGAGAATCTTAATTTTGTGTTATTCAGAAGAATATGTTGCCATTTCTTAACGATATCGAACAGTGCCTTGAAAAGCTTAAAGCAGGTGGATTGATCCTGTATCCAACAGATACTGTATGGGGCATAGGTTGTGATGCCACTAATGCGGAAGCTGTTGCCAGGATCTATGATTTGAAAAAAAGATCAGATTCAAAAGCAATGATCGTATTAATGGCAGATGAAAAAGAGATCCTGCATTATGTAACCCAGCCCGGTTTACAAATATTCGATTATATCAAAGGGGTAAACAGGCCAACAACTGTTATTTATGAGGGTGCAGTAGCATTGGCTGATAATCTACTGGCCGAAGATGGTTCTGTTGCCATCCGGATTTGTGAAGAACCTTTTTGCAAAAACCTGATCAAACGTTTCCGAAAGCCTATTGTGAGCACTTCTGCCAATATCAGCGGATACCCGTCGCCACTCAATTTCAAGGATATAGACCAGATCATTTTGGATGGGGTGGATTATGTGGTCAATTACAGACAGGATGATCTGGAGCCCCGAAAACCGTCTTCCATCATTAAGTGGGAAAAAGATGGGAGTTTGAGTATTATCAGGCCGTAAATAGCCTGATTTCTTATTGTTTGTCCGCATCCATTTACAGGCTTACTTGTATCTACTATTTAGAGCATCAGAATGTGATAGTTCCATTTTTACCGCAGCGGCGCAGAGAGGCAGAGGTTTCGCAGAGGTGTTGGTTAATAAATCGAATGGTAGTCTTACAATAGCAAAAACTTATCAGTTAAAAGTAGAAAAAAGTTCCACTTGCAATTTTGAAAAAGAATGACGATCTTATAGGTAGAATTTGATTCTATGAAAAAGCTTGGTAAAAGGAATCGTAAATCCGGGGATAGGCTACATTTTAGGTCTTCATCAAGGCAGCAGGAAAAATGCAGAAGTGGGTCTGTTAAAGACTTTCATATAATGAAAGGATTTTCTGCCATCACTTTGCAACACCTGCATAAAATTTATACCAGTTTCATACTTTTCGATTGGGAATTTTTCAACAATGAACTGGAATTTGAATAATCGCTATTCGCCTTAAAAAGCCTTCTTTAACTAATATACCTAGTCATTACTTCTTTATTTTTGCCTGATGCAAAAGTTCTTGGTGATTCAAACAGCTTTTATTGGTGATGTGGTATTGGCTTCTGGTATGCTGGAAACCTTGCATCAAGAATATCCAGATGCGGCCATCGATATATTGGTAAGAAATGGAAATGAATCTTTATTTATTGGTCATCCATTTTTGCATGAGGTATTGGTATGGCACAAAACAAAAGATAAATATACCCATTTAATAAAAGTATTAAAGCAAATCAGGCATAACCAATATGATCTGGTGATCAATGTGCAGCGTTTTGCTGCAACCGGCTTTCTCACTGCCTTTTCAGGTGCCAAAAGAACCATTGGATTTGATAAGAATCCTTTCAGTTTCTTTTTTACGGATGTGGTAAAACATGCAATTGGTGTATCTGATGTAACCATGCATGAAATTGAAAGAAACCATGCATTGCTTAATTCGATTACTTTATTACCGGCAGCAGGTCCGAAATTGTATCCGGGAAAAAATGACCTTGCGGCTATTGATCAATGGGTTGGAAAAAAGTTTATTTGTATTGCTCCGGCATCTGTATGGTTTACCAAACAGTTTCCTGCAGCTCAATGGGTAAGTTTTATTGACCGGGTACCGAAAGAGACCACCATTTATCTTTTGGGAGCCCCCGGGGATCAGCCACTATGTGAAAATATAATCAATGATTCTTTACATGGGTCATCCATCAATCTTGCCGGCAAACTAAATTTTCTGCAATCGGCAGCATTGATGGCACAGGCAGAAATGAATTATGTAAATGATTCGGCTCCCATGCATTTTGCATCTGCTGTTAATGCGCCTGTTACTGCCGTATATTGTGCTACTATTCCTGGATTTGGATTTGGGCCTTTATCATATATAAGCCATATTGTTGAAGTACAACAAAAGCTCAGTTGCAGGCCTTGCGGATTACATGGGCATAGAACCTGTCCGGAGAAACATTTTCATTGTGCCAAAATGATCCATACCGACCAACTATTGGCAGTTTTGCCTTCCTAATCAAACTGAAGTAACTTTGCAAGTAATGCAGATTGAATTTACAGAGAAAGAACAGCAAATTTTTAATAAGATAGGAGAGGCGGCAGACCGCCTGCAGGTTCCCTGTTTTTTAATTGGCGGTTTTGTGCGCGATAAAATTATAGGGAGAAATACAAAAGATGCTGATATCGTTTGTTTGGGAGATGGGATAGAATTGGCACACGCATTGGCTGAACAGTTTTCGCCCAAACCGGTGGTTGCGTATTTTAAAAATTTTGGTACAGCACAGATCAAGTTACCTGAAATGGAGATTGAAGTGGTGGGTGCCAGAAAAGAAAGTTATCGCCAAAGCAGCAGAAAGCCAGATATAGAACCGGGAAGTATTGAAGATGATCAGAACAGAAGGGACTTTACCATCAATGCACTGGCCATCTGTTTAAATAGCCAAGAATTTGGTAAACTGATCGATCCATTTGATGGCATCAAGGCCATTGCGGATAAAAAGATCGTTACACCGCTTCCGCCAACACAAACCTTTAGTGATGACCCTCTCCGTATGATGCGGGCTATCAGGTTTGCGGCTCAGTTGTCCTTTACCATTGCACCAGAAACCTTTCAGGCCATCAAAGACAATGCAGATAGGATTCAGATAGTTTCGCAGGAAAGAATAACAGACGAACTGAATAAGATGATGCTTTGTCAAAAACCATCCGTGGGTTGGGACCTGCTTTTTAGAACCGGGTTACTGGAAAAAATATTCCCTCAGATGATTGATCTGCATGGAGCAGAATATGTGGATGGTATTGGTCACAAGGATAATTTTTACCATACACTGCAGGTGCTTGATAATATTGCAGCAAATACCGATGACCTCTGGTTACGCTGGGCTGCATTATTACATGATATTGGGAAGCCCGCTACCAAAAGGTTTGAAGAAGGGCATGGCTGGACTTTTCATGGACATGAAGTAGTAGGCGCCCGCATGGTGCCTAAAATTTTTACCAAACTAAAATTGCCTTTGAATGAGAAAATGAAGCAGGTTCAGAAACTGGTTTTGCTTCACCTCAGACCCATTAGTCTTACCAAAGAAGAGATCACTGATAGTGCCATCAGGCGATTATTATTTGATGCGGGTGATGATACAGATAACCTGATGATGCTTTGTGAAGCAGATATTACCAGTAAGAATCCTTATAAGGTGAAACGTTTCCTGCAAAATTTTGAATGGGTTAGGAAACGATTGCTGGAAGTGGAAGATAAAGACAGGATCAGAAACTGGCAGCCGCCCATTTCAGGAGAAATGATCATGCAAAAATTTGGCCTTAGTCCCTCAAAACCTGTTGGGATCATCAAAGATGCCATCAGGGAAGCGATACTGGACGGCGAAATACCCAACGAATTTGAGGCTGCATATAACTTCATGTTACAAAAAGCCGCAGAACTGAACTTGCAGGCCGTAGAATAAATTGTATTTTTAAGCCCTAAAAAATCATTGTATTTATAAAAAATGGAAGTTAGAGTGGTATCAATGAAACTATAAACTCTAAACTCTAAACCCCAAACTCCCAATGGCTATATTAAAATTCAGGATTTACTTAGAAGAAGACGACGCAGTTTACAGAGATATTGTTATCAGGCATACACAGCATTTTCAGGATCTGCATGCTGCTATATTAAAATCATATGAGTTCGACTCGAAGCATAAAGCCACATTTTACAGAAGTAATGATAATTGGCAGAGAGGGAGAGAAATTAGCTTTGAAAAATACGATAAGCCATATGTTGTAGACCCTCTGATCATGTCTGAAGTTACGATTGGTTCTGAAATACGCGATACCAACCAGAAATTTGTGTACGAATATGATTTCGAAAAGCACTGGATATTTCTGGTAGAACTCATCAATGTAAGTAAGGAAGAAAGTAGTAAGATCACCTATCCATCAACTTCCAGAACAGAAGGTATAGGGCCACAGCAATATGGTACCAAAAGCCTTCTTGGAGATAAGTTTGCAGATATTGAAGAAAAATACGACCTGGCAGATGCTGCTGATGGATTTGGAACGGAAGGAGAGGGTGATGATACGGATGCTGATACCGAAGATGGTGAGGCCGAACAACAGGAAGGTGAGGAAGAAGCCTTTTAGTTTTCTGCTTCCCAATTTTATTTGATCAGCTTTTTAATTGCCATACATGCAGCCAAATTCCCAAACTGTTTTAATCGTTACTGGCCCTACCGCTGTTGGTAAAACCGCTATGGCCATTGAGTTGGCAAAGCATTTTCAAACAGAGATCATTTCCGCCGATTCAAGACAATGTTTCCGCGAGTTGAGTATAGGTGTGGCAAGGCCTTCTGAAGAAGAGTTGGCAATAGTGAAGCATCATTTTATTGCATCTCATTCAGTAGAGGAAGAATTGAATGCAGGCAGCTACGAAAAAATTGCCCTTGCTGCAGTAGAAGAAATATTTCAGCATCATCAAGTTGCTGTCATGGTGGGTGGTACCGGATTATATATCAAAGCCTTTTGTGAAGGGATAGACCCCATGCCCGAAATACCTGCTGCTGTTAGAGAAGCAGTGATCAAAGGCTATGAACAAAAAGGGTTGATCTGGTTACAGAAAGAGTTAGAACAAAAAGATCCGGATTTTTGGAAACTCGCAGAACAGCAGAACCCCCAAAGATTAATGCGTGCATTAGAAGTGTTGTATGCAACCGGAAATTCTATCCTCCATTTTAGGACAAGACAAAAAACAGTAAGACCTTTTAATATCATTAAAATTGGTTTAGAATTACCCAAAGAAGTATTGCATGCAAATATTGAGAAAAGGGTAGACCAAATGATAAATGCCGGCTTAATAGAAGAAGTAAAAACACTATTGCCATTCAGGGAGCGCAATGCCTTGCAAACAGTGGGCTATCGTGAAATATTTGATTTTTTAGACGGTACCATCACCAGGGAAAAAGCAATAGAACAGATCAAGACCAATACACGTCATTATGCAAAAAGGCAATTGACCTGGTTTAGAAAAGATACAGAAACACATTGGTTCCCTGCAGATATCGCATACTTGCCACAGATCCTGGATCTGTGTAAATGAGAAAACCAGTTTTGCTGATTTTCTCATCTACAAAAAAATCTTACAATTAGAATTTAAATCCAAAAGTCAATGCGATATTGCCTCTGCTGCCAGATTGTTCTGCAAAAGTATTGGGTTTGTCATTTAACCTGTAAGCAAACTGAACATCCTTATTTAATGAATGCGCATAACTCAGGTCGATAAAAATTCCATGATCTCTATAACCCAAACCCCCTGTAGCCAATATTCTGCTGGCATTTAAATTTTCATCCGCATAGGGACTACCATAATAAGCACCACCCAGGCGGAACATGATGGTATGTAATTTCAATTCAGCACCCAAACGGAAATTGAGATTGCCGCGGTAAGTATCTTTGATTCCTTCATTCACAATGCTATAGTAATTTCTCAGGGTTTCATTATTTTCATCTGAGGAAGAAAATCTCGCTGACCTGTAATTTACATATTCAATATCTGCACTGATAAAAGCACGTTGCCTTCTGGTATCACTGATCTCCCTGAAAACATAACTGGCACTTGCGATGGCCCTCCAGGGAGTACTCATATTGTATTTACGTTCACCTGCATTGCCGCTGTTTAGCTCATTACTGGTTGCAGATTTGACGCCTGCATAGGTTTCTGTATTGGCAACAATGGAGGAACTGATCTTATCTGTAAAGTTCATGAACTGGGGTGTATGGATGGCAAAACCAATACGCCAGTATTCCTTAGGCTTGTAGATCAAACCAAATTTGGCGCCTAAGCCCCAACCTTGCGAGGAGAAACTTTCCTTGTATTCAAAAGATTTGAATTGGTTATTGGAATTATTGGTTGCATCTGTTTCACTATACATCAATTCTCTTTTATAAGAAATGATAGGAATCGTAAAACTACCACCTACATAGAGTTTGTCTTCTAAATTGCCTGCAAGACCCAAGGCGATCTCGTGGTATCCACCACGTGTACTTGCATCATACAACTGGTTAACACCTGTTGAAATAGGCACCAGGCTTTGGTATCCATTAACACTTCCATTAGGCGCAGCCGTTGTGTCTACCAAAAATGTTCTGAAGGCAAGTGATGATCCGAAAATATAATTACTCAATGCGGCATTGGTGTCTGCCCTGTCTTTTACCAGTTCTTCCAGGTATTGTTCTGTAAATGAGCTGAAATTATTGAAACCTTTAAACTGTACACGGTTATTATAATTTGCCAATTGGTTAACTGATAAAGCGAAAGCACTGCTTGTCCATTTCTGATCCTTGCGAACAGCAGAACTTAATATTATACCTGAAGCACCATAATTAAATTTATTAACGGAATTAACGGTATCAGTCCCCCTGTATTTGAAAGCGTTATTATTCAACATGAAACCAGGACTTAATACCAGTTCATTTGTTTTGAAAAGTCCCAGTCCAGCTGGGTTTACATGATTAGCTGTAATATCTCCACCTAATGAACCCATTACACCACCGGTTGCTACGTTCCGGGCAGTACCGTTTTGGGTAAACCAGGCTGTTCTTAAAGCATCATCTGGATTTTGTGCACTTACCTGTAAACAGGCAAATGAAAGTATCAGGAGTATATATTGTTTCATACGTATTAGTTTGGATATGGGTATGGTAAAAAGGAGGTAAAAAACCTGCTTTCAAAAAATAGCTTATTTAATGTGGTTAACCTTTGCCTCCGCGGCCACTGCCTGCACTGCTTCCTGTACTTTGGAAACCACCGCTGGATCCGCCGGCACTGCTACTGGGTGCTGGTGTGCTGTTAGAATTAGAAGGTGTAAATGTTCGGGAAGGTCTGTCGAAACTACTGGTATTGTTTCCGTTAGAACTACTCGTAAAAACCTTCTTGATCAAGTTGCCAAAGGAATTATTATTACTCCCGGAAATAAAGTTTCCGGTCTTGGGATCTTTGATGGCATAATTGCTGTTGTTGTAATTCTTATTCCTGTAGGCATAAATATTACTGGCAGATGTGGTGCCACTATAACTTACTTTGGGATTGGTATAATGAATGATGGTATAAACCGGACTGTACCAACCATAATTTCCCTGGTAAGGGTAATAGCCTCTGTTTCCTATATAAATAGATGGATTAGAATAAATATTGGAATAGATACCATTATAATAATAATTGTTATAGCCAAAATCATACCTGCTATCATACCAATAATCAAAATCATCTATTTGCGACCAACGATACCTCCTGGAAATTTTCATTCTTAAGTATTGGTCATCCAGATTGGTTTGGTATTGCTGATAAGTCTCCTGTTGCGCTTTTTGGGTCTCTTCCTCTCGGGTACTAACCATCTCACGCCCGGGAGAATAATATACATCATCCGGTGTTTGTCCAGATTTAAAAGCAGTGGTGCAGGAAGATAATAATCCCAAACCGAGAACTGATAAAAGTAAAGCTTGTTTCATCTTACAGGATTGAAGGGTTAGATAATGTGAAGTTACATACATTTGCGTCCAGTAGCATGGTCTTCACTAAATGTGACAAACCCTTTGCCAACTAACGATTGTAAGTACAAATTTTTGTTAAAGAAATCATAAAAGAAAATGGGCAAGGAAATAACTTCCAGGGAGCAGGATTATTCGCAATGGTATAACGACCTGGTTATAAAAGGAAATTTAGCAGATTATAGCGCTGTTAGGGGTTGTATGGTTATCAAACCTTATGGTTTTGCATTATGGGAAAATATGCGGGATGCTTTGGACAAAATGTTCAAGGATACTGGTCACCAAAACGCTTATTTCCCCTTATTTGTACCCAAGAGCCTTTTTGAAGCGGAGGAGAAAAATGCAGAAGGCTTTGCCAAAGAATGTGCGGTAGTTACGCATTATCGTTTGAAAGCTGATCCCAACAATAAAGGAAAATTAATTGTAGATCCGGAAGCCAAGTTAGAAGAAGAACTGGTTGTTAGGCCCACCAGTGAAGCGATCATTTGGAATACCTATAAAGGATGGATCCAATCCTACCGTGATCTACCCATCCTGGTTAACCAATGGGCTAATGTGGTTAGATGGGAAATGCGTACCCGTTTATTCTTACGTACGGCAGAATTTTTATGGCAAGAAGGCCATACCGCACATGCTACATCTGCAGAAGCAGTAATAGAGACCAGAAAGATGCTGGATGTGTATGCTGATTTTGCTGAGAACTGGATGGCTTTACCTGTGATCAAAGGAGTGAAAAGTGCCAATGAAAGATTTGCCGGTGCAGAAGATACTTATTGCATAGAAGCGCTGATGCAGGATGGTAAAGCATTACAGGCAGGCACGTCGCATTTTTTGGGACAGAATTTTGCCAAGGCTTTTGATGTGAAATTTACAGACAGAGACAATAAACTTGATTATGTATGGGCCACCAGTTGGGGCGTTAGTACCAGGTTGATCGGAGCATTGGTGATGGCACATAGTGATGATGATGGTTTGATCTTTCCGCCAAGAATAGCACCTATACAGGTGGTGATCGTGCCCATTTATAAAGGGGATGAGCAAAAAGCGATGATCGATGAAAAAGTAAATCCCATCATTGCCAATTTGAAAGCCCTAGGTGTTTCCGTTAAATACGATGATTCTGATAATGCAAGACCAGGTTGGAAATTTGCGGAATACGAATTAAAAGGAGTGCCTGTAAGAATGGCTATCGGAGCACGTGACCTGGAAAAAAATATCGTAGAAATAGCCCGTAGGGATACCAAAGAGAAAATGCAGGTAAGCATTGATGGCATTGAATCCTATGTCAAAACCTTATTGGGTGAGATCCAATTAGCCATGTTTGAAAAAGCCAAACAATTCAGAGATGAAAGAATAACTGCAACAGATAACTGGGAAGAGTTTATGCAACTTTTAGATACTAAAGGCGGATTTATTTCGGCACATTGGGATGGTACAGCAGAAACAGAAGATAAGATCAAAGAACTCAGTAAAGCAACCATACGTTGTATTCCATTAGATAATCCATTGGAAGAAGGTAAATGTATCTTAACCGGAAACCCTTCTACACAAAGGGTTCTGTTTGCCAGAGCTTATTGATTTAATAAACGATAGTAATTAATTAAACCACCAAACATGCAGTTTTATCCTGCATGTTTTTTATAAATAACATGAAACAGAAAAAGGTAACCGATGCAATGATACCCTACCTGGAAGGGAAGGTATTGTTGATAGACAAACCTTTGCAATGGACATCCTTTGATATCGTAAGAAAACTAAGATACATCACCAAGATCTCAAAAATTGGTCATGCCGGAACCCTCGATCCTCTTGCTACGGGCTTATTGATCGTTTGCACCGGTAAATTCACCAAGAAGATCAATGAGTACATGGGCATGGAAAAAGAATATACCGGAACCTTTACATTAGGTTCTGTTACGCCAACCTATGACCTGGAAAGTGAACCCACACAACATGTACCCTACAGCCATCTTAGCGATGAGCAAATTCATGCTGCTACTTTGCCATTTACCGGACCTATCATGCAAACGCCACCCATACATTCTGCTATAAAACAGGCGGGTAAACCGGTTTACCTGGCAGCAAGAAAAGGGGAAGATGTAAAACTGGAACCCAGACCAGTAACTATATACAAGTTTAACATAGAAAAAATTGAATTGCCTATTGTACATTTTCGGGTAGTTTGTTCAACAGGAACTTATATCAGAAGCCTAGCCAATGATTTTGGTGCGGCCTTAGGCGTAGGTGGGTACATGAGTAGTTTAAGAAGAACAAGGATCGGAAATTTTTCTGTGGATCAAGCCAGTTCCATCGAGTCATTTGAATCTATGGTCAAGAGCTTAACAGCATCAGAAGGGGAGACCGATGCCTAATTGAAAGGCATAATTGGTTACTTTCAAACCATTCGGTCTGTTCTCAAACCATTGAAATTGTTGCATCCAGCCATTATTGTATTGGCGGGCAGGGTCTTTCACTTTATATGCCCAGTCTAATCTAATTAGAAAGTAAGAAAAATCAACACGTATACCTGTTCCTACACCCACTGCAAGGTCGCGGTATAGATTTTCAAATTTAAAAGTACCTGTAGGGTCGCCCGGATTTTTTTTCACATTCCAAATATTTCCGATGTCTGTAAATAAGGCACTCGCAATTTTTACGCCCGCAATAGTTGCTATTGGAAATCGATATTCCAGGTTTGCTTCCAGTTGCATATCTCCAAAACGATCTCGATAAGAAGTTAGTGCCGTATCGCTGTCATACAAGGTGGAGCTACCCAATCCTAACTGTCGCAAACCCCATGCTCGCATGCTATAGGGACCACCCGCATAAAACTGTTTGAAAAAAGGTAGTGTATTATCACGAATGGTGTCTTTCCCATAATTATATCCAACGCCAGCAAAAAAACGATAGGAGAGGTCTGATTTATTGATCTTGATCGACTTCCTGAATTCCCCTTCCACTTTTAAGTATCGGTATAAAGGATTGGCATCAGTACCAAAAGAACCAAAGATGGCACCGGCTTCTTCCACCCCAAAACGTAGATAATAACTTTTATTAGGGTTATTGGGATTGATCACTGTTTTGATCATGGATAAACTCTGACTGATTACCCTTCCAGAATTGAATGAAGTTCTTAGAAAAGGATTGGTAATGAATAATTGTTTTAATCCCTCCAAAGTGTCGATGGTATTGAATTCCAGACTTAGGGGTTTATACAACCAAACCTTATTATTTTTTTTCCATTCATAGCCCCAACTGGTAACCAATGATCTTAATTGATAATAAGCCCTTCTATTAACATAAGAGCCATTCATAGAGAACAAGGTTCTTTTGTTTTCCAAATTATCAAGTGCTCGCCAGTTCTTAAATGGAACAATGAGGTTGGGGAAAACATAGGTGTGACCCACATCAATGTGAAAGGTTTGAATGAGTTGATCATTTTGGCTGCTTAATAAACTTAATTCAATACCCGTTCTAAAAGTAGTCAGCGATTGGATGGCATTGCGCCAAACATTTTTATTATTGATGGAAAAATTGGTAGAGATACCCCAAAGATTACCGGTACCAATATCCGAGGAGTTGCGGCTACCTTCCAGATCAATTGTATAATTGTATTTGATGGAAGGAACCAGGTAAAAATAAAGGTCCATACTATCCTTACCCCTTATTTTGGTTCGAGCATCTACTTGTTGCCAGGCACCAATTTTTCCAAGGGTATTGATGGTTTTGAAAAATTTACCCTCGTTATAAAGCTCACCCCTTTCCAAATAAGTATGTTCCCGCATTGGTCTAATGGTAAAGAGACCTTTTCGGTATCGCATGGATTGATTGGGATAATTGATTTCTTTAAAATCCTGTTGCAAGGGGATGCTATCAGTTATATCGGTAATCCTGGTTTCCGGATAATAGTAAACCTTTCCAATATGGTATTGATTTAGTTTGGCTGAATCTGAAGCTTCTCTTTTTAAAATACTCAATCGCCAAGTTGGATTTTTCATTCTGGCAACAGCAGCATCTGCAATCAATTGTGCTTGTTTAAAAGGATCGAGTGTTAGTTGTAATAATGCAGGGTCTGCAGTGTCTACTAAAGCATAAATATCATCTCTTGTAAAATTGAAATAGCCGTTCTGTCTATATAACCCCACCAGTCTATCCAATTCATTACTTATATTTTGTTTGGTATAAGGGGTGCCTTTTTTCAACAAGGTATTTACCTGGTCTTTTTCTGTGAGTTGCTGCAAAACTGAATCGCCTAAAATATAATTTACAGAGTCGATTGTAATATTTTTTCCAACAGATACTTCAATGGAAACGGTAGTTCTTATTTGATCATCCACTAGTATATATCTGACTGAATCTTCAAAACTGGCATAATAATATCCCTGCGAATTAAGGTAGGCATTCATAAAAGTGATGCTTCGGGCAATATTGGCAGAATCGAATACTGGCGGGTTCTTAATCTTATAGAAAAAACCAAATTGTTGCACTTTGGGTACCTGTAAGCTATCATCCCAATATTTTCCTAGTTCAGTTGTTAACCTAATTTTCTCATCTTTGGTGAGATTTCCTTTCAGTGTGAGCAGGTTTTCATATACAAAAGGCTTTTTATCCTGAAAACCTTTGATACTGGTTCTTTTGGATACAGAACAGGAACTCATCATTGCCAATAGCAGTAACAGTAAACCAAATTGAGAGAGATTAGCCTTTACAGGGTTTAAATGCATACAGAATGTTAAGCAAAAATGAAATCAAATATATTCAATCTTTGTGCCAGAAAAAATTCAGGCAGGAAGAGGGTGCTTTTATTGCCGAAGGTACTAAACTGGCAACGGAACTATTGAACAGTGATTTTACGATTCGTAAGATTTATGCATTAGCTGATTGGAAACCTGCACTTCAATTACCTGTTGCACCCATAAAAGTAACAGCGGATGAATTGGCAAAGATGAGCAACCTGCAAACCCCCAATCAGGTTTTAATGGTGGTGGAACAAAAACAGCAGGTAATGATATCTTTGCCTGAAACCGGTATCACCATTATGCTTGATGGCATTCAGGATCCAGGCAACTTGGGTACCATTATCCGTATTGCCGATTGGTTTGGCATCAAAACAATCATTGCAGGAGAACATACAGCAGACCTTTATAACCCCAAAGTTATCCAAAGTACCATGGGCAGTTTTAGCAGGGTTAAATTAGTTTACCGGTCTTTAGAAGAACTTTTTGCTACCTCAAAATTGCCTGTTTACGGAGCATTATTAAAAGGATTACCTATTCAGCAATCACCAACCATACAAAACGGACTATTATTGATTGGCAATGAATCAAAAGGGATCAGTGAAAACTTATTGCAGTGGGTATCCAATCCGGTAACCATTCCCAGAATTGGTGGGGCCGAATCTTTGAATGCAGCTGTTGCAACAGGCATTATCCTTTCGCATCTGATCAAATAAATTACCTGAATTGTATGGCTTTTACGGGATTGATCTTTTTGATCAGCCAGGAGGGAAGGATCAGTAAAACATAACAGATCAATCCTGTAGCCAAACATACTGCCAATACCTGCCACCAGATGATCAATACAGGGGCAGTTGACACATAATAGGATGACTCGTCCAGCTTGATGAATCCTGTATATTGTTGTAATAAACACAAACCTGTTCCCAATACAAATCCCAGTGCAATACCGATACTGCTGATCACGGTTGCATAATAAAGAAATACTTTTCTGATGAGAGAATCATCCGCTCCCAATGATTTCAAAACACCGATCATTCGGGTTCTTTCTAAAATAAGGATCAGTAAACAAGTGATCATATTGATAATGGCCACCACCGCCATCACTACAAAGATCACATTCCTGTTCACGTCCTGAATATTCAACCAGTCAAAAATGTTTGGATACACTTCTCTGATACTACGGCTCATCCATTCTGCCGGAAGTTTGTCGGAAATCCGTAATGATGCGCTATCAATATTTTTATAGTCATTTAAAAAAACTTCATAGCCCCCCGTTTCATCATCAGCCCAGTTATTAACCCGTCTGATCAGCCTCAGATCGCCCAATAAAAAAAGTTTATCGTACTCTTCAATACCTGTTTTATACAAACCGGCCACCTGTAGTTTTCGGTAAGTTTTAGAACCGTCTATACTGGAAATAAAATAAAGGGTAACAGTATCATTCAGTTTAATTTTTAATTGGTTAGCTAAAGTAGACGACAGTAAGATCTCTTTACTATAACCAGAATCCGTAAACTTAAGCCAGCGACCTTCTTGCAGAAAAGGTTTCAATCTGCTGCTATCGTAACTGCGTTCAATACCTTTCAACAATACGCCTTCAATCTCTTTGTTTTTTTCTATCACTGCAGATTTTGTGGCAAAACTTTGAACCTGTGTGACCGTTTTTTCTGAACGAATAATGGATTCAATTGTTTCATTCTTTTTGAGTGGGTTTTCTTCTGCTACCAATGATTTATTGGGTTCATATTTTTGTACCCTAACATGCCCCCAGAAACTAAATACCTTATTCGCAATACTTTGCTGAAATCCATTAACAAAAGAAAGGGTTACGATCATGGCCATAACACTGATGGCGGTTGCTAAAACAGACAATCGGATAATAAACCCTGAAAACGATTTATTCTTGTTGAAAGCAATGCGCTTGGCTATTTGGAAGGCCAGATTCAATCTACAGGTTTTTAATTGCTTCAAAACTACAAGAGGCATGCCAATGCAGCAAAACCATTTGCTGTATGTTATAAAGTTGTAAGTTTAAAGCAGATTTACCCATATGTACAAAGTCATTTCCTTATTCTTGATCATCGTTTTTCCATTAGTTTTACTGGCACAGCGAAAACCAGACCAGGTATACAATCCGGATATCAGAACAGTTAAACTTTTTCAGCAAAATAACCAGGAAGGGATGGCCATCATTTCCCTTAATGGGGGCGACCAGCTTGAACTTCATTTCGACGACATGAGTGGCATTCCACATAATTATTACTATTGTTATGTGCTGTGCAACGCAGATTGGACACCTGCCAATGTGAATGTATTTGACTATGTAAAAGGTTATACCCAAAACCGAATTGGTCAATATCGGAATGCAACTTTTGCGACCACTAAGTATGTGCATTACCAAGCTTTATTACCCGAAAGGAATTCTGTGCCTTCAAAATCTGGCAATTATTTGTTAAAGGTTTACCGTGATTCAGACACCTCCAAACTGGCATTTACCAAAAGGTTGCTGGTAGTTGATAATTTAGTGACGATCGGCGCTCAGATACAACAACCCTATGATTTTGAATATGCAAGGACGCACCAGAAAATTCAGATTTCCGTAAACACCAAGCAATTGAATATTTTAAGTCCCAGGCAAACCAATGTGGTGATCATGCAAAATAACCGCTGGGATGAAGCTATCACCAATATCCAACCCTCTTTTATCAGAAACAATGTTTTTGAATACAATGGCGAACAGGATGGACTTTTCCAGGCAGGCAAGGAATACCGTTGGGCAGATCTGAGAAGTTTCCGTTTTCAAAGTGACAGGGTTGATTATATGGATAAAAGCACCGAGCCCAACCATGTTTTTCTGAAACCGGATCCGGAAAGGAATAGTTTGCGGTATTTGTTTTTTGCCGACAGAAATGGATGGGATGAAATAACTACCACCGAATCAATCAATCCATGGTGGCAATCAGAATATGCTTATGTGCACTTCAACTTTGTTCCTTCTAAAAACCAGCCTTATGCAGGAAAAAATGTGTATTTATTGGGAGAGATGACAGGCAACCAGATCAGCGATTCATCTTTAATGACCTATGATGCAGTAAAAGGTGCTTATACAAAAATGCTATTATTGAAACAAGGTTATTACAGTTATAATTATGTAACCAGAGACAGTAAAAATACAAAAGCTAAAGCAGAAACTACCTATACAGAGGGAAATTACTGGGAAACTGAAAATAGATATACCATCCTTTTTTATTATCGCTCCTTTAGTAGCAGACATGATGAACTGATAGGGATCTCCACTTTAAATTCCAGGTTGGGACAGAACCGTTAAAGATCTTCTGAAAAAATTCAGGAAAATAAATGTGCAACCCTTACTTTTGCCGCGGCAGGTCTTACACGACCAGCTCCTGCTGAACCTCCCCAGGGCAGGAATGCAGCAAGGATAAGCGGTTGTAGCGGTGCGATGTGAGTAGCCTGCCATTTTTTTACCCCCCCTGCCCCCTAAAGGGCAATCAAAAAAGGGGGTATTAACTAAATTAATATTTATGAAGTTTTTTGTTGACACTGGCAATCTGGCTCAAATTAAGGAAGCTTATGATCTGGGAATTTTAGATGGTGTAACCACCAATCCTTCCCTAATGGCCAAAGAAGGTATCAAGGGTGAGGAAGCTATCGCCCAGCATTACAAGACCATTTGCGAAATGGTTGATGGTGATATCAGTGCTGAAGTATTATCAACTGATTTTGCGTCAATGGTTGAAGAGGGTAAAAAACTGGCTGCCATCCACCCGAATATCGTTGTAAAAGTTCCAATGATCAAAGATGGTATTAAAGCTATCAAATGGTTTACCGACAATGGTATCAGAACCAATTGTACCTTGATCTTCTCTGCAGGGCAGGCCATTCTTGCTGCTAAAGCAGGCGCTACCTATGTTTCTCCTTTTATCGGTAGAATTGATGATAGTGGTTGGGATGGAATGGAATTGATTGGTCAACTCCGTCATATTTTTGATATCCAGGGCTATAAAACAGAAATTCTTGCAGCTTCTATCCGTAACGCTTTACATATTATTAAAGCAGCAGAATTAGGAGCTGATGTTTGTACCTGTCCGCTGGATTCTATTTTAGGCTTATTGAAACACCCGTTAACCGATATCGGTTTGGCTAAGTTTCTGGAAGATGCCAAGAAAATGTAATTTTTTCCTTTATGATATTATAAAGATGCCCTGCTTGCAGGGCATCTTTATTGTAAAAGGTTATGTCTTTATAGCTATTCATCAAAGTAGGTCTATTACTTTTCTGCTTTGATGGCTGCTCAAGGAAGCTTCAATAATTTGCATCACCAATATACCATCATGGGCTGAAACCTGCACGGGTTGCTGGTTTCGGATGGATTGATAAATGCCCTCATAATAATCGTAATAATTTCCCGGAAGGGTAGGGATCTTTTTGCGGATCAGCTCACCATTTTTTTCAGTATGTAATAAGCCCTCTTCAGAAACAGGCTCAATACCCCAGTCTGTATGATTGGGTTGCATCCCTTTCAACAAATTGGTTTCCTGCACATCGCCCCTGCTTTTATGAAAGGAACCTTTTCTGCCATGAATCACATAAGCAGGAAATGGCTCTCTTACCTGGTAACCCGATTTCAATCGCACTCGCAATAAAGGGTAGTAGAGCAAGATCTCAAAGTAGTCATCCACTCTTGAGCCGGGGCGGGTGATACGGATATCTGCAAAAACAGAAAGGGGCTTGCCAAATAAGTGTAAGGCCTGGTCTATCAGATGCGGACTAAGATCGTTCAGTATGCCTGCACCGGGTGCGGGTGTTTCTTTATGGGCTTTTGGACTCAGCTCTTCCTTATACCTGTCAAAATGAATTTCTGCTTCCATTATTTCACCCAGCCATTCTTCGGTTACGATCTTTTTCGCCGTTTTAAAGTCACTATCCCATCTTCTGTTTTGAAATACGGAAAGGATCAGGCCTTTTTGTTCTGCCAACGTTTTAAGTTCCTGGGCTTCTGCAACGGTTGTTGTAAAAGCTTTTTCCACTACCGCATGTTTACCAGCCTCTAATACTTGTTTTGCAAAAGGGAAATGGGTACCAGTAGGGGTATTCACGATCACTAGCTCAATACTTTCATCTTGCAAGAGTTCTTCAATTGTTCTAAAAATCTTCACTTCGGGATAAATACTAAGAGATTCCGATTTGGTTCTTTCTAAAACACCATACAATTCAAAACCCTGGTGTAAATGGATAAAAGGGGCATGAAACAGCTTTCCCGACATGCCAAAAGAAAGCAACGCAGTTCTAATTGGAGCCATCATACATAGCAAATTGTGGATGAATAAGTTAGTTCGTCTTTAAAAATAGAAAAACCTTGTCAATGCGCTCAGATTTTTTTAGATAGCGATTTGTACTAAGAATATGAAATAGCCGGTTGATAAATTTAAAATGAATCCCTGGGGCTATTGCAAATATGACATCAATTGAATATTTTGTTTTACAATTTTTTCTCAAACCTAAAAACGATTGCTTATGAACACGCAAAAATTTCTTTTATCCGGCATAGTCGGAGGTATTGTTGCTTTTCTGGGAGGCTGGGTTATTTATGGGATCTTATTCATGGATTTCCTTGCCAAAAATGCCGGCACTGCCACCGGTGTGATGCGAGCAGATACTGAAATGGTTTACTGGTCACTGTTAGCAGGTAATATCTTTATGGGTTTATTGGTATCTTATATTTTTAATAAGTGGGCAAACATAACTTCATTGGGAAGTGGACTTTCAGCCGGATTGGTTCTTGGACTGTTAATGACCGCAGGTTTTGATCTTTCGATGTACGGCACTTCCAATATTTATAATTTAACGGGTACCATTGTGGATATTGCCTGTGGAACAGTAATGGGCGGCCTTACCGGTGCAGCAGTAGGATTTATGAATGGATTGGGTAAGAAAGCAGCTTAGCTTTTTTGCATATCTTTTAATTAATTGGGCAGTAATCTTACTGCCCTATTTTATTTTGTTACCTGTTAGCCTCACTGATCCAGTGGAACTGTTTTTCAGCCAGTTGAAAATGTCTTTTGCTTCTGTTCAATTGCATGTATAATGAATCATTGCCTTTTTTGCCTTGTAAATAAAGGGTATTATTATCAGGCATATAATAATGAAAGGAATAGAGGAAATTAGTATCGCCCTTGGTTTTCATGCCAAGGAAAAGCCTGGTTGTATCCGTACTGAATGAAAAATATCCCCTGCGGTAACGTTGTCTAAAACTGGTATCTGTTGAGCCTACACTTCCCGTCCCGTTTTTCTCAAATGCAATATCTCTCCAGCGTAAAGTGTCGGAAATGAATGCTGGTATGGTATCCTTGTTAACTACATATACAGTAACATCATATAAGCCAGGTTGAATCGGCTCAATGGAAGCCGAATTTTTCAAAGAATCTGCGTAAGATTTTGTGGTAAAAAATGACACGATCACAAAAATAATTAGGAAAGAAAGTTTCAAAACGGTTGAAGTGATGCGCATCCATTTTTTTGAAAATTTAAACTGGTAAATAGTATTAGCTTCAACAGGTTTATTCAACACAAAAAAATGGAATAACCTTTTTGCATCTGTTGAAAGGAGATAAATACAATAGATAACTAAATGTGCCGAAAATATCTTTACAGGTATATCGTAACAAAAATTAAGTACCATGATATTGATGAAAACCGCTGTGGCAGTAAATAAACCTAATGTGATTGTTTTCCTGTTCAGCAATAACAATCCAGCTAAAACTTCCATGGCACCTGAAAATATTTCATAAGGCGCTGAATAACCTATAAACATCCAGGATAAACGCATGGGTAGAAAGTCGCCGAGAGGTGTAGCTAATTGACTGTTATTGGGAAATGGCATCTGTAATGCAAAAAGTTTATTGATACCATAGCTCATGCACATCATGATGATAAAATACCTGAGAAAAGTGTTAAGCCAGTAAGAAGCTTTCATATAATCAGTCCGTTTACGATCAATGATACTCCAGACGATCATGCCAGCAAATGCTATGATCAAATATGTAAATACTTCTTCCCAGTTAAAGGAAGTATCACCACTGCCATTGTTTTCAACCGTTGAATTAGCAAAATGAAAGAATAGTTGGTTGCAATTTTTCACTAACCAAATAATAAAAGAACGGTAATACCCTGTAACATAATCAATGCCGGGTATAATGCCATCCAGCCATGTCCAAGGTGCTATATGAAGCAGGAAATAAATAAAGAAAAATCGGAAACATAGCTTATGTATCAATCGCCAATTTTGAGTTGTAGAAAATGATTCTTCCGGCATAGATGAATTTTTGTAGATGAATATAATGCATAAAGGAATTGCTTCAAATTTTCTCGAAACAGCTTGGATTAACCTGATCCTAATTAATTTATTATCAATTAGTTGTGAATAAAATAGGTCATTTTTAGCTTTATCACTTACCTTTACATTGATGCAAGTAAAACTAGATTTCACCCACGTTAATACCAGTGAGCCACATCGTATCCGTACCAAAGAAATATTGAAAGAGGTTCCTGATATGCGGAAACTCATAGGTAAAAATCCGGCTACTTTTTTAGCCATCATTGGACTTGTTGCATTTCAATTATTATTTAGCTGGCTCTTAAAGGATCAGTCCTGGTGGCTGGTAGTGGGAGCAGCCTATTTATTGGGTGCATTTGCAGACCATTCTTTATTTGTGATGATTCATGAATGTGCTCACCGATTAATTTTCAAGAGTCAGGCAGCCAATAGGCTCGCAGGTATTTTTGCCAATATGCCTTTGATCTTCCCCAGTTCTGTTTCATTTGAAAAATACCATATAAAACATCATTCTTTTCAGGGCGTTCATGAACTAGATGGCGATCTGCCCAATTATTGGGAAGCAAAACTGATCAACCATTATTTTATTGGTAAGATCATCTGGCTTTTGTTTTATCCTTTTTTCCAATTATTCAGGTTAGGCAGAATGAAAGAAATTCAGCCATTCAATAAATGGGTCGGTTTAAACTGGCTGGTTCAAATTCTTTTTATTGCAGGTATTTATATGGTAACAGGCCCTAAGGGTTTAACCTTTCTGGTATTAAGCTTTTTCTTTTCTGTAGGATTACATCCATTAGGAGCCCGTTGGATCCAGGAACATTATTTAACCAAAGGCGAACAGGAAACCTATAGTTATTATGGTGTATTGAACCATATATCATTCAACGTGGGATACCATAATGAACACCATGATTTTCCTTCTGTGCCTTGGAACAAACTTCCACAAATCAGAGCCAAAGCACCTGCTTATTATAATACACTCACGTACCATACTTCCTGGACAAAACTTTTGATCCGTTTTATTTTTGATAGGGAACTTTCTCTGTTCTCACGCATCGTAAGATCCAATAGGGGCAAAGTATTATTGACTGATGCGTCTACTCCGGATGTGGTTGATTAACAGCTTTTTAGCTATATCATTGTTTATACATTAACAATGTTTTTGCATTAAAATTTTGTTCACTCGTCATCTCGCCGTACATTTGCACCCGAAACTGAGCGACGAAGTATTAATAAGTCTCATGGGTGATTGAATCCTGTAGCATCTTCTAACGGTTGAACTGGTTGTTATACCCTCTGTTCCGCTCAGCAAAAATAATAATAAAAACGAAGATATTATGAAGAGTAATGTTATGCCCTCTATTGTACAAATAGAGCCGAATGAATTAAAACAATTGGTAACTGTAGTAAATGAAACAGTTGCAACAGGTATGATCAGTGTAAAAGCCAAAAGAACGGCCACACAAAGATTTGGACTTGCCGACCTCTGGAATATCCAGCGTGGTATGAAGCGTGCAACAGATGTAAGAAGAAATTTCTAATTTTTTTCAAGGATACAAATCATTGATTTTAAAACCTGTTACAGATCTTAATTAAACTTGCTTGCAGAGAATCAACATTCCTCTGTATGCAAGTTTCATATTTTCGAAAGGGAGAACCAGTGTGCCACATGGAGTAAAACCCATCTTCCGGTAAAAGCCAATAGCTTCAACACTTCTGTCCATAGCTTTTAAAAACAGCTTTCTTTGATTTTTTTCAATGGCTATCTTTTCTGCCATTTGCATTAGTTGTTTACCGATGCCTTTTCCTGCTGCGCTTTTATGCAAATAAATTCTTTCAATTTCTAGGGCATTTTCCTGTCCTTCCATTGGCGAGTCTATTTTTAATTTGAGGTAACCAACAGCAATTGCATTTTCATACACCATAAAATGCAGGTTATTTTTATCTGCCAGCTCAGTATATAATTTGTCGGGATGGTATGCATAAATATCCTGGTACCATTCTGCGCCACCGGGTTCCCATAAATGCAGGTAATATTCCTTGTAAATATTCTTGGCCAAAACAGACAGGGCTAGCGCCTGATCTGTGCCTATTTGTTGGATATGAACCCTGTTTACCTGATGATCCATTCAAAATCTGCGGTCTTAGGAATTTGATCAAATACCTGCAAAAAAGAAGCAGGTGGTTGGGTTAACTTGCGCAATTCAGTATTCATCCAGGCACCATCAATTGTTATGACGGCACAGAGGGTATCATATCCTTTCTTTACTTCATGCACCATGGTCCAGCGGCTCAGATCCCTGCTGCTTTTTTTTAATTGCACATTTACGGTAACCAGGTCCTTAAAAAGAATTTCTTTTTTAAACACACATTCTTCCCGAAACATGATCGGTCCGATCTTTTGTTGCTGCATCATTTGTGGTGATAAGCCATGCTCTGTAAGAAAGGAAATGCGTACAGATGTGCCAAGGTCATAATAAACCGAATGCCGCAAATGCGCATTGGCATCAATATCACTCCACCTTATTTCTATTTGTTTCTGATAAACTGACATAAATATGCTGCTTTTAATTTGAGTTAGTACTTCTTAAAACCCAGAAAGAAATCTTTTGGTCTTTCTAAACATCCTACTAATATTAGTAAGCTTAAGGCACTAATTAGTTGTAAAAATAGGTAGTGATGGCATACTAAGCTTGGGTTTACCGATAAAACCTAGGTATTTAGCTTGTTTGTCACGCAATATTTTCAAACTACCTGTTGAAAAGATATATTTGAAATAACATCAATCGTTAAACATTTATAACTGTCTTTTATGAAAAAAATCTACGGACTTCTCTTCATTGTTTGCGGAGGAATCATTTTTACTTATTGCAGTTCTGGAAAAAAATCCACTAAAACTGTTCAGAAAGTTACTTACGAAGCAAATATTGCACCCCTGCTTGTTGCCAATTGCACGCCTTGTCATTTTCCTGAAAAAGGGGGTAGAAAAAAACCTTTGGACAGCTATAAATCAGTTACAGCGCAGTTAGAAGAAGTGATCAAAAGAATTCAGATGAATCCAACCGAGCGTGGATTCATGCCGGATCGCAAAGCCAAATTACCCGATACAACGATTGCCAAAATAAAACAATGGCAGGCTGATGGCTTATTAGAAAGATAAATTTTTACTTAATTTCTGTAAGTGCTATCTGCATTTTACATTATAAAAAAACCGTGCCTTCGTGCCTTGGTGTGCAATTTTTTTTCACACCAAGGCACAAGGGCACAGTATATTTTAAACTACAATAATAGGGCAGAAAAATAATTCGTTATTTGTTTTCCGTTAGTGCAACCTGCATTTTATCTTTTGTTTCCTGAGAAAGTGTAAGATCAGCATGAATATGAGGTGCCTGTTTAGCCATGAATTCTGTTTGCAGGGCAAATAATCTGCAAACACTGCAAATAGCCAGATGCGCCTGTAGCTTTAATCTATTGAGGAAGCCCAACTTTTTTTCTTCTTTTTTGGAAAGTAGAAAAGTGGCTTCCTTACAGCTTATATTCATCCATTTCATGTAAGTTATTTTAGGTTTATCCAATTTTTCTCTAAACAATTCCTCAATTGTAACTTGGATCTGTGAATCAGTACCCAATAGTTAGACGAGCTGATGCCTAAAGCCTTACAAATAGTGGCAGCGTCCAGTTCTTCCATATATTTCATCACAAAAACAGATTGTTGAATCTCCTGTAATTTGTTCTTACAGGTTTCAAAAACCTTGTAAAAGTCTTTATAGTCGAGTAATTGCTGAAAATCAACACCCCAATCGCCTGGGGCATCTTCGCCCGTCCAATGTTCTGCCTCATCAAAAAAACCATCTGAAGAATCCTTAGAAGAGAGTGGTTGTACAATATCCCGCGACTTTTTGCGGTAATGATCTATGATCTTATTTTTTAAGATGGTATAGAGCCAGCTTTTTTCTGAAGCATCGCCTTTAAAGCCATCCTTAGCTTTCCAGGCACTTAAAAAGGTTTCCTGCACCAGGTCTTCGGCAAGATTGCTGTCGTTAACCCTGGGTAGGGCATAGCTATACAAAGCATCAGCATATAAGGCTACCCATTTATCCGGATTCAATAAAGATGTATGCATAATGGTTACTAAGGCATGAAAATACTAAATTCTAGTCCCTGCCTAACTATTTTATCGCTTATGTTTGTGTTAATGGAAGTTTTTACGCATACCAGTCGGATCATCATTACCTGTCATAAATGGCTATCTCCCGCCTTGCAACAGGAAGTAAAAGAATTGGGATTTACCATTGAAAGGGCTTTTCAAACAGGTGTTGAATTAAAGGGAACGCTCAAAGATTGCATCAAACTAAACCTGCAATTACGATGTGCCAGTCAAGTGATGTATTCGCTGAAAAGCTTTGCCTGTAATGGTCCTGACGAACTGTATAAAAACCTCGTAACAGTAAACTGGGAAGCCTATATTGAGCCCGATGGCTATTTTTCTGTTACCAGCAATGTTTTTCATACCAGTATACAAACCAATTTATTTGCCAACCTGCGCGTAAAAGATGCGGTGGTAGACAGGATGCGGGAAGTATCCGGAAAGCGACCATCAACCGGTTCTGAATTGACTGGTGCCGTTTTTTATCTTTATTGGAAATATGAGGAAGCAGAGGTTTTTATAGATACATCAGGTGAAACATTGGCCAAACATGGTTATAGAAAATTACCTGGTAAAGCGCCAATGCTGGAAGCCCTGGCTGCTGCAACTATTTTAAGTACGAAATGGAACAAGGAATCCGTTTTTGTAAACCCTATGTGCGGTTCTGGAACACTGGCCATTGAAGCGGCATTGATTGCCACCAATAGGCGTCCCGGATTATTGCGGAACCATTATGCTTTCATGTTTATAAAAGGTTACGATGCAGAATGGTACCTGCAGGAAAAGCAGCTTTTAGAAAGCCAGGTAAAAATACCTGCCAATGTAAATATCATTGCATCAGATATCAGTAGTGCCGCAATTTCCACAGCTCGCATCAATGCACAGGCTGCTGGTGTGGAAGATATGATCAGCTTTGAGGTTTGCGATTTTGAAAAAACAAGCATCCCTGATTCATCCAATGGTATCATCATATTCAACCCGGAATATGGTGAAAGATTGGGCGATGAAATAGAACTGAATGCTACCTATGCTCGCTTAGGCGATTTTTTAAAAAATGCCTGCAAGGGATATACAGGCTATGTTTTTACGGGAAACCTGGACCTTGCCAAAAAAATCCGACTCAAACCCAGTAGGCGTATCGAGTTTTTTAATGCCACCATTGATTGCAGACTACTGGAATATGAATTATATGCCGGAACAAAACGCCTTGATAAAATTGTTTCGCCTGAATAAACCCCGCGTGTAGTTTATTAAATTGTCCATTGTTTTGACAAGCTTATTTTTTAAAAGCTTCTTTCCAAAAACTATAGGGATTAAAGGTTGCCATGGCAAGAAGCTGGAAATACATATGCTTTGCGCCATTGATCACTTCAAACTGATGGGTGATCTTTGCTTCATTCAAATTGTTGTGAAAATTGGTAACCTGGGGCAGGTATCTATCCTGGCTTCCTACCAGTAAACGAATTTTGGTTTGATTCCTGATCTTTTGTGCGTTGTTTTTTACATGAGTGGATGCAGTATTGGCAGCAAAATATGCATCATCAGATCCATATTGCTCCTTCACTTCATCTGTTGCATCTTTCATTTCCAATAAAGAAGGTGCCAATGCTGAAACGGCACCAAATAGTTCCGGATACCTGAAACCCAGTTGTAGTGCGCCTTCCCCGCCCATACCCATGCCTTCTATGCCCCGGCCATTTCTGTTATTAATGGTGCGGTAACTGGCATCAATATGTTTGATCAGGTCTTTGGTAATGAGTTTCTCCACAGGTTTTTTACCATCCTTGCTATCTATATATCCAACTGAAGGCAGGGCTTGTACAAAAACAAGAATGGCTTCCGGCATGAGTCCGCTTTTCATGGCACTGTCTAATTTGATTGCCATCCAAATGCCATCTCGCTGATTGCCCTTCTCGTCGTGCAACCAATAAATTACCGGGTAACGCATATTGGTGGTAATAGAATAGGTAGGAGGTAGCAATAATAAATAACTGGCTTCTGTTTTAGGTCCGCGTGATGGGGTAGGGTAGAGCATGTAATCAAATCCTTCAGGCACTTTCTTTACAGGGTCTATCCATTCAAGAGATGGGGACTGTGCATTTGCTTTTGTAATAGAAAGAAAGACTAAGATGAATAGGGATAAGAATAGAAGTACTCGCTTCATGTTAACCTGGCTTAATGTGTTTGGTAAAGATTTATTTCTTTTGATTGATCTCTTTTGAAATGGCCGCAACCTCTTCTAATAATAAGGGGAATGCAGGTGTGGGCATATTGCCATGATTGAATCCTTGCAATTCATAAAGGCGGGTTCGCTGATGGCCTTCCAGCTTCATCATTCGGGCGAAGTAGGCATTTTCTTCATAGCGTCCCAGAAGTTCTAGTTCCCTGTCGCCGGTGATCAATAACATGGGTGGTGCATCTGATCTAACAAAATATAAAGGCGCATATTGATCTATGGTAGCTTGTGTGTTTTTAATACCATTTTCTTTACGGATAGTGAAATGTGTAATGGCCTGACCACTAAAGGGAATCAATCCAGCAATTTTATTGGCATCAATATCATAAGGCTGTAAATATTTTTTATCCAGAGTAACCATCATGCCCAAATAGCCACCTGCAGAATGCCCCGAAACAAAGAGCAGGTTTGGGTTCCCACCATAGCTTTCAATATTGCGAAATACCCAGGCAACAGCGGCGGCGGCATCTTCTATGTATTTGGGGGCATTCACTTTGGGTGATAACCTATAACCAACACCAATAACCGCATAGCCCTTATCCATCAAGGATTTGGGGATCTCTTTGCTGCCTGCTGTAATGCCGCCTCCATGAAACCAGATGATGGTGGCGAAGTCTTTTTTATTGCTAGGGTAGTAGATATCCAGTTTGCATTGAGAAGAAATATAGGGGTCTTCTAATGCTTGAGCATTTGTATAATAAGGCATATCTTTTACTAAATTGTAGACATCCTGTGCTGTAACATGAATGGCGACAACAATAAAAAGAAGTGTAAATAGTTTTTTCATAAATCGGTATGTAAATATAGAAACAAAAGCTATGATTTATTTTCATAGTCACTCTCTATCCAATTGTGAATAATTATTTTCAAAGACTCTGTTTTAATAAAGCAAATAACAAGATGAATGATGATTACGCCAAATAATAGAAAGATTGCAGTGTTTAAATTTCTTAATTGATACCAGCCTAAAATATAAAAGCTCAAGCCATAGATCCAAAAATTGTATTCAAGCGGCAAAACGGGGACTCCAAAATTGATATGTGAAGTCATTTTTACGCTATCGTTTTTAAAGTTGATTTTCAAATAACAGAACATGGGTAAGAATACTTTAATTGTCTGATTATTGAGCTCATATTTATAGTTAAAATGAGTTAGCCTTTCTATTATTTTCTTTTCATCAAAAATTGATGTATTCATAAAGCATTTATTAATGATCTGAAATAACTGAAAGCGCTCCCAAATAAGGTCAAACAAGAAGGTAATAATTCCTAGTAAACTAATGAATCAAATTTATTAACATTTTAGCGAAGTTTCTTCTCTTCAGCAAGGATATCGTACGATAGGGGAATCCTTAATTTGCGAGGAACAATAAGCATTTTGGAAACGGCTTACTTATTCAGTTCTAAATCATGCGAGAACCATGGAATCCAATCCGTGATTCATAATCGGGGAATACCGAGCAGTGCGAATACATTGAAGAGAATTACACCAATAGGCATCAAGGGTTGTGAACACTTAATTTATTTTAGTAAAAGTATTATAAAGTAAATATTATTAAGCAATGAAGAAAGCACCAATTGTATTATCGTATTCTGGAAAGTAACGGCTGCCGGGTTACGAAAACTCCGGATGGCCCAACTGATAAAAAAGATCGTGGCAGGAAACATTACAATAGTAAAGAGCCAAAAATTAGCCATGTCTTGGTTATTGTGAAAGGATAGATACATAAATAGGGTTGCTAGAAAATACAGGATCCCTGAAAATAAAAAAGTTCCCTTGATACCCAGCAGCATGCTCATTGTTTGCACCCCATCTTTAGCATCAGCTGCATGCTGGTATATTTGTGTAAGCGGATAAATGGTGCCAATAAAGAAATAACAGGCTATCGCCGAATAGATCACTTGTGGATTTGAAAGAAGGTCTGCTGATGACAAGCCTACAATATTCCCTACAAAAATACCCGTTCCCTGGCCCAGGCAAACCATCAGAAAGGAGAGAACGGGGTATTTCTTAAGCCTTACCTGTCGGTTGCTGTAAAGTCTTGACACCACTATATAACCCAATACAAATCCGGTAAAAATCAGGTTAATAAATAAGGAAAGTACAATGGCCAGAAGATCTAAAACATTGGAAACCTGCAAGAGTAATTTTGTTGGTTTGGGCGGATTTTTTAAAGCACCTATGGGACCATCATCACGGTCGTGGTAACTATTGTAGGCATTGCTGGATGGGAATGCCAGTAAATGCCAAACAACCAGTAATAGCACTAACTGATAATTAAAAGCGGGTTGAATATAGTAAAAGGAGAATAAAGAAATAGGCAAAAGAAACACCGAATAGGGTAGACGTAATAACTTGACGGTGTTTAGAATGGTATTTTTCAAAGCAGGGTAAAAGTAGGTTACTTGCAGTGGAAAATTTTAGAAAGTTCGGATGAAGTCAAGGGCTGTTTAAGCTAATTCTGGAACTGCATGACTTACATGTGCAATTCTCTACAGTATTTGACAAGCTGATATGATAAATACAAAATCGCTATTTATAATTAGTTGTTTAATCTATTAGCCGGTTAGGTATATCCATTTGCGAATGAATTATTCTTATCACATCCAGTTCAAAATCAGTAGTTGTATAAAATATTAAATAGGAATTTACTTTATATGACTGATAGCCTTTCCGCAAATGTGCTGCTGATTTTCCGATTTTGGGGTCATCACAAAGAAATTCAAATGCTTCAATTAAGTCGTTGTAATATTTGTCCGCCTTTCGTAACGACCATGTTTCAAAAGAATAAAGCCAGATACTTTCTAAGTCTTTATAGGCTTCTTCTCGAATAAATAACTGTATTTTTTTCATTTGATGCGTCCGTGTAATTTTTTAAGATGTGCCTTCGGATCAAAATTTTGTACCCGTGGGCTTTTCTCTCCAATTACAAGCGCTTTTATTAGAAGTCCTTTGTTTTTTTCTTCTTCTTCTAAAATTCTAAGAGCTGTGCGTATTACTTCACTCGCTGAACTATAACGACCTGAAGAAACTTCCTTAGAAATAAATTCGTCATAATGATCACCAAGTAATATGGAAGTGTTTCTTGCCATAAAAATAAATTTATAGAACAAAAATACCAATTATTGGTATATTAAATAGGAGATTTTTTCTTTGAATGGAAGATGATGTAAATTTCAAAATGTTGGATAGTCTGCAAGGGTTTACATTCTTCGGAAATTTTAAAGCTAATCCCTAAACTGTAACCCTGCTTTATCTAGTGCATCTTTTAAAATTGGTATGCTTGATTTACCCATACCATGTAATTGTAAAATCTCTTTTTCCGAATACTTGGAAACCTGTTTTACTGTTTTAATGCCTGCATTCTCTAAAGCCCTTCTGGCTGGGGCATTCAATAAAGTAAGTAAGCCGCCCTTGGGTTCTTTGGGGGCTTTTTTTGTGACTACTATTTTTGTGCTATTATCTTCCTCAACACGAAACTTCACTATTTTTTTGATCAATGCTATAGGCAGTGGTTTATTTAATGGGAACTGGATGGCGCCCTTAGATGTTTTATATGACACCAATGCATCTTTAAAGAAAACCAAGGGCTTTGAAGTAGGGTAGAATCCAATATGCTCTTTGTGTGCAGCATAATAAACCAAATTTCTGTTCTGTTTAAAACAGGGCATATTGTAACTGATCGTCTCTACTGCTTTAGGTGCAGCCTGTTGTATGGTTAGCCGAAGCTTCTGCAATATTTCCTGAATGGGTTTTGGAAAACTTGCATGGTATTGGTCAATACTTACAAATTTGACAGCACCATAGGGAGATGGTTTTATTTTATTTGCAGTCATGAGGGGTATTTATTTTCATTATATCTAGTTACATGATAAATCTAATAAAATATTGGATTGTTAGGAAATTGGGGGGGTACTATTTAAATAATTCATCAAAATATCAAAGTTGTTAAAGCCCTTGCAAAGATATTTCCAGCAAACACCCAAACTCTCTTGCAAAATCTACAGACACCCTCGCATGTACTGCCCCTTGTCTGTCAAGAAATTTTTGTGTGCCATTTATTGCAAATACACCTTCATGCCAGATATCTGCATGGATATATAAACCCTGGGTTCCATCACATAAAAAGCAAATAAAATTTTCGGGTTTTACATCATCACCCGGTAAGGCAACCGGTACTAAAAAAGGGCGTTTATCCAAGGGATAAAAAAGCTGCCCTCCATCTGGATGGTAATTGGCATGCCAGAGTAAAATTTTTTCCGGATCATTTTGGTGAGTATCTGTGGCATCTTCCGGATTTTTATTATAGCCCAGAATATAGTTGCCAGCTACTGCTTCATTGCTGCCGTATAAAATATCACCCTTCCATTGACTGTAAAATATGCCTTCTTTGAATCCCCCTTCATTACCGCTATCGGTATCTACCGGCCGCCAACCTTTGGCCGGCCATCTGGTGATCTCAATTGCAAAGTTTGCGACATCATCTACCAAACAGCCATAATTTTTTACCGACTCAGCAGTGGCTTTTATAATGGGTATGGAAACATGTTTTAAGCCTGCAGGCAATTGGGGATTCAGGTAGTCTGGAGGAGTGGTATTTGACATAAAAGCAATTTGTTGATGATCTCCTCTAAAATAAAGTACAATTTGATATCGCAACTTAATTTTATTTTCCGAAGTGACTCACGCAGAGGAAAGGTGTCGTCTTTCGGGAATTAGAATATTTTTATGCCAAATTTTTCATTAGGGGGCATATTTTGTAATCTTTTTCTGTTTTCTTTTGACTTTTCATACATCTTAGAAACGATATTTAAAGTCTGATTACTTGTGTCAACAATTGCACCTGCTATATAGTCTTTACTTGCCAAAAGATCTTTTGGCGATTGTAATGTTGAATCCTCAAAAAGTATGGAATAATTTCTATAGATATTTGCTACTTTATAAAAGTCTAGAATTTCTTCTAATCCAATAAATAGAACGTTTTTTTTTGGTATTACATCTAATACATTTCCATTAATATATTCCGGAAATTTGGACTTTACCTCTGTAGTATTGAGTATGTTTAATTTGTCAATTTCAAATGAAGACATCAACAAATCCGAAACATATTTTATGCTTCTATTAGGTAGATGAATAATGAATAGGATTTTGCCATTACCACCAGTATGAGGCTTTTGACCATAAATAGTGGTAGCAAATACCATAATAAAGAAAAGAATACTGCATGTTTTTTTCATACATTTTTATTTCCCACATTTTCTCTGCAGAGGACAATGCGGCTTTGGATGCATAAATACTCAATTATTGAAACACACTATTTCTCTTAGTCAAAAAAATTTTCTGAGACTAGGCAACTTCACTTTCAAAGCGCAGAGTCCACTCTGTGAGACATCTGCGTGGAATCTTTTTGGTAAATGAAAATAACGAGCCCGAAGTTTAGTGCTTTAATTTATGTTGATTCATGCCTTTTATGGAAAATCTTATCGCTAAAAATAACTGCACAATACCAACAGCTAAATAAATAAATGGAATGGCTTTTTTGCCTTCATGGAAAAAATCATAAGCAATTACTATAGAAAGTATTCCTTCTATAGCAAAAAATATACCATCAATCCAGGGGGCTTTTTTTTCAATGATCGGATGCAAAATTGCTACAGTCAAGAATACGATGCCTGCGATTAGAAATAGTTTATAAGTTTGATGACCGATTTCATAATGACTATATGCGTGTATTAAAATCGTCAATCCTGCAATTATATGCGCAAAACGTTTTGCTTTTTCTCTATTCTTGATTAGGCGTTTAAAAATCATATAATGTAGTTGGGTGTCGTTTAATTTTTTATTAAAGGGCAACTGCTTGGCGATTAAAATTTTTTTTGTTAATCTTCTGCCAGTAACGTTTCTAAATTTATTAATAATAGTTCATTATTTGTTTAATTGCATTTTTTTGTTTGCAATAAGCGAAACAGAGAATCAAAACTAAGTAGCGGGTAAGCTTTAATTCCCGCATTGTATTTCGGAGAGGTCATTGCGTTGAACATTCTGAGGAAAATTTAAATAATATTATCGGTTCTTTTAATTAAAGATCCTATATAACCATTGTCCGAACGCATAACCATTTCGCCAAAGTGATATTGCCAGCGCAACTACTATTACAGGTAATAAAATTTTGAAATAGTTAGATTTGAAAAATTCTTCTTTTGTCATAATTCTATTTTTTGTTTTATATCATTTCCCGCATTGTCTCTCGAAGAGGACACTGCGGATTTAGATGCATAAATACCCAATTATTGGCACACTTTAATTCTCTTACTCAATTAGCTTTTATAAAACTATATTACTTCACTTTCTAATCGCAGAGTGCACTCCTTGAGACATCTATGAGGAAGACCATGCGATGAATTAGGTTTTGTTTGTGGTTCTTTAGGGTTGGTTGTTATTAATTTGGTTAGTCATTCTTAGTTTTTTGAATACAATAAGAGGTAATATTTTGAATTTGATTGATATCGTCAAACTCATATACATCGCAAGCTGAAACAAATGAAACTCTTTTGTTATCTCTCAAAAATTCGGCAGTTCCATTAATTACTACTTTATTTCCTTCAGCAATAATGTTAAGTGTTTTGAAGTCTGTTGTTACGGATTGAAAGTACCTGCCAACTCGCTCACAATTGTCAATAATTGTCTGTTTACCTATGAATGTTTCTTCTTCAACAACAGTCCAAATTGCTGTGTCCGAAATGAACTTGTTTGTTTTTTCAAATTCTCCATTTGAGAAAGCTTTTGCTATTTCTGTCTTTGTCATACTTGTCAATACTATGATTTATACTTAAATCTTCTTTTACAATGACCGTTAATGGTCTGCAGCTTGGCAAATGGGCAGAAATCGAATCACAAATGTTCAGTTTTGCACAAAAGTTCAATCGAAAACTCCGGTCGAATTTAGCACTTATCCCGCCATTTTTTGCCATACTGCTTATATCGGATGTTCTTCTTTCGTTATTCTAATTTAAACTTTTCAAATGTCTTTCCATTAAATTTATAGGCACCATTTTCGTGTGTCCCAAGCCAAAGGTCGCCTTTGTTGTCTTTGTAAATACAGAATAATGTAATGTCTTTTGAGTTGTCTTGAACGAGATAGTGTGTGATTTTTGTTCAGTCCAGCTTTTGCAAATTCCTTGTTGCTGACAGATTTTAGTCTTTTGAGTAGAGAAACCTCCTTGCCAACCATTTTCTAATTGGCAGATCGTAGATTTTCATTGAAGCGTAAGCCAAAATAATGGCCCCTATTATAAACAAAATACCTACTGGAGCTCCTTCTGCCATTGTTATTTTGTTGTTTGCGGTCCATGCATAAAAGACGCAAATAAATGGAAAATGAGTAATGTAAAGCGGGTAAGAAATATTGCCCAGAAAAGTGCAAAGCTTTTGGCTCAAGATTTCTTTCACTTCCCCAATGGCGCCTAGATAGATGATCAGCGGAAAAACAAGGATAATGACCAAAGACTCGTACAACCCATTTACCCAAACATTTTCGTGGCCTCCCATTCTTGGTAAACTTAAAACCAAAACCAAGAGTACACCGGATAACAAAAATGTCCTTTTATTGCTTCCAATTTTCACAGCCCTGCGCAGTAGCATGCCTGCCATGTAAGGAAACAGAAGACGTGTGAAGCCAATTCGTAACTGTGCGGGCTCTAATGACCACCCGCCAATCAAATCGCCTGATGTATTGGTTATGGTCAAATGTAACATCGCGATAGCTGCTATAAATACGAACAGGGCAAGAACCAGGTTGGGTAATTTCCGTAAAATAAACACGTGTAAGATGTTTGCCAGGTACTCAAAAAAAAGCGACCAGGCCGGTCCGTTAAGTGGATGCATTTCATTCCAGCCCCTAATATCCATCGAAGGTGGTATCGGGATCAATGTATACCCTATAACCATTGTGAGAACCAACTGCCAAAGAGGCGTACCGGCTATTTTTGGGAAAACGGGAGAGGCCTGAAAATAGAAAAGCAAAGCACCAAAGGTCATTCCCAGGATGATGAGCGGGTGCAACCTTATGAACCTGCGTTTGCAAAAATCAAGAACAGTCATCTTATCCCAGCGGTCGTCATAGGCATGTGCCATCACATAACCGGAAAGCATAAAGAAAAAATCAACCGCCAAATAGCCATGGTTGATAAATAGTTTATGGTAGTTGCCTTCGCAAAACAATTCGAATGTGTGCATTGTAACCACCATGATGGCGGCGATCCCTCGCAAAGCATCCAAAATAAGGAGGTGCTTCTTCGAGTCAATGAAAGTTGCGTTGGAACTTTGTATCACTTTGTCTTTTTATATTAAGTCTGTGAATAATCAAATTGCCACCAAGGTCCATGTATTGAAAAAGTTAGAAAATATACTTCTGTCATTATTGGAAATGGTTGCTGAATGAAGTTACAAAAGAAGATGATATATTTTATTGCCAATTAGCATTTACTAAGTGGGAACAGATGAGTGTATTTTATTTTCCAAAGGTCTAGCCCTTAAAAGAAATGCCCTTATTATTTTCTAAGTCAATCATCCTGCCAAACAAAAAGCTGGGTGTCCCCAGCCCGGTCAGCTATCGCGAGACCCGTCGGGGAACTCGCCTCCTTTTTTGTGGAAGGGAGATGGTTGGGATTGTAAACTAAAGGACTGATTGATAAGGGTGACACCTTGCGGAGACAAAAAGACCCTACTGGGAATGTAAATTAATAATCAAGAGATTTTTTAGCTTTGTCTTGCGAAGATGCAATTTTAACTAAAGCGCCATCTTGATATGAAATCTTTATAAGTAAACCATCTGTTATTTCAACACATATATAATTGTCTTCGTCTTCAGTTTGTGAGTTTTTTTTTGATTTCCAATATGCTTCAAAAATTGCTTTGCCAAGTTTAATTGCAGATTCAGTGTATCCATCGCCTTTTTCATAAGGGCTTTTATAAGTCTCAAAATCTTCACTAGTTGTGTAATATTTTTCATTTACTTCTCCTTTTATCGTATTGTAAAGTTCAACAGTTTGACTTGTAAGTCTAGGTTTTATAAATGCAATGCCAGTATGAAACCTTTTGTTTACAAATTTAAATTGCATTAATACTGTCTCTCTGCCTGCAAATTTTACACCATCAAAAACTAGTTGAGTGCTATCACTGTTTTTCTTATCGATTAAGCATCCTGGTTTCGATAGCATAATTCTTTTTACTGAATCAATAGATGTTCCGAATTTGATTCCTAAAAAAGACTCAATGTTTTGTCCATAGCTTGATGTGACAAAAAATAATATTGGGAATAAAAAAAATTTCATATTAATGAATATTAATTTTCTATGAAAAAATGATTAATAGCAAATATTATTTTGAAACCGGTGATATTAAATAAACTTAACTGAATGAAATTAATCCGAAAAAACTAATTAATTTAATTATTGTTATTTAGTTTATTTTAAATAAACTTTTGGTTAGAGTTTTAAATTTCAAGCCGTGCTGCATAGCTTAATATAAGAATATGATATTTTCAAAACAAGGAGCCCACTCCGTGAGACATCTGCGTGGAAGCCCCTGCGGAAAATAAAAAAATTTAATTATCCTATTTTTCTTTGCGCTTTATAACGATATCCAATAATATCACCTGGTAATTCAATATAATATTCTGTGTAAGTACCATACTCTGCAGACATTTCATTTCCTTCAGAGTCTTTTGACCAGGTACCTCTTTTTTCTGTTGTTGAAGGACCCCTGTCTTCTATAACTTCAATAAGTTTCCAATCTCCTGCAAACTTGCAAGGTGTTTTTTTAAAAAAACCTTCGTGTGGCCATTCGTCAAAAATTCTTGTTTCATAAATTGGGTCTTCTGTTATATTCCCATGTTTATCAATTTTTGGCATAAATATTTAAGTTATATATTTAATTTATTCGCAGAAAAATCTCCCGAAGACTATTCGGAGAATAAAGCCCCGATTAGTTAAAGCCAAATTACTGAAGCATGGGCAGAAATCCAACTTCTGATGGACTAAGTACAAAAGCCTGCCTTTTGCAAAGCCGCTTGTTAGCGGAAGTGCTAGCGAAATTTCAATTCGGTAATATGCGTGCTAAGTTGCTCTATATTATTAAATGTATTAAAAGGGGGTTTAGTTAAGAAGCAAATTATCATAAGTTTTGAAATCATCAATGCAATATCTATGTCTTCTTTTTCAATAGATTTTACTCCTCCATGTGCTATCGCAGACCTTTTTTGATAAATGTCCTTGAAATATTTAGAAATACTCTTTCTTTCCTCAAGGTCATCTTCAATAATGAACGCAAGCCAATCACTCAATTGACTTACAATCGAAGGTGTGACAAATGCCCTTTCAGTATGCTGTAACATTCCTTCGATAGCTATAACGAATTGAAATAATGATTTAGGGTAATCTTTTTCGTTAATTGCTTTTCCAATCCATTCTGAAGAGTTAATCAATCGCTTCTCAATTTCAGTTTTATTTGATTTCGTAATTAGTGACCAAATTATATCATTGCCATTCTCAGTATTTTTTAGATAAGGATCTTCTAGATCGAATTCAATAAACATGCTTAAAGTGTCGCTGTGAGAACCAATTGTTTTTTCGTTACAAATTATTGCCTTTCGTGTTCTGTGTCCTACGAAATTGAAAAGTCCAATTGTGCTATTATGACTAAGGTCAGCTAGAACATAGCTCATAATATTTTCAAATGATCTTAGATAAATATCAGCGATCTCATTTGCTTTATTTTGCTCTCTCGCTTTAACGTTGATTCCAATAAGAAGATTAGATTTAATATAGTCAAAGTATAAATTTTCATGTTTGCATAGTGGAGGATATTTTTTGAATAAGTCAAGTTTAGTTAAGGCTAAATTGTATACAGTGAAGTCGCCGAATTGAATTTCGGCAGATTTAAGAGTTCCGCCAAATAGCTCATTAAAAACTTCAAAGTTTGAAAGTTCTGTTGAAAGTAAATCGTTGAAAATACTTTCACTATCAGTTATAGTTGCTTTTCTTTTTTCTTTAAAAAGTAGCCGAATGAGTTCAATAATCTTATTTTCGAAAGTTTTCAGCGAATATGAAGAATTTACTTCTTTATTAGAACTAAAAAGTTCTTCAATTTGGTTTTGATAAAGGGTATAGTTGTCAAGTCCTTTAAACACTACAGAATGTTCTCCTAGGCCGAATAATCTATATGGCTCTTTGTCTCTTTCAGGGGCTACACCAAAATCGGCAATAGATAGTAATTGATTAATTATGTCTGTTTCTTTCTGGAGTTTCATAAAACATTTCCGCTAACTTTTAAATATACGCAATCCCTAAACGCTATTTACTTGATTTACAATCTAATTCTTTGCGTTTTTTGAGTAGACTTAAAAATCTACCCAAAAAACGAAAATCCATCTACCTGAAAAACGCAGCTTCTTTAGTACCTGAATTTATTACTATCTCTCTAACTCTTATAAATTTAAATTAAAATCATACACCCCAATTCCACCATATGGAATCACAAACTATTTCTCCTTTATTCTTCCCAATTCCCTAAAATTCATCCCCCTTTCTTCTCTTTCAAAGCTAATTCCTTATTACATTGTACCCACTTTACAATTAATCGCTTGCTTATGAAAAAGTTATTCCTTTTTATGCCATTACTCATCATGGCTATTACAGTAAACGCACAGTCTTACATACCAACAAAAGAAAACCTTGCCGCCCGCCAACAATTTCAAGACATGAAATTTGGGATGTTCATTCACTGGGGCGCATCCAGTGTTCTGGCCAGTGGCGAATGGGTGATGAATAACCGCAATATCCGGGTGGATGAATATACCAACCTGATCCGTGTATTCAACCCGCAAGACTTCAACGCCAAAGAATGGGTAAGCATTGCCAAGAATGCAGGCATGCAATACATTACTTTCATTACACGACACCATGATGGCTTTAGTAACTGGGCTACTAAACAGTCCGACTGGAATATCATGAACACCCCCTATGCCAAAGATGCCCTCAAACAATTGGCAGATGAGTGCCACAAACAAGGCATCAAACTATTCTGCTACTATTCTTTGCTAGACTGGTACCGCAGCGATTACCAGTACGAAACCGGCAAAACAGGTAAGGGCACCGGTCGCACCCAAAAAAGCAATTGGAATTCTTATATCGCATTCATGAAAGCACAGCTCACAGAACTACTCACCAATTACGGCGAGATCTCGGGCATCTGGTTTGATGGGCATTGGGATCAGTTGGATAATGACCACGACAAGACCTTACAAAGCAAAGTGAATTGGCATTATGATGAGATCTATTCGCTCATCCATAAACTGCAACCACAATGCATGATCAGCAATAACCACCATCTGGCACCCATACCCGGTGAGGATTACCAGGCTTTTGAGAAAGACCTGCCAGGCAATAATACCACCAGCTTTGGCGGCGCACCCATCTCACAACTTCCTTTAGAAACCTGCGAAACCATGAATGATGCCTGGGGCTATAATGTTACCGACCGCAAATACAAATCCGTTCCTGCACTCGTTCACTATATGGTAAATGCAGCAGCAAGAAATGCTAACTTTTTATTGAATGTAGGGCCTAAACCGAATGGTCAGATTCAAAAAGAATTTGTAGATACTTTGGCCAAAATGGGTAAATGGATGGAGCAATATGGCAGCAGTATCTACGGTACACGCGGCAATATTGTACCAGAGCAGGCCTGGGGCGTGGTTACCAAAAAAGGGCAGCGTTTGTTCTTGCATATTTTGCATAAGCCTCAGCAGAACTATATTTTCGTGCCATTGAAAGTAGCAGCGGGAGTAAGGGCTACAGCATTTAATCAAACTGCTCATTTAAAGATCAACAAAGTAGAGGAGGGGGTATTTATTTATGTAGACGGCCTCAAGCTAGATCCCATAGATACCATCCTAACTTTAGACATTGCACAAAACTAACCTCCTCGCGAACCCTTGCGCCCTAGCGCCTTTGCGGTTAAGCTTTAGTGGCTAGGATTAACCGCGAAGGCGCGAAGACGCAAGGGTACGCAAAGAAAAACTAGAAATATGAAATTGATAAGATTTGGCGAAAAGGGTAAAGAAAAACCCGGTGTACACCTCAACGGTAAGAACTACGATGTATCCGGCTTCATCCAGGATTATGACGAGAAATTTTTCGAACACGGTGGCCTCCTCCACCTCGAATGGATGATCGCTAAACATGATAATATGTTGCAGCCCTTGCCTGAAGGCATCAGGCTCGGATGCCCTGTGGCTAACCCTTCCAAGATCCTTTGCATTGGATTGAATTATGCCAAACATGCCAAAGAAACCAATGCACCCATACCTGCAGAGCCCATCTTATTCATGAAGTCAACCACAGCCATCACCGGCCCGAATGATGAGATCATGATACCTAGAGATTCTGTAAAAACTGATTGGGAAGTAGAACTCGCTTTTGTGATAGGCAAGAAAGCATCTTATGTTACAGAAGAAGAAGCCATGGATCATGTGGCAGGTTATTGTTTGCACAATGATGTAAGTGAAAGAGCTTTTCAACTAGAAAGAGGCGGCACCTGGGATAAGGGCAAGGGCTGCGATACCTTTGCACCACTCGGCCCCTGGCTGGTTACCAAAGATGAAATTGCTGATCCACATAATTTACGCTTATGGTTAAGTGTGAATGGACAAATGATGCAGGACGGTAATACTGATGACCTGATCTTTGGAATTCCCAAACTAGTTTCTTACCTCAGTAATTTCATGACCTTATTGCCCGGCGATATCATTTCTACCGGAACGCCCGCTGGTGTTGGATTAGGCTTTAATCCTCCAGTGTACTTGAAACCAGGTGATATAGTAAAGCTCGGCATCGACGGCCTTGGCGAATCGCAACAAACAGTGATCGCTTATCAATCAAACAGATAGATGAACTCGTCTTCTAAAAATAACTCCCCTTTAGGGGCTGGGGGTATCATTGATGCTCATCAGCATTTCTGGAATTATGATCCCATAAGTCATGCATGGATCAATGATGACATGCAAGTGATCCGCCAAAATTTTCATCCAAAAGATCTACAACCTGTTTTGCATTCAAATGGGGTAAACGGTTGTGTTGCAGTGCAAGCAGACCAAACAGAAGCAGAAACTGATTTTTTAATTGAGTTAGTAAAAGAAAATAATTTCATCAAAGGCGTAGTAGGTTGGGTAGATCTTCGGGCTGATAATTTACATGAAAGATTAGCCCACTATCAACAAACAAAAATCGTAAAAGGCTTCAGACATATATTGCAAGGCGAAGAGCCGGCTTTCATGTTGCAGGAATCGTTTAAGAGAGGGATTGGCGGATTAGCGGATTTCGGATTTACGTATGATTTATTGGTTTATCCGAAGCATCTTTCGGCTGCATTGGAGTTGGTTCAAGCATTTCCCAATCAAAGATTCGTAATCGATCATATCGCTAAACCCTTCATCAAAGATGGATTGATCGATGAATGGAAAACACTCATTCACTCCTTCACTCATTCACCCAATGTCTCCTGTAAAGTAAGCGGCATTGTAACCGAAGCAGATTGGAAAAACTGGAAGTCGACTGATTTCACTCCTTACTTAGATGTGATCACCGAAACCTTCGGCAGCAAGCGAATCATGTATGGTTCCGATTGGCCGGTATGTTTGGTGGCAGCGTCATATGAAAGGATGTATGGGCTGGTGAAAGATTATTATGCAGGATTTAGTAAGGATGAGCAAGCTGATATATTCGGGAATAATGCAAAAGAATTTTATAACTTGAATACTTAAGTATAACTTCTTTAAAATCTCCGTGTACCTCTGTTTCTCCGTGACTCTGTGTTGAAAAAAAATTAATACAGAGACTCAGAGATACAGAGGTTTCACAGAGGAAAAAATAAAATCATGAATTTGAATTTGAAAGATAAGGTCATCATTGTAACGGGTGGTGCTAAGGGAATTGGAGAGGGCATTGTGCGTGTATTGGCAAATGAAGGCGCCATCCCGGTGATTATAGGTAGAAATGAAAATGACAACCTCAAACTGGTAAAAGAAATAGAAGCCTCCGGCGGCAAAGCCTGGCAAACAGTTGCAGAACTCACCAACCCCAATGCGTGCGAAGAATCCGTTAAATCCGTCATCCGACAATTCGGGAGAATAGATGGCCTGGTAAACAATGCCGGTGTGAATGATGGGGTAGGATTGGAGCATGGTAATTATGAACGATTCATGGAGAGCTTGCATAAGAATGTGGTGCATTATTATTTGATGGCACATTTTGCATTGCAGGAATTAATTAAAACAAAGGGACCTATTCTGAATATTAGTTCTAAGACTGCCGAAACTGGTCAGGGTAATACATCTGCTTATGCAGCATCTAATGGTGCACGCAATGCCTTAACGAGGGAATGGGCAGTGGAATTATTGAAATATAAGATCCGTGTGAATGCCTTGGTAGTGGCGGAATGCTGGACGCCTTTGTATGAGTCGTGGATCAAGACCCTTGCCAATCCGGAGGAGAAATTAGCAGAGATCAATACAAAGATTCCGTTTGAGAATAGGATGACCACATCTGAAGAGATCGCCAACATGGTGGCATTCTTACTCTCTGATAGAAGCAGCCATACAACAGGACAGATCATTCATGTAGACGGCGGTTACGTGCACCTTGACCGTGCCTTAGCCAACGCCTAATCCCTCTGTGCAACTCTGTTCTCTTTGTGTTCTCTGTGTTGAAAAAATACTTTAAGGTGATTGAATATTTTCTTTTTAACACAGAGAACACGGAGGAGACAGAGCTTCACAGAGTAAATACGAAGACTATGAAACGTTTATTATGGAGTTTGTTAGGTTTGTTACTCTTTATCGGATTAAGCGCACAGCCCTTCAACAGAGACTTGCTGAGCAAGTTTAGTTTGCAGCAAATCCAAAGTTCTATCATCCCTAAAGAACAATGGAAACCATTTCCTTTAACCACAGAAGAATGGAAAGCTGCAGTGCCTGACACCTTACTAAAGCAATTGGTAGTCTATGGAGAACAAGCATTGCAAAAAAAAATTGAATCGATCAGTGCCACAGTTGCCATGGCATATCTACGAACCGGTGATAGGGAAGAATACCAAAAGCAATCCTTCGGAAAACGCAATCAATTAATGGATCTGGTATTGGCAGAATCTATAGAAAACAAAGGTCGATTTACGGAAGCGATCATGAATGGTGTTTGGAGTATTTGTGAAGAAAGTTTCTGGGGTGTAGCAGCACATCTAGGTACCCAAAAAGCAGGGAATGGTTTGCCTGATGTGGAAGATATCACTGTAGATCTCTTTTCTGCAGAAACCGCATCAGTATTGGCTTTGACGGATTATTTTGTTGGACCTTCGCTTGAAAAAATATCCAAATTAATTCGCCCAAGAATTTATTATGAGGTTAATAAACGCATTTTGATTCCCTTAGAAACCAATAGTAACCGCTATGGTTATTTGGGTGGGGGCAAGAGAACCCAGGTAGTGAATAACTGGAATCCCTGGGTGATCAGTAACTGGATGACAGCAAGTCTTTTGTTGGAAAAAGACAGTGAACGCAGAACAAAGACTTTACAGCAACAACTTTCCTTAATTGATCTTTATTTGAACGGATTGGGCGAAGATGGCGCAACCGATGAAGGACCCAGTTATTGGTTTGCTGCCGGTGCCTGTATGTTTGATGCATTGACTTTATTAGAAAAAGTTTCCAATGGAAAATTGACTATTTACCAGGAACCCATAGTGCAGAAAATGGGTGCTTATATTTATCAAACACATATCAAGGGGCCTTATTATATCAATGTGGCTGATGCAGCACCGAGAATTTCTCCTGATGGATTACTCTTATACCGATTTGGAACAGCTGTGCAGGATGAAAAAATGAAACAGTTTGGTAGTTGGGCTTATCAGGTGGCAGCAAATAAAAAACCCACGCATGAATCATTTTTCAGAACCCGCAACCTCTTTAATCTATTGAGTTTGCGCAGTGGTGCAGCAAATGCTGCTGATGAAGTTTTGGTAAAAGATGTCTGGCTGCCTGATATACAATTAATGGCTGCCAGACTGAATAATGGTTTGTACCTGGCATCGCATGCTGGTCATAATGGTGAAAGTCATAACCACAATGATGTGGGCGATATACTGGTGTACGACAATGGATACCCAGTAATCATTGATGTGGGTGCAGGCACTTATACCTCCAAAACCTTTAGCAGCAAGCGTTACAGCTTATGGTTCAATACATCGCCTTATCATAATCTGCCCACTATCAATGGCAAGGAACAACAGCCGGGTAAAAACTTTGGCGCTACAGAAGTGCAATATGCTGCCAATGAACTATCAGCTCAATTTAGTTTCAATATGGCCAATGCCTGGGGTGAAGATGCGATGGTAAGATCCTGGCAACGAAAAATAATTGCGGAGAGAAATAAAGGGATCTTTATAGAAGATCTATATGCGATGAAACAAATTCCGGAAAAACTAACCCAAACATTTATGACCACCTGTGCGATAAGTCTTGAAAAGCCCGGTACCATTGAATTTCAGGAGCCAGATGGTAAAAAAGTGTTTTTAACTTATGATGCCAAGATCTGGAAAGCCAGCAAAGAGCAGGTTTCATTGGTTTTACCGGAAGATGCAAAATTTGCCAGTACCTGGGAGAATAGGGCTATATGGCGGGTGTTGTTGACGAATATTAGTTTGAAGGAGCAGGGGAAATTTGTTTACCAGATCTTTAAATAGAAGTTAGCCGTATACATATCTCCCAATACAAAGCACAGCATATGAAATTGTGTGATCATTGGATCCTAAAGTATTAGTATGTACGGTATTTACAGGTGGCACAAGGGCTTATTTATTTATTCTTTCAAACATCTTGAAAACAATAACAGTTTTACATCTCACAATTAAAGTTCTTTATGGCTATTCATATTTAGCCTCTCAAAAGTTCAAAGCTAACTCCAGAACTTTTGGTTGATATTCATTTATAAATCCTTCCAATTTCTACATCAGTCTCTCTTTAAATTTAGTTTTCAAGATGATGCATTTTTCAAAAAAGATGAGTATATTTAGAAAACTTGTGTTTCAAAGTCATTTGAAACGATATTAGTTGTTAGAAGTAAATATTTTTAACCATTTTGTTTTATCCAAATGTTTGCTTCCCCTTTTGATTGTTGCTATCATATTTCATTATTTTTTTTGTTTGTATAATCAATGATTAATAATTTTTAAATTAGGTATTGGAAAGAAGAACGGTTTGTTTTGTTGATATTTTTCAGTTGGCTATTCTATAAAAATAGTAGAACTCTAAAAATCAGGAGCAGATTGGGCACTTGTTTACTACATAAACATCAACCATTAACTAAAGCCAACAGAAAATGCAATCTAGTTCCGCTACTTTCAATTATCAGAATGGTTCATTGAATTTCCCAGCACCTATTGGTTTACAGGGAGCGATGATGATGTGCTTCAATTTTCAATCTGATCTGCAAAGTCTTCAAAAAGTATGTGATAATTGGTTGAACATACCTTCAAACCAAGAAGTTTATTATCAGCCGCTTTTGCCCAATGTTTTGGTTACATTTTCTAATTATGCGGGTTGTTACCCACTTGTTGCACCTTTTGATAATTGGGGAACAATCCCTTACCAAGAATTGATCTTTTCTATTTTTGTTGTGAGAATAAAAAAAGTGGGAGATGTTTGGATATCTGAACATGTTTCAGCATTAGTTCCTTATATTTTTGTAGATGATGCTATCATCATGGCCAGTGGTAGGGAGTTATACGGAATGCCTAAAGCGTATGGTACGATTGTACAACCTACAAGTCCAACAGAAACTAATAAAGTATTTACCGTTTCAACCATTAGTACTGCCCTTTTTAGTAAAGGCGTTTCTTTTTCAAATCTTATATTATCATCTATCACTCAAATTGCAGATAACAATAATAAAGTTTCTAGTGAGATAAAGGATTTGGAGATAGCAGTCAATGAAGTAAAAAATCTGATTTTTGGTGATGGTCATATTGTAATACCCGGATTGGGTCTGGTGATTGAAATTGCTGAATTGCTAGTAGAAAAATGTTTGCCATTTACTTCATTACGCCAATTTCGTTCTATCACTTCTGCTGATACTTCTTGTTATAAATCAATTGTTGATTTTAATGCCAAATTTCAACAACTAAATGGTATTGGAATTTTAGAAGGTACTTATCAGTTAGGGCTTCCGCAAAATGATTTATTCCCAATTGCTTCAGATCTGGGCTTGGTTGACAAACAAATAGCACTTTCCGCTTTTTGGATCAATTGGGATTTTGTTTTTGAACAAGGGACGGAAGTTTGGACGAATGAAATGAAGCCGGATTTTTGGAAAAGGGTAACACAATTATTTAAATTCAAAAAATAATAAACATATGGAAGCGCTTGATAAAAATGAGTCAACCAAAAAAAAGATAGTAATCCTTGGTGGAGGTGTTTCATCCATGACTACTGCTATTCAACTTACAGATGAACCTGGTTGGCAAGATCTATATGAGATAACTCTTTATCAGATGGGTTGGAGATTGGGGGGTAAGGGGGCGAGTGGCCGTAATCCAGAATTTGCGAACCGCATAGAAGAACATGGTCTCCATTTGTGGTTTGGATTTTATGACAATGCATTTGACCTGATACAACGATGTTATGCTGCAAATAACCGGCCACTGAACAAACCTTTAGCAACCTGGCAGGAAGCTTTCAAGCCTTATGATGAAGTTATATTGGAAGAATATGTATGGGGTAAATGGGAACATTGGCCAATGGTACTTCCATCAAATAAGCAAACCCCTGGTTTGCATGATGGTGAATTGCCTACAGTTCTTGATTACATTAAAGAAATTATAAAAGCATTGCATGCACAGCATGTAGCTTACTATGATACAAGCCTTTCCTCAAAAAATATCGTTACTCCTAAATCACAGGAACATCATGCTGGAATATTAGAAACTGCCATTCGAATTCTGAAGGGAGGATCAACTACACATCAGGCCTTAGAAGAGGAATCTATTTTTGGAGAATTGGATGATTTTATTAAAAGAATTTTTAGAGAGATAGGTGTTCTAGAGACTGATATTGTAGGAAGTCTCATTCTAGCTGCTCTCCATTTCGTAGAAAGTATTGAAAAACATGATCAAGGGCATTATAAAATTCTGTTTGAATACCTTGAAAAAATATTGAAAAGAATATGGGAGAGAGTTGAAAAGCAGATTGATACAAATATCAATACCCGTCATTTATGGATATTTTCTGAATTTTCAATTTGTAATATCAAAGGGATTCTTGAAGATGGAGTGATCACCAATGGATTTGATGTGATCAATAATATGGATTACAGAGAATGGCTTAAAAAGCATGGTTGTTCTGCTATAACATTAGACTCTGCATTGGTTCAAGCAGTATATGGATTAGTTTTTGGCGGCTATAAATATTTCACTTTTGAAGCAGGTACCGCTCTTCGTGGGGCACTTCGAATGGCTTTTACTTATCGTGGAGCCGTCTATTACCGAATGCAAGCGGGTATGGGCGATACAATCTTCGGACCTATGTATGAGGTATTGAAAGCAAGGGGGGTGAAATTTGAATTCTTTCATAAAGTAAAAAACCTGCAGCTCAACTCAGATAAAACCATGATCGAAGCCATTGAAATGGGTGTTCAGGCTACGATAAAGGGAAATGAAGCGTATAATCCTTTATATGATGTAAAAGGGTTACCCTGCTGGCCATCCGATCCTCTTTACGATCAATTGATGGAAGGTGATGAATTGAAAAATAATGATATCAATCTCGAATCGTACTGGACAACATGGAAGGATGTAGGAGAAAAAACGTTGAGGCAAGGGGTAGATTATGATATTATAGTTCAAGGTATTTCCATTGGGGCATTACCTGTAATCGCCAAAGAATTAATAGAAGTGAATGACAAATGGAAATCAATGGTAAAGTCGGTTACTGCTTGCGAAACGCAGGCATTCCAACTTTGGTTTTATCCTGATCTGGCTGGTTTGGGTTGGCCTTACTGGATGAGTGGAACCCCTTTATCAGGGTCATATGAAGAGCCATTTGATACTTGGGCAGATATGAGCGATCTCATTATAAGGGAATCATGGCCGGATAATGCCTTTCCAAATAATATTGCCTATTTGTGTGGACCAATTGAAACAAAAGTTGATTATGCCAAATGGGATTTTAATGACCCTACTGTGCCTCAAAAAGCTTATGAGAAAGTCAGAGAAAAATCTAAAGAATTTATGATAAAACTAAGTGCCCAACTTTGGCCGAATGCAACCGACTTAAATGGTAACTTCAAATGGGATCTGCTCACAGATATTATCGATTCTAAAGGCGAAGAGCGATTCAATCGTCAATGGTTTAGAGCAAATATCGACCCCACAGAATTGTATGTACTATCAGAAACCAATAGCAGCATTTGCAGGTTAAAAACAGATGAATCAGGTTTCAATAATATGTTCATAACAGGAGATTGGATAGATAATGGTTTCAATGCGGGGTGTGTAGAAGCAGCAGTAATTGCAGGTAAACAAACTGCCAGAGCTATTTTACAAAAGGACTTCCATATTCCAGGTGAACATGATAATGTTTGATAATAAATTAAATAGTCTTAACCTTTAATACGATTCCATACTTCACCATAAAATCATGTTTAAAGGATACAACCTTACAGAAATTCTTCATCAGGGAACCAAATCGAATATTTATAGGGCAATAGATATGGAGACCAGTCAATTGGTCATCATCAAGGCATTGGCAAATCCTTTCCCCAAACCTATGGAGATAGCTAAGCTTCGTCATGAATTCCAAATCCTGGAAGGCTTGCCGGTAGATGGTATTCCTATAGTGATCAAAATGGAAAGGAATGAAAATCAATATTGCATAGTATCGAAAGATTTGGGGGGTGTGTCATTAAGTAATTTTTTTAAAAAGACAGTTCCAGAAATTACTGCTTTTATCGAATTGGCTTGTCAGCTTTGCAGAATCATTTCCAAATTGCATTCCTGTAAGATCATACATAAGGATATCAAACCTTCCAATATTATTATTCTTGAAGAAAGCGGAGAGGTGGAACTCATCGATTTCGGCCTATCTGCAAGGTTATTATCCGGAACACAAGAAGCGATTGGTACAGGAATTCTAGAAGGATCGCTCCCTTATATATCCCCTGAGCAAACGGGAAGAATGAACCGGCCTGTAGATTATCGCTCAGACCTCTATTCATTGGGAGTTACATTATATGAAATAGCCACTGGTCATTTGCCCTTTACAGCCAAACACCCATTGGAATGGGTACATGCTCACCTTGCTCAAATACCCCCAGACCCTAGAACTTTCAGGCCTGATTTACCAGAAATGCTTACGCATGTTATTTTAAAGCTTTTGGCCAAATCATCGGATGACAGATATCAAAGTGCATTTAATCTATTAAATGATTTAGAATATTGTGGTAATCAACTGAAAAAGCATGGTGTAATTACCAAGTTTAGGCTATCTACCGAAGATACATTCGGAATCTATATCATACCATCTAAACTGTATGGTAGAGAAAAGCAACTTGGCCAATTATCACAGATCATGAAAGGAGTTGTGGAAGATAGTAAGCCTCAATTAATTTTGGTTTCAGGCTATTCTGGTATAGGTAAAACATCATTGGTACAGGAAGCGAGAAGGCAAATTACAATAGCGAAAGGAAATTTTGCATCAGGTAAATTTGATCAGTTAAACAGGGGGATACCTTTTTATGGTTTTACGCAGGTGTTTACACATTTAGCAAAACAAATACTAAGTGAGAAGGAAGAAGTGCTAATGGAGACTAGAAAAAAATTAGAATTTGCCCTTGGCAATAATATTCAAATCATTAATCAACTCATTCCTCTATTTGAACTAATTATAGGAAGTCATCCTGCTCCGCCACCTCTTTTACCCGAAGAAGCATCAAATCGATTCTTGCAAACATTAAAGACTTTTGTAAAAACACTTGCACAGCCCAATAGTCCTTTAATTATTTTCATTGACGATCTTCAGTGGTCAGATATTGCATCTTTGAACTTACTAGAATTATTGTCTACAGATATAGAATTGCAACACTTTGGTTTGATTGGATCCTATCGAAGCAATGAAGTAGATAACGCGCATCCACTAATGCAAACACTTCAAAAAATTAAACTTCAAAAAACTTTCTACGATATCGAGTTGAATAATCTACAAGTAGATGACATTTGTAATCTGCTTTCTGATGCCTTCAAAAAACCGGTGCAGGAAACAAGAGGTCTAGCCCAACTCTTATTAGTAAAAACAGAAGGGAATCCATTTTTTCTTACACAATCTTTAAGTAATCTGCATGAGGAAGGGTTGATCAAATTTGAATCTTCAAAAGGAAAATGGGAATGGAGTCAGGACGAATTGAGCAATATGAACATAACAGATAATGTTGTGGACCTAATGGTGTTGAAGATTCAGAAGATGAGCGAAAGCGGGCAAGAAGTTTTAAAACTAGCCGCGTGTATAGGTAATGAGTTCTCCTTACGCCAATTAGCAAGTATTTGTAATCTTGATGTGCTATCTGCATTGAAACAGGGTTTAGAATTGAATTTAATCTTTCCTTTAGATGATCATCACGTATTATTATCCGATACGCAGCTTTTACTTGCCAACTTCTATTCATTCATAAATGAGGGAACAGCAACAACAGATGCCAAATTCAAGTTTTTGCATGACAGGGTTCAACAGGCTGCCTATTCACTTCTTTCATTAGAAGAAAATAGAAATGTTCACCTCACTTTAGGTATGTATTTGAACAGTTCGAGTGCTGGAGCTGCAAAACAAAAGGAGATCTTCATTATATGTAACCATCTCAATAAGGCAAGAGCATTATTGGTAACAGATAAGGAATTGCTTTTATTAGCCTCATTAAATCTAGCTGCAGGAAATAAAGCAGTAGAAGCTACCGCATATGTACAGGCTTTAGAGTATGCCAATAATGGAGTTTCACTTTTGAATGATAAAGTATTAGAAGATGATTATCCACTATGGCGTGGTTTATATATTATATTGGCACAGTGTTATTATTTAATGGGCAATATTGACGACGCCGAAATAAAATATGCACTTTTGCTCAGTAATAGTAGAAGCAGGATGGACAAATTGGTTGTTTATCGTGCCTTGGTTGATATGTATTCTTCATCTAACAATCACCCAAAAGTGATTGAAACAATTGGACTGGCACTTCGCCTTTTTTCAATTCGAATACCACTTAATAAAGCTACTTCTAAGTTAATTATTCTTTTCAACATCGCTGAAATAAAATGGAGACTAAGAAATAAAACTTCTTCTGATTTAGTACACGGCCCAAGATGTAGTGATGACGATCATGTTAAATTAGCTGAATTACTCCTCGAAGCAGGACCATCTGTCTACTTATCCAATCAGGATTTGTTTGCATGGATGGTGTTATTTGAAGTCAGGTATGCGTTAAAACTTGGCAACACACCTTCTTCTGCACTTGGTTTTACTGGATTTGGGATGATTATGAATACAGTTTTTGGGGATGTAAGCCTAGCTTTTAAAATGGCCGAATTGGGAGAAGATCTTAATAAAGAATTTGGAAATCCATTTCCTTTTCACAAACTGCGGTACGTAAAGCTAAGTTTCATTTCACATTTAAAAATAGATGTGACTACTTCTGTTGAAGAGTTTTCAAAAATAGGTAAGATGGCATTGGCGGCTGGAGATTACTTATATCTTGGTCTAAATTATTATAATATCATTTGTTTTCGGTTGACATTGGGCATTCCTTTATCAGAAATTTTGCAAGAATCATCTATACACCTTCAACATTTGCAGAAACTTAATAACTACTTTGGATACGATCTTTTGTTGTGCAGATTTCAAACAATTTTGCTTTTGCAAGGTAACAAGCTTTTATCTTGGAACCATGAAGTGCCAGATACAAGTATTGAAGGAAAATTTCAGCATTTTAAAAAAGGGTATGCCTTTACGAATGTGATGGTACTAAACATTCACATCTTTCAAGCAAATTATTTGCTGAACGAATATGAGAATATCATTGTTGAGCACGTGCTAAAAGGGATGGACTATGTTGATTATATTAATGCTATTTATTTTTATATTGATTATGCTCTATACCATTCATTATGTGCACTAAAATTATTGAAAATTAAAAAAAATCATGCCCATAGTAGACAATTACAATCTATTATAAAAAGTCATCTAAAGGCAATTAAGGTCAGATCTGTTACTGCACCTATTAATTATTATGAATATTGTCAGTTATTGGTTGCGTTAGAATATTTTTCTAGATTAGAAATAGAAACTGGACTTAGGATACTTGAAAATCTACTTGAAGAATGTGAGAGAAGAGGCCTAACACATTTGCTTGCTATTTGTAAAGAATTAATTGGGCAGACTTATCAGGATATGGGACATTCTAAGAATGCAAATATTTATTTAAAAGAAAGTGCTTATGACTTTCAAAGATGGGGTGCAACTGCAAAGGTGAAATTGATGATTGAAAAATTTCCCTTTCTCGAATTGAATATCGACTATCATTTCAATGAAGGGTCTACTGTTAATCATTCTGATACATTAGCAACTGAAAGTAAACACGGCCTTGACCTAGCGAGTTTAATGAAATCTGCAGCAACCATTTCTGGGGAGATCTTACTGAATAAATTACTGCCTTCTATGATCTCAATTGTAGTTGAAAATGCAGGAGCACAAGTTGGTTATCTGATTCTTGAAAAAGATAAGAAGTTGGTACTATCCGTAACAAGAGATGTGAAGATTGATGAAGCTGAGTTTCTTGATGATATACCTGTTAATGAAAGTAAAGGAGTTGCAAAAACTGTAGTTCAGTTCACATTTAGAACGCGCGATACTGTTCTGCTCAACAACGCTGAAAACGATGAACGTTTTAAAAATGACGAATATATAATTAACAACAGTTCAAAATCAATATTATGTATTCCAATTCTTCATCAACAGAACTTTCTGGGTATGATTTACCTGGAAAATAACCTTATCTCTCATGCATTTTCAGAAGAACGTGTCAATGTCTTGAAGATACTTAGTTCACAAATTGCTATTTCATTAGATAATGCACTTTTGTATCGAAACTTGGAAGATGCATTGAATAAGCAGGTGATCCTCACTGAAGCGTATAGTCGTTTTACACCAAAGGAATATCTTCGATTTTTGGGTCATACTTCTATTCTTGATGTAAAATTGGGTGATTATAGAAACGAACAAATGACAGTACTTTTTGCTGACATTCGTTCCTATACTACCATAGCTGAACAGTTTACGGCAGAAGAAAATTTTACATTTCTTAGTGCTTATTTAGAAAAGATGACAGAAATAGTGACAATGCACCATGGTATGGTAAATCAATTGTTGGGGGATGGGATTATGGCATTCTTTGATAATGCGGACAATGCATTACTAGCTTCTATCGATATGCAGCTTCTTCTACATGAATATATTGTTCAGATTTCAAATAAAGATCCTTTACATATTAAAGTGGGAATTGGCCTTCATTCCGGGGAAGTGATCATTGGAATCATGGGAAATGCACAAAGTATGGATGCAGGTATTGTTTCAGATACGGTGAATGCTGCAGCAAGGATTGAAGGACTAACGAAGTACTTCGGCGTGAACATACTTTTAAGTGAGACTGTTATTGAACATTTAGGTCCTGCTCGTCGTGAACAGTTAAGATTTATTGGAAGAGTAAGGGTGAAAGGTAAAAAGCGATATATAAGTTTATACGAGTGTTTTGAAGGGGATCCATTAGAAATGCGAACCAAAAAAACAGAATATCTTGGTCTTTACCATAAGGCTTTGGATGCATACAGCAATAAACAATTCAAACAAGCAATTGATTTTTTTGAAACCCTAACTGTAATTAATAATGAAGACCCGGTTCTAAAGTATTACATAAATAAATCTAGACAATTGGTTGATAAATCCATTCCAGAGAATTGGGATTCGATTGAAACATTTGAGAATTCTTGAAAAACATTACTGGATGATGATGCCAAATTCGCAAATACCAGGTAGAAAAGAGAGATTTATCGGGAGTTTTTGATGAATATCAATCTGAAAGAGCATGGGAAATTTGTTTACCAGATTTATAAATGAGTTTTAGCCGCAGATTCGCAGATTAGTCAATTAATCTGCGAATCTGCGGCTAATAAAAATGATCAATCAGGAAGAATTCTCACCATTATACTTTTGAATTGCACAATGCTATTCGGATCGTGCCCCTGTAAGGCAAATGTGCCCGATGAAATTAGTCGTAGGGCATCGCCCTTACTGCGTTTTACATCATCCGGCTCTGTATACTCCACCACTATTTGATCATTCACTTTGATGGTCACATGTTTACCTTCAACTTTAATGGTTTCTGTAAACCAAACATAATCATCCACCAATTTTTCCCTGACATCATTCATCCCATATAAACTTCCTGTTCTTCTCCAATCAAGATGCGAATTATTAACCTGCACTTCATAACCTTTTGCCGGCCAGCTTTTTTCCTGGTATGCTGTATGAAAATAGATACCAGAATTAGAACCAGGGTAGGTCATTAGTTCCACTTTTAATTCAAAATTTTTAAAGTTGTGGTCATTCACAGGACCATCATAAAACAAGTGCGCCGTTTTTCCATGTGCAATGATCATACCGCTATCCACCGAAAAAGTTCCGGCATTGGCGCCTACTTTCCAGTTTTTCAGCGACTTTCCATCAAATAAGGGGATCCATTTTGCAGAACGGGATTCTTGTGCTTGGGCTACAGCAAAAAGCAAGAACATACCTAAAGTGCCAATGATTGATTTCATGATCTTTGTTTTTAGTGCCAGTATGAATCTAATAAAAAATAAGGAAATACAATAGGGTAAACATTTTGTATAGTTACATAGTACTTAGTGCTTACAAGGATTTTGATCAATTCAGACGGATTTGCTCAATCCACAGTATTGTTTATTATTGTAATTCTAATCGCAAAAGATCATGGGTGATATCAATATTGTAGTGGTTGATTCGGGTTCGGTTTATATTGAAAAGCTAAACCATCGTTTACACCATGAATTACCCTGTCAATTTCATTACCATGAAGTGTTGCAGATGGGCAATGGCTATCAGCGGTCGGTGCATCTGTTCAGGGAGATTGAAAATCCGCAATTATTACCCATAATGCTCCGCAGTTACGAATCATTGGAAGGCACAAAACTCTATTTCGGAAAAGTACAATCCATCAGAAAATATTTTATCCACGGAAATAATGGCCCGGAAGGAAGATTGAAAATTGAGGCGGATAACAAACAACTCTATGACCTGCCCATTGCAGCTTTAGCATCGATGGGTATGTAAGTGTGCTGTTAGTTGAAATAGGATGCTGGTATTATTTTCCACATATCATGGGCTAGATGACCGGTTAAAATTTCATACACCAGATAGATAGGCCAGAAGATATAATGAATAATTGCCAAGATGATAGAATGGTTAAAATACCAACTGATCATAACGGCATAAATACCCAATAGAAAATACAGGAAACCTGAACCACTCTTGTTCATGGGAAAAATTTATAGTCCTAAAGTTCCCACTTCTTCCCCAATTTCTTGTTTAATTTTTTGGATTTTAAATGATCATCAATAACGAAATAAAAATTTACCCGCCATTACTTCAATAGATAAGGAAGATGCAAATCTAAGTTCCCCATCTATCTGGATGGCCAGTTCCTTTTCACATTGAATATGAAAAGAATGGCCCATTCTGTGAATGATATAGGGCAGATGCAGGTGCTTTCCTTTTTGGATGACGGGAAGGTATTTGAGTCTTTTCCAGATGGGTAATTTTTTGCAGAGCACCATATCCAGTTTGCCATCATCAATGGCAGCATCAGGGGCAACAAAAAATCCACCGCCGGATCTGTTGGAATTAACCACCATCACCAATAAAAATTTTTCCTGCCACTGTTCATTCTTTGATTGTATGGTGTAGGTATATTCTTTAAAAAAGAAGATCTTTTTAATAACGGCCAGAAGGTAGCCAATATGTCCACCCAATATCCGTATACTTTTCATGGAGTTCAGGATCTCACCATCAAAGCCAACACCTAGGCAATTGATGAAATACTGATCATTGCATTTGCCTATATCTACTTTTTTGATGTCTGCCCTTAAAACCTGTTCCAGCTGGGCTTCCCGGCTTTTATTGCCATATAATCGCCAGGCAAAATCATTGCCGGTACCTCCTTTGAACAAAGCGAGTGGCTTGGTGCAATCAGGGTATTGGTTGATGAAATAATTGAGGGTGCCATCACCGCCAATTAACCAAACATCCGAAAATTCCTCCAGATCATCTGGCCATTTTTCAGGGAAGATGGTGGCTTTGATATTTCTTTGGGTTAATGATTGTGCAAGCCAGCCCGACTGCTTTGCAGACTGGCCATTTCCTGCCCTTGCGTTTTCTAATATAGCTACATGGGTTATCAGCATCTTCGTTTCAGAAAGCTACAAATATTTTACAGATCCTGGTTGCTAAAGGCTGATAGCAGGCAATTGCGGCCATTCATATGCTTCATTTTTCTGTTTGTTTTCGGGATGCGGTTTATTGGTGCGAATACTGAAAACAGGCCAATAGCTAAGCGCTTCAGATGGCATTTCGTAATCCAAGATCTTTCTGTAATTGGGTTCATCTACATTACCTAACCATTCTTGTGCAAGATCCAGTGGCAGAAATAAGGGCATGCGACCGGCATTATCGCCACCATTGTGTATTTGCTGCATCAGTTTGTTTGCGGGACGGGTAATGATGGTAAAGCTCCATCTCTTCCTGATCTCACCAGTAGTGGTATCGGGTAATTCTGCAACAGAATATAAACCGGGTAAATAAAACAAAGCCTGTTGGGGCATACTTACAAAATAGGGCACTTTGTTTTTCCAGCCCTTGATCTCCCTGTGTTCATAAATACCTGATACAGGTACCAGGCATCTTCTCTCTCGGATCTTAAACCAATAGGATGTTTTATCGTCCAGGATCCTTTCGCTGCGGGCATTGAGCATGGTGAGGCGCTGGCGCTGAAATGCTTTTTCATCCTTGATATAAAATGGAATACAACCCCATTCCATGAGTTTGAGGTGCAGTTTTTGGTCGTCTCTGTTTTGGTAAATGATGGGTTGTTCTTTGAATGCATGTCCCTGAATGTGAACAGTAGTATCAAAATGAATGATGAGTTGTTCCTCTTCAATGATATTGGGAAAATGTTCCTGGATGGTTTGCATCTTGGCTGTAAACGCAACATCATAACACATAACTGAAAGTTTGGCTTATAAATGTATTAAATCTTGTGAGGCATACAATTTTTTTAACAAAGCTTCCGTTTAGTTTAGACCTTTTACTGAACCAAAAAATGATGACTGTTTTTATGATGCAATTTTTCACTGATTTAAATTTTTTATTAATAAAACCAACCATCTCATTCGTTAAAAAATAGCAACTAAATGAAATCAACATCCCCCCTTGTTGATTACAGGTATTATCGTGTATGTCTCTTTCTGATTGTATTGATAGCTTGTAACAAACAATATGCACCTAAAGCCGATCCTGTTCAACAAAATATCATTCACTTAACGGGAAATAGCCGTGCTTATGCCGAGTGGAAATTTACTGATATACAATTTGATCAATCATCCCAACCCTTAAATCCTGCATTTGCTGGATATCGTATTGCCTATCACCTCAATGGCAGTTTTACAGACAGTGATGGCCTGCAAGGCTTATGGTTAATGGTTTCCAAAGATTCTTTGAAACATAAGATCACCAATAATCCCAATGGGGTAAATGCAACGCATGGATATAGAATTACGTATTTAACGGCTACAGAAATGGGTCTTAGTTACTTGGCTAACGGCCAAAAGGTCACAGCAGCCTATACGATAGTAAAATAAGCAGTAACTTTCCTGAAACAGCTATTACATGCTAACATTTATTCGAATCTTTTGCTTAAGCATCTGTTTTCATGTGGCTATTGGACAAAATGTTTCAACAGGTTATCAGCTTGTTTGGTCTGATGAATTTACCAAAGACGGCAAACCTGATGAGAAGAACTGGACTTATGAAAAGGGCTTTGTAAGAAACCATGAACTACAATATTATCAACCGGAAAATGCCTATTGTAAAAATGGAGTTTTAATTATTGAGGCCAAAAAAGAGCAAAAAATCAATCCCGAATTTTTAGCAGCAAGTAAAGACTGGCGAAATATTCGTTCTACTATTGATTATACATCAGCCTGTTTAATATCGAGAGGATTACAACAATGGCAATATGGTAGGTTTGAATTAAAGGCCAGAATACCCATACAGTCTGGGTTTTGGCCTGCCTGGTGGACATTGGGCATAGAAAAAAACTGGCCGGCTAATGGTGAAATTGATATCATGGAATTTTATCGGGGCAGGTTATTAGCCAATATTGCCTGTTTGGGTAAGGATACAAAACCGGAATGGTTTAGTCATACTTTTTCTGTTGATTCTTTGGGTGCAAAACAATGGGCTGATCAGTTTCATGTTTGGCGGATGGATTGGGATGAGCATGCCATCAGTTTGTGGCTTGATAATAAGTTGTTGAATGAAGTATCCTTAGATTTACTCCAAAATAAGGATGGGAGCGGCTTTCAGCCCTTTAAGCAACCCCATTATATGTTATTAAATCTGGCGATTGGTGGCGATAATGGGGGAGACCCTGCCGGTTCCGATTTTCCGGGAAGGATGGAAGTGGATTATGTAAGGGTATACCAAAAAAAATAAAGACAGATCCTGAAAGGCCGTGGTTTGTTTTGTTTTGAACAGAATCGTGTAAGTTTAGGTATAAATATTTTTTATGAGTGCTGCTAAAAAAATCCTGCTAGTTACCGGTGATGCCGGCGAAAGTTTTGAAATATTGTATGCTTCACACCGTTTGCGCGAAGCAGGCTACGAACCAGTGATAGCAGCACCTTCCGTTAAACGCATGAACCTGGTGATCCATGATTTTGAACCAGGCTGGGATACTTATGTAGAACGCAAGGGTTATTTGGTGGAGTCGGATATTTCCTTTGATGATGTTGATACCACCCAATATGAAGCCGTTTTGTTTCCAGGGGGAAGGGCACCCGAATATTTGCGTAATGATGCCAGGGTGATCAGTATTGTAAAAGAGTTTTACCATAGCGGCAAATATGTATTCGCGATCTGTCATGGTTCGCAGATCTTGGTTACTGCCGGATTAGTTGACAAAAGAAAGATCGCCTGTTATGAGCACGTAAAATTTGAAGTGGAAAGTTATGGCGGCGTTTATGAGCCGGTGCTGGAAGCCATTCAGGATGGGAAAATCGTGACAGGTAAAACCTGGCAGTCGCACCCAGAGTTCTATCAACTGGTATTCAAATGTCTCTCCGAAAAATAAACCCTCTCTTAGCGATCCTTCGCGCCCTCGCGCCTTCGCGGTTAATCCCTAACCGCAAAGGCGCAAGGACGCAAGGGTACGCGAGGATCTTTTAGAAAATGATCATTTACAAAAACTACACCCAGGAAAAACTGGATCAACAATATAATAACCGGTATAATGTGCCGGATCATGAAAAGCATTTACAAGAATGGGAAGCTTTGGGTAAAGAAGCAGGTGAAACAATCTCTGTAGTAAAAAATATTCCTTATGGTGATCTTGCCAGAGAAACCCTGGATATTTTTCCGGCAGAAAAACCGAATGCCAAAGTAATGGTATTCATTCATGGAGGTTATTGGTATAAGAATGCGCCTGCTGATTTTTATATGATCGCAAAAGCCTTTCGTAACTATGGGGTTTCAACGGTTCTGGTAGGGTATCCCTTATTGCCGGAATACGCAATGGATCAGTTGGTGGATTCCTGTAGTAAAGCCATTGCCTGGGTTTATCAAAATATAGAGTGTTTCAATGGAGATCCCCATCAGATCTATGTATCAGGCCATAGTGCAGGAGGTCATCTGGCTGCGATGATGCTAACTACTAACTGGTCATCATACCACCCTGAAATGGGAAAGGATACTTTAAAAGGGGTTGCTGCTATTAGTGGTTTGTATAACCTGCTTCCGGTGCAAAAATGTTTTGTAAACGAAGTGTTACAGATGGATGAAGCAACTGCCAAAGCAAATAGTACGGTAAACCTTTTGCCCTTTGCTACCTGTCCGTTGATATTAGCCGTAGGTGCAGATGAAACAGCGGAATACAGGGAACAAAGTTTGGAATTATACCAGCAATGGAAAGCGCAAGAGCTGCCTATGCAATTAATGGAAATACCCGGAACCAATCACTTTTCTATTTTAGCCACCATGTTGGATGTAAATGCCCCATTGCATCAGGCTATGCAACAAATGATGCATTTTGTTTAGACTTAAGCGTTTTTGGGAAGAATCTTTTAATCAAAAATGCTGTTTTTTGTGTCTATTAGATATAATTAAATAATTATATGCATTAAGTGTATTTAATATATAATTATTTAATAATATAACACATTATTCCTACTATTATTTTGTTCGGCTTTTATTACCACAGAAAGTGATTATTTTATACATTCGTATGATTACCATATTTATAGGTGTTTTTGATACATTAACTAATTGAACAATATATGGCCTAGGCCATTTTAAAATCCATAATGGAAATTCTAAATAAGTACATCTATAATCCTGAAACGGATCTTCTGGGAAAAGGTGGTTTTGCCACTGTGTATAAGGCCTATGATAAGATACTCGAAATGGATGTTGCCTTGAAATTTTTTCATCCCCAGGATCAGGCCAATAAGTACACCATCATCAACGAGATCAAGAAAGCCATTGTACTGGCCCACCCTAATATTGTAAAATATTATGGGATTGAAACCCTGGTGAATAGAAACTTTCATGGCCAGGAAGAGCAGGTACAAATTGGTGTAATGGAATATGTGCAGGAAGGGCAGATGAAGGTATACCTTACCCATAACCCGGTGCCCATGTTTGAATTGAGCAAGTTGCTCATTGATGTGCTGGAGGGACTTAAATATTTACACAGCCAGGGAATCATTCACAGAGATATCAAGCCGCAGAATATTTTATTGGCGCGTGATAAGCAAAACAGGTTAATAGCCAAGATAGCCGATTTTGGTATCAGCAAAGCGGCCGATGCTAACCAGGCAAGTGCTTCCTTATTATTGGGTACCATCGAATACATGGCTCCGGAGCAGTTTAATCCGGAAAAATATGGTATCAATAAAAAAG
>CALRVT010000009.1:0-130705 GCA_943371675.1 Chitinophaga pinensis | reverse complement strand
TTTTTGTGCATCTAATTGCACTATAAAAAAACACATAAAAAAAGATACTATTAGTTGCCTTTGCATGTGTTGTTTTCGTTTAAAATAAATATCTTTTTTAGTGGATTTCAAGAATCCAATGTTACTAACTTTAAATCATAGAATGCTGCTGGAGAATGATTTTCTTTCGCCATTGGCCGTTACAGAGTACTTTGGACTGACTAAAGTTACAAAAGAGGTTAACATAATTTTACTTCTCTGAAGAAATGACAGCTATAATTCTTTGAAGAGTTTTGTTGTCAATAGTATCAAACTCTACTTTATCATATATAGTTAGAAGGTAAATTTCTTTCTGCTGATTTATTAAATAAGTAATTATTCGAGCGCCGCCACTTTTTCCCTTCCCTTTACATTTAATAGGAACTCGAATTTTAAAACTGTCATTACCTAATGATGTTCCTTGAGTTGGTTCAATAGATAAAGCTTCAGCTAAATCAGACAATTCGTTTTTAAGAGAAGGATATTTTTGATTAACCGTTTGGCTTCCTTTTTGAATTTGTCAACCGGTATTACTTTATAATTCATTTAGAAAATCCTTTAAAGTCTCCTTTTTCGCTTTCGACTTTCTTAAAGTTTCTACTTGTTTAAAGGCAACTTTGAGATCAGATTTGAGTTGTAATACCTGTTCAGATTTTCTGATACAGGAAAACACTTTTTCCCATTCGCCCACTGGCATTTGAACGGCTTGTGGTTTTCCATTCATATCGCTTACATATTGAAGTGCTATTTTCATAATTTCAAAATTAATGATTTTATGAATAGTATATGTGTTCATACTATTACCCCAAATTGATCTTAAGAAACCCGCCTAATATCCGCCCCCAAATTCCTTAAACGTTCATCTATATACTGATACCCCCGATCGATCTGTTCAATATTCTGGATCACACTTTTACCTTCGGCACTAAGGGCTGCAATTAGTAGGGCTTGTCCTGCGCGTATGTCGGGACTGCTCATTGTAATGCCACGCAGGTTATTTTTTCTGCCAAGGCCTATAACCGTTGCACGGTGCGGATCGCAGAGGATGATCTGTGCGCCCATATCGATGAGTTTGTCAACAAAAAATAACCTGCTCTCAAACATTTTCTGGTGTACCAGCACACTGCCTCTTGCTTGAGTGGCTACTACCAATACAATACTTAACAGATCAGGTGTAAATCCAGGCCAGGGGTGATCGTAAATGGTGAGGATCCCCCCATCCATAAAGGTTTGTATTTCATAAACATCCTGCGCAGGTATATAAATATCATCTCCCTTGCACTCAAATTGAATGCCCAGTTGTTGAAATTTTTCTGGGATCACCCCTAAATGTTCCACACCTGCATTTTTAATGGTGATCTCGCTTTGTGTCATGGCAGCCAACCCAATAAAACTACCTATCTCGATCATATCCGGTAACATACGGTGTTCAGTACCCTGTAATGCTGAAACTCCTTCAATGGTTAATAAGTTACTCCCGATGCCGGAAATTTTTGCACCCATTCGGTTAAGCATCTTACAAAGCTGTTGCACATAGGGTTCACAGGCTGCGTTGTAAATAGATGTTATGCCTTCCGCCATAACTGCTGCCATTACAATGTTGGCTGTACCGGTTACAGAAGGTTCATCCAATAACATATAAGTGCCTTTGAGGTGATCTGCAGTAAGGGTAAAACATCCCAGCAAATCATCGTAAGCATAGATGGCGCCTAATTTTTCAAAACCAATGATATGGGTATCCAGTCTTCTGCGCCCAATCTTATCTCCGCCTGGTTTGGGTATATACGCTTTCTTAAACCTTGCCAGCATGGGCCCCGCGAACATGACACTACCCCTTAACCTTCCTCCTTTTTTACGAAACGCTTCTGATGCCAGGTAAGCTGCATCTATCTCATCTGCCTGAAAAATACAAGTGTCTCTTGCTACCCTATTTACTTTAACACCTATATCAGATAACAACTCAATCAGCAGGTTAACATCTAAAATGTCTGGAATATTAGAAACAGTAACAGGTTGCGCTGTTAACAAAACCGCAGATAAAATTTGTAAGGCTTCATTCTTCGCACCCTGTGGAATAATTTCGCCTTTTAATTTATTGCCGCCTATTACTTCAAAGGAACTCATCTCTTACCTGATTTATATGATTTGAAAAAAACAAACGCAAGTTCTTGAAACAACTGACTTCACTTTTCAGGTCATCACAAAAAAAAGCACCGGAAATTATCCGATGCTTAAAATTATCTTTTTACAACTAAAGAAGTCAATAATAATTCAATAAACTAGTAACGTTTATTAAACTGTCCGCCGCTTCTTCCTTCCTGTCTTCCACCACTATTGCGGTTATCGCCGCGTTGTGTATTGCCGCCATTGTTACGATTTCTTCCATCCTGACGCCCGCCACCGGCATTGCGATTATCTCTTCCGCCAGTTCTTCCTTCCTGTCTGCCACCACCGCCTCTTCCGCCAAAATTTTGCTGCCAGCGACCACCACCACTGCTGCGTGGGTATTCGTCTCTTTCAAAATTCTGGTTGCGATGTTTGATATAAGGGGTATTGCTGAACTCCAGTTGACCGCCCGTAATACTATTCAGTTCTGTACGAATGGTATCATCATGTACCAATTCTTTATGCCAGTTACTGTAAGCTAGTTTCATGTAATAGGCAATTGCATGTGCAAAGCCAGCTTTCTTTTCAGGGTCTTCTTCTTTCAAAGCCTTGTCAATCACCACTTCCAGGTTTTTACCCAGGTGGGCATATTTGGGATGACGTTTTGGATAAGGCAATGGATCAGGCTTCAGCTTATAAGTTTCCTTTTGTGGCTTAGGGTAGGGACTATCCACATCCAATTTAAAATCACTGATAAAGAAAAGGTGGTCCCAAAGTTTATGTCGGAAGTCTTCTACATTTTTTAAATGCGGATTCACGAACCCCATCAGTTCTATCACAGAATGTGCCTGTTGCTGACGTTTTTCCTTGTCCTCAATGGTTAAAAGATACTCCACCATTTTCTGTACATGGCGGCCATATTCTTTCATGCCCAGGTAATTTCTCTCCGTATTGTATTCCATATAATTGTTCATCTGCAAGAACAAATGTAAGTAAATAGCTGTGATTTTAGTATTTGAGGCTTTGGATCCAGGGATTGGCTTGCTTTAATAGGATTTAATTAGCGAAACCCTAACAAAGCAGGAAATAGCGATAATCTGACTGAAATCATATGAAAACAGCGATTATCTTTGCCGGATGGAAGAGTTATTGCAACAGATTGAAGCATACCGAACAGAAATAAGCAGTTTTGAAGCAAACACACCGGATTTGGTGGAAGAATTCCGTATTAAGTTTCTGGGTACTAAAGGTATAGTGAAAAATATCATGGGTGAAATGCGTAATGTACCTAATGAGCGTAAGAAAGAATTTGGTCAGGTTTTGAACGATTTCAAAATTTTTGTTGAGAACAAATACGATCTGCTGAAAGATGCAAACCTGCAAGCAAATCCAACTAATGAAAAGCGGATCGACCTTTCCATGCCCGGCAATACTATACCGGTAGGAACCAGACACCCCTTAAATATTGTACGTAACCAGATCGTTTCCATTTTTCGCAGACTTGGATTTGCTGTTGCTGAAGGTCCGGAGATAGAAGACGACTGGCACAATTTCGGTGCGATGAATTTGCCCGAAGATCATCCTGCACGTGATATGCAGGATACTTTTTATATCAATCAAAATCCATCCTGGTTGCTGCGTACACATACCAGTAGTGTGCAGGCGAGGGTGATGGAAACGCAGAAGCCACCTATCCGGGTTATTTGTCCGGGCAGGGTTTACCGCAATGAAACCATCAGTGCACGTGCACACTGTTTCTTTCACCAAGTAGAAGGATTGTATATTGATGAGAATGTAAGTTTTGCAGACTTAAAGCAAACCCTTTACTTTTTTGTGCAGGAAATGTTTGGCAAGGATGTGAAAGTGCGATTCAGGCCAAGTTATTTTCCTTTTACAGAGCCAAGTGCAGAAATGGATATCAGTTGTTTGATCTGTGGCGGAGATGGATGCAATATCTGTAAACATACCGGTTGGGTTGAGATCCTGGGTAGTGGTATGGTGCATCCTAATGTATTGGATAATTTTGGTATAGATTCTAATAAATACACAGGCTTTGCATTTGGTATGGGTGTTGAAAGGATCACCCAGCTTAAGTATCAGGTAAATGATTTGCGACTCTACTCACAGAACGATGTTCGTTTTTTAAAGCAATTTACCGGGGTGGTCTGATTGTAGAATGATAACAACTTACTTCTGCTTTTTACTTCAACGGAAAATTCTATAACATAAGCCTATGCTATAGCTGAAAAAAGTATATCCGGGTTTAACAAGTTAATAGGTTACCTTCCCACACTAACCCTTGCAATTTTTGTGTATGCTTGTTATCCTTTGCTTTTTTTTAGGTCATTGGTTTTTGTCTCTTTTCTTTCATTCTTTTTTTCTACATCGTTTTTGTTCGCATAAAATGTACACCACTACCAAAAACTGGGAACGTGTTTTTTACCTAACTACCTGGTTGATGCAGGGCTCTTCCTTTCTGGTGCCAAGGGCTTATGGTGTAATGCATCGTATGCATCATGTATATAGTGATACAGAGAAAGATCCACATTCTCCCCATTTTTTTACGGATGTATATCAAATGATGCAAAGCACTGTTTTGATCTTCCGAAGTTTTGTTACCGGAAAAAGTTTACCGGAAGCGCAGTTTACAAAAGAGTACCTGCCTGTATGGGATAGACTCGACAAGTTTGGCCATCATTGGATAACGCGATTGGTATTTATGGCCGGATATACGTCAGTATACGTTTTTTATGCACCCAATATGTATTGGTTTTTGTTATTACCTATACATTTTTTAATGGGACCTATACAGGGTGCTGTGGTTAATTGGTGCGGACATAAATATGGGTACAGCAATTTTAACAATGGTGATCATTCAAAGAATACATCACCCTGGGGTATTTTATTGATGGGAGAGTTGTTCCAGAACAACCACCATTATGCAAAAAATGATGCTAATTTTGCCAAGAAATGGTTTGAGTTCGACTTTACTTATTTTATAATGAGAGGGTTGAATAAGGTAAGGATCATACGTTTGATACCAGTGTCTTTGCCTGTTGCAGGGAAAGAATAGATAGCGTACTTCCTTTATATATATTGTTGCATCATTCAAGTTTAATTTTCCTGACAAATTATCCCTGCGCTGCCAGTTACTAAAACCATTGTACTTTTACTAACACACCAGCAAGCATTCAATGTTACACGCCACCAAAGGCATTGTTTTAAAAACGGTTAAATACGGGGATACCAGTATTATTACCACCGTATACACGGAATTATTTGGTTTACAAACTTATATCGTTAAGGGTGTTAGGCAGAGCTCTAAAACATCAGCAGGTAAGGCCAGTTTCTTTCAGCCAGCTGCTATTTTGGATATGGAAGTATACCATAATGAACTTAAAAATCTGCAGTTCATTAAAGAATATCAATGGCATATTTTGTATGAAAAAGTTTTGTTTGATGTGGTAAGGAATACCATAGCACAGTTTGTGATAGAATTGGTATTACATAGTTTGAAACAACCCGAAGCAAATCCGGAAATGTTTTATTTGATAGAAGACACATTGAAACAATTGGATAAAGGCAGCGATTCCCTTGCAGCAAATCTTCCGGTATATTTTTCTCTGCACCTGGGAAGTGAATTAGGGTTCAGGTTTAACGGCGTTTACCATACGCAAACACCTATATTGGATCTTCAGGAAGGTATGTATATAAGAGAAAAACCTTTGCACCCATATTTTCTGGAAGATGAATTAGCCCGATATACATCGCAGTTATCGGAGATCGATTTTTACAATGACCTGGAAAAAATTGCTTTGAACAGACAGATCAGGAGAAAACTGTTGGAAGCCTATCAAACCTATTTAAAATTGCACATAACAGATTTTGGAGAACTCAGAAGTTTTGACATATTAACTGAAATCCTCGATGCCGGTTAAACATCATCCGTTTTTTAGATTATTTTTTTAACCCTTGTTTTTTGGTAAATTTTTCCATTTTCCAATTGATCAATTTGAAGGATTCCCGGTTTTTTCCCTTTTTCAAAACTCCCTAACATATGCTCAAAACCCAGTGCTTTGGCGCCGTTTAAGGTAGCCCACTGCAATAGTTCTGAAAGGGGAATAGAAGGAAATTGTTTACTGATGGTTTTCATTTCATCCAGGATACTCAAACTATGGTTACTGGCCAGACTATCTGTTCCTAAAACGATAGCAGCTTGGTTTTTTCTAAACAGTTCAATGGGAGGCATGGCATCATTGATATACTGATTGGCATTTACACATAAACAGTAGTGGTATTGTGAATTTTGTTCTTTTGAAATTTCACTGATAAAATCAATGTCATCCGGTTTGGTATAAGTGTCATGAACCAACAAAACCCGTTCAGCGCCGGCAAAATGATGCGCCACAGATTGCAAACTACTCTTACCTGTGGGTTGATAAAATCCTGTATCTACTTTCAATTGATCATATAGCCTTGTAAAATCGCCTTTTTTAAAACCAATAAAATCATCTTCAAAATAAGTTTCCTGGTTATGCAGGGAGGTTATTTTATGCTGATAATAGGGTGCCATTAAATGCCATAGTTCTTTGGAAACCGAATAAGGCGCATGCGCCGCCATGCTGAGTTTGAAATGAGTACTGACCAATTCTTCAAATTGCTGGTAAGCAGCCAAACCGTTTTGAAAGCGCATCTCTGCAATTTGTGGCGACCAGCCGCTGATCTCCAGAAATACCTGCCAGGCAAGGTTGTTTTTAGATTTCTGGTGAAAGCTTGTTGCATTATTACTGATATCGCCAACGGCAACAATGCCGTTTTGTATCATAGATGATTCTGCATCAGCTATTGCTTGTAAAATGTCATCTTCCGGAAAATGTCTGAGGGCTAGGATTGATAAAATAAAATCTACCAGTCCGGTTTTTTCAGGAATCAAACCCTTCATGTGGCTTAATTCGATATGGCAGTGGCAATTGATAAAACCGGGAGATAGGATGCCATCCAATTGTTGTATATCCAAGCCTGCTTCCTTTTCAGGTACGATATCGTGGATTTTTCCTGTTTCGTCGGTAACCAAAACCATATCTGGCCCGAGCATTTCGGTACCTGTAAAAATATGTGCTGCCTGGAATTTACGGTAGGTCATTGGATACAAATGTATTTAAGGAAAGGGTAATTGCCACAGGTTACACAGATTAGCTTAGAATACCTTAACTATGTTCATCTGTGTAACCTGCCTGCCTGCCGGCAGGTCTGTGGCCAAAAAACAGCTCAAGTGCCTTGATGTAGCTGAATTGTGCGACGCAACAGGTGCTCAATAGCAGCACTGGAGCCGATTTCACAAACAATATTAAATTTAATGACAAAATTATTATTGAAAATCAATTAGTTACAAAGGTGCGATAAAAAATACTTTCTAAAATCTTTGGAAAATTGACTGGTCGGGGGTTACCTTCGCCGTCCCAAAATTTGGGGATATTATATCCGGCGGGATAGCGACGGGTTCATTTAAAAAGAAATATTATGAGTAAACTTCATTTCACCACTAAGCATGCGAACGCGGCTACCGTACAGCACAACTGGTATGTGGTTGACGGTACTAATCAAACCGTAGGACGTATTGCATCGAAAATTGCTGCTGTTCTTCGTGGTAAGAACAAGGCTTATTACACTCCACACGTTGATTGTGGCGATTATGTGATCATCCTCAATGCAGAAAAAGTTGTTTTTACCGGTAAAAAGGGAGAACAAAAACAGTACATCAACTATTCTGGCTACCCTGGTGGTAAGAAAGAAGAAGTTGCGGAAGACCTGTTAAAGCGTCGTCCGGAAGTGGTTATGGAAAGGGCTGTTAAGGGTATGTTACCTAAAAACCGTCTTGGCCGTAAAATGATCAAGAAATTGTTTGTTTATGCAGGTACAACACATCCGCATAGTGCACAACAACCTAAGGACTTAAAATTCTAAACCTTTGCCAAACCGTTAAACGTTAGGCATTAAGCATCATAAAAATGGAAAAACAAAAAAATGCAGTTGGTCGCCGTAAAGAAGCTGTAACCCGTGTGTTTATCAGCAAGGGTGAAGGTAAGATCACTGTAAACGACAAAGATTACAAAGCTTATTTCCCATTGGTTTATTTACAGAACCAGGTAGAAGCTCCTCTGAAGACTGCTGATATGATCGGCAAGTTCGACATTGTTATCAATGCACAAGGTGGTGGTTTAAAAGGCCAGGCCGAAGCAGCCAAATTAGGTATTGCTCGTGCTTTGCTGGAAGTAAACCCTGAATTCCGTCCGATATTAAAGGCGGCTGGTCAGCTTAAGCGTGATCCTCGTAGTGTTGAGCGTAAGAAATTCGGTCATAAGAAAGCCCGTAGAAGCTTCCAGTTCAGCAAGCGTTAATATCAGTTTGTGGTTTGTTGTTTTAGTCTGTTTTATCAAGACTATAAACCCTAGCCACAGACCACAAACAACAGATAACAAACAAAAATTAAAAAAATTACAATGGAAAATAACACTTCATTACAACAACAACTTCTGGAGGCCGGTGTACATTTTGGTCACTTGAAAAAGAAGTGGAATCCGAAGATGTTACCCTACATCTTTGCTGAGAAGAAAGGTATCCACATTATTGATTTGAATAAAACGGTTGATCATCTGAAAGAATCTTCAGCTGCTATCAAGCAGATCGCTAAAAGCGGTAAGAAGATCATGTTCGTGGCTACCAAAAAGCAGGCTAAAGAGATCGTTAGCGAATGTGCTAAGCGTGTAAACATGCCTTATGCAACTGAACGTTGGTTGGGTGGTATGTTAACCAATTTCAATACTGTTCGTAAGAGTGTGAAGAAAATGCAGAGCATTGAGAAGATGCTGAATGATGGTAGTGCAGAAAGCTTAACAAAGAAAGAGCGTCTTACCTTAACACGTGATAAGGATAAAATGGAGAAAGTATTGGGCGGTATCGCACAATTAGGTCGTTTACCGGCTGCTTTGTTCCTGGTGGATATCGGGCATGAGCATATTGCTTTGTCTGAAGCTAAGCGTTTAGGTATTACCACTTTTGGTATGGTTGATACCAACAGCGATCCTAACAAGGTTGACTTTGCAATTCCTGCCAATGATGACGCTACCAAATCTATCGCCATCATTACTAACTATATCATTGCTGCTATTGCAGAAGGTTTGGCTGAGCGCCAGGCTTCTAAGGATGAAGATGAGTCTGATGACAGTAACAACGAGAATGAAACGAAAGCTCGTCGTCTGGAAGCAGAAGCACAGGCAGAAGCTGCACGTGGCGGTCGCTCACGTGGTGGTAATGCTCCCGCTGGTGGACCAGGTGGTGCACCTAAGCGTCGCGTTCCAGGAAATCGTCGCCCTGCAGGTGGTGGTGGAACCGGTGGACCCAGATAATTTAGTTTATCAAGTAAGAACCTATAGAATTAATAATAAGTAATTGAAAATTAATGATCGCAGATTATTGGTTTTCGATTACTTGTTTTTAATTGCTGATTATTCATAATTAATTACAATGTCATGTCAACAATAACAATAACCGCACAGGATATTAATAAGCTGCGCCAGGCTACCGGAGCTGGTATGATGGATTGCAGAAAAGCATTAACTGAAACAAATGGCGATTTTGAAGCTGCTATCGACTGGTTACGTAAGCAGGGTCAGAAAGTAGCTGCAAAGCGCAGTGATCGTGAAGCAAAAGAAGGAGTGATCATCGCAAAGACTTCTGCCGATAATAAAGTAGGATTTGTGGTATGTATCAGTTGCGAAACTGATTTCGTATCCAAGAATGCAGAATTTGTTGCATTTGCGCAAAGCATTGCTGATGCTGCAGTTGCCAATGATGTGAAGTCAACGGAAGAACTGAATGAAGTGGTGGTTAACGGTTCTAAAGTATCTGATATGATCAATGATAAATTGGCATCTATCGGAGAAAAAATAGGTATTGCTAAATTTGAAAGGATTGAAGCGCCTTTTGTAGCATCTTATATTCATGGTGCATACCGTATGGGTGTATTGGTGGGCATGAACAAAGAAGCAGCTGAAGCAGGTAAGGATGTGGCCATGCAAATTGCAGCCATGAATCCATTGGCTGTTGATGCAGCAAGCATTCCTGCTGAAACCATTGTAAGGGAAAGAGCTATTGTGGTTGATACCATGAAAGCTGATCCTAAAATGGCAGGCAAGCCAGATGAAATGATCGCTAAGATCGCAGAAGGAAAGTTGAATGCATTCTTTAAAGAAAATACCTTATTGGCTCAGGCATTTGTAAAGGATGGTGCTATCACTGTAGAAGCCTATCTAAAATCTGCTGGCGATGTAACGGTTACAGAATTTAAACGTGTTGCATTAGGATAATATGCTAATAAATTGAATTAGAAGGGTAGCCAATAGGCTACCCTTTTTTTGTGGCATTTTAATAACGACCTATTTTTTTTACGAATACCTTGTTGTGCCAATCCACACCAAACGTTCCTACGGAACGAAATAAAACATTTCTGCGCGTTGCTACCTACGAGATGTTCCTGACGGAACTAATATTGATTGTAATTGATTTAAAAATATGTGGTTAGAAAAAGGGTGAAAAATCTGTTATCTATTCGGCAAATACGCTAAGACAGGCTTATAGATACACCTAATTATGGAAATTATCCTTAACGAGATGTTCCTGACGGAACTAATATTGATTGTAATTGATTAAAAAAATATGTGGTTAGAAAAGGTGAAAAATCTGCTATCTATTCGGCAAATACGCTAAGTCGTGCATAGCTATCCCCTTAATTTTGAAAATAATCCTTAACGTAATGTTCCGTCAGGAACAAATCGTTGGTAGACAAATAATGTTTAAACAAAATCACGTTCCGTAGGAACGTATCGTGCTTGATTATAAAATAAACCGTGATGCCCAATACATATACACAAATTCATATCCAGTTTGTGTTTGCCGTAAAATACAGGCAGGCATTGATTGATAAGGAATGGAAAGAAAGATTGCATAAATACATTACCGGAATTTTTCAAGAGAATAACCATAAAATGTTACAGATTAACAGCATGCCAGATCATATACATATTTTTATTGGGATGCGGCCTAATCAATCTGTTTCATCTATTATACAATTAGTAAAATCAGGAAGTAGCAAATGGATCAAGGAAAATGGTTTTTGTAAAAAGCCATTTGCATGGCAGGAAGGATATGGTGCGTTTTCTTATTCTAAAAGTCATACAGAAAGAGTTATCCGATATATTCAAAACCAAGAAAAGCATCATCAAAAAGAGTCATTCCTTCCTGAGTATAAAAGAATGTTGAATGCATTTCAAATTCCCTGGGATGAGCGTTACCTATTTCTGAATCCGGAATGAATTGAATACTTTCTAAGTGTATTCTCCCAAAAACTAGATGATAAGTCCTCACTTTACAGATTTGGATTTAAAAAGCTCCATCTACTTTATGCTGCTATTAAAACAGGCATTTTTCTCTTACGAAATCGGTTTTTATGATTGTCTTGGCATTTGCTAAAAAATTCAGGTTATTTGCATATAAATCAACTACTTCCCATGCTTCCAAAATTCAAACGCATCCTGCTGAAATTATCCGGAGAGGCTTTATTAGGCGACCAACGCAATGGTGATCCTTTTAACCCCAAAATCATTGAACAATATGCACAAGACATCAAACTGGTTACAGACCTTGGGGTACAAGTGGCTATTGTGATTGGGGGTGGCAATATTTACCGTGGTATGAATGAAGCGGAAAGTGGTATTGAAAGGGCGCATGGTGATTATATGGGTATGCTGGCCACTGTGATCAATGCAATGGCTATGCAGGCCATGCTGGAAAGGATTGGGGTGTATACCCGTTTGCAGAGTGCTATCAATATGGAGCAGGTTGCTGAACCGTATATCCGCAGAAAAGCATTGCGTCATCTGGAAAAAGGCAGGGTGGTTATTTTTGGAGCTGGTACCGGTAATCCATATTTTACTACAGATACAGCAGGTTCTTTGCGAGCAATAGAAATGAAGGCAGATGTTATTTTAAAAGGGACCAGGGTTGATGGGGTTTATACCGCAGATCCGGAAAAAGATCCAACTGCCGTAAAATTTGATAAAATCAGTTTTCAGGATTGTATTTCCAAAAACCTGAAAGTGATGGATATGACAGCTTTTACCCTTTGTATGGAAAATAAATTACCCATTATTGTTTTCGATATGAATAAGCCAGGCAATTTGTTGCAGGTAGTGGAAGGCCTCAATGTAGGGACCCTGGTAAGCTAGTCACCCGTTTGTATAAATTTTTTTATACCTAATCAACCAGAAGGTAATTTTAAGCATCATGAGAAAGATAGTTAACCTGTTTTTGCTGTTCATCAGTTCTGGCCTTTTTGCCCAGCAGCCACTTACATTGAACGATGCGATTAACCTGTCTCTTAAGAACAGTTATGATATTCAGTTGGCCAAAAACAACCTGGAGATAGCCGGTATTAATAATTATATCGGTATTGCTGGCGGTTTGCCTGTTGTAACAGGTAATGCCAATGATAATGAACAAATTACCAGCATCAACCAGAAATTTGCGGATCCTGCTAGAGATACCAAAAGGGATAATGTAGGTTCTAATAACCTTACAGCTAATATTACCGGTAGCATGTTATTATACAACGGTAATAGGGTGGTTGCTACTAAAAAAAGACTGGAAGAATTATTAGCGCAAAACCAGCAAATACTTAATGGGCAGATACAAAATACCATCGCATCGGTAATGACCAAATATTACGATGTTGTAAGGCAACAATCCTTCCTAAAAACAATCCTTACTTCTATAGATGTTTCCAAAAAAAGGCTCGAAATATTGCAGGTTAGAAAGGAAGTAGGTATTTCTAATAATGCGGATATTTTACAGGCTGAGTTAGATTTGAATGCTCTTTTACAATCCTTGCAAACACAGGAATTGTTAGTAGAACAAACAAAAACCGACCTGCTTAACCTGATCTTTATGAAACCAGATACCAAGATCTCGGTGAAGGACACCATCATAGTAGATAAAAAGATTGTTTTTGATACCATACAAAGCAGGTTGAATACACACCCTTTGGTTTTAGCAGCTAACCAACAAATACATATCAATGAACTTATTGAAAGGGAAGCGGCCGCATTGCGTTATCCTACATTAAGGGCCTCAACAGGTTATAACCTTACCAGTAATAAAAGTGCTGCAGGTTTCAGTTTATTGAACCAGAGTTATGGACCTTTTATTGGGCTCAATCTGGCAATACCTATTTATAATGGCAATATCAGTAAAAGACAACAACAGGTAGCATCGATCAATACAAGAAGTGCCACCATTCAAAGAGATAATTTGTTATTGGATTATGAAACCGGTATGATCCGCACCTATCAATTGTATCAAAATACCTTGAACCAAATACAATTGGAGCAAAAAAACACGGAACTCTCTACACAATTGTTAGACCTGATATTGATTAAATTTCAATACGCACAGGCAACTATTATTGATGTAAAACAGGCGCAACAGAGTTTTGAGAATGCTGGGTATCGTTTGGTTAATTTAAATTATGCTGCCAAAGCTGCAGAAATAGAATTAAAAAGGCTTGCAAACCTGCTCGGGCTATAGTTTACAGGTGATTAAACTTATCCTTATAATCATTTTACATGCCTCCTATCCATTCAAAATTACCCCAGGTAGGTACCACTATTTTTACGGTAATGAGCCAAATGGCATTAGAATATGGTGCCGTAAATCTTGGTCAGGGTTTCCCTGATTTTATGATGAGTAAAGAACTTACTGATCTGGCAAGTAAAGCCATGCAGGATGGCTATAATCAGTATGTACATATGAATGGCTTACTTTTATTAAGAGAGCGGTTAGCCATCAAATCCGAAAAATCATACGGCTGTCAATTAAATCCTGATACACAAATCACCATAACACCCGGAGGAACTTATGCTATATATACTGCACTAACTACTGTTCTTCAACCAGGAGATGAAGTGATCGTATTTGAACCTGCATATGATAGTTATATTCCCAATATAGAAATCAATGGTGCAAAAGCTGTACGTATTTCTTTGCAATTTCCGGATTATTCTATTCCATGGGATGAGGTAAGGGCCCAAGTAAATAGTCGCACCAAAATGATCATGATCAACTCTCCGCATAATCCTACAGGTAGTGTTTTACGGAAAGAGGATATGGAGTCATTACAGCAGATCGTTGCAGATACGGATATTTTTATTTTGAGTGATGAAGTATATGAGCACCTTATTTTTGATGATATTGCGCACCAAAGTATTTTAAGGTATCCTGATCTGCTGGAAAGAAGTTTTGTCTGTTTCTCTTTTGGTAAGACATACCATTGCACCGGATGGAAACTTGGCTACTGTATTTCTTCTCCAGCATTAATGAAAGAATTCCGGAAAGTACACCAGTTCAATTGTTTCTGTTGTGATACACCCAAACAAGTGGCAATAGCTGAATACATCCAAAATGAAAATGCCTATTTATCACTAGGTAATTTTTTACAACAAAAAAGAGATTATTTCCGCGAATTAATGAGGGCAACACCTTTCCAATGTATCCCATCTCATGGCAGTTATTTTGAATGTTACAGTTACGCAAATTTTTCTGATGAAGCAGATAAGGATCTCGCCATTCGATTAACCAAAGAATATGGCATTGCTACAATTCCCGTTTCTGCTTTTTACAAAGAAGGGGATGATAATAAAGTATTGCGGTTTTGTTTTGCAAAAAAAGAGGAAACATTAGAAAAAGCAGTAACAAAGCTGACTCAATTGCAGAAATAAGCATCCTAAAATAAGTACTCCGGTTAATTACAAACCCCACCAATAATTCAGTTTTAAAACAAATGCCCTGTTCTTTACGCCAAATGGTGCCGGAAAATAATTATCGGTGTACACCAGGTAAAGATCAGAAGCCGGCTTGTATCGCCACTGCAACCTGCCATTAAAATTTATATTATTCTGTTGTTCGTTGTATTGAACATAAGTAGTGATGAATAGTTTATTGGTAATGGTCACATCGATCTTTGGACCGATCAACACAAAGGATGTTTTACCCCAGGGTTTGGGTAGATTCAGGTAATTATAGCTACCACTAACGGCGATACTAACATATGGTTGAAAGCGATAACCCATATCTGCACTAAGTGAAAGCCTTTGTCCGTCTGCATAGTAGCCGCCGTAACGTAAAGACCCAGCATAGGTAAATAATTTTTGAGGCTGTGAAATAATATCCAGGCCTACTGTATTCGCTGTATGTTTACTACCAACCTTTAGTGAATCTTTACCATTATTGGTAGGGTCAAATGGTTTTAGCAATTCTACATAATCATATTGTGCTGAACCGGTTACTACGATTCTGTTTCTGAATGTAATTCCATATGTAAAATTATATTGTTCATCTGTTTTGTACATTTTTTCATTAAAATAAATGGATGTGCTGATAGACGGGCTATGACTTAAAATGTTTCCTTTTTTCGGAAAATAGTTTTTGATGATCTGTGGGTTGATCTTGATATATCCCTGTCTGGGCACATAACCAACTTCGGCCTTATAATTCTCGCCAACATATTCATGCTGCCAGATGATATTCCATTTGCGACTATTGTATGCAATTGTGGTTGCGTGCGAATAATCGTTTCCTGTTTTATCTGGACTAAAAGATTTAAGCAAAAATGTTTTTCCAGTCCAGACATTATTTGAGGACGCAAGATTATATTCTATACCAATGTTTCTGTTGTACTGGCTATAAACTGGTTTAGTGGGGTCGGCAGCTGGCAGATAATTAGCCGAAGTTTTATCTACATATAGCAATCCAATGGTAGAACGTTTAAATACTTTTCTTTGTAATGACAGCACACCAAAATTTTGTGTGGGTAACCCTGTTTCATTTACTGTTTCTGTTTGTATGTGCATAGCGCCCAAACGCCAATTCTTATCCAATTTACCACTTAACCTTGCGCCATAACGGATAGGTACACCCAGTCCTATTCTTCTGGAAAAAAATGGACGAATATTGGTGTTGCCATAATTAGCGAAAAGGTCATTATTCTCGAGGAAAAACTGTCTTCTTTCGGGGAAAAATAATTCAAATCTGTCGAGGTTGGTTACTTGTTTATCTACTTCCACTTGCGAAAAGTCTGGATGAATGGTAAGATCCAAATTCATGGAAGAGGTAAGTGATATTTTTGCATCAAGACCTATTTCTGTTTTATAATTTGCATCTTTTCCTGTAGTAAAATCCTTAGACATACCTGAAAGCAGGTAAGGGATCACCGATACATTGGCACCCTGAGTTGGTGGTGCTTCATCCCAAACCAAAATGCCTGTGTAAGCTAAGGATGCAGTAGGGAATTGCCTTGGAACCCTTGCCCAGCTTGATTTTTCAGTTGTTTTGAGATCGTTTCTGCTAAAGTTGATGCCCCATTCTTTGATGCCTTTTTTATAACGGATACTTTTGAAAGGAATGGCTGCTTCGAATGTCCATTTATTTGCATCATTTTTTACGAAGGAAGTCCATTTATTATCCCAGTTCAGATCAGCCTTGCCACCTTCATACAAACTACCATCCCATTGGGCGCCTGCGGCATTGGCTCCAAATGTAAAACCATTGGTCTGGTCATCAAAGGGGTCTATGAAAAAAATGAAATTATCATTTTTTCCAAAATTAAAATCTCTTCTGAGTGATTCCACCATATTTGGCCCTGCTATTTTTTTATAGCATACGGCAATGATGTATAAATTCTTTTCATCAAAACACATGCGTACATCTGTTCTTACAGTTGCCTTACTGGTATCCATTGGCAGAACCATAAAAAAGTCATCAGCTGAAACCGCCTGTTGCCAGGCAGTTTCATCCATTATGCCATCAATCCTGATGGGCTCCTTTATTTTATGGATGGGTAATGTAGCACTTGCATTTATTTTTTGTGCAGAGGAGCGCTCTATTGTGAAGACAAAAATTGAGACTATTAGCAAATATTTCAACATAAAAATATTATCGGTATAACATGAAAACCTGAAAAGTATTCAGCCTGTTTATTTTATTTTTTCGAAACCAACTTTTCTAGCCCTTGCAATACTGATATAGAGTTTGTAAGATGATGTATTCTTAATTTCTTCAAAAAATAGGTCGCCGCCAAAAAATGAAAATCCATTTTTGTATTGGGGGTTAAGTAATTGTGGCAGTTCTTCCCGATCACCTTTCATAAACAGTTTACCTTCTTTTTGGTAAATCTTTAATCCTGATGCTGTTTCATTGGAAAAGTATTGTCCACTTATTAAATGAAAATTCGAAATATCAGGTAGGGAAGCAGCAAAATAAAAGGTACTGTCTGTTCCATTTATCAGCGCAATTTTTTGATCTAAGAAAAGGTACCTGCTTCTGCCTAATCTAGCTTCACTAGCGTTATGGATGCTTAGTTTGGTGTCTTGGTTCATGTATAATCCGTCATCTTTTTCAGAAATTTTCAAGCCCGCACCTGTTTTCGGCTCACGGTATGATCCAATGTATTTTTTGAATACTGCTATATCAATTCCCGCAATTGCATTGATGGCGGGTTCTGTTCGTTTCTTATTTTTTACCAGAAGGTTTCTGATAGCAAACGGGATATCACCTAGATCCTGTTGCGCATTATTACTTAACCAAGCTATTGATAAACCCAATTGGGGAAAATAATCCAAATTGGCCCGATAGCCAGCAGTAGCGCCGCTATGTGTGATGGATGCCCAGCCATTTAAAGAGTCAACCACCAGTCCTGCTGCATAATTATGCGGTCTGCCATTATTAAATGGGGTTGTGGCCAGTTGTTTAGGTAATAGGGATGGGTTGCCAAATTTTCCATTGAGGTAATAATCATTCCAACGTAACAGGTCTTCTACAGTAGTTAATAACCCACCATTGCCATATGCATTTTCGTTGGGCATATTGGTGATAAAAATTGTTCCAATTTTACTGTACGCAAATGCACGGTTGCTAACTACTCTTTGGTAATCATCACGCCATTCTGTTTGCAGCATACCAGCGGGCTCGAAGATGAATTTTTTTGAAAATTCGGCAAGACTGCTACCACTGACTCTTTGCACAATTATGGCCAAGAGATTATAGCCAGAGTTGCTGTAGATATATTCATCACCTGGTTTGTTATTTAAATTTTTTTGTCGAATGATGATTTGCAGGGCGTCCTCATTTGAGTATGCACGGGTACCTCTAGGCCAGCCACCTAGTCCTGCAATACTTCCCCAGTCTTTGATGCCACTTACATGATTCATTAAATGTTTGATAGTGATCTTATGTCCGTAATCGGGCATTTCAGGTACATATTTACGGATATCATCAGTTAGCGAAAGTTTGCCCTGTTGTTCCAGTAACAAAATGGAGGCTGAAGTGAATTGTTTGGAAACCGATCCGGCTTCTATTTTGGTATTTTTAGCATTCGGAATTTTATATTCAAGATTTGCCATGCCTCTTGCAGCAGAATAAATTATTTTTCCTTGTTTGCTGATTGCTAATTGAGCACCCGGATTTCCATCCTGGTAGCGACTGAATATTTTATCGATCATGGCAACTGTATCCTCCCAGCTTTGAGCCTGTGCAGATGAAAAACATACCGTTAATAAAATAAGCAATAAGGTGTATTTGCTGTAAGATTTTAATGCCATAAGATAATGATTGGATCTGTAAAAGAGACCTTACAAGTTAATTGAAGTTTTTGAAACCTAGTATGTAGATGTATATAAATAAAAAGACCTGAAAAATATTTTTCAGGTCTCAAAGTATGATTGGTTTAGCTTTTATCTCCAACCATCACCATCTAAGAGATTGCCCAATCCTCCCAACACACTTCCTTCCTCTCTTCTGGAAGTTGTAGCATATTGTAATATTCTTCCGGCAAGCCTGCTAACGGGTAATGTTTGGATCCAAACGGTACCCGGACCTTGCAGTGATGCAAAGAATAAGCCTTCACCACCGAAGATCGAATTCTTGATACCACCTACAAATTGTATATCATAATTAACAGTAGAAGTAAAGCCAACGATACATCCCGTATCTATTTTTAAGGTTTCACCAGGTTGCAGGTCTCTTTTCAATACATGGCCACATGCATGTAAAAATGCCATACCATCACCTTCCAGTTTTTCCATGATAAATCCTTCGCCTCCAAAAAGTCCGGTACCCAGTTTGCGCTGAAACTCGATCCCTACGCTGATACCTTTTGCAGCACATAAGAAAGCGTCTTTCTGACAAATCACTTTGTAGCCTAATTGCTGAAGATTCAATGGAATGATCTTACCTGGATAAGGAGAAGCAAAGCTCACATGCCTTTTACCGGTATCAATATTGGTAAAGGCAGTCATGAACAAACTTTCGCCAACCAATACCCTTTTGCCTGCGTTCAGTAATTTTCCGAATATACCGCTACTGTTTTGTTGTGGACTGCCATCGCCAAAAATAGTTTCCATGGTAATGCCGTCGTCCATCATCATAAATGCACCTGGTTCTGCTATGGCGGTTTCGTTAGGGTCTAGTTCCAGTTCTACATATTGCATCTCTTCACCAAAAATTCGGTAGTCGATCTCGTGATTGCGTATCATGTTGTAATTTTTTATGAAATTAAGTATCTGTTTGATGCAGAGAAAATCAAATAAGGATGAACGGTAATTTAGGATTGGCAGTATCAAATTTGATTGTTTAGCCGCAGATTCGCAGATTAAATAGATTTAATTACTCTTTTTACCTGCAATGATTTATCATGAAAGTTTAAAATAAGACCAATCGTAAGTTTGGAAACTGCTAGATAGTTTAATACCTGGGCATAATGATCTTCTATAATTCCAGCTTTTGATTTTATCTCGAGAATTATACTTTTTTCAATTACAAAATCAGCATAAAATTTATGAGGTAAGATAACTCCCTTATAATTTACCAGGTATTCTTTTTCTCTCTCATAATTTATCCCTTTCTCTCTTAGCTCATATTCAAATGCATCTTTGTAAACTATTTCCAAAAATCCTTTCCCTAATTGGTTGTGAATATTCATTCCAATTCCAATTATTGCATAACTAAGTTCCTGCAACGGAAATTCATTTTTTGAAAATGTATCCATAAGTAATTAATCTGCGCATCTGCGGCTAAAAAATATTGTATCACAAGGGTAAATTGAATTAATCAATACAACAACCGTATTAATACGCCGTAATTGTTATGCAAAAAAATGCCGCCCTAAATTTTAGGGCGGCATTATACTTAAAACTCAAAATAATCAATATTAAACCGCATTGGTATTTTTCATTTTACCCATCCATACTTTCTTGCCCTGAATTCTTCTTACCAGGAACATGATTCCAACAGTGATAAAGAAGAATGGTCCAAGAAAGCCTAATAGGGCTACAAATTTGGTTCCATAGAATTGTTGCATAGGTCTTCTCAATCTTTCACTAATGAGGTACATACTTGGCACCATGATCAATGTTAAAAAGAATGCGAAGATTAATCCGAAAATGATGGTCCAGCTTAAAGGTCCCCAGAAAACCACACTTTCTCCGCCAAAGAAAATATGCGGATTAAATTCTGTGAACAGGGTTACAAAGTTAATATTGAATCCTACTGCCAATGGTAATAGGCCCAGCATGGTTGCCAATGCTGTAAGCATTACCGGGATAATACGGATCTTACCAGCTTCAATGGCTGCTGCCCTTGTTTTATAGCCCCTGCTCCTCAATTCATCTGTAAACTCAATGAGGAGGATACCATTTTTAATAACGATACCCGCCAGTCCAATTACACCTACACCCACCATGATGGTTGCCATAGACATGCCTGTGATGGCATAACCTATAAATACACCAATGATGGAGAAGAAAATTTCTGTTAATACAATGAATGGTTTACTCAAACTATTAAATTGTAAAACCAGGATCAGGAATATGAGCAACAGAGCTGTTAACAGTGCTGTACCCAGGAAGCTAAGTGTTTCCTGTTGTTGTTCGCTTTCGCCGGTTTGCTTGATAGTTACATCGGCAGGTATTTTAGACTTTTGTTTGAAGTCTTCGATTTTTTTACCCAATTCTTTGTTGATTGGTCCTGTTAAAGAAGGGTCTGTTACACCTGATTGTATTTGAATGGTCCGTTTTACATTCTTCCTTTTTACCACGCCAGATGTATTGGAATAATCTACGGTAGCTACAGCATTTAAAGGAACCTGCTTAATAGCCATTGTGGCAAAGTCGCGGAATGTTAAACGCATATTCATCAGGTCGTTAATGTTGTTGCGTTGTAACTGGTTATAACGAATCTGAATTTTATATTCATCTTCCCCATCTTTTAATTTACTGGCTTCTTTACCAAATACCGCAGCCCTGATTTCCATACCTATTTGTGCGGTACTGATACCTTCACGCAAAGCTCTTTCCCGATCAATATTGATGCTGATTTCTGGATTTTGAAGATCGATATCCATTTTCAAACCTTCAATACCTGGGATTCGGTTTGTGTCGAGGTGATTTTGCAGGTCGGAAGCAACTTTAGCGATCTCCTCAAAATTATCACCGGTAATTTCAATATTAACTGGAGGATCTGTTGGCGGACCAGCATCTTCCTGGCCAACTTCTATATTGGCACCAGGTATGCCTTTCATTTGATCGCGTATATCTTTTAGAATAGGTGCTGTTGATTTACCCTCTCTTTTTTCAAATGCAACAAAGGAAACCTGAATTCTTCCCAGATTACTTTGGGTGCTTCTGTTATTGTCTCTGGGGTTATTGGCACTGATGGCCACATTGGTAATGACACTTTCTACAATAGAACCAGGAGTGCCTGGTTTTTCTTTTGCCAGTACTTTCTGCACTTTAGCTTCTAAAATTCTGGTGATAGAATCTGTTGCTTCAGTTTTTGTTCCTACAGGCATTTTCAGGTACACATAAACAAAATTCGGATCGCCACTAGGGAAGAAAGGCTTAGGATTATTCCTAAGTATCAGCATAAACAATGAAATAGGGAATAAAAGGAACATCCATAATAACATGCGGGTAGGTCTTGCTCCTTTTAATACCCAATGCAATAATTTCTCATACCTGTTCATAACACCAGGTAAAACTTTCTCCTGGAAATTGTGAATCACATCACGTAAAATAAATCTGTTGAACACCATTAATGCGGCCATCACTAATAAGAAATTGCCGAATCCATGCCAGGATGCCAAATTAAGCAATACGCCAAATGCGATTATTGTCCAGAAAAATGGTTTTTTGAATAATTCTTTTTTGGGTGAGTCGTATTCTCTGCCTTCTGGTTTCATGAAGTTTACGGCAAAAACCGGGTTCATAATAAATGCAACAATCAAAGAAGCAGCCAGTGTAAGGATCAGCATCGTAGGCAGATAGATCATGAACTTGCCTATCAATCCTTTCCATAACAGTAATGGAAAGAATGGAGCCAAGGTAGTTAGGGTTCCGGCAAGTACGGGTATAAATACTTCACCAGAAGCTTCTTTGGCTGCACGTTCTATTCGAACTTTTCCGTTATTGTAAATTCTATGCGTGTTCTCAATTACTACGATTGCATCATCCACAATAATTCCCAATCCAAAAAGTAAAGCAAAAAGTACAATGAAATTGAGGGTAACATGTGTTCCTACAATAGAATCTGCCAGTGGTAGGAAAAGGAATGCCACAAATACACTTAAAGGTACACTTAATGCCACAAAGAAGGCATTGGTTACACCCATAAAGAACATGAGTACCAGTAATACCAGAATAAATCCAATGATGATCGTGTTCACCAAATCATTAAATGAGGTTTTGGTGGTGATACTCTGATCACCTGTGATCACAATATTCAAATTAGGCGGAAGGATTTTCTTTTCCTTCATATCTGCTACAATGCCATGTATTTTTTCAGCAGCATTGATGAGGTTTTCCCCGCTTCTTTTTACGATATTAAGGGTAACCACATTTTTGCCGTCGAGACGAGCATAGCTTTCTGTTTCTTTTACAGTATCAATGATCTGTGCAACATCTTTCAGATAAATTGGGGCTGCCTGCAGGTTTTTTACAATGATATTTTGCATATCAACTGCAGAAACAAACTGACCTTTGATGCGAATGGATCTTTTCATTTCGCCTACTTCTATTAAACCACCACTTATATCCCTGTTCTCATAACTGATGGCATTAGCAACATCCGTAAATGATAATTTGGAAGCCTGCATTTTAAAAGGATCCACATTGATCTGGATCTCTCTTTCAGGGGCACCTACAATATCTGCACGGTTAATTTCGGTAAGCTCTTCAAATCTGTCCTGCATTTTATCCGCATACCTCTTTAGGGTCATTCCATCAAATTCTCCACTTACATTTACGTACATGATGGGCATTTCACTAAAGTCGAATTCCTGCACATTAGGTAACTGTGTAAGATCGGTGGGCAAATCGGTCTGTGCTTTATCTATGGCGTCTTTTACTTTCTGTTTTGCCACTTCGGTTTTAACATCGGTATCAAATTCAACAATGATGAGTGAGAAATCCTGTTGTGAAGTTGATTGAATTTTATTCACTTTAGCACCACTGATTCCTTTTAACTGTTTTTCAATTGGTCGGGTAACCAGGTTCTCCATGTCTTTTGGCGATGTGCCAAAATACACTGTATTGATACTGATGGTAGGAACTACAATATCCGGAAACTGTTCCCTGGGTAAGGTGTTAAATTTATTGAGTCCATAAAGCGATATCAGTAAGGTAATGATATAGATCGCCGTACGGTTGTCAACAGCCCAACTGGTGGGTTTGAACTGTTTGAATTTTTTGGCTACACCTTCTATAAATGGATGCATGTTTGTTTATTTTATAAGTCAGCTATGGTTTCTTTGAAAAACTATTTCGATTTGAATATAATTTTTATTCCAAGAAACTGTTTCTCTTTCAGCTAGAATGGTTATCCCTTTTTTAAAGTTGTTCTCAGCACTTGACCGTCGTATAAACTTTGAAATCCTTCCGTAATTAATTGGTCACCTTCTGCAATACCTGTTTTTACTTCAATCAAACTACTGTTAAGTTCACCAACAATAATCTGTTTTTTTCTGGCGATTAATTTGGTACCCTCCATAACTGCTATAAAAGCGAATTTGCCTTTTTCATCAGTGCCTACGGTATTAACCGGAATGGCGATGGCATTGCTTGCAGCATAATCCTGAATTTTAACCAGTGCTATCTGATTAGGACGGATAGAAGGATCTGCAGGAAGTTTTGCTTCTGCATGAAAAGAACGGTTATTCTGGTCGATCACTTTGCCTAAGAGCGTGATAGAGGTATTGAAAGTTTTGTTGATATCGGGCAGACTAACAACCATCAATGAACCCTTGTTTACTTTGCCAGCATAGTTTTCAGGGATATCGGTGATCACTTTCAGACTAGAAGTATTCACGATTTTTATCTGGGGTACATTACCAGCAAATCCAGTAAATAATTCGCCCACACGTACATTTACTTCATCAGCTATACCATCTACATCGCTGTAGATATTGGCAGCATTCATTTGTTCCTGCTGTATTTTAATGCTTTCTTCTGCTGCTTTGATTTGTTTCTCTAAGGATTCTACATTGGTACGGGCAGTAATAATATCTATTTCAGCGCCTATTCCTTGCTTCCACAAATTATTTCTGCGGTTATAGATATCTTTTGCAAATGTTAATTGTGTTCTTAATGCTTCTGTATTTTGTTTGGAAGCAACAATTTGTTGTTTTACGATGGCATCATCCAGTTTTACAAGTAACTGTCCTTTTTTAACATAGTCGCCTTTATTGATGTAGATGGCCCTTACCTGACCTGCGCCTAGTCTTGGCGATATGTAAGAAATGTTTTCAGCATCAACTTTTCCCTGTAGGTCTATATAATGTACAAAGTCTTGTTTTTGTACAAGGGATAAGCCAACCAGTTTGGCGATATCTTCATTTACAACAGATGTATCCAGTTTGGCTATTTCTTTTTCCAATGCTGTGATCTTGTCTGTAATGATCGTATGATCTGTTTTCAACTTTTCAAGGGTTGCTTTCTTTTCTGCCAGAGAGCCACTTTCTTTATTGGATCCGCATGATACAATAATGAGAGAAGCAGAAATGAGGATGAGTACTAATATCTTTTGCATAAACTTTGGTTTGTTTTGGTTTATAATTTTCCGATTGCTTTATAATAATCTACTTTGGCTATTATGGCATTATATAGGGCACTGATAAAATTGGTTTGTGCTGTTATTAAATCTGTTTGTGCAGATGTAATCTCAGTGTTAGAACCTGTACCAGCTTCAAATTTTAATTTTGTTTGGTTGTAAACAGTTTCTGCTAACTGCATATTCTGCCTTTGCGAGGTCATGGTAGATAGAGCCGTTTTAAAATTTATTTTAGCTTGTTCTACTTCGCTGTCAATATTAAGTTTGAGATTGTCCAGCTGATTCTCTGTTTCTTTCAGTTCCAGTTTTGATTTGGTTACCCTGGCACTTTTAGCAAACCCATCAAAAATGGGTACGGCAAGGTTTAAGCCAATATAAGAGGTAGTAAACCACTGTCCTTTTCCAAAAATGTCGAACTTATTTCGTTGAGCATTTTTGCTGTAAGAACCGGAAAGTGAAAGCGTAGGCAGGTAACTTAATTGGTAACGCTTTACATTAAATTCATTCAACTGTTTGGCCAATGATAGGTATTGAAATTCTTTTCTTTCTGTATACTTATAAGCTGTGTCATTTGAAAAGTCTTCTTTAACCTGGTCTTCTGTGATCTTATCGGTAAGTACTAAAGAATCATTTACGGGCATTCCCATTAATGTTTTAAGTCCCAGGTATCCAATGCTGATACTATTAAGAGCCTTCAACTTTTCAGATTGCAGGTTCGACAATTGAACAGAAATTTTATCCATGTCCAATTTTTCAGCAAAGCCATTCTTGTAAAGCTCATTGGCATCATGTTTTAATTTCTCGAGACGGTTAATATTAGCGTCTAAGAGGTCTAACTGTGTTTTACTAACCACTAACAAATAATACACTTTGTAGATATTAGCTTTTATCAGCTCCTCCGTTACTTCCATGTTTTTTGTCTGGAACTGAATGGAAGTTGCCCTTGCCTTCAAGCCAATAAATACCTGACCGTCAAATAAGAGTTGCTGCAGCTGTATACTAGCAGATGAATTATACTTTGTGCCAAACTGAACCGGGATATAGGTTCCAGCTGGCTGTCCAAAAATCTCACCAGGTAAAAGGGAAGTTGGTATCACAATATAATCTGTGAGGCCAAAACTGCCATTTACATTGGGTAGTGCACTTGATGTAAACTCCCGATTGGTTTGCTCCTGTTCTTTAATTTTCAAAAGGGCATTTTTTACCTGCACATTATTCTTGTGTGCGTATTCAATTGCCTGTTTGATAGAGAATTCATGTTTGTTGGTTGACTGAGCAGAGAGGCTTCCTGTAATTGGTAACAGGTAGAAAAGCCATTTCAGTTTACCCATTCTTCGCTTATTCATACACTTGTGGTTTTAAACTTTGATTGCTTGTATTTAAGTATCATTTTTAGTCCTTTGGTGGTTGTCATGCCGAACAAGAAATTATCTGTCATTTCTTTAACGATATCGGTTAAGGAGTATTTGCCATGTGGGAAGAACTCCTTGTTGAATATCATGAACATAGATGCCAGACGAAGTCTCGATAAGATTTCAGTATTGATCTCTTCTCTGTAATAGCCTTCTTTTTTGCCCCATTCCAGGTTTTCCCTGATGATATTATAGAGAAAATTATTTTTAAAATCTGCGTGTTTCTTGAATGCTTTCGGGTGGTATTTTTCCAGGTCATAGATAACTGCAGGATTAACTTTCCCAACCATTTCCAATACCATTTCCATTGCTAAAAACATTTCGTGAATGGCATTTTCACTTTTGGTTTTGTGGATGTCACATTCTGATTGGTTGATGCAGATTTCCCTATCTATCACACCTTCCACTAAGGCGTCTTTATCAATAAAGCAATGGTATATTGTTTTCTTGCTGATGCCCAGGTGATTGGCCACATCGTCCATACTAACGCTTCTAATGCCAAAGCGCATAAATAGCTCATGGGCCTTGTGCACGATTCTTTCCTGTGTTTCCATCTAAGTTTATTTGAGAGTGCAAAACTACGGAAACTATAAACGTTACAAAAGTTTCCATCAATCATTTTTATTAATTTTGTGTTAAGTGGTTAATGCAATGGATGAATGAAAATGGGTAGCCTTAGATTAGATTACTGAAAAATCGTTAGTAATCAGCGAGTTACCTTTTTTATAACCGTATTCTACTTAAATTACCAATTAATTTGTTTTGATGGAACCCAGAAAAGGATTTAGAGAATACGTAAAAAAACTTTTGCAGCTCTTTTTTCAGGGACTCATTGTTTTGGCGCCCATAGGTATCACTATTTGGGTAGTATTAGGTCTGTTTAATTTTGTAGATGATATCCTTCCCAATATCATTCATTTATTGGCACCTGATTTATTGCCCAAGGATTCCCTGGGATTTCCTAAAAGGATTCCCGGATTAGGATTCATAGTGGTTATCATTCTGGTATTATTTGTTGGATGGATCTCTTCCCTATTTGTTGTTGGCAGATTGGTAGCCGTTTTGGATACTGTTTTGGAAAAAACACCGGGGATTAAATTCATCTATTCTTCTGTAAAAGATTTCCTGGAAGCATTTGCAGGTAATAAAAAGAAATTTGATAAACCCGTTCTGGTAAATGTTGATGCACAGGAAGTTTGGCGTATCGGATTCATTACACAGCATAGTGCAACAGATTTTGGTCTAATAGATCATGTTACCGTTTATGTGCCACACTCTTATGCCATTTCAGGGATCACTTATATTGTTCCGAAAGAAAGGGTTAAAATGCTCACCAATATCAGTGCGGCAGATGCCATGAAATATGCGGTATCAGGAGGTGTTTCAGAAATGCACGAATAGCATTGATTCATTGCTTTCATATCGTTTAAATCGTTTTACTTTGCGAACCAATTTAATTTATGAAGCTGCACAATTTTAATTCCGGCCCCTCCATACTTCCAGCATCTGTTTTGGATGAAGCATCAAAAGCCATCTTAAATTTTAATGATACAGGGTTATCTATTTTAGAAATCGGACATCGCACTTCCTGGTTTCAGGAAGTTATGCAGGAAGCCATTGGTTCTGTTAAACAACTCATGGAATTGGATGATTCGTATGAAGTGCTGTTTTTACATGGCGGAGCTACCACACAGTTTATGCAGATTCCGATGAACTTACTGGATAGTAACGACACGGCTGCTTATTGCGACAATGGTATCTGGGGAAACAAAGCTGCCAAGGAAGCTACCTGCTTTGGAAAAGTAGCGGTAGTTGCAGATTCTTCTGATCAACAACATACTTATATCAATAAGAACTTTACTGTTCCGGAAGGATCAAAATACCTGCATATCACAACCAATAATACAGTTGAAGGAACACAATGGCACCAATATCCAGATGTACAAGTGCCATTGGTGGCAGATATGAGCAGTGATATTTTTTCAAGACCCATCAACCATAACAAATTCTCACTTATTTATGCGGGAGCACAAAAAAATATGGGTGCTGCCGGTGTAAACCTGGTGGTTATAAAAAGAGAATTACTAGGAAAGGTGGAAAGAAGGATTCCCACTATTATGAACTATCAAAAACACATTGATGCTGGTTCATTGATGAATACACCACCCGTTTTTGCTGTGTATGTTAGCATGCTTACCCTTCGATGGATCATAGCACAAGGCGGTTTGAAAGAAATGGGTAAACGCAATGAAGCCAAATCAAACCTGTTTTATCAAACCCTTGATAGCCTTCCATTTTTTGAAGGTAGAGTAGCCAAGGAAGACAGAAGTCAGATGAACGCAGTTTTCTTCCTGCAAAACCCAGCACTGGAAAATTCTTTCCTAGAAAAATGTAAACAGGAAGGAATGATTGGGGTAAAGGGATACAGAACAGTTGGGGGTATCAGGGTTAGCATGTATAATGCCTTGCCTTTGGATAGCGTACAGATTTTTTGTGATCTGATGAAAGACTTTGCGCAAAAGCATGGATGATGATAAAGACAAAATTTTCTTAAGTATTAGCCTATCCCACAAGATGTTTAAAAAAGCCCTGAAAAGATTTACCAAGAATAAAAAAGATAAATGGTCGTTTGCAAATCCCCTTTTAACGGCTGGTTTCATTGGACTAATGCTGGTTATAGTTGCCGGCTTTCGTACACCTTTGGCAAAAATAAATAACCCTACAAAAGTAAGTTCGAATGTGATGGAGGGAGAACCACAGGATACTTTTCCAATTCCTACAGGCAACCCCTTGCAACTATTTTACCTGCAAAGAACAGCTAACGCCAATACGATTGTTTGTGAGCTTAATTATAAGAGCAATGGTCAGTTGGATGAAGATAACCCGGTTCATGTTTTCTGGATCAGGTATGCAGAAGATGGAAAAAGAAAAGAACTGAATTATATCCAAAGGATTTTTGCTTATGGCATCAATGTGCATCCTTTAGGGAATGGCACTTACAAATTAAATTTTGTTTCATACAAAAAGCAAAGCTTTTTGTTAATGCCATCTCCCAAGGACAAAAAATACCGAGTATATACCACATATAATAAAAGACAATTCATCCTGAATAGGTTATTTATTAAAGTGGATGGTGGAACATTCTGGTCGCCCAATGTTGTGTATATGGAGTTGAAGGGTACCGACCCCGTAACTTTAAAAGAAGTGGTAGAAAGATTCAAACCCTGATCTACTTCATGATACAATACAGCAAAAATGCTGAAAACTTATGTTCGTTAGTGTTGCAATATTGAACGAATAGCTTGTGGTTTGGTTAAATTTTTGGTTAGAATGAAGAATGCAATATTTTCTTAGCTTAACATTTATGATTATTTACGGATATTTGCGCCATGGCAATTATTAAACCTTTCAAAGCCCTGCGACCACAACCACAATTGGCAAAGCAGGTAGCCAGTAAACCTTACGATGTTTTAAACAGTGCGGAAGCAAAAAAAGAAGCAGAAGGTAACCATAGTTCATTCCTCCATATTACCAAAAGCGAAATTGATTTACCCGAAGCGGTTGATGTGCATGATGCAAAAGTGTATCAACAGGCCAAGGAAAACCTTGCAGCTTTTATGCAACGGGAACTATTGTTTCGCGAATCAAAAGAGTGCTATTATATCTATCAATTGGTAATGAATGGCAGAAGTCAAACGGGCCTTGTATGTGTAAGTAGTGTAGATGATTATGAAAATGATATTATCAAAAAGCATGAATTTACTAGGCCTGAAAAAGAACAGGATAGGATCAATCATATCAGCATCTCAGGTGCTCAAACTGGAAACGTATTCCTTGCCTATAGAAATAATAACAGCATTGATACACTTATTGAAAAATGGAAAGAAGCTAAATCACCTGTTTACGACTTTGTTGCAGATGATGGCATACAGCATACTATATGGATCGTGAATCTGGATAAAACCGTCGAACAGATCTCAACTATTTTCAAGAACGAAATACCGGTAACTTATATAGCAGATGGCCATCATCGCGCGGCATCAGCTGCCAAAGTGCGTAAATCACTTGGCAATACAGCGTCACCTAATGCGGATTTCTTCTTAACAACTCTTTTTCCTTCTAACCAGCTACTGATCATGGATTATAATAGGGTGGTAAAAGATTTGAATGGACTCACGCCAAAAACCTTTATCAAGGAACTTAGCAAACAATTCACGGTAGAATTGATCAGCCAACAAGCTTACCGTCCGGAAAACCTACATGATTTTGGCTTATACCTCGACCATAACTGGTACAAACTATCTGCTAAAAAAGGAACTTATCAAAATGACCCTATCGGCATATTGGATGTAACCATTCTACAAAATAATATACTGGATAAATTATTGGGTATAAAGGACCAACGTACCGATAAAAGGATAGATTTTGTAGGCGGTATCAGGGGTTTGGAGGAATTGGAAAAAAGAGTGGATAGCGGAGAAATGGCTGCAGCATTTAGTTTATACCCCGTAACCATTAACCAATTATTTGACATTGCCGATACGGGCAATGTAATGCCGCCTAAAAGCACCTGGTTTGAACCTAAACTAAGAGACGGTTTGCTAACACACCTGATTAATGATTAAAATAGGTTGTTGACTTTCGTAAAACATCCTTAAACCATTTGTATGAAACAGCTTTTGCTAGTAATCGTATTTGTATCAGGAACATATTTGGTTAATGCCCAGGAACAAACTTCCGCATTATTACAGGAAACTGCCAGAACATTGGTACAAAAAGGAGATTTTGATAATGCGGTTATCATGCTGGAAAGAGCCTGGCAACAAGATCCTGACAATGTGGATATGTTGCGCGACTATTGTTATGCACTTTTCCTAAAAAGAGATTTTTCAAAAGCAATTGAGATAGGTAAGGAAATGATTGAAAAGCCAAAAGCAGACCCTCAATCTTTTCAAATATTGGGTATGGCGTATAAAGCAGTTGCCTCCTACAAAGAATGCAGCAAAATATACCGCACGGCTTTGCGAAAATTTCCTAATAGCGGGGTTATCTATAATGAATATGCAGAACTTTTTGCACTGGAGAACGAACTGGAAGAAGCTATTCTGCAATGGGAAAAAGGTATACAGGCAGACCCTGTTTATAGCAGTAATTATTACAACGCAACCATGTATTATGTGAGAACCAAAAATTGGTTACGTGCTTCCTTATATGGTGAAATATTTCTGAACCTGGAGAGTTATTCTGCCCGTACAAAAGAGATCAAAGAACAACTATATGTTTCTTACCAAAATCTTTTAACCAATGCGGCAAGTAAAACAGTACAAAGTTCTAAAAACCTGACTCCCTTTGAAAAAAGTATGCAGGATGTTTATTTGAAAATAACGTCAAATAAGCCTGTTACCATTGGATTTGATGAGATCACAGGTTTCAGAACACGTTTTCTGGTAGAATGGTTACAAGGGAAACAGAAAGACTTTCCTTTTCAATTATTTGATCACCAGCAATACCTAGTATCCCAGGGTATTTTTGAAGCCTATCAATATTGGCTATTTAGTGAAAATATAGGTGAAGCTGCATACCAGGACTGGCAGAAAACACATCAAAAAGATTTTGAAGCTTTCTTGGCTTTTCAACAGAGCCGGGTTTTCAAACTTCCTGCTGGTCAGTATTACTTCTAATTTCGTTCACTTTATCTTTCTTTCAAGACAGTTTTTCGGTCTGGCTTTTTTATGTCTTCTTATTTGCTTAATTTGATTGTTCTAAATCCCCCAAAATGGAACCCTCAAATGATGAACGCTTGTGGCGTATTGCACGAAAAAGAGCTGCATTTAAACGCAGCCTGTTTGTGTACCTGGTTGTAAACGCATTTCTTTGGGCTATCTGGTGGTTCACTATTGGTAAGGATAGGGGGTTTGAACAAAATCCCTGGCCCGTTTGGGTAATGCTGGGATGGGGTGTGGGCCTGGGTTTCCAGTATTTTGATGCTTACAATGGTTCCAAAAATGATATCGCCATAGAAGAATTTAAAAAGCTGAAAAATGAAGAAGAGCAGTAGAATTGATTATTTACAGGAAACGATTAACTAACGATTGCATATGATCATCAAAAGACTTTTCGATTGTGTTGACCACCAATTAACGCATTTCCCCAAAAAAGACATGCTTGCTGCCAAGGAAAATGGGCAATGGATTACCTATAGTACCCAACAGGTTGCAGACACTGTAAATAACCTGAGTGCAGGTTTATACAGATTAGGCGTAAGTGGCAATGATATGACTGCGGAAGGAAGTGATAAAATTGCCATCATCAGCAATAACCGTCCGGAATGGGTTTTTACTGATCTAGCATGTCAGCAGCTGGGAGCTATTCTTGTGCCCGTTTATCCCACTACCAATCCCCTGGAATTGGTGTTTATCATGAATGATGCTGCCGTGAAATATATTTTTGTTAGCAATGAAGAGTTGTTAAAAAAAGTATTGTCGGTAAAAGATCAGATACCTTCTTTGAAACATATCTATGTATTCGATAAAATTGAAGGGGCTTCACACTGGAGTGAAGTAACTAATTTGGCTGATAAGGATTCATTGGATGCTGTAACAAGTATCAAAGCATCCGTTCCTGATTCACACCTGGCAACCATCATTTATACATCAGGTACAACAGGAACGCCTAAAGGAGTAATGTTGAGCCATAAAAATATTTACACCAACCTGCAATTTTCCAAAGAAAGTTTTCCTTTTACCGATGCGCCAGACACCAGGGTTTTAAGTTTTTTGCCATTGAACCATATTTTTGAAAAGACATGTACCTATATCTATCTCTATAGTGGCATCAGTATTTATTATGCCGAAAGCTTAGAAACGATTGGTGATAATCTTCGCGAAATAAAACCCAATGGATTTACTACCGTACCTAGATTACTTGAAAAAGTTTTCGAAAGAATAATGGCTAAAGGGAATGAGTTATCAGGGGTGAAAAGAAAATTATTTTACTGGGCTGTTGCATTAGCAGAAAAATATGATAATCGAAGAAGTGGAGGTATCTGGTATAATGCTCAATTGGCGATTGCCAATAAACTCATATTTACAAAATGGCGTGAAGCGCTTGGTGGAAATGTTTCTTACATTATTACGGGTGGTGCTGCCTGTCAGGTAAAACTCCTCCGTATTTTCAATGCAGCCGGCGTGCCCGTTTACGAAGGATATGGTCCAACAGAAAATAGTCCGGTAATTAGTGTTAATCGTCAGGAAAAAGGAGGCACTAAATTTGGCACGGTTGGTCCGGTTATCAAAGGTGTAGAGGTGAAAATTGAAGCGGACGGTGAGATCTGTGTAACTGGTTCTTGTGTGATGGTAGGTTATTATAAAAGGCCTGATCTAACGGCAGAAGCTGTGATAGATGGTTGGCTACACACAGGTGATATCGGAGTTTGGGAAGAAGAAAAATTTCTAAAAATAACGGATCGTAAGAAAGAGCTGTTTAAAACCAGCGGTGGCAAATATGTGGCACCTCAGCCTATAGAAAATAAATTAAAAGAAAGTGCTTTTATCGAACAAATCATGATCGTTGGTGCAGAGAAAAAATTTGTAGGTGCTTTAATTGTTCCTTCGTTTGCAGCTTTGAAAGACTGGATGGAAGAAAATAACCTTCCATACAGTTCCAATGAAGCTGCCATCAATCAGCCAGAAGTTCTTCAAATGTATCTGGAAGTGGTAGAATCGTATAACCAGTTTTTCAATCATGTAGAACAGATTAAAAAATTTGAACTTTTACCCAGAGAATGGACCATAGAAACCGGTGAAATGACGCCCAAGATGAGCTTGAAAAGAAAAGTAGTGATGGAAAAATTCAAAAATGCTATTGAAAGGATTTATGCCTGATAAAATAGAATTTTGGAAAGATTTTATTTCAATTTTTTAAAAGCCATAACCAGATTTCATGAAAAAAATTATCAGAACAATCGTTTTGATCTTTGTTGGAATGATTGTTTTATTGGGTGTAGCATTGGGTTATATTAGGTTTTTCTTACCTGATGTTGGAAAAGCGCCAGATCTTACCATTGAAAAAACAGCACAGCGAATAGAAAGGGGAAAATACCTGGCCACAAATGTTGCCGTATGTGTTGATTGTCATTCTACCAGAGATTGGACCCAGTTTGCAGGACCAATGGTTGCAGGAACAGAAGGTAAGGGAGGCGAAATATTTCCAAGGGAATTTGGATTTCCCGGGATTTTTTATGCAAAGAACATTACGCCTTATGGAGTGGGCAACTGGACAGATGGAGAATTACTTCGAGCAATAACCAGTGGGGTAAGTAAAGATGGAAGTCCGCTCTTTCCTTTAATGCCTTACACGCATTATGGGGTGTTAGACAAAGAAGATATTTATAGCATCATCGCTTATATCAGAACATTACCTGCACAAAAATATGATGTGCCAAAAGCTACAGTAGATTTTCCAGTGAATATACTGATGCATCTGTCGCCTACAAAGCCTGTATTTACAGATAAACCGGCTTCTTCAGATACAGTAGGCTATGGTAAATACCTAATCACCATGGCGGCCTGTTTAGACTGTCACTCCAAGGAAAATAAAGGAGAGATTATTAAAGGAACAGAATTTGGCGGAGGCCGGGAATTTGCATTTCCGGGAGGCATTGTTCGGTCATCTAATATTAGTTTTCATGCTACAGGACTGCAAGGGGTAAGTAGAGAAGCATTTATTCAGAAATTCAAAAAATATAGCGATAGTAGTTATCAATCGCTAAAACTGGCACCAACCGATTTTAATTCACCCATGCCTTGGGCCATGTATTCCGGTATGAAGGAATCTGATCTTGCTTCCATTTACGCTTATTTAAAAACAGTAAATCAAATGAATAATGCGGTTGTAAAATTTTCCCCAAAAGCGAATTAAACGATTGTATACAAAAGAGTTATAAAAGAACTAATAATTGGTTGCATCACTCCAATACCGGTCAAAAAAACAGGTATTTGTTAGGTAAGGTTAAACAATTCTTTGGCTGAAACAGAATTTGTAACGAAATTGGCGTCACCCGGTGTACATGAGAAAAAATCCTAGAAACCAAGATGGTTAGCAATTCTGTATTTAAAACATTCTACGAGACTTCTAACAACGCACTTGTCTTTACTGATAAAGAAGGTAAAATCATTAGCGCCAACCAAGCCGCCTTCGATCTTTTTGGTTATTCAAAAAATGAATTGATCAGTCTCGAGCGGAAATCCTATTTAGATATTAATGACCCGGAATATTTAAACCTTTTGCAGGAAAGAGCAGTTAACAAAGGCAGAATTGTAGGGGTTTTAAAAGGGATAAAAAAGGATGGGACTTATTTTCCTATCCAGGTCTCTTCTATCATCATACAGAATGATGACGGAGAAGAAGTATTGGGTACCATGATTTTTGATATGTCAGATCAAAAAAACCAGGAGAACACATTAATACAACTACTGGAGGAAACCAAGAAGCTTCACCAACACGAAGAAGACAGTCGCATATTACTGGATAATGTACTAGACAGTATCACTGATGGATTTTTTATTGTAGATAAGGAATGGAATATCCTTTTCTGGAATAAAACGGCCGAAAAAGTTTTGGGAAAATCAGAAAAGGAGTTGATTGGCAAAAATTTATGGGTTGAATTTCCTGAATTCATTTCATTACAGGAACATATAAATTATGAAGCAGTTGTAGGTAAAAATACGTCTATCAGGTTTCGTGAGTTTTTTCCTTTATACAATGTATGGGCCGATGTTAGTGTGTATCCTACCGAAAAAAACTTCTCCGTTTATTTCAAAGATGTTACGGAAATAAGTAATCTGCGCTCTCTGGAGAAATTGGAAAGAGATGTATTGGAAATGAATGCCAGACCAGAAAATTCTATTGAAGACACCTTGAAATTTTATCTGCAGGAGCTGGAAAAACTGCATGAAGGAATGATCTGTTCTGTTCTTAGGTTGGTGGGCAATAAATTATACAATTGGTCATCCCCGAGTCTTTCAAAAGAGTATATACAGGCAGTGGAAGGTGGCGACATTGGCCCTAATAAAGGCTCCTGCGGCACTGCTGCTTTTTTGAAAGAAAAAGTAGTGGCTACAGATATAGATAATGATTCGAGATGGGTTAATTTTAGAGAGCTTTCGCAGAGAGAAGGCGTAAAAGCTTGCTGGTCTTTTCCCATTATTGATGTTCATAACCAGGTATTAGGCACATTCGCTATTTATTATAGAGTTGTGAAAGCGCCTACTCCTGAAGAAGAAAATACACTGGAACGGGCCAAAAGTTTACTCACCATCATACTCGAAAACAGAATTTCACTCGAAACCATCAGGTCTAGTAACCAGAAATACGATATGGTTTCGCTCGCTACCAATGACCTGATCTGGGATTGGCATATTGAAACCGATGAAGTGATAAGAACCGGACAGGGTTTAAAAACATTGTTTGGTTATGATGATGAAGATGCAAAAGGCGATACAAATTTTTGGAACAGCAGAATTCACCCGGATGATATAAAGCGAGTGCTTGTTAAACAAGATGCTGTGATCAACAATGCAGACACGGTTTATTGGGAAGACGAATACAGGTTTTTGAAAAAAGATGGCAGGTATGCTTATGTTTTTGATAAAGGTTATGTGATCAGGGATAAGGAAGGAAATGGGATTCGATTGATAGGTGCTACCAGGGATATAACAGAAAGGAAAGAAACAGAAGCGCTTTTGCTGGAACTCAATACTAGGCTTAAACAGCGGGCAGATGAATTGGCATCATCCAATATTGAATTGGAAAGATTTGCATATATCGCCTCTCATGATATGCAGGAGCCTTTGCGCATGATCACCAGTTTTTTGCAGTTGTTTAAGAAAAAATATGAAAACCAATTAGATGAAACGGCAGAGCAATACATCCATTTTGCAGTTGATGGAGCAGAGCGGATGAAAAAATTGATCATGGACCTGTTAGAATATTCAAGGGTTGGCTCTAACAAGGATAACCTTACAGATATTGACACGAATAGTTTGTTGCAGGAAGTGAAAAATGTTTTCTACAATCGGATCGAGGAATTAAAAGCAGTCATCAATATTATGCCGCTCCCTCCCATAAATGGTAATAAAACCCAATTGTTCCAATTGTTTCAGAACCTACTGGGAAATGCTTTAAAATATAATAATGCAGCCATTCCGGAAGTAGAAATAAGCGGAAAAGAAGAAAAGGACCATTTTGTTTTTTCTGTACGTGATAATGGTATTGGTATCAAGCCGGTCTTTTTCGAAAAAATATTCGTTCTTTTTCAAAGGTTACATCATAAAAACGAATACAGTGGTACAGGTATTGGACTGGCAATTTGTAAAAAAATTGTTGACAGGCATGGCGGTAAGATTTGGGTGGAATCCGAACCCGGTAAAGGCAGTTGTTTTTATTTTACCATTAGCAAAAATCCAGAAGAATTCAGGTAACAGTGTTATCCTTTTTTTTCTTATAGGCAAATCATTCAGTTTCCTTTAGTTTTGTTGGTACCCGTATAACCCCAATCTACAAGCAAAACAAAATGCCTTTACAGGAACATACCCAATTATTGTCAGTACTAATTGTAGAAGATAATCCCGGCGACCTGTTTCTATTGCAGGAAACTCTTAGGCTTACCAAACTCCCTTTTAAACAAATCTATAAGGCAACAACCGCTAAAGAGGCAATTGAAGCATTAAATATTTATGCGATAGATTTAATTTTATTGGACCTCTCCTTGCCCGACAGTTCAGGTTTCAATTCTTATGAAATAATAAGCCAGCATGTAACATCTATACCTATTATCGTACTTACCGGATTAGCAGATACAGAACTGGCATTAGAAACCATGTCTGGCGGTGCGCAAGATTATTTAGTTAAAGGAGAATATGATGAGCGTTTGCTTACTAAGTCCATACAATATAGTCTGGAGCGTAACAGGATACGTTTGAGCCTGATTGAAAGTAATGAAAGCTATCGGAATTTGTTTTTTAATAATCCCTTACCCATCTTTATTTGGGACCTCAACTCCTTGCAAATTCTGGAAGTGAATGATGCTGCACAGGAAGAATATGATTATTCAAGGGAAGAATTATTGCAAAAGAATTTATTGGATCTGAGGTCACCACAATACCACGACAGGATCAGGCTTTTTGCCAGAGAATTCAAGGAAAACGATTATAACAGACGTAATGCAACCTGGGAACTTAATAAAAAGAATGGAGATGTAATGGTGCTGGATATTTCCTTTCATAAAATAGATTACAAAGGTGTTGTAGCCATACTTGCCATACAAAATAACATTACAGAGAAAATACGTCTGGAAGAAAAATTGGAAGAAGAACGTTTGCTGAAACAAAAAGAGATCAACGAAGCAATGATCAGGGTGCAGGAAAAAGAACGTTATGAAATTAGTACAGAATTGCATGATAATGTGAACCAGCAACTAACTGTTGCTATGATGTACATTGCATCTGCACAGCAAAAGAGCCCGGATGTAGCCGACCTTCTCAAACAATCATCCGGATTTATTTTTAATTGCATTGAAGAAATTCGCAAACTTTCACAAATACTGGTTACGCCATTGATCAAACACTTTGGTCTCAGTAAGGCGATAGAAGGTTTACTGGACGATGTTTCTGCAGTCAATACTTTGCAGATCGAGTTAACGGCAGATTCGTTTTTTGAAGAAGATATCAAATACGAATTTAAGTTGAGCATTTTCCGGATGGTACAGGAACAAATGAACAATATCATCAAACATGCCAAAGCAACCCATGTTGAAATTGAACTGATGCGCAATAACCATATGATCTACCTAAAAATCGCAGACAATGGTGTAGGGTTCGACCTGAAGCAACAAAGAAAAGGTATCGGTATTTATAATATCATTAGCAGATCTGATCTTTATAGTGGGATCGTTGATATACAAACCTCGCCAGGAAATGGCTGTGGGATCCATATCACATTTCCGTTAACCCAAGACATCTTATTATAATTTACATACCTGGTTGTTTTAACTGCCAGCCAGTTTTTGTTTTTTCTGTATCCACTATTTTTTTAACATCATCCAATAATTTTTTGGCGTCATATACTATGCCATCCTTGATGGTATATTGAATACCGCCGGTGCGCACTACCTTGTTTTCTTTGGTTAATTCAATGGCGCCTGTGCCATATAAAACCTGCAGATTTTTTAAAGGGTTGGCATTGATCAAAATAATATCGGCAAGCTTCCCTACTTCTATTGATCCAATTTCTTTATCCATCCCCAATGCCTGTGCACCATATAAGGTGGCAGACCTGATGACTTCTAAAGGATGAAATCCTGCTTCCCGCAGTAATTCTAGTTCTCTTATATAACCAAATCCATAGGTTTGGTAAATAAACCCGTTATCCGAACCTGTTGTAACCCTGCCACCTCTGTTCTTATATTCATTGATGAAGCTCATCCATAAACGATAATTGTTTTTCCATTCAACCTCTTGCTCAGTGCCCCAATTATGCCAGTAAGATCCATGCGATTGTTGACTTGGTTCATAAAATTTCCAGAGAGAAGGAAGGGTATAGGTCTCATGCCATTCAGCCCTTCTTGCCCGCATCAGATCACGATTGGCATCATAGATATTGAATGTAGGATCGAGTGTAAAATCAAGTGACAATAACTCATTCATTACTTTATTCCAGTGTTCGCTATAAGGCTCAGCTGCCTGCTTCCATAATTTGCCCGCTTCTTCAAACCTGTTTTGCTCATTGTTGTAATTATAATCTAGTGGAAATTGTTGCACGGTTTTATTAGCAAACAAAGCTTCGGGTAATCCATACCAATGTTCCATACTCGTCATGCCTGCCCTTGCAGATTGTAATACATTCCATCTGGCCACATCGGTTTGTGCATGGTGACAGGTAGAACGCAGCCCTAATTTTTTATTTTCACGGATGGCTGCATCCATTACTTCGGGAGAGGCCCCAAAAAATTTGATACCGTCGGCACCATTCTTAGCATTTTGTTGAACCCATGCTCTTGCCTGGTCTGCAGTAACAATCGGCTCTTTGCTGCCCATCCCAAAAGCAGTATAGGCAAAGATCCTGGGGGCAGTGATACTGTTAGCTGCACTTTTTTTCTTGGCATCCAACACCCAATCCAAACCATTGCCGGTAGAAGGATCACGTACCGTAGTAATGCCATGAGCCATCCATAATTTAAAAACATATTCGGCAGGTGTTCCCTGTTCGGTTCCACCAATATGTCCGTGCATATCTATCAAACCTGGTAATGCATACATACCTGTAGCATTAATTTCCTTACCACCTTCTTTTAATGGTGGTCTTCTAGAAGGGTCAATGGTTGCATCAGGATTTCCCAATGACCTGATCTGAACAATTCGGTTTTGCTCAATCACAATATCAACCGGACCAACAGGTGGTGCACCCGTTCCATTTACCAGAGTAACACCCCTGATAATGAGTTGGGTATAAGGCCCCATACCTTCTTTGCGTTCGGGCGCTTTGGCAATCTGCGCATAAACCTGCAAGGAAAAAAAACTGAGGCAACTGATTAATACAGCAATTAATTTTTGCATGTTGGTTGATTATATCATGAATGTAAAAATAAATAGGTAAATACCAAGGTCTCCTTCGGGAAGATCAAATTTCTTCCCTTCTTTTTGCATCCAGGTATTTCTGGCGGATGATTGTATGTACAAGCTGGTTATGGATCTTACTTTCCAGCCAGGAAATAATATCGAGGTACATAAAAGCCCGACTTTCTAAACGGCTTTTCTCCAATGGCTTCAGCGATTCGAGCAGTGTTTCAAATGCTGGTTTCAGCTGCTTGGGTGATAAACGGAATGACCTGCGCAGGAATCCAAATATATTTTCTTCCACAATACTCAGGTTCTGCATTTTGTACATAAAACGATAAACAGATTTCAGCAGGTATTCCAGTAATTCAAAATTGCCTAACTCATAATGGGCTATCAAATGCAATAAGCGCGCATAACATTGCAGATCGGTGCGCAGGTCAACTTTCCAATTGATGATCTTATTCAAATAGTCAATACTCTTATCAAAGTTTCCGCTACCAAAATACAGGGAAGCTATTTTATAATAAAACACCAGTATCCGGTGCCTGTCCATATACAATTCATACTCTTCCAGTTTCTCTTCTATAAAAGGCACCATCTCCAGGCCTTCCTTGAAAGAGCCTTCCATAAAATGCCTGTTCAGTTTCGAAATATTGAGGTAGATGAATGTCTGAATCAGGTTGTTTCTGTTTTGCTGAATGACAGGTGTAGCAATAAACTGTTCAAACCTGCACAACGTTTCATTGAATTTCTGAAAGTTGCGCAAATCAAAATGTGCCCCTAATAAATTATGAAAGCCCTTGATATAGTGAGCCGTTTCAATTTCAATCATTTTTGGCTCACTGTCAAAAAGGTCAACCCATTTCTGGCAATAACGGTAGTAGAGAAGAAAATTCTGGGTGATAAATGCGTGCCAGCAAAAACATTGGTAGAGATAGAGTCTTTCATAAAATCCCTTGGTGTTTTGGGCCTGCAGTATGGATACATCGTTTAAAAAAGCATCTACTGCTGCCGTATCCGATTCATTTCGGGCATGTCCATTTTTGATATACCAACTGTATAATTGCAAGGAGAGATTAGACAAGGAGCCTATCAACCCTAATTTTTGCATTACTTCATCCACTTCAGAACTGAGTTTTTCTGCCCTGTCCTGCATACTTCGGGTAATATGCAAGGCCTCAATCTTTTTTTCCAGAAATAATACCTGCATGATATAGGTAACCTGGTTATGTATCCTTGCCTGTTCTTTTACCTTGTCTAAAATTTTCAAACTTTGCAGGTAAAGACCCTTATTGTAGAGGAGTCGGGCAAAGTCCAATTGTTCATGTAATTGGAGGTCGATATTCTCTTCCTGGTTCAGCAGCCTTAAACTAGCTAGGATCTCACGGTATAAATGTGCTTTTAAATTGGAAAGCTGTTGTTTCTGAATGGCGGGATTTTTAACTAACAACTGTTCTTCATCATAGAGCTTCATTTTTTCCAGCGCATCAAATAATTGCACCACTTTCAGGTCGCCCGAACCTGAATTTCTGGTCATATATAGTTTAAAATTCCTTTTTTCAGACCTTTCTAATGACTGGACCAGCTGAAATAAGGTATCGGTAGAACGGTTGGGCATCGTAGATTATTTAATAAAAAAACCAGTAATAACAAGGCTTTCAGGCAATTATACCCCTTTTGCAGAGTGTAAAATACCACCTATTTTGATCAGTTTGCCGCTTATACCTACAGTATATTCGAATACGGCAGGCTTTTGCTTTGTTATTTATGGCAATCGATAACAAAAGTAAACAGCCTGTCTTTTCATCTGAACAAGTACCTAAAAAAAATTGAATGGATCAACAGGTTTACATATTCGACACCACCTTACGTGATGGGGAGCAGGTACCCGGTTGCAAACTCAATACCAAAGAAAAAGTAGATCTGGCCCTCAAACTTGAGGAACTGGGCGTGGATATTATTGAAGCAGGTTTTCCTATTTCCAGTCCGGGAGATTTTGAATCTGTTACCCAGATTTCAAAAATCATTAAAAATGCTACCGTTTGTGCTTTAAGCAGGGCGGTTCAGAAAGATATTGAAGTTGCTGGGGAATCACTCAAATATGCCAAACGTCCCAGAATTCATACGGGTATTGGAACTTCAGATTTTCACATCAAATCAAAATTCAATGCTACCCGTGATGAGATCATCGAACGTGCGGTGCAGTCTGTGATCTGGGCCAAAAATTTTGTAGATGATGTTGAATTTTATGCGGAAGATGCTGGCAGAACCGATAATGAATACCTGGCAAGGGTAGTGGAAGCAGTTATCAAAGCAGGGGCTACCGTTGTGAATATTCCGGATACCACTGGCTATTGTTTACCTAATCAATACGGGGATAAAATGGCCTTTCTTATTAACCATGTACCCAATATAGATAAAGCCATCCTTTCCTGCCATTGTCATAATGATCTCGGATTAGCCACTGCCAATTCTATTGCAGGTGTTATGTCGGGAGCCAGACAAATAGAATGTACCATTAATGGTTTGGGCGAAAGGGCTGGAAATACTTCATTGGAAGAAGTAGTGATGGTTTTAAAACAACACAAGCATTTGGGATTGTATACGAATATCAATACACGCATGCTGAACCCGATGAGCCGTGAAGTGTCGGATACTATGCGTGTTCCAGTGCAGGTGAATAAGGCAATTGTGGGCGCAAATGCATTCTCACATTCATCCGGTATTCACCAGGATGGCTTTTTAAAGGATTCATTAACCTATGAGATCATTAATCCGGAAGAAGTAGGTGCAGAAGGAAGTAAAATTGTGCTTACCGCCAGGAGTGGCAGAAGCGCTTTGGCACATCGTTTACAAAAGCTCGGTTATACTTTTAATCGAAATGATATCGATACACTTTACGATATGTTTCTTCAAGTTGCAGACAGAAAAAAAGAAGTAGAGGAAGAAGACCTGCATCTACTGGCAAAGGCGTACACGCCCGAAACAGTTAACGTTTAGGATTTTCTCAGCAGTATAGTTTTAGTTTGAGTAGCGTGGTGTTTCTACACCACGCTTTTATTAAATTTTTTTATGGCAAAAACATTATTCGATAAAATCTGGGACAACCATGTAGTAAAACAAGTAGAAGACGGTCCTTCTGTTGTTTACATTGATAAACATTTTATCCATGAAGTTACCAGCCCACAGGCATTCAGCGGTATAGAAAAAAGAGGACTGAAAGTTTTCCGTCCAGATAAAGTAGTGGCAACGGCAGATCATAATGTGCCCACTATTAATCAGCACTTACCTATCAAGGATGAATTGTCCCGATTGCAGGTACAACAACTGATTGACAATTGTAAAAAGCACCATATTGAATTGTATGGATTGGGACATCCATTTCAGGGTATCGTGCATGTGATCGGACCGGAACTGGGCATCACACAGCCGGGTATGACCATAGTTTGTGGGGATAGCCATACTTCAACGCATGGTGCTTTTGGTGCCATTGCATTTGGTATCGGCACTAGTGAAGTTGAGATGGTTTTTGCATCACAGTGTTTGCTGCAAAGCAAACCAAAACTGATGCGGATCAATATTGAAGGAACATTATCTGAAGGAGTTGTTTCAAAAGACATCATCTTATATATCATTGCTAAAATAACTGCCAGTGGTGCTACGGGTTATTTTGTTGAATATGCCGGCTCTGCTATTCGTGCATTATCCATGGAAGCCAGAATGACCATATGCAATATGAGTATTGAAATGGGTGCAAGAGGTGGAATGATCGCACCTGATGAAGTCACATTTAACTATATCAAAGGCAGACAGTTTGCACCTGCTGGTGAACAATGGGAAAATAAAATAGCAGCATGGAAGCAATTGTATTCTGATGCCGATGCTGTATTTGATGTAGAAATAAATATCGATGCGTCTGAAATTGATCCCATGATCACTTATGGAACCAATCCTGGTTTGGGAATTTCTATTCAGGGACATATTCCTGTAACAGAAAATATCACCGATGAAGGGGAAAGAAAAAATATCATCAAGGCTTTGGAATATATGGGACTGGAATCGGGTAAATCCTTATTGGGTATGCCTATTCAACATGTGTTCATAGGTAGTTGTACCAATTCGAGGATTGAGGATTTACGACTGGTTGCTTCCGTAGTAAAGGGTAGAAAGAAAAATGAAAATGTTCAGGTGATGATCGTGCCAGGCTCGCAGCAAGTGGCCAGGCAGGCACAGGCAGAAGGATTGAACAAGATTTTTCTGGAAGCTGGTTTTGAGATCAGACAAGCTGGTTGCAGTGCCTGTTTAGGTATGAATGATGATAAGATTCCAGCAGGAGAATATTGTATCAGCACCAGCAACAGGAATTTTGAAGGCAGGCAGGGCGCAGGTGCCAGAACATTATTGGCCAGTCCTTTAACAGCAGCAGCGGCCGCAATCACTGGGGTTATAACGGATGTGCGTGAACTGGAGCCGATCCATTAGGCATTTATATTTTATTAATTAAAAAATTTACCCATAGAGGGTTGGTTTATGATAGCATTAAAAAAAATACATAGTCGCTTTGTTCCCTTGCAGATGGAGAATGTAGATACCGACCAGATCATTCCGGCCAGGTTTTTAAAAGCTACCACCCGTGATGGTTTTGGTAAGAATCTCTTTCGTGATTGGCGTTATGAGAATAATGATGATACAAAACCCAAACCGGATTTTGTTATGAATCAGGCAAAGTTCAGTGGCGAGGTTTTGGTTGCAGGTAAAAATTTTGGATGTGGTTCTTCCAGAGAGCACGCTGCATGGGCATTACAAGACTATGGATTCAAAGCAGTTGTTTCCAGTTTCTTTGCAGACATATTTAAAAACAATGCATTGAATAACGGTGTTTTACCGGTTAAGGTAAGTGATGATTTTCTTGCGCAACTATTTGAATTAGGCGCAGAAGACACCATCAGTATTGATGTGGAGCAACAGTCGATTTTGATAGATTCTACAGGAGAAGAGGAAAAGTTTGAAATAAATCTTTATAAAAAAACATGTTTACTAAACGGGTATGATGATATTGATTACCTCATCAGTAACAGGGAAGCCATCGAAGCATTTGAAAATAAATTATAAGTATTAAAGGTTGCACTGAAATAAATATGGAAAAGAAGATAGCTGTAATATTAGGAGATGGTATTGGACCCGAAGTAACCAGACAATCTATAAAGGTACTGGATGCTATAGGGAAGCGTTTCGGGCATAATTTTTATTACCGCGAAGCCATCATGGGTGCTGATGCCATTGATAAAACAGGCAATCCTTTGCCGGATGAAACAATAAGTATTTGTTTAGATAGTGATGCTATTTTATTTGGTGCTATCGGTCATCCAAAATATGATAACGACCCTACTGCCAAAGTAAGACCAGAACAGGGTTTGCTGAAATTGCGTAAGGAGCTACAATTGTTTGCCAATATCAGGCCTATTAGCACTTATCATTCACTGCATCATTTATCGCCTTTAAAAAGCAAACAATTAAAAGGAGTTGATTTTGTTATTTTTCGTGAGCTAACAGGTGGGATCTATTTTGGAAAAAAAGAATTAAGTGCCGATCAGCAGTCGGCCATTGATGAATGTTCTTATAGCAGAAGTGAAATAGAAAGGGTGTCGCATCTGGCATTTCAATATGCACAAAAAAGAAAACGCAAACTTACCCTGGTAGATAAGGCCAATGTGCTGGAAACTTCCCGTTTATGGCGTAAAGTAGTGCAGGAAATAGCCACAGCATATAGTGATGTAACTGTTGATTATATGTTTGTAGACAATGCAGCCATGCAGATCATTATCAATCCTTCACAATTTGATGTGGTCCTTACTGAAAACATGTTTGGCGATATCATTAGTGATGAAGCCAGTGTTTTAAGTGGTTCATTGGGTTTGCTGCCTTCTGCATCTGTAGGCAATACAACAGCTTTGTTTGAACCTATTCATGGTTCTTATCCGCAAGCTGCAGGAAAGGATATTGCCAACCCGCTTGGCTCCATTCTGTCTGCAGCCATGATGCTTGACCATTTTCAGATGCAGAAAGAAGCTGTTGCAGTTAGGGAAGCGGTTGCCTGGACATTAGCACATGGCTTTGTTACAAAAGATATTGATGCTATCAACAATTATGCAACAACAGCTATCGGGGATCTGATCAGAGATCATATAGAAAAGCATACAGGAGAAGATCAGCATACAAGTAATGCCGAATTGAATAAGTCAACAATTATCTGATAGCTATCAGTAATTGCGGAAGAATAGTAACATTTATTAAAATAGTTTAAGTAGTTCTTTGTTTTTTGAGCAGGTGGGAGTATTTTCGTTTGAGAAGCTATTGCAACATGATGCGCAAAATGAAAAATATATATACCGTCATTACAACGATTACGATCGTGATGGTCATTATTATTCCTGCACTCCATGGAGGTAGCGTCTTTATCTGGTAAAAAAATACTAAGCATATAAGCCCCGCCTCCAAAAAGGCGGGGCTTTTTATTTCCCTAACAAAGAACAAAAAATATTATGGCAAATTATTACAACGAAAACACTGTACTCTACCTTAACGGCTCATTTGTAAAAGCATCTGAGGCGAAAATGGATTTTTATAGCCAGTCATTCCACTATGGCTATTCTGTTTTTGAGGGAATACGTTCGTATAAAACAGTAAATGGCACAACTAAGATTTTTAAAGCGGTTGATCATTTTGAAAGATTGAAGCGCTCTGCCTTATCTATTAATTTGCCCTATACGTATGATACTAAAGAACTGATAGATGTTACATATACATTATTGGCAAAGAATGGCATTCAGGATGCTTATATCAGACCGGTTATCTATGCACCTGCCAATATGAGTTTTCAGTTGAATACCGAATCATTCATAGTAATTCAGGTTTGGGAAATGGGACCGTTTTTGGGTGACAAGCTTTTGCGAATCATGACATCTTCCTTTGAAAGGCCCAATCCTAAAGGGTTTAAGATACATGCCAAAGCCGCAGGTCATTATGTAAACTCTATCATGGCCAGTCAGGAAGCTAAAGCAAATGGATTTGACGAAGCCTTATTAACAGACATGAACGGAAATATAGCAGAAGGCCCGGGTGCCAATATTTTTTATGAAAAAGATGGCAGATTATATACACCTGCGCTCGGAAATATTTTGCCAGGTATCACTAGAGCAACAGTTCTAGAATTATGTGATGAATTGCATATTCCGGTAGAAGAAAAAATGTTTACCAAAGAAGATTTGTATGGAGCTGATGCAGCTTTTTATTGTGGTACGGCTGCTGAAGTAATTGGATTAGCATCATTGGATGATAAGCCTTTTACGATGCCTTGGGCTAATACACAAAGCAAATTGATACAGGATGCTTATCAAAATTTGATCAGGGAAAATAAGCAGGAAACCTTGAATGAAATATCAGGCGTAGAATAGTGAATTACATAAAAAAAAGGAATGGGAAACGAAATAAATAAATACAGTAAAACACTCACACAAGACATTACACAACCTGCTGCACAGGCTATGTTATACGGTATTGGCCTAACTGATGATGACTTGAAAAAAGCACAGGTAGGTGTAGTGAGTATGGGCTATGATGGCAATACCTGTAATATGCACTTGAATGATCTTGCACAACTGGTAAAAAAAGGTATTTGGGAAAGTGATTTGGTGGGATTGATCTTTCATACCATTGGTGTAAGTGACGGTATGAGCAATGGTACAGACGGCATGCGTTATTCATTGGTGAGTAGGGATATCATAGCTGACTCTATTGAAGCGGTATGTGGTGCACAATATTATGATGGCGTAATAGCCTTACCGGGTTGTGATAAAAATATGCCTGGTTCTATCATCGCAATGGGAAGGTTAAACAGACCTGCTATCATGGTGTATGGTGGTACTATTGCACCTGGTCATTATAATGGCCAGGATTTGAATATTGTTTCTGCATTTGAAGCATTGGGACAAAAATTGGCTGGTCAGCTGGATGAAGCTGACTTCAAGGGTATTATTAAAAATGCCTGTCCGGGTGCAGGTGCCTGTGGTGGTATGTATACTGCCAATACCATGGCATCTGCCATAGAAACATTGGGGATGAGTTTGCCTTATTCTTCTTCCAACCCGGCGTTGAGTGAAGAAAAAAAGCAGGAATGCCTGGATGCTGGCAATGCCATCAGAAATTTATTGGAAAAAGATATCAAGCCCAAAGATATCATGACGCGCAAGGCATTTGAAAATGCCATTACTATGGTAATGGTTATGGGAGGCAGTACCAATGCTGTATTGCATTTGATTGCTATGGCCAAGAGTGTGGATGTTAATTTAACACAGGATGATTTTCAGGCGATCAGTGATAAAGTGCCGGTACTGGCAGATTTCAAGCCAAGTGGTAAATACCTGATGCAGGATCTGCATCAATATGGTGGTGTACCAGCCGTAACCAAATACCTTTTGCAAAAAGGTTTATTGCATGGTGATTGTTTAACAGTAACCGGAAAAACATTGGCTGAAAATGTTGCCAACGTACCTGATCTGGATTTTAATCAGCAAAAAATAATTCTTCCTATTGAGACGCCGATAAAAGCAACAGGGCATTTACAAATCTTATATGGTAATCTGGCGGAAGGTGGTAGCGTGGCAAAAATCAGTGGAAAAGAAGGAGAGTGTTTTGAAGGTCCGGCGAGGGTATTTGATGGAGAGCAACAATTAATAGCCGGCATTAATTCAGGAAAAATAAAATCCGGTGATGTGGTCGTGATCAGGAATGTAGGACCCAAAGGTGCACCGGGCATGCCAGAAATGCTGAAGCCAACATCGGCCATTATTGGTGCAGGCTTGGGTAAATCAGTGGCTTTGATAACAGATGGCAGATTCAGTGGGGGTACACATGGTTTTGTAGTAGGCCATATAACACCTGAAGCGTATCTGGGCGGTCTTATCGCTTTTGTGCAGGATGATGACATAATTGAATTGAATGTTGCAACCAAGCAAATGGCATTAAAAGTAGCAGCAGCCGAGATAGAAAATAGAAAAGCAGGTTGGAAGCAGCCAGCATTAAAAGCAACAAAGGGCGTTTTGTTCAAATATGCACAACAGGTAAAAGATGCATCAGAAGGTTGTGTAACAGATATGTTGTAATAGAAACCTTTGCCCCATATTAGGGGTGATTATATAAAGTAAAAATGATTGTATGGGTACAGTTGAAGAATTAGTAAAAAATGAAACGAGCAAAAAGCAAGTTTCAGTACAAGTTCCAAAACAGGGAGCTGGTGAATATTCCGGCTCACAAGCTGTATTGGAAGCATTGATCGCTGAAGGTATAGAAACGGTTTTCGGATATCCCGGAGGAGCCATCATGCCCATTTATGATGCTTTATATGATTACAATGACAGGCTCAAACACATACTTGTTCGCCATGAACAGGGCGGGATTCATGCTGCACAAGGTTTTGCCCGTTCATCCGGAAAAGTAGGGGTGGTATTTGCTACAAGTGGACCAGGTGCTACCAATCTGGTAACAGGTTTGGCAGATGCCATGATTGATAGTACACCACTGGTGGCTATCACTGGTCAGGTATTTGCGCATTTGTTGGGTACCGATGCATTTCAGGAAACTGATGTGATCAATATCACTACACCAGTTACAAAGTGGAATTACCAGGTAACAGATGCCAATGAAATTCCATCCGTATTAGCCAAAGCTTTTTACTTGGCCAGAACCGGTAGGCCCGGACCAGTATTGGTTGATATTACCAAGAATGCACAGATCCAGAAAATTGCTTATGATGGTTATCAAAAATGTAACCATATCAGAAGTTATCGCCCCAAACCCATTGTGCGTAAGGAATACGTTGAAGAAGCAGCTAAACTGATCAATGAAGCAAAAAAACCATTTGTCATTTTTGGACAGGGTGTGATACTGGGTAAAGCAGAAAAAGAATTCAAAGAATTTATTGAAAAAGCCGGATTACCTGCAGCCTGGACGATCTTGGGTTTGAGTGCACTTCCTACAGATCATCCATTGAATGTAGGAATGCTGGGTATGCATGGAAATTATGGTCCCAATGTAATGACCAACGAATGTGATGTATTGATTGCAGTAGGTATGCGCTTTGATGATAGGGTTACCGGCCGTTTAGACAAATATGCAAAACAGGCAAAAGTGATCCATCTGGATATCGATCCTGCTGAGATAGATAAGAATGTAAAAGCAACTATTGGTGTATGGGGCGATTGTAAAGAAACATTGCCCTTATTAACCAGACTGGTTGATGCAAAAAATCATACAGAATGGCTGGAGAAATTTAAAGCTTGCGAAAAAGAAGAGATCAAAGAAGTGATTCACGATGAGTTGAACCCAGTTTCTGAGATACTTACAATGGGTGAAGTAATTCGTAACCTGAACGAATTGACCAACGGTGATGCCATTATTGTAACCGATGTAGGACAGCATCAAATGGTAGCTTGCAGGTATGCAAAATTCAACCAGTCAAAAAGTAATATAACATCAGGTGGTTTGGGCACAATGGGCTTTGGACTGCCGGCAGCTATTGGCGCCAAGTTTGGTGCACCTGAAAGAACTGTGGTGGCCATCATTGGAGATGGTGGTATACAGATGACCATTCAAGAATTTGGCACCATCATGCAATCGGAAGTTAATGTCAAGATCCTCATTTTGAATAATGAGTTTTTGGGTATGGTGCGTCAATGGCAGCAATTGTTTAACGACAAACGATATTCTTTTGTTGATATCGCCAGTCCGGATTATGTAATGGTTGCAAAGGGCTATGGTATTGAGGGTCAAAAAGTTTCGGAAAGGGCCGATTTGAAATCTGCATTAAAAACAATGCTAGATCATAATGGTTCTTATATGCTGGAAGTGATGGTAGGAAAAGAGAATAATGTATTTCCTATGGTACCACAGGGTTGTAGCGTAAGTGAAGTAAGGTTGAAATAATTTATTTAAAAAAATAATTCCCATTTTGGGAATAAGGGAGTGGCATTTATGAAAAAAGAATTTACCATAACCGTTTACACAGAGAATCATATTGGTTTACTGGTTCGTATTGCAACCATCTTCTCAAGAAGGAAGATCAATATTGAAAGTTTGAATACATCTCCTTCAGAGGCAGAAGGTATTCACCGGTTTACGATTGTAATCGACGAAACAGAAGAAGTGGTGCGGAAACTGGCCCGGCAAATTGAGAAGCAGGTTGAAGTATTGAAAGCTTATTACAATACCGATGAGGAAATAGTATGGCAGGAACTTGCATTATACAAAGTGCCTACAGATGAAATAGCCGAAAAAGTTCAGGTAGAGCGTTTATTACGTGAACATGGTGCCCGTGCAGTAGTGATCAGAAAAGATTACACCATTTTTGAAACCAGTGGACACAGGGCAGAAACAGAAAACCTAGTTCAGGTATTAGCTCCCTATGGGTTGATAGAGTTTGTGCGTAGTGCAAGGGTAGCTATCATAAAAAATAGCAAAGGCTTTCATGAAAAACTAAAAGAGTTTGATGAGGCAGAACCTGCAGAGGAACTCGTAGAAAATGAGTACCTGGATAAACAGGGAGAAGTATTTTCAATGTGATACCAAGCAATTCAAGATCAGTAAACTTATTTTTTGTAATTATAAATTTCATTTAAAACAAATCCCAATTCCCCCTTTAGGGGGCAAGGGGGTACAAAACAAAAACCATGGCAAAATTAAATTTCGGTGGCGTTGAAGAAAATGTTGTAACACGTGATGAGTTTCCTTTGGCAAAAGCCCAGGAAGTATTGAAGAATGAAGTGGTAGCAGTAATTGGTTATGGCGTTCAGGGGCCTGGTCAGGCGCTGAATCAAAAAGAAAACGGCATTAATGTAATAGTTGGTCAAAGGAAAAATTCAAAGAGCTGGGATAAGGCAGTGAAAGATGGCTTTGTACCCGGTGAATCACTTTTTGAAATTGAAGAAGCATTAGAACGTGGTACCATCATTTGTTATCTATTAAGTGATGCTGCACAAATTGCTATGTGGCCAACAGTAAAAAAGCATCTTACCGCTGGTAAAGCTTTGTATTTCTCACATGGCTTTGGTGTTACATATAATGATCAAACTGGTATTATACCACCAGCAGATGTTGATGTATTTCTGGTAGCTCCTAAAGGATCGGGTACATCTCTGCGTAGAATGTTTTTACAGGGTCGTGGTTTGAACAGTAGTTATGCAATATTTCAAGATGCTACCGGACGAGCATTTGAAAGAGTAGTGGCTTTGGGTATTGCCATTGGTAGTGGATACCTTTTTGAAACCAATTTCAAAAAAGAAGTATTCAGTGATCTTACCGGTGAGCGTGGAACTTTGATGGGTGCTATTCAGGGAATTTTTGCAGCACAATATGAGGTATTGCGTTCCAAAGGGCATACTCCTTCTGAAGCTTTCAACGAAACAGTGGAAGAATTAACACAATCTCTTATGCCTCTGGTAGCTGAAAATGGAATGGATTGGATGTATGCCAACTGTTCTACTACTGCACAACGTGGTGCTTTGGACTGGTGGAAAAAATTCCGTGATGCAACCTTACCCGTATTTACAGAACTATATGAAAGTGTAGCAACTGGTAAAGAAGCAGCAAAGTCTATAGAAAGTAACAGTAAGGCTGATTATCGTGAAAAACTGGAAGTTGAATTAAAAGAGTTACACGATAGTGAAATATGGCAGGCAGGTAAAACTGTTAGAAGTCTGCGTCCTGAAAACCAGGCGCCGAAAGCTTAACCGAATAACCTAACGCGAAAGTTCCTGAAACTTTCGCGTTAGGTAAATATAAATGTATGCCCAACAACTCCCTTCTTGAACAGCCTCTTCTCGACTTTCAATCAGCCGCAAAACGGTTGAAAAAGATCGTGAAAAGAACACCGCTTACTTATAACCATAATTTATCCCGTAAATACCAGTGCGATGTATACTTGAAAAGAGAAGACCTTCAGGTAGTAAGATCCTATAAGTTACGAGGAGCTTATAATATGATGAGCAGTTTGCCGGTTGAGCAGTTAGAAAAAGGGGTGGTATGCGCCAGTGCAGGAAACCATGCACAGGGTTTTGCCTACAGTTGTAAAAAGTTGAATGTAAAAGGTGTGGTGTTCATGCCTATTATTACACCTAATCAGAAAGTTAGTCAGACTAAAATGTTTGGTGAAGGCTATATTGAAGTAAGGCTAACCGGTGATACTTTTGATGATTGTGCAGTTGCAGCAAAAAAGTATACGGAAGAAAACGGGATGACCTTCATCCCGCCATTTGATGATATCAAAATTATTGAAGGGCAGGCTACGGTTGGCGTAGAAATATTAGAAGACCGCGCCGATATTGATTTTCTTTTCATACCTGTTGGTGGCGGTGGATTAAGTGCAGGTGTAGGTGCTTACTTCAAAACTTTTTCGCCAAAAACAAGAATTGTCGGACTGGAACCGGAAGGGGCACCCTCAATGTTTGAAGCAATGAAAGCGGGTCATCCGGTAACATTGGATAATATTGAAAGATTTGTAGATGGTGCATCAGTAAAGAGAGTAGGTGAGATCACATTCAAAATCTGCAATAGTGTATTGGATGACATGCATCTTGTACCCGAAGGAAAAATTTGTACTACGATCCTGCAATTATATAATGAAGACGCGATTGTTGTAGAACCCGCCGGTGCAATGTCTATCACAGCACTGGATGACTACGCCGATGTAATAAAAGGCAAAACAGTGGTTTGTATTGTAAGCGGGAGTAATAATGATATAGACCGAATGCAGGAGATAAAAGAGAGGTCACTGCAATATGAAGGTCTGAAACATTATTTCCTGATCCGTTTTGCACAAAGACCAGGCGCATTAAAAGAATTTGTAAACCATGTATTGGGCGAAGGGGATGATATCACTCGTTTTGAATACATGCAAAAGCACAATAAGGAAACCGGCCCGGCATTGGTGGGCATTGAGTTAAAATCAAAAGAAGACTATCAGGTATTAATAGAGAATATGTGCAGGTACCATATAAATTATACGGAATTGAAGCAAAATGATAATTTGTTTGGGTATTTGGTTTAAATAGAAAAAACATATATCCGCAACATGGATTGCGAAATGGAATATTAGCCACAGGTTACACAGATTTACACAGAATTTAGGGTCAATAAAATCACACTAATAATAGAAGAAGAATATATATGCAGGTATTAAAATTTGGAGGTAGTTCGGTAGCCAATGCTGCTAACATACATAAAGTGATTGCTATCGTTCAAAAAGCATTAGAGAAAGAATCCACCGTGTTGGTGGTTTCGGCTTTAGGTGGGGTAACGGATCAATTATTGAATCTGGGTTATCTGGCATCCGTGTCTGATGAATTGTATAAAAATCATTTACGTGAATTAGAAACAAGACACCTCGAAACTGTGCGGGAACTTTTACCCATTCAGCAGCAAAGCGCCACTTTGAGTTTGGTAAAACAGCATTTTAACCAGCTGGAAGGAATTTGTGATGGTGTTTTTCTTTTGAATGAATTGTCGCCACGTACAAAAGATAGAATTGTTAGCTATGGAGAGTTGTTGTCTTCTCAAATCATTGCTGCTGCCCTTCAAGCTTTACAGTTAGATCAACAATGGCTGGATTGTCGCAAGCTCATTGTTACAAATGACCATTATGGAAATGCTTCTGTTGATTTTTTAGCAACGGATCTGCTAATTCAAAAAGCCATTGCAGAGAATAAGCACACGCTATATGTTGCACCTGGTTTCATTTCTGGTGATACGGATGGTAATACCACCACACTTGGCAGAGGCGGTTCAGATTATACTGCAGCGATATTTGCTGCAGCCCTAAATGTTTCTGTTCTAGAGATCTGGACAGACGTAAGTGGTATGATGACAGCCGATCCCAGATTGGTGCAAAATGCAAAACCCATTCAGCGCATATCCTATCAGGAAGCGATGGAATTGTCGCACTTTGGTGCTAAGATCATTTATCCGCCTACCATTCAACCTGTAATGAGCAAGAATATTCCGGTATGGATAAAAAACACATTTGCACCTGATGAATATGGAACTTTGATAGAAAATGAATCTGCAGTAACAGATAGTTTTATTCGGGGTATATCCAGCATTAACAAATTAAGTCTGCTAAGTTTAGAAGGCAGTGGTATGGTGGGTATTCCGGGATTTTCTAAAAGACTTTTTGAATCTTTGGCCAGAGAATCGGTGAATGTTATTCTGATTACCCAAAGCTCTTCTGAACATTCTATATGTGTGGGTGTGAATGAAGCAGATAGCGAAAAAGCGAAACATTCCATAGACCAGGCCTTTAATTTTGAGATCAAGAGCGGTACCATCGAACCTTTAAAAGTAGAATCCGGATTGTCTATTGTTGCATTGGTAGGCGAACAAATGAAGAGTCACCCGGGTGTAAGTGGAAAAATGTTTGGTGCACTGGGAAGAAATGGTATCAATGTGCGGGCCATAGCACAGGGATCATCTGAGAAAAATATCTCTGCAGTTTTATCAGGCACTGATGTAAAGAAAGCTATCAATGTTTTGCATGAAGCTTTTTTTGAAAAAACCTATAAGCAACTAAATGTTTTTATTGCTGGTACAGGTAATGTTGGTGGTAAATTATTAGGACAAATAGCGAAGCAATACCAATACTTGCAGGATAATCTGCGTTTACAAATACAAGTTATTGGACTAGCCAATAGTAAGAAAATCCTTTTGAATGAAGAGGGAATCAATCTCGCTAACTGGAAAGAAGATTTACAGAACGGTGAAACCGGCACGATACATGATTTTGTTAACCACATCATCAGTAAAAATCTGCGTAACAGTGTTTTTGTGGATGTAACTGCTAATGCAGAAGTAGCTACGGTTTATGGGGCATTGTTGGGTAAAAGCATTTCAGTTGTTGCATGTAATAAGATAGCCTGCTCTTCCAGTTATCCTATCTATCAGAAATTAAAATCACTGGCAAGGGAATACAATGCACATTTTCTTTTCGAAACTAATGTTGGTGCAGGATTACCTGTGATTGGCACTTTGAATGATCTGCTTAGAAGTGGTGATAAAGTAAATCGAATTCAGGCAGTACTTTCAGGTACCCTCAATTTTGTTTTCAATAATTACGATGGAACCAAACCCTTTGCTGATGTAGTAAAGCAGGCACAGGATGAAGGTTATACAGAACCGGATCCACGCCTTGATCTGGGTGGTACAGATGTGATGCGGAAAATCATGATCTTGGCAAGGGAAGCAGGACAGCAATTGGAGATGGAAGATATATCCAATGAATTTTTTCTGCCAGCTTCCTGTTTTGAAGGAAGTGTTGCTGATTTTTATGCAGAGATGGCTAAGCAAGAAGATCACTTCAAAAAAATATATGCAGATGCTGCTGCGAAGAATTGCAAATTAAAATTTGTTGCAACCTACGAAAACGGCAAAGCAGCTGTTGGTTTAAGGCATATCCCTTCGGATTCTGATTTCTACCATCTTTATGGTAAGGATAACCTGGTTTTATTTTATACTGACAGGTATCCTGAACAACCATTGGTGATCAAGGGAGCTGGTGCTGGAGCAGATGTAACTGCCAGTGGCGTATTTGCTGATATTATTAGAGTACACCCCCCAACCCCCTAAAGGGGGAGTTAGTATAACTTTTAATTGTAAAAGCCTTAAAATGAAATTGAGTTATCATAATAATTTTCAATACTCCCCCTTTAGGGGGCTGGGGGGTATTACTGTTCATGCTCCAGCTACGGTAGCTAATATGGTCTGTGGGTTTGACATACTTGGCTTTGCAGTGAATGATCCCTTTGATGAAATGAGTATTTGTTTTACAGAGGAACCAGGTATCCGCATCATTAATGAAGATGCCTATCAGTTACCTACAGAGCCTACGTTAAATGTTGCAGGTGCAGCATTATTGGCCATGCAGGAAGAGATGGAAGAAAAAAGGGGTTTTGAATTAAGAATTTGTAAGCACATCAAACCCGGCAGTGGTGTAGGTTCCAGCGCTGCAAGTTCTGCAGGTGCGGTAGTTGCAGCCAACAAATTATTAGGCAATATCTTTTCGAATGATGACCTCGTTCGATTTGCTATGAATGGCGAAAAATTAGCATCTGGTGTAAAACATGCCGATAATATTGCTCCCTGTATTTTTGGGGGTGTTACTTTGGTGCGATCAATATTTCCATTAGATATTATCCAACTTTCCTCTCCTCCCTTATTTGTTACCATCGTGCATCCTCAAATAGAAGTTCGTACATCAGATGCGAGAAGTATTTTAAAACAACAGGTTTTGTTGAAAGATGCCATTAAACAATGGGGCAATATTGCAGGATTGGTAACAGGACTATTAAAAAGCGATTACGAATTAATTGGAAGATCATTAGAAGATGTATTAATAGAACCAGTGCGAAGTATTCTCATACCTGGATTTGATAAAATAAAAATGTTGAGTAAGGAAGCAGGTGCATTGGGTGGAGGTATTTCAGGTTCTGGTCCTTCCATTTTTATGCTCAGTAAAGATGAATCAGTTGCGCTGGATGTAGAGAAGGAGATGAAAACAGTTTATGAAAAACTTTCATTGGATCACCACACCTATGTTACAACCATCAATCAATCTGGTGTAAGATTTGTAGAATAGATCTCATTTTTACCAATAAAATAAATTAGAAAATCATACTGTTCTAAGTAGATTTTTCATGAAACAGTCAACATGAATTATTACAGTTTAAATAAAAATGCACCGAATGTTAATTTCCGTGAAGCCACTATCAAAGGACAGGCACCGGATAAGGGTTTGTATTTTCCTGAAAGCATCCCCGCTATTGGTTCTCATGTCATCCAGGATATCCAGCATTATTCCAAAGCCGACCTTGCAGCACTGATCATGCAGCCCTATGTGGGCGACACTATTGATGAAAAAAGTCTTTACCGCATTGCTTCAGAAACAGTGGATTTTGATTTTCCGATGATAAAGATTTCAGAGAATATTGCATCCTTTGAATTGTTTCATGGCCCAACACTCGCTTTTAAAGATGTGGGTGCAAGATTTATGAGCCGCTGTCTTGGTTATTTTTCACAAGAGAATAATGGAAAGATCACAGTATTAGTAGCTACTTCCGGTGATACTGGTGGTGCCGTTGCGAATGGATTTCTGGGTGTTGAAGGAGTGGAAGTTGTGATCTTATATCCCTCTGGGAAAGTGAGCCCAGTGCAGGAATTACAATTAACTACCTGTGGGCATAATATCAAGGCATTGGAAATTGCCGGAACTTTTGATGATTGTCAGGCAATGGTTAAAGAAGCTTTCATGGATGCCGACCTGAATAATGCATTACAATTAACATCTGCCAATTCCATCAATGTTGCCAGATGGTTGCCACAACAACTGTATTATTTTTTCGCATACCAGCAATGGAAGGATAAAGCAAACCCGCCGGTAATAGCAATACCCAGTGGTAATTTTGGAAATATATGTGCAGGTATATTAGCCTATATGAGTGGATTGCCGGTACAACATTTTATTGCAGCCTGTAATGTTAACGATGCTGTGCCCAGTTATTTGCGCACTGGAAATTACCAGGAGAAGAACGCCATTGCTACCATATCCAATGCTATGGATGTTGGCAGTCCGAGTAATTTTATTCGTGTGATGGAATTATTCGGAAGCGATTTTGCAGCTATCAAAGAGAAAATTTCAGGTTATACAGTATCTGATGATCTAACCCGAGCAACCATTGCAGCGGTTTACCAGGAATTTGGCTATATATTAGACCCCCATGGTGCTGTGGCATACAGCGCATTGAAAGAGTATCTTTCTTTACACACAAAACAGAATGGGTTTATTCTGGAAACAGCACATCCTGTTAAATTCCCAGAAACGGTGGAAGCTATCATTGGAAAGAAAATCGACGTGCCAGATTCTGCAAAAAAATTATTCGGATTGGAAAAGAAATGCATCCCAATGAAAGCATCTTTTGCAGATTTGAAAGAGTGGTTGTTATATAGTTAATGCCACCAATCTTATTTTAAAAAATCTCCTATCCACACCCTAAAGGGTGTGGCAAAGTGAAGGGCGAAATTGTTTGTAAATTCCTCCATTGCCTCACTCTTCCCCATATATTTACTAACTTACTGTTTCAAACATACAGCTGCCATGTATCGAATTTCTGCTTTGCATTTCTGCCGGATGATGGCCATCTTTTTTTTGCTTTTCCCTTTTTTTACAAATGCGCAAAAATCAACCAAGCTTTCTGTAAAAGGATTACAGGCACCCGTAGAAATTTTGCGAGATCAATGGGGCGTTAATCATATTTATGCCAGCAACCAGCAAGATCTTTTTTTTGCCCAGGGATACTGTGCAGCCAAGGATCGATTGTTTCAGTTTGAAGTTTGGCGCCGGCAGGCTACAGGAACAGTTGCAGAAATTTTAGGGGAACGCGAACTAAAACGAGATATCGGAACCCGTTTATTCAAATTCCGTGGGGATATGAAAAAGGAACTTAACCATTATCATCCTCAGGGAGAATCTATTTTCAAAGCATACACTGCAGGTGTAAATGCGTATATAGCTGAAGCAAACAAACACCCTGAATTACTACCTTTAGAATTTGGTTTGTTGAATATTAAACCTGGCTTATGGACACCAGACGTAGTGATCTCCCGCCATCAGGGGTTATTAGGTAATATAACTGAGGAACTGAATATTGGCAGGGCTGTTGCAAAAATGGGTGAAGCAAGTGTAAAGGAAATTGCCTGGTACCATCCGAAAGAACCCTTGCTAAAATTAGATACTGCTATCAATGCTAAATTACTTTCACAAAATATTCTGGAACTATATACTGCTTACAGAAAAGATATTTCTTTTGAAGCTGGAGATATTTCCAAAACGGCCGAAGATCCGGATGCTGTTTTACAGATCTTAAACAAACCCAAACCCTTCTTTGCAGAAGAACTTGTTGAACATGGGATAGAAGGAAGTAATAACTGGATAGTAAGCGGCAAACGAACCGCAAGTGGTCATGCCATGCTGGCCAATGATCCCCACCGTAAGATCGCAGTTCCTTCTTTGCGTTATATGGTACACTTGGTAGCTCCGGGATGGAATGTAATTGGTGGTGGCGAACCGGTAATACCCGGCGTTTCTATCGGTCATAATGAAAAAGGTGCCTGGGGATTAACGATCTATGAAACAGATGGGGAAGACCTTTATGTATACGATCTTAATCCCAAAAACCTTTTACAATATAGATACAAAGGCAAGTGGGTAAATATGAAAGAAGTAAGTGAAACGGTCAACATAAAAAATGCAGCAGCAAAAAATGTTACCCTTCGATATACGCAACATGGGCCAGTTACTTTAATTGACTCCGTTAACTACAAAGCATATGCAGTTAGATGTGCCTGGCTGGAAACAGGTGGTGCACCTTATATGGCATCACTTCGAATAGACCAGGCTAAAACCTGGGAAGAATTTAGGGAAGCCTGTAAGTATAGCCATATACCAGGTGAGAATATGATTTGGGCTGATACCAAAGGCAATATTGGATGGCAGGCTGTGGGCATTATTCCGGTGCGTAAAAATTACAGCGGACTGGTGCCGGTTCCAGGCGATGGGCGTTATGAGTGGGCAGGTTTTTTGCCGATCAAAGAAAGACCGCATTTGCTTAATCCTTCCAAGGGATTTTTTGCTACAGCCAATCAGCATGTAACACCTGATGATTATACACATTGGGATGCTGTAGGGTATACATGGGCCGATCCTTTTCGTGGTAACCGTGTAAATGAAGTGTTAGCCGCAGATAATCAGATGACAATTGAAAAAATGCAGTCTCTCCAAACAGATTATCTCTCATTGCCAGCCAGATCATTGGTGCCAATGTTAATGGCACTAACAATGGAAGAAGGCTTAGCAGCAGAAGCTAAAATAAAATTGCAGGGCTGGGATTATCGTTTGGAAAAAACCAGTATTCCCGCTGCTATTTATGCCATGTGGGAGAGACAGTTAATGTTATTGGCCAATAAACGTTTGGTACCTGATGGTTTGAAAGGATTGATCAACCTGCAACTTTCCAAACTGATTGGTTGGTTACAAAAACCAGATACTAAATTTGGCAAAGATCCAATTGCGGGAAGAGACGCATTTTTAAAAGAAGCATTTAATACCACTGTGAATGAATTAAAAAATAAATTAGGTCCGTCCCTTGCTCAATGGCAATATGGTCAGGAGAAAAACAAACATGTGCTGATCACCCATCCACTAAACAATGTGGTAAATGCAGCGTTGAAAAAGAAATTAAACCTGGGACCCTTACCAAGAGGAGGAAATGGTCATACACCCGGTGCTAATGGCGGCTTGGATAACCAGTTAAGTGGCGCCAGCTTCCGGTTGATAGTAGATACAGGCGATTGGGATAAAGCGGTTATGATCAATACACCTGGACAATCAGGAAATCCTTATAGCGAATATTACGGAAACCTTTTTCCTCTCTGGGCAAATGATCAATACTTTCCGGCTTATTACTCGAAAGATAAAATCAAAAAAGTAACCACAGAAACAACCAAGATTAGTCCCTTAAAATAGAATCCCTCTGCGAAAACTCCCCGCTCTCTTTTCTCTGCGGTTGGCAACAACTTGATCCAACAGCAAAGAAAAATGAGAAATAGTTTTTAGCATAGAAAATCACTCATAACATGAAATCACATTTCGCTTTTTGCCTTGTCTTATTATTGGCGATAACCCATACATTGGATGCCCAGCAGAAAACCTATTGTAATCCGATCAATATCGACTATGGGTTTTGTCCCATTCCTAATTTTACGGAACAGGGCAAACACAGAGCTACAGCTGATCCTGTGATCACATTGTTTAAAGGAAATTATTATTTATTCTCCACCAACCAATGGGGTTATTGGTGGAGTTCAGATATGCTGAAATGGAATTTTGTTTCGCGTAAATTTTTAAAACCCTGGCATAAAGTGTATGATGAATTGTGTGCGCCTGCTACATTGGTATTAGGAGATACCTTATTGGTGATAGGTTCTACACATGAAAAGAACTTCCCTTTATGGATGAGTACCAATCCGCAGAAAGATGAATGGAAGGAAGCCGTGGATTCTTTTCAGGCTGGTGCCTGGGACCCTGGTTTTTTGGTAGATGATGATAAAAGGGTTTACCTGTATTGGGGATCCAGTAATTTTTATCCTTTGTATGGACAGGAGATCGACCGCAAAACATTGCAACCTATCGGTGAGAAAAAAGAAATGATCCGTTTACATGATGATGTTCATGGATGGGAAAGGTTTGGGGAACATAACGACAATACCTTTCTCAAACCCTTTATGGAAGGGGCCTGGGTAAATAAATTCAATGGTAAATATTATTTACAATATGGTGCTCCCGGAACAGAATTTAGTGGATATGGTGATGGCGTATATATATCCGACAAACCGTTAGGTCCTTTCACTTACCAATCTCACAATCCATTTTCTTACAAACCTGGCGGTTTTGCCAAAGGTGCAGGTCATGGAGCAACTTACCAGGACATATACAAACAATGGTGGCATGTATCAACTATTGTAATAGGCACTAAGAATAATTTTGAAAGAAGAATTGGTATTTGGCCTGCCGACTTTGATAAGGATGGTATTCTTACAGCGAATACGGCTTTTGGTGATTATCCGCATTATTTGCCAAATGCAAATGCAAAGCATTCAAGTACCCAGTTTACGGGTTGGATGTTATTGAATTACCAGAAACCTGTAAAAGTATCATCTACTCTGGGTGCATTTTCAGCTAATTTATCAGTTGATGAAGATATTAAAACCTATTGGAGTGCTGCAACAGCCAATAAAGGTGAGTGGTTGCAAACAGATCTAGGAGCGGTTGCTACAATTAAAGCGGTGCAAATTAATTATGCTGATCAGGATGCAAGCTTGATGGGAAAACAAACCAATAATTTTCATCAATACAAATTGTATAGTTCTAATGATGGGGTCAGTTGGAAAATATTGGTAGATAAAAGTGCTAATCAAACAGATATCCCTCATGAATATGTAGAATTAGCCAATCCGGTAAATGCCCGCTACCTTAAATTGGAAAATATCCATATGCCCACAGGTAAATTTGCCATCAGCGGATTGAGGGTATTTGGAAATGGCACCGGAAAAGCCCCCGGTGAAGTGCCACATTTTATTGTGTTACGCGGCGAAACTGAGCGCAGGAATAGTTGGCTTAAATGGCAACCTTTACCCGAAGCTACCGGCTATACCATCTATACAGGAACTGCTCCGGATAAATTGTATACTAGTATAATGGTGTACGGTACCAATGAATATTATTTTTCAGCCATGGAGAAAGACCAACCTTATTATTTTCAGATAGAAGCTTTTAATGAGAATGGCATTGGCAAAAGAACGGCAGTTGTTAAAGTGGACTGACATCTTGAGGAAGATTAGAAAATCATTGGCACAACAAAAATGATGGGCTAAAACAATTTTGTAAGTTCAATTGTTAAAAAGAACAGGAAATGTAAGTGCAAAGCCTGACTTACGTCTTCAATATAAAATAGTATATAATGAAAAAAAGGATTTTCACATTTTACTTTTTCATCTTAAGCTCCCTGCTTTTGATGACCAACAATTTAATTGGCCAGTCAAAAAAATATCCTGACCCTCCCTTTGCCAACAGTAAAACCGTTTACCCAATTCAGTTCACCGAAGCGGAATGGAAACAGCGATTAACTCCTGAGCAATTTTTTATTCTCAGAGAGGAGGGTACAGAAAGAGCCGGTACGGGTAAGTATGACCATCATTCTCAAAAAGGAACTTATTATTCAGCTGCATCACTGCAACCTATTTTTAGTTCTGAAGAAAAATTTAATTCGGGTACCGGATGGCCCAGTTTCTTTGCACCTATAACACCAGATGCAGTGCGATTAGTTAGAGATAATAGTCATGGCATGGTTCGGTTAGCTGTGGTTGACAGCAAAAGCGGCTCTCATCTTGGCCATGTATTCGATGATGGACCTGAACCTACCGGTAAAAGATATTGTTTAAATTCTGCTGCGCTCATCTTTGTTCCAGAGGGAGGAAAGCCACCAGTAAAAGCTAAAGAATAATTGATTTTAGGAAATGATAGAAACTTCGTTTACCATTTCCTCAAATTCTAGTCTTCCTGATAGTGAAAGGATCTGTTGAATCAGGTCTGGAATAATAGCTTCAATTTCTGGTGTTAATGTAATGCCTTGCTGTTGTATGGATTCTATGCTAACGACAAACAAATAGATATGTGGCATTTTATCCATCAATTGCAGTGCATTTACCATATCCCTCAACCCAATATCATGGGTACTCATAGCCTGCGGAAAATCTTTCGCATAATGGGGCTCTATAAGTCTTATGGTGCCAACAGGGTTTTTATCTAAGGTTGCATCAATTAAAATTACCGTTTCATGCTCTTCAAAATATTGTAAGAGGTGAAAGCCCCCTGTACCACCATCTACTATTTGGATATCAGTGGGCAAATGCATGGCTGATAATCTATTGGCAACATGAACGCCAATACCTTCATCTCCCATCAGGTAATTACCTATGCCTAGAATTAGTATGTGTGGGTCTTTCTGCATTAGCTTTTCTTTTCAGAATTTGGTGTATGGTGTTCTTCGTTTTCGAAAACCTCTTCTTCAATAAATTTCCAACCTCCGCCCATACTGCTTATTTCTCCGCGGCCTTCAATATAATCGTGGTAAAAAACTAGGTACACATGAATCACAGCAAACAGAATAAAAAACCACATGGTCCAATGGTGTACCTGTCTGGTTACAATATCACCACCCAATACTGCTGGCACCCATGCAAACATTTTTGGAAGCCACCAGGTACCTGTAGAAGCATATAAACCAAATCCTGTAAGGCACTGGATCAAAAAAGCCCAGAATGTTAGAAAATAAATAAATCCTGCCATAGCATTATGGCCTATGCTGATATGTTCTTTTCCTTTCAGCATCAGGATATCAATTTTAAAAACAGTCCACATTTCTTTGATGAATTTTTTTGAAATAGGAATGAACTGTTTCCAATTGGCATATTTATTTCCTGCATAACCCCAGTATAGCCTGAACAGAAAATTAAAGAAGAAGATATACGATGCAACAAAATGTATTACCCTTACCCAGCCCATGGTAAAACGCATGGTTGCTTCCTGCTTGCTCTGTAAGGCAAGAGGGTCTGCAATTAAAAATCCGGTTATAATGAGTGCTATGATTGCCCCGGCATTCAGCCAGTGATAATAGCGTACAGGTAATTCCCATACATACACACGACGAAGACGATGAACATGCAGGTATTTCGTTTTCATAGTTACTTGCTTGATTTTTTGAAGCAATGATTATTCTCCTACAACACTGATCCTACTAATTGTTTTGCCATCTTCATCATACAGATGCACACTGCAGGCCATACAAGGATCAAAACTGTGTATGGTTCTTATGATCTCCAATGGTTGTGTTTCATTGGCTACCGGTGTATCTATTAAAGAAGATTCATAGGCAGACAAGCCACTTTTACCATCTCTGGGTGATGCGTTCCAAGTAGTAGGAACAACTAACTGGTAATTAGCAATTTTTTCATTGTCGATATTGATCCAGTGTGCCAGTGCACCCCTTGGTGCTTCTGCTTGTCCAACGCCCATCGCTTGTTTAGGCCAGGTGGATGGGTCAAACTTAGTGGTATCAGCCATTCTTGTATCACCGTTTTTGATATTGGCTATCAGTTTATCAAAAAATTCAAGACTCCAGCCTGCTACCAATACACTTTCCAATCCACGGGCAGCAGTTCTACCTAATGTAGAGAAGAGTGCTGTTACCGGAATATTCAGATCTTTTAATGCCTTATCAACAACGGCTTTGTATTCTTCTTTACCTCTTGCATAGCCAACCAATACACGGGCTAGCGGACCCACTTCCATTGCATGACCTTTCCACCTTGGTGTTTTTAGGTAGCTGTATTTTTGTGTGGTATCCAGGTTTTCGAAAGGAGGTTTAGGACCGGTATATTTTACTTTGCTTTCGCCTTTCCATGGATGTAAGCCTACATCATCACCTCCTTTGTATTCATACCAGGAGTGTTTGATGAATTCCTGCACTTCATCTTCTTTTCTAAGATCAACATCATATACCTTACTGATATCCTTATTCAAAATAGCACCAGCAGGGAATTTAAAGGAGGAAGCATCTCTGTATCCGTTAACCGGTAAATCTCCATATACCAAGAAATTACCCAAACCGCCACCAATGACTCCCCAGTCTTTATAGAAAGAGGCTATTGCCATCAAATCAGGAATATAAACCTGCTCTATAAATTTCTTGCCATCCAGTAAAAGTTGCTGTACATAAGCCAGTCTTTCTGCATTGATACCACTTACATCATCTATACTAATGGAACAGGCCATACCACCAACCAAATAATTCGGGTGTGGGTTCTTACCGCCAAAAATGGCATGGATCTTAACAATTTCTTTCTGCCATTCCAAAGCTTCCAGGTAATGCGCCAAACCGATCAGGTTAACTTCTGCGGGAAGTTTGTAAGCAGGGTGTCCCCAATAGCCATTGGCGAAAATGCCGAGCTGACCGCTTTCTACGAATTTTTTGATACGTGTTTGTATATCACTGAAATATCCTTCAGAGCTTTTTGGCCAGTGTGAAATACTTTGAGCCAGTTCTGAGGTCTTTTTAGGATCAGCTTTTAAAGCGTTCACCACATCTACCCAATCCATTGCATGCAAATGATAAAAATGCACCACATGGTCATGCATATACTGTGCACAAAACATAATATTCCTAACCAATTCTGCATTGGGAGGAACTACTATATCTAATGCATCTTCCACACACCTTACAGAAGTAAGCGAGTGAACAGAAGTACATACGCCACATACGCGTCCAACAAAGGCCCACGCATCCCGCGGGTCGCGGCCACGTAGAATCTCTTCCAGCAATCTAACCATGGTACCACTGCTGAATGCGTCTTTGATCTTGCCATTTTCTATATCTGCTTCTATACGCAGATGGCCTTCAATTCTGGTGATGGGGTCTACAACAATTCTTTTACTCATATAGCAAATTGTAAAAAGTGAAGAATCAGGATTTTAGTTCTTGTTCGCTTTGGATGCCTTCTTTTTCCAGGTCAGTGATTAATTTATTCTTGCGCACATTGGTCATAACAGCATGCCCGGCAATGGCAGCAGCAGTTACACCCAATGCCACTTTACCAAATGTGTCGGCATTGGCTTCAATTCCAAAGCCGGCAAAAGCAGAACCTCTTTCATAAAATCTTCCGTTATCCCAGAAGTTTTCTTCACTGCAACCAATACAAGGGTGTCCGGATTGAATAGGGAAGCTGGTGCCATTATTCCATTTGGTTACGCCACAGGCATTATAGGTTGAAGGACCTTTGCAGCCTACTTTATATAAGCAATAACCTTTTTTAGCATTTTCATCGTCGAAGCTTTCTACATATAAACCCGCATCATAGTAAGGGCGGCGGTAGCAGGTATCGTGTACCCTTTTGCTGTAAAATGCTTTTGGTCTACCCAAACGGTCTAGCTCTGGAATCCTGTCGAATGTAACAAGGTGTACAATTACGCCAGCCATTACCTCACCAATAGGAGGGCACCCTGGAACTTTGATAACTGGTTTGCCTTTGATTAGTTTATGAATTGGTGTGGCACCTGTTGGATTAGGTTTGGCCGATTGTACACAACCGTTACTGGCGCAACTACCCCAGGCGATGATGGCTTTGGCGCCTTCTGCTGCTTCCTCCAGAATTTGTAGGGATGTTTTACCACCAATCATGCAATAAACGCCATCTGCACCCATTGGCACACTGCCTTCAACACATAATATATATTCACCCTTATATTTTTTCATCGTATTGTGCATGGCTTCCTCTGCCTGAAAACCGGATGCAGCCATTAATGTTTCTGTGTAATCTAGAGAGATCTTATCTAATAAGATATCTGCTACAATTGGATGTGAAGAGCGAATAAAGCTCTCACTGCAGCAAGTGCATTCCTGAAAATGAAGCCAGATAACTGGCACACGGGGTTTGGTTTCCAGGGCCTTGGCTACTTGCCCAATGGCAGAATTTTCCAGGCCGATAAATGCGGTCATCATACTTACGAATTGTAGAAAGTCGCGACGGTTATAACCTTTGCGTTCTACTTCTTCATAATAAGTTGGCTGTTTGGTAGGTACAAGCTCGTTAGACATATGCAGGAAGTTTTAGGTAAAAATGCGAGTACAAAGTAGAAAGGTTAAGGGCGTATCAAAATGACGGATATCACTAAAAAAGATGACTATTATCATATAATACCGCTAATCCATTTTCTACTTTGCATACACTTGATATAAAAAACACTGTTTATGAAAAAACTACTATCTCTTACAGCATTGCTTTTCCCGTTTATAAGTCAGGCGCATCCCGGACACGGCGGTTCCGACGGTGGATACACGATTATCCATTATTTTACTGAACCACAACATGCATTGCTTACCCTGGGCGCATTTGCTGTTACCGTTATTTATTTGGCTAGAGCCAGAAAGAAAAGACAGTCTTAAAAGAAAGCAATATGCACGAGCTTTCTATTGCTATGAGTATTGTGGAACTGGCTACCAGTCAGGCTAAACAGTACAATGCATCAGCCATCGAAGAGATAGAGCTGGACATAGGTTGCTTATGTGGTATTGAAATGGATTCTTTTGATTTTGCCTGGAAACAAGCCATCAAAAAATCAGTGCTGGAGTATAGCACCAGAAGAATAAACCGAATAGAAGGAAAGGCAATTTGTCTTGATTGCGAGCATGTTTTTGACATGCAGGAAATTTATGATAATTGCCCGGAATGTAAGAGCCAACTGGTTTCTATTTTAAAGGGTAAAGAGTTGAAATTAAAATCATTGGTATTGCCAGATTAACAAACATAAAACGTACTATATGTGTGCAACCTGTGGATGCGGACCCGTATCGCATCATCATGAAGAAGGAACAGAACAACATACACACCATTCCGGAAATGGAAAACGTGTGGTGGAAGTAGAAAGGGATATTCTACATGAGAATAACCTTCTGGCAGAACGTAACAGGGGATATTGTGAGGGCAGAAATATACTGGCCATTAACCTGGTGAGTTCACCGGGTTCGGGCAAAACAAGTTTGCTGGAAAAGACATTAATAGATTTGAAAGAGGAATTAAAATTTGCCGTAATTGAAGGTGATCAGCAAACTTCGAATGATGCTGATCGTATTCATGCAACAGGTACCAAAGTTACGCAGATCAATACCGGTAAGGGCTGCCACCTGGATGCCCATATGGTGATGCATGCCATACAAGGAATGAAGCTGGAACAGGATTCTGTGTTGTTTATTGAAAATGTTGGCAATTTGGTTTGTCCTGCCATGTTCGACCTCGGCGAAAAAGAAAGAGTGGTTATCATCAGTGTAACTGAAGGGGAGGATAAGCCCTTAAAGTATCCGGATATGTTTCATACTTCTACTTTATGCATCATTAATAAGACAGATTTATTGCCTTACGTAAATTTTAATGTTGAAAAGGCAAAAACATATGCAAGAAAAGTAAACCCGAATCTCGAGATTTTTGAAGTAAGTTGCACTACAGGCGAAGGCATGCAAGAATGGTATGAATGGCTGAAGAGTAAAGTGCTCACGCCTGCCTAAAACGCAAACTGCATGTCTGCTTATTATATTCATATTTCTGGAATGGTTCAGGGTGTTGGTTTCAGACCCTTTATACATAAGCTGGCAGTTCAATTAAATATCGATGGTTGGGTGAGTAACAATATGGATGGTGTTCATATTGTTTGTAGCGGTTCGGAAGAAAACATTCATTCATTTCAGGAACAAATATTCAAACAGCCACCTGTACTGGCAGTTATCACCCAGCATACGTTAAAGGAATACACTGATCCTGTTTCTACTGGTTTTTATATCAAAGCCAGTGAAAGCGGAACAAGTATGCAAATGCTCATTACACCAGATATCACTATCTGTGATGATTGCAGAAGAGAACTGTACGACAAGTCCAACAAACGTTTTCATTACCCCTTTATTACCTGCGTAAATTGTGGGCCACGTTATTCTATCACTACGGCCATGCCTTACGACAGGCAACATACTACCATGAACCAGCTGCATCAGTGTGTTTCATGCAAAGAAGAGTATGCTGATGTAAATAATAGTAGGCACCATAGTCAAACCAACAGTTGTCCATCCTGTGCCATTCAAACACATCTTTACGATAACAAGGGGCATGAAATTCAGGCAATAGGTGAGGATTGTTTGAATTGGATAAATAATTTTTTAGCGGCAGGAAAGATTATTGCGGTAAAAGGAACTGGCGGATACCTGTTAATTTGTGATGCAACCAGACAAGATAGTATCAGGCTATTGCGCGAAAGGAAAAAAAGACCTTCCAAACCATTCGCTTTACTATATGCAGATCTTGAAATGGTTTATGCAGATACTGCTATCAAGCCTGTGGAAGTAGCCGCCTTAAAAGAAAGATCAGCACCTATTGTTTTATGTAAGTTGAAAAAATTCAGTGATAACAGAATTTGTGCGGCTGAAATTGCACCTGGTTTAACCTCTATTGGTGTGATGCTTCCTTCCACACCCTTGCTGGAACTTATTGCCCATCAATTTGGAAAACCATTAGTAGCCACTAGCGCTAATGTAAGCGGATCGCCCATTATTTATGAAGATGCGCAAGCGCTGATGTGGTTACCCGCAATAGCTGATATCATTTTAACCTATGATAGAAAAATTGTTGCGCCACAGGATGATAGTGTCATAAAATTTAGCGAAAGGGGACAGAAAATTATCTTGCGAAGAAGCAGGGGACTGGCACCTAATTATTATCCCCTGCCATTACAAAAATTACCTGATGACTGTTTGGCAATGGGTGCAGAGCTCAAAGGTGCTTTTGCTATTTCACATGAGCATCATTTATTCATCAGTCAGTATTTGGGTGATCAGCAATTTGTTGAATCACAAAAAAGTTTTCAGGATACCCTGGAACAGGTTTCGAGTTTATTGAATTTTAAACCCAAACTTGTCCTTACTGATAAACACCCATCTTATTATGTAAGTAACCATGGCGCAAGCATAGCATCATCCAATGATTGCAAACTGGTAGGTGTGCAGCATCATGTAGCACATTTTTCTGCAGTGATGGCTGAAAATAACCTGCTATATTCTAAGGAACCTGTTTTAGGTATTATCTGTGATGGTGCAGGATATGGTGATGATGCGCAGATCTGGGGAGGAGAGATTTTTATTTTTGATGAAAATGAAATCAAGCGTGTAGCACATCTTGCCTATTTTCCCCAATTGCTGGGCGATAAAATGAATAAGGAGCCAAGACTGAGCGCTTTGAGCATTTTGAAAAATTTTGCCAATGCACAAAATCTTTTGCAAAAGTATTTTAATGAAACAGAGTGGAAGTATTATACGCAACTATTGCAACAGCCACCTACTTTAATGACCAGCAGTATGGGCAGGTTAATTGATGCGGTAGCTTGTCTATTAGGCATCAAACCGGTTTCTTCATATGAGGGGGAAGCAGCTATGCAATTGGAGGCTTTGGCAAGTTCCTGTACTTATCCTTCTTATGATTCTTACCATCTTCCATTGATAGATGGGGTTTTAGACTGGAAGCCAATGATGCATGAATTGATTGAAGACTGGTATCAGAAAGAACCTAATAATATAATAGCCTGGAAATTCTTTTATTCTCTGGCTAAGGCATTTGCCAAAATTAGTAGCCACTTTTATATTGATAAGGTTGCATTCAGTGGTGGCGTATTTCAAAATACTTTACTGGTAGATATGGTTATTGAATTAATGCAACATAAACGCCATTTGTATTTTCATAAAATGGTAAGTCCGAATGATGAGTGTATCAGTTTTGGTCAGATTGCCTGGTATGGCAAATTTGGAAAAGCTTATCCGGCGGAACTTATAAACGAAAAGTTAGTTACACAAAATAATCACCAAGTATCAGAAAAATATTCTTACACCAATTAATCCTAACATTATGTGTCTTGCTATTCCGGGTAAATTAATCGAGATCACCGATCAACTGGACATTACCTTCCGGAAAGGAAAGGTTTCCTTTGGTGGCATCATCAAAGAGATTAATCTCTTCATGGTACCCGAAGCCAAAGTGGGAGATTATGTTTTGGTGCATGTTGGGGTTGCTATTAATGTGGTTGATGAAGAAGAAGCAAAAAAAACTTTCGATTATTTAAAACAAATGGGAGAGGTAGAGGAATTGAACAATACACCCTAGCGTTACTTAGCGCACTTGCGTCTTTGCGGTTAAGCAGATTAACCGCAAAGACGCAAAGACACGAGGGTTCGCAAAGAATGTCCTAAGAAATAGATTTTTAAAAATTATATCCATGAAGTTTTTAACTGAATACCGCGACCCCGAACTGGTGAAACAATATGTTGAAGAACTACACAATATCACCACCAAGCCCTGGACTTTAATGGAGATCTGCGGCGGACAAACACATAGTCTGGTGAAGAATGGGATATTGGATATGTTGCCTGATAAAATAACCATGGTGCATGGTCCCGGATGTCCGGTTTGTGTTACCAGTGTGAGTGTGATAGATGAAGCGGTATTTCTAGCAGAGCAAAAAGATACTATTCTTTGTTCTTTCGGTGATATGCTGCGTGTGCCCGGTAGTAAGAAAAGTTTACTGGAAGCAAAAGCAGCAGGTGCAGATGTACGCATTCTCTATTCCCCATTGGAAGCCGTTGAACTGGCCAAGCAAAATCCAACAAAACAGGTAGTATTTTTTGCTGTTGGTTTTGAAACAACCGCTCCGGCAAATGCATTAAGCGTGGTGCATGCGGCACAGCAGCATATTCATAATTATAGTATTCTCGCTTCACATGTACTGGTACCTCCGGCCATGGAAGCCATATTGAGTGATGAGGCCAATGTGATCGATGCTTTTTTAGCCGCGGGGCATGTATGCACCATTATGGGTATGGAAGAATATTATCCGGTAGCAGAAAAATACAAGATCCCGATTGTGGTAACAGGTTTTGAACCGGTAGATCTTTTGCAGGGAATTGTAATGGCAGTAAGACAATTAGAAAAAGGCGTATACAAAGTAGAAAATCAATATGTAAGAAGTGTTCAACGCGAAGGAAATGCCATGGCGCAACAAACCATTCATAAAGTGTTTGCAGTAACGGATAGGGTTTGGCGTGGAATTGGTTCCATACCACAAAGTGGCTATGAGGTGAACGAGTTATACAAAGAATACAATGCACGACTGAAATTTGATATTGATATTCCATTTGCAGAAGAGAACAAAGAATGCATCAGTGGCGATATTATGAAAGGTTTAAAAAAGCCGAAACAATGTCCCAATTTCGGCACCAAATGTAAACCCGAACATCCGCTGGGTGCGCCAATGGTGAGCAGTGAGGGGGCTTGTGCAGCTTATTATCATTATGCAGATGAGTCAATTGTTATGTAAGATTTTCCTTAATAAAATTTTATCAATAAGAAATAGAAGTAACCATGAATATGCAACTTCAATGCCCTATGCCCAAATTCGATTTTGATGTGATCACCATGGGTCATGGAAGTGGTGGACTCTTAACGCATCGTTTTTTACAGAGCGGTGTTTTTGATGTGCTCAAAAATGACTTACTGGATCAACAGCATGATGGAGCTTCTTTTGAATTATCTGGGAGAACAGCATTTAGTACAGACAGTTATGTGATCTCTCCTATTTTTTTTCCGGGTGGAAATATTGGTGAACTGGCAGTGAATGGAACTGTGAATGATCTTGCCATGTGTGGCGCCATGCCCAAATATCTTTCTTTAGGTTTTATTATTGAAGAAGGTTTTGCCATGAAAGATTTCTGGGAAGTGTTGGTGGGCATTAAATCTGCAGTGCAAAAATCGGTCGTGCAGATTGTTACAGGCGATACCAAAGTAGTAGAAAAAGGCAAGGGCGATCAGATCTTTATCAATACTTCCGGCATTGGAATGATCCATGCAGATGCGCAGATACATCATAACAGAATAGCAGCCGGAGATAAAATTATCATTAGTGGTTTACTTGCACAACATGGGATTGCTATTATGAGTAAAAGGCAGGGACTGGAATTTGAAACAGATATTGTAAGTGATTCCACCAACCTAAATCATACCGTTCAAAAGTTATTGGATGCATTTGGTACGAACATCAAATTCATGCGCGACCCAACCAGAGGCGGATTGGCTTCTGTATTGAATGAACTGGCAGAGATCAGGCAATTAGGTTTTGTGATCGATCAAAAAAGAATTCCTATTGATAGTCAAGTAGAAGGTGCTTGTGAAATGCTGGGATTGGATCCATTGTATGTTGCCAATGAAGGATTATTTGTTGCCATCGTTGCCAAAGAAGTAGCGGATAGTTTTTTAGCATTATTACAAAAAGATGAAAATGGTACCCATTCTGCCATTATAGGAGATGTTACAGAAGCCAATGCTGGTAAGGTTTTGCTGAAAAGTACTATCGGCGGACATCGAATTGTAGGCTACCTCACAGGAGAACAATTACCTAGAATTTGTTGAAGTCATTAAAAAAAACTTAGCGAACCCTTGCGCCCTCGCGCCTTTGCGGTTAAACCTCTCTCGCATAGTTTCAATTAAAATACCACAAGAGGTTTTAATACATTTGCATATGAAATTCAAAAGCTTTCTATCTAGTAAGTTAATCATCATTTTCCCAATCTGCTCACTGCTCTTAGGTTGTAAAGCAAAAGCCCAAGAAACACCCTCCACTAAACAATACCAATGGAATGAATTCTGTATGGGTGCAGATCTTTCTTATTTAAACCAATTAGAAGATAATCAAGCACTGTTTAAAGAGAATGGACAAGTAAAAGATGCCATAGCCATTTTCAAAGACCATGGTGCCAACCTTGTTCGTATAAGATTATGGCATACGCCTTCCTGGCAATTAGCAGTAACAGGTGGTAAAATATATTCAGATCTTGCTGATGTAGAAAAACTAATGCGCAGAGCAAAAGCAGCGGGAATGGCCGTCAATCTTGACTTACACTATTCAGATGATTGGGCAGATCCACAAAAACAGGAATTACCTGCAGCCTGGAAGAATCTCCCTTTGCAAATTTTAAAAGATTCTGTTTACCAATATACAACTGCAGTATTACAATATTTTGCTGCAAAAAATCTGGTACCTGAAATGATTCAGGTAGGCAATGAAAATAACAATGGCATGTTATGGCCATTAGGGAAAATTCAACAGCAAGATGCAACGGGGTTTGCTGTATTACTTAAATCGGGTATCAAAGCTGTCAGGGATTTCTCTGTTACTTCTTCTATCAAACCCCAGGTGATCATTCATGTGGCACAATTGCAGGATGCAGGTTGGTGGTCCAAAGCAATTACACAAGCTGGTGTAACAGATTATGATGTTTTGGGATTATCACATTACAGTAAATGGTCAACGGTTAATACCATGTCAGCCATAACAGATACTATAAAAATGTTGGTGAACACTTACCGTAAAAAAGTAATGGTAGTAGAAGCCGCATATCCCTGGACAGGGAATAATGCAGATACCTATAACAATCTTTTTTCTGCATCTGATGTAGTAAGTGGTTATCCGCTTACGCCAGATAACCAATACCGATATATGAAAGACCTGGTACAGGCCATCATAGATGGAGGGGGAACTGGGATTCAATATTGGGAACCAGAGTGGATCAGTTCTAAAATGAAAGACCGCTGGGGAACTGGCTCTTCCTGGGAGAATAATGCTTTATTCGATTTTACGGGAAATGTGTTGCCCGCCATGGATTATATGCGTTTTCCCTACCGGTTTTAAATTCCTTAAAAGTTTTCTGGCCAAAAATTTGGTTACTTAACACTGTTAATTATATTTGCAGTGAAATTAATCTCATGGGCATAGCGGAAAGAAAAGAAAAACAAAAAACAGAGATCCGGAAAATGATCCTGGATGCATCCATGAAACTCTTTGTGGAAGAGGGTTACGACCATGTAACCATCCGTAAGATCGCTGACCTGATCGAGTATAGTCCCACCACCGTTTACCTCTATTTTAAAGACAAGGACGAGATTTTCTTTCACCTGCATGAAATGGGTTTTGCCAAGTTCATGGAATTAAACCAGAACCTATTGGGTATTGCAAACCCCCTGATGCGCTTGTATAAAATGGGTGAAAACTACTTGCATTTTGGCATGAATCACCCTGAATTCTACGATGTTATGTTTATTCAGCGAGCACCTATGCAGGCACTCGCTTGTATGGATGATGGCCATTGGTCGCTCGGTGATAACGCACTGGGCTTATTGCAACAAGTGCTTCAAGAGTGTATGGACAAGGGGTTGATCAAAAAAGCACCGGTAGAAGTGGTAGCTGTTTCCATTTGGGGTATGGTACATGGTTTGGTATCATTGGCTATCAGAGACAGAATGGCTAAGCTGGTGCCTAAAGAAGACATTCCCAAAGTGATGCAACAATCCCTCAATTGGTTATTGAATAGTATCGATAATAACGGTTAACTATATTTTTTTCATAATTACTTAACATTGTTAATTTATTTGACGTAATTAATAAACAAAGCTTATGCAAGCGAAAACAAAAATCCTGCTTTTTTTTAGTCTCATTTTCGGAGTAGCATCTCAGGCTCAATCGGTATTAGACGCCTATATCAAAATGGGTATTGATAGTAACCTGGCACTTCATCAATTTAGTTTTGATATCAAAACCGCCAAACTGGAACTGGATAGAGCCCGTGCGCTTTATTATCCGCAAGTGAATCTAAATGCACAGTATACAGTGGCTACTGGTGGTAGAACACAAGAATTGCCTATCGGCGATCTGTTGAATGGTGTTTATAAAACACTGAACCAACTAACTGCTACCAATTCATTTCCACAAATTCAAAACCAAACCATCAATTTTCTTCCAAACGATTTTAATGATACCAAGGCCGAGGTTTTGTACCCTGTTTTTAACTCAGACATCCGCTACAACAAACAGATCAAAGAGGAACAGATCAGAGAAAGACAAGTTGATAGTGATATCTACAAAAGAGAATTAGTGAAAAATATCAAGCAGGCTTATTATAATGTATTGCAGTCAAGCAGGGCGGCAGACATCTATAAAAATGCCTTAGAACTGGTTAATGAAAACTTACGATTATCTGAAAAATTTGTTGCCAATAATGTAGCAACCAAAGAAGTAGTGTTTAAATCAAAAGCACAGGTGAGTCAGGTAAATGCACTACTAACAGAAGCAGAGCAATACAAAAAAAACACCACTGCCTATTTTAATTTCTTGCTCAACAAGCCATTTGAATCGGCTGTAACGCTCGACTATACCGCACTTGACGCCATACAACCTCCCACATTGGCTTCTATAGAAACCACGGCAGCGCGTGAAGAATTGGCAAAGATCAGAAGTGGTGCACAGCAATTAATGATCAGTCAGAAATTAAATGAAGGCGGACAATTACCCAAACTCAACGCTTTTTATAATGCCGGGTTTCAGGGTTTTGGTTACAAATTCAACAGTGAACAATTTTATCAATTGGCAGGACTGCAATTACAATGGAATCTTTTTAAAGGGCACGATAATAAAATAAAAATAAAAGAAACCAAGGTTGCCATAGAATCCTTATTAAACAAAGAACAGGAAGTAAAGAACCAATTAAACCTGCAAGCAACAATTGCTTTTAACAGCACCAGAAGTGCCTGGGAAGCTTTACAAAGTTATCGCGATGAAATGCAAAGCGCTGCTGAGGCATACAGAATGGTGGAGAAACGCTGGCGCGAAGGGCAGGCATTACAAATTGAACTGATCGATGCCCGCTCACAAATGACACAATCAGGCATTCGTTATACCCTGGCACAATTAACCGTTTTGAACAAACAGGCAGAGCTGGAAAGAGCCAATGCATCCTATCAATTTAAATAAAACCGAAACCAAATTATATGAAACAGATCAACCAACTGTTACTGCTAACGCTGATTGTTTTAGTATCCTGCGGAAAAAAAGAGAAAACAACCACTGTCATTATTGATGAATCCATTGCCATCAGTACCTCTCCTGTTCTGGTCTCTGATCATGAAGCAACATTACAATATTCAGGCTTGATGGCTTCAGCTACAGAATCTAAGCCCTCCTTCAAAATTGGAGGCATCATTGCAAAAATATTTGTGAAAGAAGGTGCTAGAGTAGTGAAAGGTCAGGTGCTGGCCGTACTAGACCTTACGGAGATCAATGCTCAAATAGAACAGGCAGGAAAAGGGATTGAGAAAATTAAAAGAGACCTGGGCAGGGTAAAGAATTTATACAATGATACTGCTGCCACATTAGAGCAGGTACAAAACGTACAAACACAGTTGGATGTATCCAATGAAAATATGCGTATTGCACAATTCAATAAACAGTATGCACAGATCAGGGCTGCAGAAAATGGAACCGTGATCAAAAAATTAATGAATGAAGGAGAAATAGCCGCACCGGGTATGCCCTTGTTTTATATCACCGGAAATACCAGCAATGATTGGGTGGTAAGGTTTGGTACATCAGATAAGGATTGGGCTTCTTTAAAAACAGGAGATATGGCAACAGTTTTGATTGATGCATATCCTGAAAAAACATTTAAGGGATTGATCACCAAAATGGCTGCTGCTGCAGATCCTTTTAGCAATACCTATGAAGTAGAAGTAAAAGTGTTGCCCGGAAATGAAAGGTTTGCAGCAGGTTTGTTTTCGAAAATTGAATTGCATCCCGCAAAAAAATTAAGGGTTTCCATTATTCCTATTGAAGCCATTACAGAAGGAGACGGTAAAAATGCTTATGTATATACATTGAATGCAGATGGTAAATCAGTAAAGAAACACTCGGTAAAAGTTGCTTTTATTGAAGATAATAAGGTGGGCATTATTTCCGGACTAGAAGGTATAACGGAAGTAATCACCGCAGGGGTTGGATACCTGAGTGAAGACGCCATCGTTAAAAAAGTAGCTAAAGACTGATCAACACTCAGGTAAGTTTTTAGTTGTATCGTTTGTGAAAAAATCATTGCAGCATAGCTGCCCAAAATAACTGTTATGAAAATAACCGATTTCTCCGTAAAAAATTATCAGTTCACACTCATCATTTTTGTGATGCTGATTGCCATAGGTGTGAGCTCACTATTGAATATGCCACGTGGCGAAGACCCCGACTTTCAGGCGCCGCAATTCAATGCCATCGTGATTTATCCGGGTACCAGTCCAAAAGACATGGAACAACTGGTAGTAGATCCCATGGAGAAAAAGCTGAATGAGATGGACGATATCAAACGCATCATCACACGCATTGATGATGGTTTGGCAGTTATGAGAATCGATTTCAAATATTCATCCAATCCCGATAAAAAATACCAGGACCTGGTAAGAGAAATTGATGCCATTAGAGCCACACTACCCAAAGAGATCCTGAGCTTGAACATCATGAAGTTTTCACCCAGTGATGTAAACATTGCACAAATTGCTTTGATGAGCGAAACCGCGCCCTACCGCGATCTGGAAGAATGGAGTAAGAAATTAAAAGAAGATCTATCCAAAGTAAAAAGCCTGAAGAATGTTGACAACTGGGCATTTCCACAACAACAGGTAAGGGTATCCTTGAATTTGGAAAAAATGTCGCAGGCAAAAATTCCATTGAACCGTGTCATGGGTGCTATTCAGGCAGAAAATGTAAACATACCTGCGGGAAGTATTGATCTGGGTTCAAAAAGATTTAATGTAAAAACCAGTGGCGATTATAAAAGTATCGATGAAATCAAAAACACCATTGTTAGTAGTATCAATGGTAAAATGGTATACATCAAAGATATTGCCGATGTTCAGTTTGATTATGATGATGCCAGTTATAGAGCCAGACTGAATGGCAAGCGTGGGGTTTTTGTAACGGCCAGTAGAAAGATGGGCACCAACATTTTTGAAGTGGAAAAGCAAATGCAACCGGTGTTGAATAAGTTTAAAGAATCATTGCCGCCTTCTATTAAATTTGAACAAAGTTTTGATAATGCAGAAAGTGTGCACAAAAGATTGGATGGTTTTACCAAAGATTTTGCCATCGCTATCTTTTTGGTGCTACTAACCTTACTGCCATTGGGTTTGCGGGCATCTATTGTGGTAATGGTTTCCATTCCACTTTCTTTGGCCATCGGTTTATTTATGCTGGATCTGTTTGGCTTTACCATTAATCAGTTGAGTATTGTTGGTTTGGTTGTGGCCTTAGGATTATTGGTGGATGATAGTATTGTGGTGGTGGAAAATATTGAACGCTATCTCCGAATGGGCTATAACAAAAAAGAAGCAGCCATGGCAGCAACCAAACAAATTGGTCTGGCAGTGCTAGGATGTACGGCAACACTCATTTTTGCCTTTCTTCCACTTTTGTTTCTGCCTGAAGGCGCGGGTGATTTTATCCGCAGTTTACCAGCTGCAGTAGTTTGTACCGTGCTGGCTTCTTTATTCGTTTCCTTAACGATCGTTCCTTTTTTATCGAGCAGAATTTTGAGCGGACATGAAAGTCCGGATGGCAACTTTTTTCTACGTGGACTTAAAAAAATAATCAGTGGTTCTTATAGACGCTTATTACATACTGCGATTGCAAGACCTTATACAACTTTACTAGTAGCCTTAGCCATTTTTGCAGGTAGTCTTGCTTTGATACCAGTTGTAGGTTTCAGTCTTTTTCCGGCATCGGAGAAACCCATGTTCATGATCAATATTGAAACACCATTGGGCACTAGTTTGGATGCTACTGACCAGGTGGCCAGAAAAGTTGAAGCACAAATCAAAAATATTCCGGATCTAAAAAATTACGCAACCAATATTGGACATGGTAATCCACGTATTTATTATAATGTGATTCCTAAAAGCGAACAGGCTAATTATGCACAGGTATTTGTACAGTTGAAAGAAACAGAGCCGGCAGAAAAAAGAATATTGATCGATACCTTACGTTCCCGTTTCAATAGTTTTCCGGATGCCAAAATTGAAGTAAAAGATTTTGAACAGGGTCCGCCGGTGGAAGCGCCTATCGCCATCAGAATTTTTAGCGAAGACCTGGATACCTTACGAGCACTCAGTTTTAGGGTAGAAAAACTCCTGAAACAAACAGAAGGAACTATGTATGTGAACAATGAACTCACTACTTTAAAAACAGATATCAAAGTAAAAGTAAACAAAGAGAAAGCCGGCTTGTTGGGTGTGCCTGTGGCAGATATTGACAGAACCATCCGCATGGCAGTAACTGGATTAAATATTGGCACATTCCGGAAAGATAATGGAGATGATTACCGTATTACTGTTACCCTGCCACGTGAAGGGAAACAGGATTATAATGTTTTTAGAAAAGTGTATGTAAGTTCTTATAGTGGGGTATCTGTGCCCTTGAGTCAATTGGCCGAAATACAATTCCAGGGCTCACCTACAGGAATTAACCACTACGACAAAGACAGGTTTACCGTTGTAACGGCATTTGTAAAAAATGGATACAACACAGCAAAATTAACCGGCGAAGTTTTGAAAAAAATGGATCAGGTAAATTTTCCAAAGGGCTCCCGATACAAAGCAGCAGGCGATGTAGAAGCCAGTGAAGAAAGCTTTGGTGGATTGGGCACTATCATCCTGATCACTATTTTTGGGGTGCTAGGAATTCTGATACTGGAATTTAAAACTTTCAAAGGCACATTGATCGTACTATCGGTTGTACCATTGGGTATCATTGGTGCCGTATTGATGCTATTGGCAACAGGTAATACATTTTCTTTTGTAGCCGTAGTGGGAATGATCGCATTGATAGGTATTGAAGTGAAAAACTCAATATTGCTGGTGGATTATACCGATCAGTTAAGAAGAAATGGCGCCGCATTGGAAGTTGCTATCCAGGAAGCAGGAGAAACAAGATTTATTCCAATCATATTAACCACCCTTACGGCTATTGGAGGTTTGATACCATTAGTGTTAGAGCACAATCCATTGTATTCGCCTTTAGCCTTGGTAATTATCGGAGGGTTGATTAGTTCTACCTTATTAACCAGGGTTGTTACTCCTGTATTGTATAAGCTCTTGGCTCCGAAAGTGGTGCATGAATAGAAAGGGAATATCGAATATCGAACAAGGAATGTCGAATTACGAAGGGAATGGTGAAAGTTGAATTATGAATTGAATTATCAAACTAGCCCCATGCTTCAGCATGGGGACATTGTATGAAAAGAGTTTCGGGCTTTAGCCCATTTCCTGTTTATTTTTTAATCAATAAAACCTACCATTTCAGCAAAAAATAAATGAGAAATTGGATTAATTACAGAATCCAACAAAATAGTTGTTTTGTTTAATTCATTTTGGTATTACCAAAATGCTTAAGAGCCACTTTAAATCCAATTATTCTAAAATAAATGATTGAGGGATATTCATTTGTTTGGAAGGTAGATCTTTAATCTTTTTCTTGGTTGTGCCATCTACACTTATTTCATACAAGGCATTATTCTTCTCTAGTATAATGGGTAAACCGGTTTTTTTGGCTCTTTCACTTGCTTTATAAGTTGCTATTAATGCAGCGTAAGCAACAACTCCTAATTCTGTATTGGGTTTCTTAGAAACCAATGCCCCCAAGGCGTTACCAATAATACCATCCTCAATAAGGGATTCTATGATTTTAGCATCGTTCTGCATGAACTAAATTTAAGACTTTAGCTTGATAAAGACTACTAACGTTATTAGCTTCATCTAATTTTACCATTCATTCTAATTTTCACCTGTATTCGCTAATTTGTAACCCAATTCACCTCTATGGCCATTAGCTGGAATGAAATAAAAACAAGGGCAATTGCATTTAGCAAAGAATGGAACGATGTTACACAGGAAGAAGCAGAAGCTAAACCATTCCTGGTTGAATTTCTCAATGTATTTGGTATTAACCGTAAAAGAGTAGCCACTTTTGAACACAGGGTTAAAAAACTGGATGAAGGTGATGGCTATATAGACCTGCTTTGGAAAGGTATGTTATTGGTAGAGATGAAAAGTAAAGGCAAAGACCTTGAAAAAGCCTACAAGCAAGCCAAAGACTATTGTGCCGGGTTGAAAGATTACGAATTGCCTAAATTAATCCTCATTAGTGATTTTGAAAATTTTCATTTGTATGATGAGGATGGCAATAAAACAGTTTTTACGCTTGATAACTTATTAAAAAATGTACAGGCATTTGGCCCTATTGCAGGATATGAAAAAAGAACTTATAAAGAACAAGATCCGGTAAACATTCGTGCGGCCGAGTTAATGGGCAAACTGCACGATAAATTGAAAGAAGTAGGCTATACCGGCCATCCATTAGAACATTATCTTGTACGTTTATTATTTTGTCTTTTTGCAGATGATACCGGCATTTTTGAGCGTGGTATGATGCTCGATTACTTCCTTAATAAAACATCCGAAGATGGCAGTGATCTTGCCATGCATATAGACAGTTTATTTAATGTTCTCAATACGCCCGAACATGCCCGTTTAAAAAACCTGGATGAAAGCCTGGCAGCATTTCCTTATGTAAATGGAAAATTATTCGAAGAACGACTACCACCAGCTTCTTTCGATAGTGAGATGCGTGCAATTCTTTTGCGTTCCTGCTCTCTAGACTGGGGTAAAATCTCTCCAGCTATATTTGGTTCTTTGTTCCAGAGTGTGATGGACGAAACCCAACGCCGTAACCTGGGTGCGCATTATACCAGCGAAAAAAATATACTCAAACTCATCAAACCCTTATTCCTGGATGGTTTATGGGAAGAGTTTGAATCTATTAAAAATGATAAAAATCGTTTACGTAAACTTCACGAAAAGATCAGCAAACTACGTTTCTTGGATCCTGCTTGCGGTTGCGGAAACTTTCTCATTATTGCATACCGAGAACTTCGTTTATTGGAACTGGAAATTGTAAAAATTCTTTTGAAGAACCAGACCGTTACCAGTATTAACGATTACTTTTTAGTAGATGTAGACCAGTTCTATGGTATAGAATACGAAGAATTCCCAAGCCAGATTGCACAAGTGGCCATGTGGTTGATAGACCATCAGATGAATGAAATGGCAAGTGTTCATTTTGGAGACTATTATAAACGCATACCCCTAAAAAAATCTGCCACCATTGTGCATGGCAATGCATTAAGAGTTGATTGGCAGAGCATGATTGTGCCATACCCATGGGAGAAACATGCTACAAGGTTTCATTATATTTTGGGTAATCCTCCGTTTATTGGAAAGCATTTACAAAATGTGGAACAGAAAACAGATATGAATCTCGTTTTTGCAAATGTGAATGGTGCTGGTGTTATGGATTATGTTTCAGCTTGGTATATAAAAGCAGCAAAATATTTAGACACACATCAATCTGACGAACGAGAATTGCCCAATACTTTAGTTGCATTTGTAAGTACAAATTCAATTTGTCAAGGCGAGCAAGTATCTATTTTATGGAGTGAATTGTTTAATAAGCATCATGTTAAAATTCATTTTGCACATCGAACTTTTAAGTGGGGAAATGAAGCTCGCGGGAATGCTGCTGTTCATGTTGTAATAATTGGATTTTCGAACTTTGATATTAGTCAAAAGAAAATTTATGAATATGAACAAATCAAAGGAGAGCCACATGAAGTAAAAGCTAAAAATATCAATCCATATTTAGTTGAAGGGGCTGATAATTATTTGCCTTCACGTAAAAAGCCAATTTGCAATATTCCCGAAATGTTATATGGCAATAAACTTGTTGATGGAGGACACTTTTTATTTACTGATGAAGAGAAAAATGATTTTCTAATAAGAGAGCCATTGAGTATTAATTATTTTAAACCAATTTTAAGTGGGGATGAATTTATAAATGGAAAAAATCGTTGGGTTCTTTATTTAAAAGATGCGAATCCAAAGGATTTACAAAAGATGCCACTTGTACTTCAACAAATTGCAGAAGTGAAAAATTATAGGCAAAAAAGTACAAAAAGTCAAACTAGAGAACTTGCAAATTTTCCTACTCTTTTTGCCGAAGAACGACAACCTGAAAATGATTATTTACTTATTCCAAGAACTTCATCAGAAAATAGAAAATATATTCCTTTTGGATTTTATACACATGATTTTATCGTCAATGATAGTTGTACAGCCTTACCAAATGCAAACAAGTGGCATTTTGGGGTTCTAGAGTCTGAAATGCATATGGCTTGGGTTAAATATGTATGTGGTAGATTAAAAAGTGATTATAGATACTCAGGGTCAATCGTGTACAATAATTTCCCTTGGCCTCAAGACCCAACTGATAAACAAAAAGTAGTAGTTGAAAAAGCAGCACAAGTCGTTTTAGATGCAAGGCTTTTATTTCCGGAAAGTTCTCTGGCAGATTTGTATGATCCCAATACTATGCCTCCCGCATTGGTAAAAGCCCACCAACAATTAGACAAAGCAGTTGATCTCTGTTATCGCCCCCAACCCTTTGCCTCAGAAGCCAAAAGGATAGAATATTTATTTGAATTGTATGATCAGTACACTGCTGGCATGTTTGTAGTACAAAAGAAAAAGCGGAAGTAAATAACCCATATTTGGTAAAAACGAATAGGTCGGTACCTGAACATGAGCAAAATCATCTTTTCGGTTTAACGATTCCCCTAATTTCATTGCTTGATTTTTAGGTAATGAAATAGGGGGAATCTTATGCTTGTAAATACTTTGCCATTTAAATCGGGTAATCAGTTATCTAAACGTTCGATTATTTATTGGAGAACTGCACAATTATCAGTTTGGTTAGTGGGTTTGTTCATACTCTTTTCCTTGTTATGGTACCCAAGTTTGGGACTAAGTTTATTCTGGAATTTATTGATACCAGTAGCCCCCTTTTTATTTTTGATCGCAACAGGTGTATGGCGAAATGTTTGTCCATTGGCCACCACACAGCTTTTCCCCCGACATATGGGCTGGTCTAAAAGCAAAAAGTTAACCCATCTGCAATTAGGCAAACTAAACCTGTTGTCTGTAATACTATTGTATGCAATTGTGCCACTGCGACATGCACTATTTAACAATAATGGAACTGCTACATTTCTGTTGATTCTATTTTTTGCGTTGATAGGTGTTATTCTTGGATTTAATTACGAATGGAAAAGTGCCTGGTGTTCCGGTTTATGTCCGGTGCATCCAGTAGAAAAATTATATGGGGGTAATGTGCTCATGTCATTTCCCAATGCACATTGTGGCGAATGTATGAATTGTGTGGTTCCTTGTCCGGATGCAACGCCACATATCAATCCATCCAGTTCTCAAAAAACTATTTACCATCAACTGAGTGGTTTATTGATCGTTGGGGGATTACCGGGTTTCATCTGGGGATGGTTTCAGGTACCCGATGTACAAGGCTTTAGCGCAATTTCGGTCTTCCTGAAAGTGTATACATGGCCAATGATCGGCTTTTGCATTTCTTTGGTTCTGTATGCTATACTCAACACTAGTTTTAAAAAGATACATCAAAGAAAATTGATAGGCATTTTTGCGGCTGCAGGTATCTCTATTTATTATTGGTACCGTATTCCGGCCTTATTTGGCTATGGAAAATTTGCCGAAGATGGCATGTTGCTTGATCTTACAAATCTTTTACCTGAATGGTCTATGATGCTGATTACTGTATCAGCATCTTTATTTTTCTTTTATTGGTTGGTTTTACGCAAGAAAGAAAATACCCATTGGGTGGTGAGACCTGCTTTTGGGAATAGATATAGCTAGCTTTAAACCATACTCTTAGTAATCCCATTTGCACTTATTATTTGCTTTGATAAAAAAAGCTGCTGGAACAAGTAAGTCCAACAGCTTTTATATTTAGTATATTTCTTTTTTTTAAAATAACATCTTCAATGGGAAGATCATAACTAACTTTTACCTATCACATTTATTGCAAAGGTTTTTTAATGCTTTCCATGATATTACTCATGTCAAAACTTTTTGAACCTTGCACTGGTGGATAGTCTAAAAGTGTTTTTATGTGTCCATTTATTTTTTCACCCATCGGTGCTAAAATCCAACTTGTTTTTTGCAATAGATGTTGTGCACCTTCCCCGTCATAAGACTCATTGGGATCCATTCTTAAGTTAAAAAATAAGGGTGCTGTAAGTGGAACAACGTTTGCATAGTAATCCTCTTTTGTATTAAAATGAATTTTCCATTGGTCCATGCGTATGGCCATCAATTTCGATTCGTAATAATAGAATACATCATGCCTCTGAGATTCTTTACTTTTTCCTGTCCAATAGTCCAGGTTATTGAGACCATCTATATATTGTTTTTTTTGTGCCATCATATCAGCAGCCACATCTTTTACGCCTGCAATGGCGGCAAAAGTTGTAAACATATCCATATGTGTTTGAATGCCGTTTAATACAGTACCAGGCTTGATATGACCGGGCCATCTTACCATACTGATTACCCTCATACCACCTTCGTATGTAGACATTTTTTCTCCTCTAAATGGTGTTGTACCACCATGTGGCCAACTTGAATGTTCTGGACCATTGTCTGTACTATACCAAACCACTGTATTTTCTGCTAAACCATTCGCATCTAAAAAATCCAGAATTGATTTTACATCTGCATCATGTTGCAGCATGCCACTTCCATGCAAATCAGTTTCACTGGTATATTTTTCGGCAGCATAACGCCAGTGGTCACTCAATCTGGTGTACAAATGCATACGAGTGGTGTTTAACCAAACAAAAAATGGTTTACCCTGCTTTTTAGAACGCAGCATAAAATCAAAGGCTTTTGGTGCCACTTCAGCACTATCAAAAAGTTTCATTCTTTCATTAGTGAGTGGTCCTTCATCCGTAATCTTTTGCTTGCCTACTTTTCCAAATCGGGGATCTATGGTAGCATCATCTACATCAGTTGCATAAGTGTGTAAAACATTTCTGGTTTCAAATTTTTTCTTATAAGCAGTGATGCCACCTGGGTACTTATTGGCTACTGCCTGATAATCTCTTTGTTCTGCTTCTTCTTGCGTATTTAAATGGTACAGGTTGCCATAAAATTCATCAAAACCATGATTAGTGGGTAAGTGAACATTTTGATCACCCAGGTGATTTTTTCCAAAATGACCCGTATTATACCCCTGCTTCTTTAATACTTCTGCCAATGAAGGAGAAGCTGGCTGTAAGCCTAACAAATCTCCCGGCGATCCTACAGTGGTCATACCGCTTCTGATAGGGTATTGACCTGTAATAAACGAAGCCCTACCTGCTGTACAGCTTGGTTGCGCATACTGATCGGTAAACATCGCACCTTCTTTTCCAATTCGGTCAATACCTGGTGTAGTATAACCCATGATACCCAAACCATACTGGCTTATATTGTCCCAGCCAATATCATCACCCCATATTACCAAAATATTGGGTTTGTCGGTATTTAGTTTAGGACTTGAAATAACCGTTGTTTTTGTGTTTGGTTGTTGTGCCATAACGGTTACAGCAGACATCGTTATTGCCAAGGCGGTAAAAAAATAGTTTCTCAATTTTGTACTTTTTATCATGTTATGTTATTTGTATAGAACTGTTTAGTAATATTTGTTTTGCACACTTTTAAAGATAGTGTTTCATTATTTTACGCACTATTTTAATATTCATTTCCTTGTGTTAGCATATAAATTTCATCTTAAATTCTATACTAAAATAGGAAAAAGACATGTTGAACAACCTCAACAAGGAATAATATTAATAAATTAATTTAAATATTTAACCGTTTGTAATTTAATAAGTTATAAGTATTTTACTATGAAACAAGTAAAAAATGACCATTCATATTCTAACTATACAGAAATTAATCTCTTGAATACAAATATTATTGACGCTAAAATATCTATTCTCCAAATGCTTTCTGAATATTAATCATTTAATACATCACCACAGATTTTAGATTCTGTAAGGCTACTTTGTTTTTCTTTCCTGCAAACTGCCAGGCAAAACTGCACTCGATGCTTTGCATGGAATTGGAACCATAACTGATATCAGAATTAATAAAATGGTAAGAGATGCCAAATAACCATTGGCTTCTGGTTTCTAGTCCCGCATAAACTGCCGTTGACATCCCAAAATGTTGCCAAACGCCAATATTAAAACTCCTTAGAGTCAGTATTTCATCAGGGATATGAAACTTGTATTGGGCACCTATGGTAACAAGATCGTTAATGGTTTTTTGGTGATTGGTGATCATACTAAGATCAAGTTCACTGTTATTTTTTGAATAAAACTGTATGCCCCCCTGAAAACTGATGCGAGGAAAAATTTCATTTTGGTCTTTGATATAGGCACCATCTTTTGGATTGGCTGCATGGAAATAACTGGCACCTATTGTATAACCATAGGTCTTTTTTCTTTCACTAATATGTAATCCTGCATTGATATCCAAGTAACTATTGTTGGCAATATTAACGCCGTCGGTTAAACCAACACCGGGTATATAGCCACCAGTTCCAAATTGTGATTGAAAAACAAATTTTGACTGGTCTAGTAATCGGGTATGATAATTAATGGAAATGCCACCCCCAAACAAAAGATTTCCTTCACGGTCAAGTGCATTGTTATAAGCAAGACCTGCCGAAATATAATTATTCTTTAAAAGTCCACCATTGGATGCATCATTCAGCAATAACAATCCAATAGCCAGTTGGTCATTGGAGGTATTGGCAGTCTTGAGTCTTTTTTCCAATGAAAAGGCAGATGTAGTATACGGCATGGCTCCTGTATTGCCATACCATTGATTCCGATATTGTGCAATTGCCCTCCAGTCTGCAACTCCCTTGCCCACTAATGCAGGATTAACCGTCATTGGAGAAGCAAAATATTGCGAAAAATTCGGGTCCTGGGCATTTAACAATGTGTTTGTGAATAAGCAAGATCCCAATAGAATGTATATTATTTTATGCATATGCATTTGTTTTATCTCAGTAATTAATTCAGTTATCTTAATAAAGTGATTGTTCCTTGTTTACGGAATAACTGCCCGTTTTTATCTATAGCTTCTATAACAATAGTATAAGAATCCATTGGCTGCGGAACACTGTATACTGTTCCATCCCAACCATCACTCATATTGGTTGTCTCGAACATCAGTTTACCCCAGCGATTATAGATGCGGAAAACTTTCAGTTGTTTTATGCCAACATAATTCAGATACAGCTTATCATTCAAACCATCTCCATTTGGTGTGAATACGGTTGGCAGATAGATCTTATTGCCATCGTGCAACCTTACTAAAAGTGTATCTACTGTTGAGCAACCGGAAGGCACACCAATAGTGATCTTATATTCTGTTTGCGTATTTGCTGCGATGATCGGATTGGCGATCGATGGATTATTCAGGAAGGTGATCGGACTCCAGGAATAATTATTGCCAAAAGTTCTGGCTTGTAACTGAACAGCATCGTTGTACGCCACATCAACAGGAGCCATACGAATTCCGGATGTTGCATCCTCCACTTTGATGGTTTTTGTAATGCTATCTGAAGATATCGGGCAGAAATAAGGCGTAACGATCAGTTTAACATTGTAGGTGCCAGCTTTTGTGAATACATAAGAAGGAGAAGAGCTTGAAAATTTATTGATCAAAACGCCATCTGTCCAGGTATAAAATACCGGGCCAGACCCAGCCACATTTGAAGTGCTTTGGAAGTTAACGATTCTATTGGTACAGTAACTATCAAAAGTGTAATCTACAGTTGGTTTCTGAATTCGAATAACCTGAATCTTCTTGGCTACTGTTGATTCGCATCCAAAGAAATTCACTAATACAACGGAATAGATGCCTTCGCTGTTCACAATAAGTGATCCTGCATTTACTCCAGCAATTTGAACGCCATCTTTAAACCATTTATAAGTATACCCACCAACTGCCTCCAATGAAATTGTACCATTCGTACATACATATTGGATTGGATTTCCAAGGATATTGCCATCCGGTAAAGGAATGGCATAAACAAGGTTACCAAAAGAACTCGTTATGCTGCAGCCGTTTAAATTGGTAATAGCTACATTGTAAATGCCTGTATTTGCTGCAGTATATGTTTGAGCGGTAGCACCACTTATAGGTGTTCCACCTTTATACCATTGGTAAGTAGACCCCGGAGAACTACTAAGATTTACGGTTCCTCCTGAACAGAAAATATTATTGCTGCTGGCAGAAATGGTAGGGGCAGATGGTGCTGTATTTACAGTTACAAGAGTTGCAGCAGATTCTACACTCCTACATTTACTTGCATTGGATGAGGTTACCGTGTAGTTACCAGAATTTTTTGCTGAATAGGTATTTCCTGTTGCACCAGGAATTACAAAACTATTTAGATACCATTGATTCCCACCAGAAACATTGCTGGAAAGCAAAACACTATCTCCTTTACAGAATGTTGTAGGGCTATTTGTTGTGATCACTGGTATAACAGGTAAAGCATTTATAGTAATCACTATTGATGAACTGCTGCTAATGGAACAATTATTAGAATTGGTTACTGTAACGGTATAAGTGCCTGATTCCTTTGCGGTATACTTTGAATCTGTTGCACCTGCAATGACTGCGCCATTTCTATACCATTGGTTGCCCGTTCTTGCTGAACTTTTAAGTACAGCACTATCGCCATTACAGAAAGTTGTAGGATAGGAAGTAGCAAGTTTAGGTTTTAAAGGCAAACTATTAACTGATACATTGATAATATTACTATTGGCACTTGAACAATTATTCGCATCAGACACCGTAACATAATAAGCGCCACTTTGTGTAACTGTTAATGTTTGATTGGTTTCATTGTTTATCGGTTTTTTATTTTTTGACCATAGGTAAGTTTGGCTTGCTGTACTGGTTAACAACACATTTCCACCATTACAAAATGTTAAAGGTCCTGAAGCAGTAATTACAGGTGTTGTAGGTAAACTGTTTACAGTAACAACTGTTGGATTACTTGCTATGCTATTACATCCGTTGTTATTGGTGGCAACCACTGTAAAGCTGCCAGCTACGTTTACAATTAATGATTGATCGGTTGCTCCATTGATCACTGTTCCATTAAGGTACCATTGGTTTCCGGATACAACATTACTTGTTAATGTTACGGTATTACCAATACAAAAAGTAGTTGGACCACTTGTTGAGATCACCGGAGTAGCAGGAAGATCGTAAACAGTAATTGTTATTCCATTACTAGCTGAACTTGTACATGCATTATTATTTCCAACAATAACAGTATAATTTCCTGAACCTGTGGCAGAATAGGTAATAGAATTTGCACCTGAAATAATGGATCCGTTTTTATACCATTGATAAGTTGAACCTGCGGTACTTGTTAATATTACTGAATTTCCAAAGCAAAATACTGTAGCTCCCCCTGCTGAAATAGTTGGCTGAGTAGGTAAGGAATTTACGGTAACTATTGTATTAACTGTAACTGCACAACCATTGCTGTTTGTAACCGTATAACTAATAGTGGCTGTACCTGCAGCAATACCGGTAGTAAGTCCGGAACTATTGATGCTGGCAATATTTTCATTACTACTGCTCCATACTCCTCCACTGGTAGTATTGGTTAATTGAGTGGAACTATTCACACAAATCGTTGTATTACCGGCTATGGCAGCAACAGTAGGTAAAGAGAACACAGTAACTATTGAAGGATCACTTGTTCCATTGGAAATACAACCACTGCCACTAGTTACAGTTACTGTATAACTACCAGAAGCATTCACAGTTAACACTTGCCCTGTTGCACCGGTAATGGACGAGCCATTGAGAAACCATTGATTGCCGGTTGATGAACTGCTGACGAGGTCAACAGATCCACCTGAACAGAATGAAGCAGGTGTATTTGTAGTTATAGTGGCTAATTCAGGCGTAGCACTTACTTTGAATAAAGTTGACACTGTTGTAGAACATCCACTTGCATTGGTTACAGTATAACTGATGGTTACAATTCCTGCACTTATGCCGGTAACCAAGCCGGTTGTATTATTAATAGTTGCGATAGCAGTATTGCTGCTGCTCCATATACCACCGGTACTTGTATTTGATAAAGTACTCGTATTGCCCGTGCAAACAGATCTTGATCCTGTAATGGAAGAAACTGTTGGAAGTGAATTTACAAGCACAGTAGTACCTACGCTCGCTGAACTAGTACAGCCACTGGCACTAGTGGTGGTAACTGTATATATGCCTGCAACATTTACAATCAATTTCTGATCAGTTGCGCCATTAATTAAAACACCATCCATGTACCATTGGTTTCCGGATGTTGCACTACTGCTTAGACTAATAGATGTGCCTTTACAAATATTGTTTGAACCTGTAGGAGTAATAACTGGTGTTCCTGGAATTGGATTCACTATTACCTGAATGCCATCACTCATACTGCTGTTACAACTTGTGATATTTGTAGTTGTAACTGAATAATTTCCAGTGTTACTAGCAATATAACTACGATTAGTTGCTCCGGTAATAACTGCGCCGTCCTTATACCATTGATAACTAGATCCATAATTACTAGTTAGCGTAACAGATCCTCCAGAACAAAAACTATTATTACCGCTAGTGCTGATAATTGGTTTAGAGGGCAGCGGATTGATAACAATTATCTTACTTACTTGATCTGAACAACTATTTATATTAGTAACCGTATAGATAATAGATGCAGTGCCAAAACTTACACCTGTTACTAACCCTGTTAATTGATCTACAGTCGCGATAGCATCATTACTGCTGCTCCAAATGCCACCTACTGTTGTATTGCTGAAGGTAGTATTCGTATTTGTACATGTTGAAGTAGAACCTGTGATAGGATTAATTAGAGGCAAACTGTTTACAGTTACGGTAACTCCAGAACTTGGTGAACTTGAGCAGCCATTGGAAGAAGTTACCACTACAGTATAGATACCACTTGTTGTTGCAGTATAAGTTGCATTCGTTTCGCCAGCGATTGGGATTCCATTCTGGTACCATTGATTACTTGTACTACTGCTACTGGTTAATATTACCTGTCCACCTGTACAAAATGTTAACGGACCATCTGTGTTGATTATCGGAGTGGAAGGTAAGGAAAGTGAAATGGCGAAACTCGCGTCACTGATTGGGCTGATACAACCATTAGAATTAGTAACCTGAACAGCATAATTACCGGTTTTTGAAGCAGTATAAGTAGCAGCAGTTGCGCCTGGAATTGTTGAAGCATTATAATACCATTGATTGCCTGAAGTTGCACTACTGGTGAATTGAACATTATCCCCGGAACAGAATACGGAACTTCCAGAGGCACTGATCACTGGTTTTAATGGTAGTGTATTTACAGTAACCGATACAGGTACACTTGTTCCATTGCTTACACATCCGGTAACACCGGTTACTGTTACTGAATAGGAACCACTAATATTTACATAAAGCTGCTGGTCTGTTTCACCAACCATCAAGATATTATTTCTGTACCATTGATTACCATTCGATGAATTACTGGAAAGATATACATGTGCACCAAAACAGAAAGTAGTTGGTCCATCTGCTGTTACCGTAGGTTGGGATGGTGTAGCCACTACAACCATTGGTCTTGAAACATTGGATATACAACCATTGCTGCCGGTAATCCTATAGTTGATCGAAGAAACTCCGGCAGCAGCTCCAGTAACCAGTCCTGCTGCATTAATGGTTGCCGCATTTGTGTTACTACTACTCCATACACCACCAGCAGCTGCATTGGACAACTGGGTGGTTCCACCTGTACATACATTTAGATCTCCTGTGATGGTTGAAATATTGGGATTTGAATTTACCGTAACCGATGTTTTCGTACTGGACGATGAACATCCGCTTGCATTGGTTACCATCACTGAATAATTTCCGCCTACATATGCAGTATAGGTTTGAGAAGTAGCAAAAAGAATGGCCTTATTGTTTTTATACCACTGATTATTTAAGGCGCTACTGCTTGTTAAAACAACTGAATCTCCCATACAGAATGTGAGTGGTCTGTTTGTTGTAATAACAGGTATTACAGGCAAACTATTTACGGTAACAGTAATTGGTGAACTAGCTAAACTTGCACAACCTGAAGTATTTGTTCTGATAATGGTATATGTTCCCAAAACTGTTGCTGAATAGGTCTGCGCTGTTGCACCAACAATGGCTATGCCATTATTATACCATTGATTGCCCGTTAGATTATTGGTGGTCAATAAAACACTACCTCCAATACAGAAACCTAAAGGATCATTTGCATTGATAAGTGGTTTTGAAGGGTTAGCATTCACCGTTACATTTACCGGATTACTTTCAACGCTTTTACAACCTGAAACATTTGTTGTGAGGACAGTATACAATCCACCGGATGTTGCTGTATAGGTAGATGAATTGGCACTTATAATGGGTACACTATTTCTGTACCATTGATACGTTGAACCTGCTGTACTTGTTAGCACCACAGATCCTCCCGAACAAAAACTGGTTGGCCCACCTGCGCTGATTACAGGTGTTGATGGAATCGCATTCACAGTTACAGCAATTGTATTACTCAATGAACTTGTGCAACCTTTATTATTACCCGTTTGAACTGTGTAGTTTCCATTCTGGATTACTGTAATGTATTGTCCTGTAGCACCGCTAATAGCACTTCCGTTTAAATACCATTGATAGGTTTTGGCAGATGTGCTGGTTAGAATTACGGAATCACCTGCACAAAAGCTGGTGGCACCACCGGCAGTAATTACAGGAGTGGAAGGAATATTGTAAACAATAAATGAAATTCTGGCTGTTGCCTGACAACCATTAACATTAGTGACTGTATAAATGATATTTGCTGATCCGGCAGCAACACCCGTAACAATTCCGGTTGCACTAACTGTTGCTACCGCAATATTATCACTGCTCCAAACACCACCGGCCGTATTGTTTGCCAAAGTAGAAGTACTTCCCAAACAAACACTGTTGTTGCCGGTAATAGCCCCAACTGTTGGTAATGCAAATACGGTAACATTAAGTGTGGCTGCATTACTGCAATTATTACTGTTGGTAATTGTATACCTGATCGTTGTTGTTCCTGTAGCGATACCTGTTCCTAATCCAACCGTGTTGATCTCAACAATCGATGTATTATCACTACTCCACACACCACCTGCTGTGGCATTACTAAATATTGCAGATCCATTTTCGCAAAGCGCATTGGAAGCTGTAATAGCTGCAACAGTAGGAATGCCATATACTGAGATGTCCCAAGTTGCTGCCCTCGAACAACCTGAAGCATTTGTAACCGTATACGTAAGTGTTGCCGTACCCGATGCAACACCTGTTACTACACCTGAAGTAGCATTGATTGTTGCAATACCGTTATTACTACTGCTCCAAACACCACTTGTAGTTGCTGAACTTAAAGCGATTGTACTATTTACACAAACCTCCGTTGGGCCGGAAATATCTTCTACTGTAGGTAGTGGATTTACGGTCATGGTGAAACTAGTAGAATTCGCACAACCTAAACTGGTAATATCATAAGAGATTATCGCTGTTCCATTGGCAACTCCTGTAACCAAACCTGCAACACTTATGGTAGCCGTAGCATCATTATTACTACTCCATACACCACCGGCAGTTGCATTACTTAATGTGGTGGTTGCATTTCTACATACATTATTGTTACCTGTGATAGCGGCTACTGTTGGAATCGGGTTAACTGTTACCGTAGTGCCGGCACTGGTTCCGTTCACACAAGCAGCCGCATTTGTTGCTTGAACAGTATAAACACCTGCAGTAGTTGCCGTGTAAATATTTGAAGTTGCTCCAGGAATATTAATACCATTTAGTTGCCATTGATTGGTTCCTGTTGAAGAAGAACTACTGAGCAGGTTAACACTTCCTCCCTGACAGAAAGTGGTGGTAGATAAATTATAGATGATAGGTATCTGTGATCCTGTATTCACTGAAATTGCTATGCCATCACTAACTGCACTTGCACAACCAGATCCATTCGTAACTACTACTGTATAATTACCGGTAGTTGTAGCAGTATAATTTTGTGCGTTTGCTCCTGGAATGATCACCGCATCTTTATACCATTGATTTCCAATAGCAGATGAACTGTTCAAAATAGCCTGTCCGGGAGAACAAATAGTAGTAGCATCTGATGTGGTAATGACTGGTTTGGAAGGCAAACTATTCACTGTTACTAATATTCCTGTTGAAGGATTACTTGCACAACCGGAAGCATTTGTTACAATAACCGTATAAGTTCCGGAACTATTTGCAGTATAGGTTTGTCCGCCATTTTTAAATAGAATTACTGAACCGTCTTTATACCAGGTATTACCCGTTGCACTGCTGCTAGTTAATACTACAGTTCCACCTGAACAGAAAGTAATTGGCCCACCAGCAACTATAGTAGGCGTTGCAGGACTGGCATTCACTGTTACTTTTACCTGATTACTAGAAACACTGGAACATCCGGCGGCATTTGTTACGGATACCGTATACTTCCCACTTGTTGTGGCAGTATAAGTAGCTGATGTTGCACCAGCAATGATCACTTTATTATTATACCATTGATAACCGGTTACTGTGCCACTATTGGTGGCTGTTAATAAAACACTTCCTCCTAAACAAAAAGTTGTAGGTCCACCAATTGTGATATTGGGAATTGCAGGTACTGCATTTACTGTAACTACGATCGCATTACTGATTGCACTGCTGCATCCATTACTGGTTGCCACTGCAGTATATGTTCCGGATGTTGAAGCGGTATAAGTTTTACTGGTAGCTCCCTTTATAGAAATTCCATTTTTATACCATTGATTACCGGAGGGGTTGCTGCTTGTTAATACAACAGTAGTACCATTATTGCAAAAACTAGTAGCACTACCGGCACTGATAAATGGCGATTCCGGTAAAGGATTTACCGTAACAATTGTTCCCTGACTTTGCTGTCCTTCACATCCTGTTACGGAAACTGCTGAAACACTATACGAGCCACTTGTGGTAGCTGTATAGGTTTGTGAACCATTTCCGGTGGTGATGTAAACTCCATCTTTATACCAACGGTTACCTGTTGCTACGCTGCTGGTTAGTAAAACTGAACCGCCTTGACAAAAAGTGGTTGGCGTTGTATAAGAAATTACAGGCACCAAAGGTTCAGCATTAACTGTGATACTAGAAGAAGCGTCATTGGAACAACCCGCATTATTGGTTACCGTGTATTTGATGGTAACTGTACCGGCTTTAACACCTGTTACAACTCCATTAGCATTTACAGTTGCAATATTCGTATTACTACTGCTCCATGTACCTCCGGGGGTACTATTTGTTAAGGTGATATTGTTATTGACACATACCTGATTTTGTGGAACTGTATTAGGGTTCACTGTAGGCACATCATTAACCGTCATGTTTTGCACGGCAATTGCGGAACAACTATTCTCATTGGTAACTGTGTACCTGATGATCGCTGTACCGATGGCGATACCTGTTACTTTACCTGCTGCTGATACAGTGGCAATAGAAGTATTACTGCTACTCCACACACCACCGGCCGTACTGTTCTTTAAATTGGTGGTATTGTTAATGCAAACATTTGATAAGCCCACAATATCATTTACAATTGGTAATCCATTTACAAGAATTGTCTTACTGGTTGAATTACTACACCCACCATTAGAAATGGAATAAATGATATCTGCTAAGCCTTCACTAACACCGGTTACAATACCGGTATTAGCATCAACAGTTGCTACCGATAAATTACTACTGCTCCAAGTACCACCGGAACTGCTGTTAGAAAGGCTGAGTGTACTTCCAACACAAAATTGACTTCCACCAGTGATAGTACCTAGGGTTAAAGTATTTACAGTTACAATTATGGGCTCGCTTGCTACACTATTACATCCTTCTGAATTGGTAACTATAGCCGTATATGAACCGGCAGCAGAAACCGTAATGCTATTGTCAGTTTCACCAGGTAAGGCAACACCATCTTTGTACCATTGATATTCAAAATAATTATGGTCATGATCATAATTGTCGTTGTAGTTATAGTCATTGTTACTTTCTGATTCCAAAATAAATAACTGAACATCCTCGTCAGGGCAAAGACTTGTAGAAGATCGGGCAGAGATCAGTGGTTTGGAAGGACTTTGTGTGGTAGTTACATACACACTGTTTGCAGGTACGCTTCCACATCCGAAAATATTTGAAACTACCAGTGAATACCTTGCGGCTAGTGTTGCCGTATATGTTTGATTGATTGCTCCTGATATCTTATTTCCATCTTTATACCATTGATTAAAATCTGAAGAGGAACTGGAAAGAATCACAGATCCACCTTCACAGAAATCAGTGCTACTTAATGCATTGATCACAGGCTTGGTTGGAGCACTGTTAACTGTTATCGTATGTGTTACAACGGTACTGCCACAAGCGTTAGTGACGGTATATTTGATCTGTGTAGTACCCGGATTGATGCCTTTCACTTTTCCTGTATTATCTACAGTTGCAATACTACTATCTGCACTACTCCAGGTACCGCCTTCTGATGTATTGGAAAGTATAGTGGTTTCCGATTTACATACAGCGGAATTACCAATGATCGGTGGAACAACTGGTAAGATACATCCGCCACAGCCGGGAACATTAGCCGTAAAAAGCGCAAACTGAACCAAACCATCGGTCATATTGAAGGATTGTCCAATCACCTGACCTATTAAATTCCTATTATCTGACTTTGTTATATCAGCAAAAGGAGCAAATATGGTTCCCGGAACCTGATCTTTTGCGTTTATAGTGAGTTTTGTAGTGTTGTAGAAATTATACAATATATATGCACCTTCTCCAGATCCCAGTTCACTGGATTTGATGCCTTCAAAAGTAAAATCACCTTTTGCATCGATATTGATAATCAAATAATGATTAGCATCGGGACGGCTACCTTCAAACTTGAATTGCTGAATATTATTTAATGAATTGCCGGTGATATTCAGAATATTATTACCCACGCTTAAAGTGCACCTAACCTGATTGGTTAAATTGGAATAATCATAAATTGGATTACCATTTGGTTCAGTTAGTTGAAGCGTATTAGTACAAGCACTTAAGGAAGTGGAATTGTTTTTGAGTTGATTAAAAGCTGCAGTAAAGTCGATCAAATTTCCTTCACAAACCGGATTAACCGATTCACTTACACCCAGATTACTTGCATTGGTTTGTAAATTGATCCTAGGACTAGCATTGTATTGACCACTGGTGATCTGAATATTGGAACTGGCACCATTATTATCCTGGTACCAGATCTTCGAACCCGTACAGTCACCGATCTTCACATAAGCGTTGCTATTCACATTCATACTATTCCCGGATTGGTAGATCACTTTGCCTCCGATCAATAGCCCGATGGTGGTATTTCCTGATTTGAAGGTGCCGGCATTCTGACTGGCAACAGTGATCTGGCCATTCAATGTAAGGTCGCCTCCAAGGGCAATTGGTCCCTGCACCTCACTTCCGGAAACCCTGGCGCCGTTTCTAACAAAAACATTGAAACCCCTGGATGGCGTTAAGGGTGATTGGGCAAGTGTAACTGAACAGAAATTGATCAATGCAACAGTAAAAAGAAGACTCCTCAAAACTTTTGTTTTAAGGAAAAATGCATGGGTACCCATAAAAGAAGTGTTGGTCAAAAAATTTTAAAAATTGCTATACTAATACATAAAACCAAAAATGTCATACCTGACTGTCAAATATGGCACACTAAATCACAACTCAAAATCGGGGATTTGGTAGTGATTCATTTCTCAGCTTTAAATAGTTATTGAATTGACTCAAAAATATCCTTTTCCATAATGAAAAAGGAAGAACTTTAAAGGTAATATGGTTCACTTTATAAAGTGACACTAAAATAGATGAAAAGCTTAGTATTAAAGAAGCTAAGAATCAATTCTCTTCCTCCGTTTCTCCCTTTTCCTGCAAAGGTTGGTTATTCTTGCCACGATTCATTTTGATGATCGGGTTCTCCTGAGTTCCGGTGATCGTTAGGGGGATCCCGAAAATACCCAGAGGTGGTAAACCGATGCGCATTTTCATGTTCAGCGCACCATCAAAAGATGCTTGTCCGGATAAGCGAAGCCTAAATCCGGAACTTCTGATCTTGGTCTGTTCCAGTGTAATGATGTTATTCTTGATGGAGGTCTTCAGGTCCACTTTTGAAATATCCCCTTTACCATTCAAACTGTCTTTGCCTGCTTCCTTACCCGCTGCACTAAACATTTTAAATCCCTTCAGTTTTACTGCTTTCAGGGATAACACACCACCTCCTTCGAGGGAAGGATATACCGGATGCATATTGGCATCTAATTTTCCTTTGAGGGTATAATCCAAAGAAACAATTCCTTCTGCACTGGCTGCTGCAGTGGCCATATCATGAAAGATCTTTACTTCATTGTATGCTTTCTTAATATCAAAATCTTTGGCATTGATATGATAATCGAATAATGCTCTTTTAGGTGATAATGATTGATAGCTTGCATCCATGATTACAGGAGCACCTATCATAGTAAAACCGGTTTCCTTCAACCTCATGATCCCTTTATTCAATTGCATTTGACCTTTGGCGTTTGTTAAAACCATGCCGCTATACGTTACTTTATTTATGCCTGCCTTAAATGTGAGGTCCAGATTATTGGGAACCATGAAAACACCGGTTTCAGCAGAAGAAGAATTTGCATCTCCCGCGTAAGCCATCCAATCTTCTGCAACAAATAATTTGCTTTTCAGATCAAGTTGTCCTTGCAACAGATCATCATGTAATGCATAATTAATAATATTGTTCATGTATCCATTCAACACAAAATCGGTTGCCTGATAATTACCGGTGAATTGCTCTAACCAGATCTTATCATCCTTGAAACGGAATGTGCCCGATTTTATATGGAAAGGAAAAGGGTAGAACTCAGTGTTTGCAACAATATCCTTAAACACCATTGTTCCTTTATTGGAGAGACGCTCGTAATGCCCTGAACTAGCGTCAGCTTGCGTTCCATGCAGATCTATGTCTGTTTTGATCCATCCTTTCACATCCAAACCCTTTCTGGCAAATACCTGATATATTTTTCCGATATCAATGGTGCCATTAGAACGGATATCATATTTTATATTTTCCAGATTTTTAAGTCCTGCTGTTAGGGTGAAAGGTTGACCTTCAAATTCAAAACCAATTGGTTTAATCGTAAATACAACATCTTTTGTAGATGGGCCTTTTGCCACTAATGATGCATCAACTTTGATATTTTCTATGGGATGCGGATAATACTTTGTTTGAATAAATCCATCCTGCATGCTGAATACAGCATTCGTAACAGGGAATATTTTTTTTGCCTGGTTATACTTTCCTTTTGATTGAAGGTCCATCACTAAATCGCCTTTCAAATCGATACTATCTAATGGATAAAAAGATTTGATATCTGCCAGGTGTAAAAGACCTTTTACATTCAATTCTAAAGGAAAATCATTTGCACCGCTGATGTTAAAAAATCCTTTCAAATAATTGTTGCCAAGATTTGCATTGATATTATTGATCTGAAGGGTTGCTTTTTGGTAATCAGAACCCTTACAAGCTGCAAGCAAATCAAATCTAACTTTATCCACTGCTTTGGGTAAAGTTGGGTATTTAAAATAACCGTTTCTGAATGATGCTTTCAGATCAAAAGAAGGAATGGAACTAATAATAGTATCAGGTCTGATTTTTTTTGGATCCTGTGATCTGATAAAAATACCATCAGCCATTCCATGTATCGAAAATTGACCCTTTGCTTGTAACCCGGGAAGACCAATTGCTTTTTGCCATTTCTCCAGATCAAGTTCCCCATTGATCTTGGCATGAATTTCGGGTGTTGACAAGCCGCGTAAAAGACAAATAGCACTGATATAATCCTTACCAACTGTAGCATAAATAGAATCCACATTTACATACAAACTATCGGTATTAAAACCTGGCAAACGCGTTTCAAAATTGAGGAAGAGGTTACTTAATGGCAAGGGTGTTTTTGCATTCGAAATCGAGCCCTTTCTAATTTCCATACTCATGCCAAAATCTGGCATCTTTCCTGTTGCGGCAATATACTGTCCACTGAGTGCTGCTTTAAAATTAACGGTTCCTAAAACTTCTGTTTTATCGAGCCATTGCAGGTATTCCGGTGGGAAAGCAGTAAACAAATTCTTAAGTTCTGTTGCATTGGAATTTACCTTAAAATCCATGTCGTACCCGTCTTTTAAAAAGGCGAATCTTCCTGTAAAATCAAAAGGCAGCTGATTGATGTAGAGGTTATTTTTCTGAAACTGAAATGCCAATGATTCGGTATTGATCTGCGTTACCAGATCCGCACTAATTGTTTTTGACACGAAGTATTTTTGGTTATTGTAAGCAAAGTCAATGGCTTTCACTTTAATAGCCGAAGTAAGATCAAATATAGATTTACTAAAGTCGCCATTACCTACATATTCAAAGCCACCTGCCGCAATATACATGGGCAATGAGCGATCGTTATAAACAAAACGAGAAGATTCAATGACAATTTTTTCCAGTTTCAGAGAGGCAGAACCGGTATCTGAAGTATTTTTTTCAGGTGTAGCAGGTGCTTTGTAAACATTATAATTGGCCTCTCCTTTTTCATCTACCTGAATATTGATCAAACCTTTGGTAAGATATATTTGGTTTACCCTCACCGTGGAAGAAAAAAGCGAACGAAGATCCACCCCTAAACTTATTTTTTCAGCAGCAACCAAAGTGTCTTTTTGAAAAGGAGCAGATCCTTTAAGCAATAATTCATGAAGATCTAGTGTAAGAGAAGGGAAATGACTGAAAAATGAAAACCGGGCTTTGGTAAAATTCATTTCGCCCTGGATTCTGTCTTTCGCCAGGTCTTTTATTTTATTAGAAATCGTTTGCGGAAAAAAAAAGGGGGCTAAAAATAGTAATCCAATCAGCATAAAAATACTGATACCTGTAATTTTTACAATCCGAATAATTCGTTTTTGAATATTAGTTTTCATGCTATTACTAAGTTATGCAAAAGCCCGCTTCGATTGCATCTATGGATTCTTTTGTTGAAAAAATAAGATAGAGAAAACAATGATTTTATTAAAATGCCTCGTTCAATCCAAAGAAGATACCCCAAGCCCCATAATTGCCTTTTGCAATATCTATGCACATAGTTGTACGGCTTTGTTTCTGCATGAGGATCCGTAACCCTGCACCACCACCAGCTTCCCATCTTCCATATATTTTTTTATCAATATTATCAGATGCAGTTTGAAGGTTTAAGAAAGCAACGCCACTGATCAGTTTTTTGCGTGTGATGGGATAACGGTATTCGGTTTCAAAATAAGCAAAGGAAGGCCCCCTGAATCTGCCAATAGTATATGCCCTGCCACTTCTATAATAAGCATCATTACCGGTAGCGGGCATTTCCAGATAAGGTAAACTACCATTGATCAAATAGCTGGCCCAATGCCATACCGCTATAACCTGTTCCGGGTTTCGTTTGCTGAGCGACCAATACTTTCTGATATCATAAAATATTTGGGTTGCATTTTTGGTACTGCCCATCCATTGTTGGTTAAATCTAAGTGTAAGGTCTGCATACATGCCGCCATAAGAACGTAAGGGATGTTCTCTGGAATTGTATTGAATCGAAAACAATAAGCCATTGGCGTTGTAATGGTCTGGGTCGTAACCATTTTGAACACTATAGCGTTGATGAGGCGTATTGAATATACCGGTTTGTTTGATATCGTCGATATTGTTGCGATAATTGAAACTAACACCTGCGCCAACATATAAATTTGTTGTAACCTTTTTGTAAACTTTTTCCGTAAGCCTGAAATATTTAAAACGTACTGGGAATGAGCTATCACTATTGGTAGTGGGAAACTCATCCATGATAAAACTATTCGAGCCATGATCACTGCCGGTACCTAAGCCATAGTCAATTAATCCAAACCTGGATAATTGCCAGTTACCTTCCAAATACCAGCGATTTTCTTTGGTAAATACATTATGTCTTGCTTGCACTGTGATGATGCCATTGGAAGTATAGAGTGCCTCCATACCAAAAACCGAAAACTGTGTGTTTTTGTGATTTCCCAATTGTTTACCATAACTCATTTTTGCGCCTATCACAAAACCAAAGCTGGGATTATAGCCAAAAGAGGGTAATATAGAAGGACCTTCTATACGAGGAACAGTGGAAATGGGTTTTTTAGAAGGAAAAATTCTTTTTAAAAAATCCGGTAAATCAGTAACCGAATCAAGCGCATTCTTTTGGGCTATAAGCGTAACTGACTGTAAACAAAATGCCATCAAAAAGATGCTAAATATATAGGGGAACTGATATTTATTTTTTTTTGATAAAACGTGCATAATCTTCTACAGGACTGTATTAGCCTCCATTGCAAGATACAGGAATTAACCATTATGACTGCTAATCTGTTTGATGGTTTTACTAAAATCTTCCTGCATCTTACGCATAACAAATGCAAAAACAATCAATAATAGTCCGGTAATAAAAAATTGAAAACCTGCCAGAATACCCAGTTTTAATTGATCTATAATTGTTCCTGTATTTAAACAATAAATTAAAAAAATGGTAGATGCCATTGAAATAAAAGAAATCCACCACCAATGTATCTCCGCTTTTAATTGGCTTGACGCTAATAAAAGTAAAACAGCATTTAAGAACATATTAATAAGAAATAACCAATTGGCAATTTGCCTATCTAGTAATAGGCTACTTAATAGAAGCAATCCTGTAAAGCTGTTAAGTATGCCCAAAAACATTTCCCATTTATTTTTTTCATCGGAACCGGTAAGAAAATAACCAATGATTGAAATGCTTCCATTTAATAAAGCAGTAAATCCTAAAATGTTCTTTATGGATATAATATGTATGCCTTCTTCATTGAAAAGAAAATAGCTTACTATTAATAAGATAATTCCTTCCATCATCAAAAGCCACCATTTATTAAAAAAGCCTGGTTGGTACATGTTATTAAATTTTCAATACTTATTATTTAATACCGAATAAAGTAACATTAGCCCTGCCATTTAAAAATCCTTTGGTGTCGTACCAAAACTCAACACTTCTTATTTTTCTTTTACCACCTCTTAAGTCTAAAACACGACTTTCTCCACCTTTGGGAATATTATAGCGTATATCCATTTTCTCGGGTAATCCGCCATCATCATAAGTAACTACCATTCTTTGCATATTTAATGGCGAATTAGTTACTTTAAATTTTAGTTGTCTGAAGTAGTCATGAGGACCTGCTACAACAATTACGTCATGGTCGGCTGTATGTTGTGCATCTACTGTTCCTAATAATTTCCAGGTGCCTTTTGTGCCGGCACTCGGTCTGCTAACTTTTTGAGAGAAACCAACACTGGAAACTAATAAGGTAAGAATAAGTAAACTGGAAAGTGTTTTGATAATTCGCATGATCGGTATTTTTTGGTTTAATTATTTTGTTTCTTCTTCTATTTGAACAACTTCATAAACATCCTTGCCATCTTTTTGAAAAGGTTGGTAATAGGTTTCTCCAACTTTAACATAAGTCTGATCGCCAATTTTTACTTCTTTACCACCTTCGGGTAAATTTTCAACAATGGTGCCGGCTGTAGGCGGAACTACTGTATATCCACTTGCTGACTTTTCATAATAAGTGCCACCATAATAATAGTTGTTGGTTGTTTCATTTACCACTACTGTTTGTGTATTGGCTGGTAAAGTGGTAATAGTTGCTCCAACCGGAGCCTGCACTACGGTATAGCCAGTTCCGGATTGTACATAATAAACACCCTGATCATAATGGTATTGCTGATTTTCAATGCTGATGATGATGGCTGTAACTGCAAGCGTTGAGATGAAAAATCCCCATGGATGCCAAACGGGTCCCCAATAAAATGGACGGTAGGGATGGTAATGGTAAGGATGGTAACTATAATAGCTACGGCCACCATAACGATAGGGTGGGTTATTATAAGGTCGATTGTTATTTCTCCGAACAGAATTATTGATATGGGTATTGCTATTCTTATTAATGTTTACATTTTTGCTGTTATCAATCGTAACATTTTTATTACCTGAATTGATATTATTTGTTTTATTGCCAGAATTATTAATATTATTTTTTTGTACAGGTGCTGATTTCTTTTCCGGCAAATTGCTTTTTTTCGGAGCAGTTTTATTCGACTTGGCAGGCACTTTCTTCTTTTGACTATATGCATTGAGTGACGGGGCAAGTAGTCCAAAACCTACCAAAATGAAAAGTAGTTTTTTCGGTTTGATTGTTTGTATTAATTGATTCATGAGATTCAATATTAAAATGAAAAGAAAATTATTTTTTCAAACGCTTATTTGTTCTGACTGGCTTTAAGCTTCTTAAGATTAACGTATGATAATACTGCCGTTAACCTTAACATATTTGATCTTGCACCATTGTCTCCCGCAAAAACAGATCCATATCCCGCACTAAGTCCCAACATAGATAATACTTGGTATCCTGCTACAAATCCTCCCCCTAGTATGTTTATTTTATTATTTTGATTTACCCCGTCTAATTCTAATGCACCACCATACTGGTATCTTAGGTCAACACCAGCCCAGAACTTATCGGCAAAATTGTGGGTGAGATGACTCTCTAATGAAAAGAGTGCTTTTTGTTGTGATTTTAAAGCTTTAGAAATTGTTGTTGGACTATTATTAGGTGTGTACATATGTAACGCTGGGTAGATCTCTAACCAAGTTGGACGTTTGGGTATTGTACTAAGTTGTATATCCATTGGAAAACCAATTTCCCAGGTTAAACGATTAGTACCTAAGCTTAGCGGATTGTTTTTATTGTAGCTACCTGAATACCATAATCTGGTATATAGCATCATAGAAAATTTCTGCTTAAATTTTGCATACTCCATTACATTAAGAGCTGGTTGATTAATTAGGCCCATTTTGAAACCTACAAAACCATCTGCCATTCCCGATGAACTATAATTTGGTGCAGGTAAACCAGGCTTATCTGATTCCAGTCTGCCTGAAACTTTTCCAGGTACAGCAGAAAACATTATTTGTGCCCAGCGATTACCCAATCCAAAATTATGTACCAGTGTAATTGGATAAACATCAATAGTGATATCTGCATCTTTAATGAGCACATTACCTGGGGTAATATTCTGACTTAAGTGCATATACTTAGGGATCAGTGCGGTTACGCCTTTTGGCGCCCAGAGCAAATTCCTTGGTCCATCACCTTGTGCAAAAACGAAATGGATATTACACAACAATATTAAGGCTACTATTAAGTTTTTCATTTTCAACATATTTGGTTGATTCATAAACATTTATTTTTTTGATGGTGCGAACATGGCATTTATCTGAAACTGTAAAATAAAATCACCCTTACCTGGTCCACTAATAACATATTGCGGAGCGATGAAGGCACTTAGGTTTTGGGCAAAAGCTTTTCCTAGTGAAATACTTAGTGGAACAGTATAAGCACTATTTTCCCAATCAAGTAAAAGGATGGGACTAATACCCATGAAATATCCGCCACCAAGTATTTTATTATAAATGGGTTGTAATAACATGAAGTTTCGCTTCGGTTTATTATTGGTTCCGGCAAATGAAAAGAATTGCTGTGCCAGTGCCCCAAATTGAACGCCCTTCGTTTTAGTATTTAAGGCAACAGCCGTAATTCCTCCACACCATTTACCACCACTGATGGGTGAAGGTGAAACTGTTGGTATTACAATACCCGGCCCAACGCCTAATAAACCCCATGATTTTTTAAAAGCTACCAGATCTAGTACGATCACATCACTTAATCCTGTGGCATCTAAAGAAGGCGTTGCAGGAAAGGTTTGTCCGATGATGGGCAGTTCTAACCTGTATAAAGTATAAACCTTTGAAGGGTCCTTACTTTTGATAAATGGAAGAAGTATAGAGCCTGTTGGTTGAATGATACGTGTTGTTAAATTGATCTGCCTTGCTCCAGCTTCTTTCCATGCAAAATTTGGTTGAATTTGCAGTTTGGTAACAAAAGCCATTGGATTGGTTGCATTTGCTGCAGCATCGCCCAAACTGCTGACTTCCTTTTTTACTTGTGCCTGTAAGGGCATTTGTAAAAACAGAAACAATAAAATCGTTGACCAAACTCCTACCTGTTTCATGAATATATTTTAATGAAATTGAACAAGTGCCATTAATATTTTTAAAATCTGAACTGTTGCTTTCTTATTTTTTCAGGTATTCTATTTTTGTTTTGCCAATTTTTCCATTGAAAGGAAATGGTGCTTGTTCATAATAATCTAGCGTTACAGGTGAATCAGTATCTATACCAATATCAAAAGTTGCATTGGATGTAAAGTGAAGCGACATAGCCGCCGGAACTTTTCCTGTTCCAACGATCTCGCCATTTACTTTTAGGGTAATATCCATTGGTCCACCAATTCTATCAGTCAGTTTTGATTCAACTTCTACTTTTACTTTGCCTAATGGAAGTTTTGTTTTTGATCTCACTTTGGTTCTTTGTACTTCAAAAAGATTGAACTCATAATTGAGGTATCCATCTTTTACAAAACAGGCAACACCACCTGAAAATCCTGCAAGCGCATAAAGTACACCATTGGCATTGTTAGGAACATCCAATTCCATCGATACCAAGCTATTGTTTTTGCCAAGTTTGGGAGCCGCAGATTCGGGCATGCCTACAATGGGTGAATCAAAAGTCCATTCAGTAAGTGCTGAAGCTGGTGCATCTTCGGGATGGAACATAGCGGTTGACCATAATCCTCCACCAATAGGCAGGTTTTTGTATTTAGTAGATTCAAGGATGAACAATGATTTCATTTCTTCCAGCTTCTTTGGATTGGAAGCTGCGAGGTCATTAGCCTGACTCCAATCTTTATCAATATCATATAGCTCCCATTTATCAGTTAAGGGAGACCATTCTTTCACTCCTTTAGGGATACCACCTACCCATGGTTCACGAGGGCCTGGCGCACTGGCAAACCAACCATCATGATAAATTCCTCTACTGGCCATGATATCAAAAAACTGTGTTTGTCGTGTACCTTTTGCATTTGCATTTGTAAAACTATATTTCATGCTTACACCATCAATAGGATCCTGTTCAAATCCGTTAACAATCAATGGTGGTGTGATTTTTGTTAGATCATAAATAGTAGGAACGATGTCAATTACATGGTGAAATTGAGGACGTGCAACGGGATTAGCTTTAATTTGTTTTGGCCAAGAAACAGCCATTGGCTGACGAATACCACCAAAATAGGAACCCATCAATTTTGTACCTTGATAAGGCGTACTTCCGGCCCATGCCCATGCAGCATGATACATATTGTCTGTTTTGGGTCCACCTAATGCTTCCAGTCCGCCCAATTCTTTTAATGCATCTAAATGTTGTGAGATTTTTGTGGGTATGCCATTTTGTGCAAGTTGTTCACTTATCGTACCATACAATCCTTCAGAAGAAGAACCGTTATCACCCCAGATATAAAATATCAAAGTATTGTCGAGTTCCCCCATTTTTTCAATTTCATCAATTACTCTACCTGCATTATAATCTGCATGTTCTGCAAATCCGGCAAAAACTTCCATCAACCTGCGTTGAAAAGGTTTTTCAGTTTCAGGAATTGATTCCCATGATGCCATTGATGCGGGGCGTGGCGTAAGTTTTGCATCTTGAGGTATCCAGCCTTTCGCTTTTGCTCTAACAAAAGTTCTTTCACGGTATTGATCCCAACCATCGTCGAACTTGCCCTTGTATTTATCCGCCCACTCTTTCATTACCTGATGTGGACCATGTGCAGCACCCGGTGCCCAATACATAAAAAACGGCTTATCCGGCGCATAGGCTTTTTGTTCACGAATCCATTTGATGGCATCGTCTGCAATATCTTCTGTTAAATGATAGCCTTTCTTATGCTGCATCGGAACCTGGGTTGTATTACGGGTCATGGTAGGTTCATATTGAGAAGCTTCTCCTGCCAGAAATCCGTAAAAATATTCAAAGCCATACCCTGTAGGCCAATATTCGAAAGGTCCTTTATTGGTGATCTGCTCTTCCGGTGTATTATGCCATTTACCCCAAGCGCCAGTGTTGTACCCATAGTTTTTTAAAACTTCCGCAACTGTAGCAGATGATTTAGGAATAATACCACTGAAACCATCAAAATCATTGGCGATAGCTGATATCTGTCCATTGCCTACATAGGTATGGTTACGCCCGGTGAGTAAGGATGCACGTGTTGGAGAACACATGGCAGTTGAATGAAAACGATTATACGAAACACCTAATTTAGATACACGATCCAATGTTGGTGTATTTACTTCTCCTCCATAAGTAGAAGGTGTGCCAGGTCCAACATCATCCATCAAAATGATGACAATATTCGGCGCATCAGCTGCTAAATGTCTTGGTTCAACACGCTTCTTATAAACAGAAGTCTCCATGGTTAATCCTGCTTTAGAAGCGGATGGAGTAGGAGGGAAAGGCAAAATTTGTTGGGCAGTAACATTTAAAGAAAGTGCTACAACAAGTAAGGTTAATAGTTTCTTCACAGTGGTCTAATTTTTATTAGAAAATTTAATATTTATAATTTCCAGCCAATACCTGTTTGCATTACATAATCTGAATTTGATGCACCAGCTACCGGACGATTATCATAGTTGTATGTAATGCCTAGTTTAATATATAAGTTTAAAGGCAGATCATATTTTGTGTCGAAATTAAAATCATATCTCCATCTGCCTGATTCAGTAATGCTGGGATATAAAGCAAGCTTGGTTAATAAACTTAGGTCGCCAATATCATATAAATTCAATTCAGTACCCAAGTATGCTTCCCATGTTTTTCTGGGAGCTGTATTAGCGTATCGTTCGCTATTGTATGTAAAACCTCCTGCAACACCCCAATAACTGTGATTGGAATGATGTAGGTAGTTACCAACACCTAATTTTTCAAGCATCCGTAAATCAAGCTGCTGTTCAGTGTTTGATAGAAAAGTTATGGAAGCGGGTATATACCAATCTTTGGGAAGCAGATAATTAAAGGTCAATCCTCCGTCTGTTCTTTTAATACTTGTTGTTTTATCTTGATTGGAGAAGAGTGTATTATAAGTTACATCTGCAGACCAGTTTTTGGCAACATAACCAATATTGCTTCTTAAAGTTACTTGTTTAAAATTTTGAGCTTTGGTTAATGAGAATCCAAAATCAATAGCAGCGTGCAATCGATCAATAAACCCGGTTTTAAATGGTTTTAAATAAACCAGTTCATCGTATTGGATCATCTTTTTACTTTGATCATCTAATTGAATAAGTAGGCTGCTAGAATCAACCGTTCTAATACGACCATTCAATCTATCACCATTTTTAAGCGTGATCATAAAGGAAGTAGTCGTACTTATATTTTTAATCTCGCCCCATTTAACCTTAAAATCTTCTTTACTATATTTTGTTTCAATGGTTACCACTCCACGATCCATGCCCTTGATCTCGCCAATCATTACATCATGGTTGCTTAAAACTAATGAGTCGGTTTGCGTTAAACCAAGTATAGAGATGCCTAAAGAAAATAGTAGAAATATTACTCTTTTTAAGATTATATACATTTTGTTTCCAGTTTGAAAAATTAGTGTTGGTTCAGGTATTTGATTCTTTATAATAGATCCACTTTTAGTTTACTGATTTTTCCATTGAATTTATTGCTGGCTTTTTTGGCATAACGTAAGGAAACAGGTGCACCTAGATCTTCTCCCACATCAAATGATTCATTGGCACTAAATGCAGCGGGTACAGTACGTTTTACATCACATGTGGCAACATCTTTTCCATCAATATTGATCGTTACTGCAGCAGGTGCAAATGGTTTGGCAATTTGTGTGGTGATGATGATATGGTGTTTGCCGGCACTGAGTTTTTCTTTGGTATCTACTGAATAATTTTCTATCAGCATCATATTGTATTCATACACTAGTTTGCCATTATCCATAAAGCATGTTAGTCCACCACCTGAACCGCCAAGTGCATAAATTACACCATTGGCATTGGCGCCAACTTCCAGATCTATTTCTACTTTATTACTTTTTTTACCAAGTCCCGGAGCGCTAAACTCAGGCATTCCGGAAGTAGATTGATCAAATACCCATGACTTGTAAGGAGAAGCAATAGCATCTTCCGGATGAAGTCTTAACCAAATACCTGCACCAATAGGAAAATCCTGGTTGGCTTTCGCTTGTTCTAAATAAAGGGCTTGCATTTTTTTAAGGCGCTCAGGCTCTTTTGATGCAAGGTTATGGCTCTGCGTAAAGTCTTCCTTTAGATTATATAGTTCCCATACATCCTTTTTCGAATCCCAATTTTGTAATCCTTTTTGTGCCGGAATCCAAGGGTATAATGGGCCAAAAGTGCAGGCATACCAGCCATCGCTGAATACTGCGCGACTGCCATTATTATCAAAAAACTGTGTTTTGGCTGCTGGTTTTGCGTTAGCATTGTCGAATGTATATTTCATACTGACGCCATCTATAGCCATTTGCGGAAAACCATTTACCTGTGTAGGAGCAGTAATGCCAAGGATATCATAGATGGTTGGAACGATATCATTTACATGATGAAATTGAGATCTTGGTGTTTTATCGGCTTTAATATGTCCGGGCCAAGCAACTACCAATGGATTTCTGGTACCACCAAAATGCGAAGCAATAAGTTTGGTATAACGGAAAGGTGCATTACCAGCCCATGCCCAAGATGAATGATACATATTTTCAGTTACATGACCACCCAATGCATCCAATCCGCCAATTTTATTTAAAGCAGCAATTTGTTGGTCAATGGTATTGGAAATGCCATTCTGAGCCAGCAATTCACTAATGGAACCATTCTGTCCTTCTGCACTGGAGCCATTATCGCCCCAAACAAAAAAGATGATTGTATTTTCCTTTTGACCATTTTTTTCAATTGCATCCAGAACTCTGCCTATTTCATTGTCTGCATGTTCAACGAAGCCGGCAAATACTTCCATCAGTCTTCTTTGAAATGGTTTTTGAGAGGCAGGAATACTGTCCCAGGATGCCATAGTAGAATCTCTCGGCGTTAATTCAGCATTTGATGGAATCCAACCTTGTGCTTTCTGTCTTTTGAAGACCCTTTCTCTGTAATTATCCCAGCCATCATCAAATTTCCCTTTGTATTTGTCTGCCCATTCTTTAAATATATGGTGTGGACCATGTCCTGCACCAGGAGCGAAGTATAATAAAAAGGGTTTATCGGCGGCATATGCCTGGTGTTGACTCATCCAACTAACAGCATGATCAGCGAGGTCTGTTGTGAGGTGGTATTTTTCATTCTTAGGTAATTTTACCTGACTGTAGTTTTCTACCAGGTGTGGTTCCCATTGAGATGTTTCACCACCTAAAAAGCCATAAAAATGTTCAAATCCATATCCGTTTGGCCAATATTCAAATGGACCTTGTGAAGTGGTTTGATTGGCTGGTGTATTATGCCATTTTCCAAAAGCAGAAGTATTATAGCCATAGTTTTTAAGAACTTCAGCTACTGTTGCTGCTTCTTTTGGTATAATACCTGTGTAACCATCCCAATCAACTGCTCTCTCGGCTATGGTGCCATTTCCAACACGGGTATGGTTACGTCCTGTTAATAAGGATGCCCTTGTAGGTGAGCAAATGGCGGTTGTATGAAATTGGTTATAGGCAATACCTTCATTGTAAACCCTTGTTAGATTGGGGGTATTTATCTCGCCACCAAAGGTAGAAGCTGTGCCAAAACCCACATCATCCATCATAATGATCAGGATATTGGGAGCGTCTTTGGGTAAATGATTGGGTTGGGCCCTGCGTAAATGTTTACTTTCTTCCAGCGACTCTCCTGCAATGCTGGCACTAGGTACTGGCGGGAAAGGTAAAATAGAGCCATTGCTACTATTTGATCCTGTATTATCTGAACTAGCCTGTTTACAGGAAAAAATTAATGTAAAAAAGCAAAAAAGTAGCGTTAATTGAAATGGTTTTTTTTCAAAAAGCATAGATGTGTAGTTTGGGATGGAAAAAAGTATTGCTAAGCCGAATATTTAGCAATAACTAAAAATAGGCATGCAAATACATGGTTTGATAAGTTCCGTGTGTGGAAATTGTTTCAAATGAACGAATACAACAAAAAACAAGCGATTTTCAGACTAATCGGCTACTTATTGCAAATTCATGTTCCGGATATATTCGGTTGGGGTAAGTCCTGTGCTTTTTTTAAATGCTCTAATAAAAGTGGATCTACTTTGAAACCCACTCTCCTGAGCGATGGCTTCCAGGGTTTTATCGAGGTATTCTTTTGATTCGAATTTTTCTTTGCAGTAATTAATTCGGAATTGGTTGATTAGACTGTAAAAATTCATATTACAGCGTTTGTTAATATATCCTGATAGCTGGTGAACAGAAAATTGTGTGGCTTTTGCCAACTCAGCCATATTAAAACCTTGTTTCAAGTAGGGTTTGGAATGGGTTAAATATTGGTCAAGTTCTATTTGTATAGAATCTAACAATGCCTCACTCATATAGTATAATGGTGCAGATCTCGATGATTCCTGTGGCGGTAAATTTTTGGTTTCGGTGCCTTCTTCAACCAATTCGGGCGTATCTGCCTCTATAATGGCACCTTTTATACCATATAAAATTTCCGGGTGCATCAATAGAAAATAACATTGTATACAACCTGACACTAAAGAAGATACCAGAATTAGAAAACGGGTGCTCATATCAAATCCCAGCAATAAACTTGTAAAAGGAGGTAGAATGATTAAAAGTTGTGAGCCAGTAAACCAACAAAGCCATTTAATCTGATCAGGATTCTCCTTTAAAACACTTTTACTGGAAACACCCATCGATATTCTCAACAACCTGAATTGCAGTATCCAATAAATAATCATTTGAACATAGCGAATTACTACATGTGATTTAGGTGGCATAAACCAACCTTCTTGAAATGAAATATCCCTTTGAATGGTGCTTAATTGTTGGTATATAGCTACTTTTTCACTACCAGTTTTTATAAAAAACGGAAAATAATCAACCAAATAAATCAATAAGGGTAATAAATGAAGAAGGTCTTTGTATTGCAATCTTCTAGGCGTAAAGGATTGTGAAATATAGAGATATGATAGTGGTAAATAAATGAGGGAAGCAATATGCGTAGTTCTAAATAAATGTGGTAAGTATATAATATTACCGGTAAAAATCAAAAAAGGAACGATGGTTCCGAAGAGAAAAAGCCAATAAAGTAAAACCAGTAAAATACCCGCAGTTTGGTTGGCATTACTTCTTCTTGCTGTACTAATGATACAAACAATAAACAGTAAGGTTATAGTTGCAATATATAAATAAGAAATTAATTGCGTATTCATTCAGATTACGATAAAGGAATTAATATAATTCAATGATACTTATATCGCAGACAATACTGATTTTTTCATTCTTGGCAACTTACCTTATTGCATACATATCGTTCAAATGTAATGGATTGTGCCGTTATATAGAATTTTTATATATAAATGGTTGAATAAAGAGGTTTAAAAATAAAACCTTTAAAAAAATGCATTTTAAATATGCTTTCGGAAAACTTAAATTAGGTTAGTTGCCTCTTTATATATTGAAAGATCTGGTCCAAAAAAAAAGGGCAATCCAATGAAATCAATATATAGCATGCATTAAATTATGATTTGAACATTTTTCTCAAATCCACGATATAACTATTGGCAGCATCAATATTGATCAAACCCTGTCTGGGCCTATCTAAATCAATGATCAGGTAAATACATGCCGATATCATCAGTGAAAAAACAATGATCACAAATTTTGACGTATGGTTTTTGTGATAACCCATGATAAAACTGCTGATCAAACACAACAAAAACAACATCCATAAAATAGAGTCAGGAACCGTTGCTTTTCCTGCGGCATTTCTAGAGGTCACAATATCTATCATAGCATTTAAAGCAGGGATCATTTGATTACTTGCAATCAAGTTTTCTTTATTCTGCGCCAGCAAAGCAGCCCTTTTCCAAATGCGATCTGAAATAACATCTGTTGCTTTCTGCGCATTGTTTATTTTCTTTTTGTTTACGCCTGCATCATAGAAAGCAATTCTGGCTTCCACATAATCTTTAAAGTCATTGCGAAATGCCAATCTACTTGTATCAGCATACAGATCTGCCCTAAGAATAGCAGTGCCTATATTATTGGCTTCATCAATTAAAATATGTCTGCGTGTATCATATCTGGAAGCAGACATGCTAAAAGTAAATGCCAGTAATAATGCCAATAACCCCAGTAAAGAGCTTTCCACCGGACTCACATTATCCTCCGCTACATTCTTCGACTTTCTTTTAAGCGCAATCATTCCCGCCAGCCAATAAAAAACTATGATGGCAATAAATAAACAAATCGTAATCGTTAAGGAATCGTAATTGGCAAGTGTGAATGTCATAATGATTTGGAGTTAGGAGTCTGGAGTCTGGAGTTAATAGTTAATAGTTAATAATTAATAGTTAAAAGTTATAAATAGGTTACTAAAGTTACTATCCAGTATCCAGCTTCTAGTCTCCAGTCTCCAATCTCTCCCCCAATTTACCCCTTCCAATACAACCAACAAAAAATTTCAAAGCTTAGTTTTATATTCACATCTTAACACCTCCATTATTAAACATATTGTATGAAAAGGTTGAAACGAATTACTGTCTTTTTTTTATTGGTCATAAGTACTATTCAAATCAATGCACAATCCAAAATCAATGCAGATAGTATCCGGAATAAAATGCAATGGTTTGCAGATGCCAAACTGGGCATCTTTATTCATTGGGGTATCTATGCCGTAAATGGGATCAGCGAATCATGGAGCTTTCATAATAAGGAAGTTAGTTACCCTGATTACATGAAACAATTAAACGGATTTACTGCCAGTAAATATGATCCTGTTTATTGGGCCAAACTGATCAAACAATCCGGCGCCCGTTATTCTGTGATCACCACCAAACACCACGATGGCGTTGCATTGTGGCCTACTAAGCAAAACAAATTGAATGTGTTGGATGCCACTCCTGCCAAGCGCGATCTCATCAGTCCTTTCTATGCAGCTCTTCGTACCAATAATATCAAAGTAGGATCTTATTTCTCCTTACTCGATTGGAGCCATCCTGATTATCCGGGATTTCTGAAAGATAGCAGTCGTTATAAAGTAAAGAATGACCCTGCACGTTGGAAAAGATTCAAAGGTTTTCTGGATGGGCAGTTACAAGAGGTCTCTACCAATTTTCATCCTGATCTGATCTGGTTTGATGGTGATTGGGAACACAATGCAGAAGAGTGGGATGCAAAAGGAATTAGAGCATCTTTATTGAAGGATAATCCCCAACTGATCATCAATGGACGTTTAATGGGCTATGGTGATTATGAAACACCGGAACAGAATTTTCCGGTTACTCGTCCAAAATTCAATTGGTGGGAATTGTGTATGACCACCAATAACAACTGGGGCTACCAGCAAAAAGATACCGCCTGGAAAACACCTTATGAAGTGATCTCCATTTTTGTGGATGCCGTTGCAAACGGCGGTAATTTGTTATTAGATATTGGTCCCAAAGAAGATGGCACTATTCCGAAAGAACAAGTAAATATCTTGACCGAATTGGGTAAATGGAATGACCGAAACGGTGAAGCTATTTTTGGAAAATTGGGCGGTATTGAAAAAGGACATTTTTATGGGCCTACTACGTTGTCGAAAGATTCATCAACCTTATTTCTCTTCTTACAAGGAAAAGCAAGCGGTAATATCATGATCAAAGGATTGGATAGTAAGATTGATGCCATTGAAGTGCTGGGCAAGGGAACAAAACTGCCTCATAAAATAGTGGGAAAGATCTCCTGGAGTAAAGTGCCAGGTTTAGTTTATATAGATGTACCGTCAAATGTGTTAGATGAATACATCACTGTTTTAAAAGTAAAACTTAGTTCACCCATCCGGTTATACGGAGGTACAGGGGGACTATAAATTAATTCATCGTGTTCCCTCGCGTCTTAGCGTCTTTGTGGTTAGAAGGATTAACCGCGAAGACGCGAGGGCGCAAGGGTTCGCAAAGAGATTTTTATGTGTTAAGTTAGGAACGACCGCAATCAAGACAATAACCTAATTGAGATTGAAGCCTTTTTGATTAACTTCGTACTGATAGAAAAATAAATGAAACAAAGAATTTACATAGACACATCGGTAGTTGGCGGTTACTTTGACGAGGAGTTTAAAGTGGCTACAACTAAATTGTTTGACAGACTCGACAAAAACGAAATAATCTTTGTAGTTTCTGACCTGCTCGACCTTGAATTATTAAACGCACCAAAGCAAGTGCTACAACTTTTACATAACTATCCTGCCGAAAAATTTCAACGAGTTGAGTTGACTGAAGAAGCTATAAAGTTGGCAGACACTTATATAACCGAAAAAGTTGTTGGCAAAACAAGCTTAGAAGATTGCCGACACATTGCATTAGCGACAATTCATAAAGTGGACGTTTTAGCAAGTTGGAATTTTAAACATATTGTAAATCTCGACAGAATCAAAGGCTACAATTCGGTTAACATGCGACTTGGATATTCAATTATAGAAATTAGAAGCCCTAAAGAACTTGTAAATTATGGAAACGACTAAAAAAGAAAAACAGTTTGACGCTGTAAAAATGATGAGAGAAATCAGAGATAAAATAAGCGCTGAAACTCAAAATATGACTTTTGACGAATTGAAAGCATATATCAAAAAACAACTTGCTGAAAGTAAAACCAAACTCGTTGGACAGTAGAAATGTCTGAAGAAAGCACTACATATAACAAGTGTTTGGCAAAAAAGCGACTTAAGCGCTTAAATAACCCTTTTTGCTTTGAATTAAGTTCAGTGTTGGCAGACAGTTTAGTACTTCGGAATCAGCTTCTTCGCCAAGCGCAAAACGGTATGAGAAAATTATTTGTTATTATTAGTTTTTTTGTTCTTGCTAGTAGTTCTGCACAAGAACACAATGCCAGTCTGCAATACACAATTCCTGCAGACCCACAGGTAAGGGAAAAACTGGCTGATTGGAAAAAGATCAAGTTTGGATTGTTGATGCACTGGGGTACATATAGCCAATGGGGTGTGGTGGAGAGCTGGAGTATTTGTCCGGAAGATGAAGACTGGACAAAAAGACGAGGCCCCTATGCAGCTGATTGGTATGGGTATTTAAAAGCTTATGAAAATTTGCAAACCACTTTCAATCCAATAAAATTCAACCCAGATAAATGGGCCGATGCAGCAAAGGATGCGGGAATGAAATATGTGGTTTTCACCACCAAGCACCATGATGGTTTTAGTATGTTCGATACGAAGGAAACCGATTATAAAATTACCAGTACCAAAACCCCTTTTGCCAAAAATCCAAAAGCCAATGTGTCCAAAGAAGTGTTTGATGCTTTTCGAAAAAAAGAATTCATGATCGGTGCTTATTTTTCTAAGCCTGATTGGAATACGGATACTTATTGGTGGAAATATTTTCCACCTAAGAGCCGGAATGTTTCTTACGATCCTAAAAAATATCCGGCTAAATGGGAGAGCTTTAAACAGTTTACCTATAACCAAATACAGGAACTGATGACGGGTTATGGAAAGATGGATATACTATGGCTGGATGGTGGATGGATCAGGCCTTTCAGCAGTATTGATACAGCCGTAGAATGGGAAAGAACCATTCCCTACGACCAGGATATTGATATGCCTAAGATTGCAGCCATGGCCCGAAAAAACCAACCCGGATTATTGGTGGTTGATAGAACGGTGCATGGCGAATATGAAAACTATGTTACACCTGAGCAACAGGTACCTGCCACTTATGTTCCCTATCCATGGGAGAGTTGTATTACCATGGGTAATTCCTGGTCATATGTTCCTAACGATAAATACAAATCTTCTCGCAAGATCATTCACATGCTTACCGATATCATCAGTAAAAATGGGAACCTTTTGTTGAATGTTGGTCCGGGTCCTGATGGTGAATGGGATCCTGTTGCATATGAAAGATTACAGCAAGTGGGCAAATGGATGAAAGTAAATAGTGAAGCAGTGTATGAAACGGAAGCAGATCCTGCATTACCGAAGCAGGGTAATTGGGTGTTCACTAAAAAAGGAAAAAATGTGTATGCTATATATCAGGTTGCAGAAAATGAGCAACTTAAAAATGTGTTTGATGTTCAGGTTCCCAATGCTGCTTCAGTAAAACAAATTCAGCTAATAGGGTCTGCTCAAAAAATTAATTACCAGGTTAATAATGGTAAAATATCGATCCCTATTGCATTTGAGGGGATTGATAAAAATACGGAGGCGTTGGTTTTTAAAATTTCCTATTAAAAAAATTGACACAGTTTATTCTACGATAATCTGCGAATCTGCGGCTTATTTTTTTTGCCGCAGATTCGCAGATTTATGATTGGAATTTCAATAAAAGAGAAACGAAGTAAAAGAGAGTCTTTCAAATTAGAAGCAACCTGTAAGTAAACAATCCTTAAGTTTTGAGTTTGAAACGCGCTCCTTTTCCCTGTCTGCCGACAGGCAGGTTTTGTCCTTCTCTTATCGAAACCTTTCTTTAATTTACAATCACTTCATTTAAAAAGAACCATCCAGGCTTGCCTTTCTCCGGGTGCCAGGCTGGTAATTGTTTGATAGGCTTTCCGAGTAGTTTGATGTAGCGAATAGTAGTAGGCTTAAATTGTAAGGTCTGCAAATAACTATCTGTACGTATAAATGTTTTAGGCGTCTCATTCTGCAACACACGTAATAGCGTCCAGTTTTTCTGATCGCTACTGCCCCAAGCAGTAATGCTGGTAGGCGGAAACACATGTGCACGTAAGCTGTACAAAGCATTTACGATCACTTCTTCCACTTTTCTTTCATAACCCAAGTCAAGAATCATCAGTGCATCATTTTTTTGGTATCCTAACCATTTACTGCTGAAATCTTTTGCATCACCCAAATCAAGATCATACAATAAAGTTTCAAAACCCGCTTTGTATTTAGGGTCTGGCGGTGTTAGAAACTGCGTGTTACTGATCTTCATACCTGCTTTCATATAAAATGCTTTCTCTACTTCACTGGATGTCCATCCTTTTTTATACGCTTTCACCTGAACCGTTGTATGCTTATACAGGGTAATAGGATCTTTATAAATGGGACTGATACAACTATCGGGGTCAGAGCCATCAATACTATAGCGCAACTCTACGCCTTTTACTACATGACTAATTTCAATTTTACCACTATCCTTAAAAAACCCGGGTGTGGTTTTAAAAATGGGTTTATTCAAAAGAACTACCATCGTATCCGCTCCCTGAAAACCTGTTTCTATTTTAATGGAAGGATTTTTTTGTTGTAGTGTTAATACTTCCTGCATATCCACTTTACTATCCCAGATAAATATTTCTTTTATTTTTTTGTTGCTGATCAAACTGTTAAGTCCCTGTAATGTAACATCGGTGCCTGCTACAGCAATGGATCGCAGGTTTTTCATCGTTGCTAAGGCAGTGATACTTTTATCTGTGATATTGGTATAATTTAAATTCAACTTTTCCAGGTTTATGAAAGATGTCAAACTGTTTATTTGTTCATCTGTTACCGGCATTTTAGAAAGGTTCAGTTGTACAATCTGTTCTTTAATGGCAGATAGCTCTTTTAATTTTTCGCCACTGTACATGGCTTTTCCAAAAAATGAAACAGCGAGTGCCGGTGATTCACTGCCAAGGGGTTTTACAACCAGGTAATTTGAGTTGAGTTTTTTTAATGTAGCAGCACTGGCTGCATCGAAATCATAGGTTTGTTCTGATTCCTCATTATTCAGCGTTTTCAGATAGGCTAAAGTGAGGATGCGCAAACTATCATTAGAAGGTATATTAACCAGTTTTTCTTCATAAGGTGCACCTGCTTTGATCCATGATTCCAACACCGCTAATTCTTCGTTAGTGAGTTGTGGTTTACTGGCAATGGGCATGTGCTTTTTATTATTCATCGGCAAATGGATCCGAGCCATCAGCAAGCTTTTCAATAGATCGCCCGGAACCAGCGCACTGCCTGATTTTCCGGCCAATGCAATGCTGCTGCTGTCTTCCAGCGAAAGTCCGCCTTTTTGGTTGCCACGCAAATGGCAGCTACCACATTTATCATCAAAAATAGGTTTGATGATATCAGTAAAGATTTTTGCCTCATCCGGGTCCACTTGTTTTTTTTGTTGAGAGAGGATTGGTCCGGTTAAATAATTTTCTCCATGCGTTAATGTAGCACCCCAGTGTCCGGTAAATAATAACAAAGTAAAAGTAAGTACGGATGCTATCTTGCCATAGTTATGTTTTTGAACAATCCAATCATGAAACTGATACAATGCAGCAGCGATCAATGCCAGACTCACACCTGCCCACTTATGATACACTAAAATATCTCCACTATCTTTTTGTTCAATAGATAAGATCATTCCCATGATGGCACTGATGATGGCAGTGATCACAGCAAACAAGCGAATCAGGTTCCAACCTTGTTTAGTGGTGTCTTCATTGGAAGGCATCCAATAGGAGAGGATAGAGACCAATATCAACACTATCGGAAAATGCAATAGCAAGGGATGCATCCGCCCCGCCACCTGCAACCAGGATGGGATCTTCAACCATTCTTCAAAACAAAAGAGGAATAGTAAAAAGACAATACCTGCCAATAAAATGGCCCCCGCCATTCTGCTGATCCTATTCATTTATACTTTGGTGAATTTGTACGGATATACTTTACCGGATGCCCATTGTGCTACATAAATACTTCCTTCATCATCTACACAAACATCATGTGGGTGCGTGAAGATCTTTTCGGTTTGTGATAAAGGTTTCAGTTTGCCATCTTCATACACAGGTTCTGAACCACCAATATTGGAGACTACTTTATTGTCTTTATTCAAGATGGTAACAAAACCAGACTTTTCATTATTCAATGTAGGAGAACGTAGTACGGCCGCATACAGGTAATCGCCTTTGATAACGGGTCTGCAAACACAGGCACCCGGTAAATGGATCACTTCGAGCAATTTGCCATCAAGCGAAAAACGTTTGAAAGCATTTCTGCTTCTATCTGTTACAATTAATGTTGGTGTTGACTGTCTATAGTCAACACAGATACCATGCGCATTATCCAAATGTTCATCGCCTTTACCCTTTCCGCCAAAATGGTTTAATAGTTTGCCATTGGCATCATAATGTAATATGTACTGTGCACCATAGCCATCGGCAATATAAAATTCACCGTTTTCTAAAACGGTTGTTTCTGTTGGTACAAATGCTTCTTTCTTTTGATAAATTCCCAGATCCATTGGGGGGTCTATCGTAAAAATAATTTTACCATCATGGGTTGTTTTATATACCTGGTGCCTATTGGTGTCTGTAATAAACAGCATATCCTCTTTGCCATTCTTCTGAATAGTTAAGCCATGTGCGCCCGGAAACTCAGTACCCCATGCGTTTACAAGCTTTCCTTTTTTATTATAGATGATCACATTATTCTTTGTTTCATTAGTGAGTAGCATGATATGGCCCTTGCTATCCTGCACCATTTCGTGACAATCATTCACCGGTGTTTTCTCCGGATTCAAGTTGCCCCAGGCATTGTTCATGCGGTAGCGCATCTCGTTATGGCCATAAATGGTGCCCTTTGGTTTTGCCAACAGGTCTCTCGTAATAAAAAATCCTGCACTGCCTAGTAAGGTTGTCTTTACAAATTCTTTTCTGTTCATGGTTTTACTTTTCTCTCTGTGTAACTCTGTTCCTATGTGACTCTGTGTTGAAAAAAAAGCATTAAACACAGAGACACTGAGATACAGAGTTGCACAGAGGGGTTTAGGTAATGATATTGTTTACTACGTTGCCATAGAGGTCTGTTAATCTATATCGGCGCCCTTGAAACTTATAGATTAGTTTTTCGTGATTAAGTCCTAATAAGTGCAATACGGTTGCCTGAAAATCATGCACGTGCACCGGATCTTTAACGATATTATAGCCGAATGGATCTGTTTCTCCATACACCATGCCGGGCTTAACACCCCCGCCTGCCATCCAGATAGAGAAACAACGCGGGTGATGATCTCTACCATAATTGGTAACATCTACTTTACCCTGACAATAATTGGTTCTGCCAAACTCTCCACCCCATATCACCAATGTTTCATCCAGTAAGCCTCTTTGTTTTAAATCGGTGATCAATGCGGCTGATGGCTGATCTACATCCATGGCCTGTCCTTTCATTTCGGTAGGGAGGTTGCCATGCTGATCCCAACCCTGGTGGTATAATTGAACAAAGCGAACACCATTCTCAGAAAGCTTTCTGGCCAATAAACAATTGGCAGCATACGTACCTGGTACCAAACAATCGGGTCCATATAATTTTACAATACTCTCCGATTCTTTGGAAGTATCCATGATCTCGGGTACTGCAGTTTGCATGCGATAAGCCATTTCATATTGTTGAATCTTGGCGGCTATTTCGGGGTCGCCATATTCATCATAAGCTAATTGATTCAAGTTGCCGATCTCATCAATCATTTTCCTTCTTGTATTTCTATCCACACCATCCGGATCCTGCAAATACAAAATAGGGTTTTCGCCACTGCTGAATTGTACGCCCTGGTGTACAGAATCTAAAAATCCGTTTGTCCATAATTTAGAGTACACGCCTTGTCCATTTCCCCTGCCTCTGGATAAGAGCACGCAGAAAGCCGGCAGGTTATTATTTTCTGTACCCAATCCATAACTCACCCAGGATCCCATACTGGGCCTGTTACCTTGTTGCGCGCCGGATTGGAAAAATGTTAAAGCAGGATCATGGTTAATGGCTTCTGTATTCATGGAACGGATGATACATAGATCATCCACCACTTTTGCCATATGCGGAAATAGATCACTTACATAAGCACCGGATTTTCCGTACTGTTTAAAATCATAATAAGAACCGATCAGCGGGAAACGTTTTTGTAGGGATGTCATACCTGTTAAACGCTGTCCCTGGTGAATAGATTCGGGCAGGTCTTCACCCAGCATTTCACATAACAAAGGTTTATAATCAAAGGTCTCTAATTGAGATGGTGCACCATTTTGAAACAAATAGATCACACGCTTTGCCTTGGGTGCAAAATGCGGAAGGCCGCGCATGATGGCTTCTTCCGCATCAGAAGAACCATTGAAGAGTCCCGGTATCAATAGAGATCCCAAGGCAGCACTGCCCAAACCCACACTCATCCGCGAAATAAATTTTCTGCGGTTGATATTTAGTCCATGTTCCAATAATTCTTTTTCCATCTTATGTTTTTGTAATGGCTTCCTGCATATTATAAATGATCTGAATGGTTTGCATAGTAGCAGCGAGTTGAATATTATTAGTTGTTTTAGACTGATAAGTACCCACTTTAATCATTTTTTCGGCAACCTCTTTTTTCATTTCTTTCTGTTCAGCAAGTAAGTATGCCGTAAGTTGTTCTATTTCTTTGGCATTGGGTGTGCGACAAATAATTTTCTTAAATGCCAGCTCCACCAATTTCTCTGGAGCCATATTTTTTTGCAATAATTGATCGGCCAATGCTTTAGAAGATTCTAACATGGTAGGATCATTCAACATGATCAATGCCTGCAAGGGCGTATTGGTTCTGTATCGTGTAACCTGACATTCATCGCGGTTACTACCATCAAACAACATCATAGAAGGCGGTGGTACCGTGCGTTTGATAAAAGTGTACATTCCTCTTCTGTAGAGTAATTGTCCGGTATCCTGCATATATTTTTTCAACAATCCCCTGCCTGAAGTAGCCATCTCCCACAAACCCGGTGGTTGATAGGGTTTCACACTTGGTCCACCAATTGTTTTGTTCAATAAACCACTACTACCCAATAATACATCGCGAACAATTTCTGCTGAGTATCTAATGCTTGGTGCATAAGACCAGTAAACATTTAAAGGATCTACCTTTATTTTTTCTGCACTCATCTTACTGGATTGTTGGTAAGTGGCAGACATGAGTATTTGTTTTACCAGTCGCTTCATATTCCAGCCATGTTCCCTAAAATCTACGGCCAGCCAATCAAGCAAAGCGGGATGTGTGGGAAGATCGCCTTGCATGCCAAAGTCGGCGGCTGTTTTTACAAAACCTTTCCCAAAAAATTCTTGCCACATCCTGTTTACAAATACACGAGCCGTTAAAGGGTTCTTCGGATCAAATAACCATCTGGCCAAACCCAATCTATTCTTCTGGTATGCTTTATCAAACTTTAAAATAGCTGCAGGTGTTGCTGGTTCTACTGAATCGGTTGGTGCATCGTAATTACCTCGGGCAAGAATAAATGTTTTACGTGCCGTATCCTGGTCTTTCATGATGGAAATTTCCAGCTTACCCGTATCCTGTTTATTGATGAATTGCAAAGTGTTTTTTACATCCTCATTCGTGATCTGCATGCGTGGATTCTTGGCAAAGGTTTCCGGTCCGCCTACGGTTGATTCCAATCCCACTTCTTTCACACTATTAAAAAATGCAGCAAACTGGTAATAATCTTTTTGGGAGATAGGATCATATTTATGGTCGTGACATTTGGCGCATTCCACCGTCATGGCCAACATGGCTCTGCTTAGGGTAACGGTTCGGTCTTGCACATACATTAAACGGTATTCCTCATCTATCACTCCACCTTCTTCGGTAATCTTGTGGTTGCGATTAAATCCGGTTGCCAGTATTTGTTCTTTGGTAGGGTTGGGTAATAGATCGCCTGCCAGTTGCCAGGTGATGAAGGTATCATACCGCATGTTTTTATTGTAGGCATAAATTACCCAATCTCTCCAGGGCCATTGTGTTCGGTAATTATCATCCTGAAATCCGTGCGAATCAGCATAGCGTGCAATATCCAGCCAACTGATGGCCATTTTTTCACCGTATTGGGGCCGACTCATTAATTGATCTATCAGTTTTTCGTAGGCTTTTGGATCGGTATCATTTACAAAACTGCTGCTTTCTTCCGGGGTAGGCAAGATGCCTGTAATGTCCATGAATAGGCGCTTTGCGAGCCTTTCCTTATCAGCAGATTCGTTAGGTGTTAATCCTTTTTCTTCCAGTTTTTGTAAAATGAAATGGTCTATCTCATTTTTGGGCCATTCCTTATTATCTAAAGCTGGCAGGGGCAATTTTTTGGGCACAACAAAAGCCCAATGGGGTTCATATTGTGCACCCTGACTGATCCATTTCTTAAGCACTAAAATTTCTCTCTCTGTCAATTTGGGCATGGTACTTCTGGCCAGGGGCATTTGCAAACTGGTATCATCGGTACTTATGCGTAGGAATAATTCTGACTGTTCGGGTTTGCCTGGAACAATAGCAAATTTACCGGGATGCTCCTGCAATGCTTTATAGGCTTCTGATGCAATATCGAGGCGCAATCCTGCTTCCCTTTTATTGGCATCCGGGCCATGGCAATTAAAACATTTATCAGAGAGGATCGGCCTTACATCATAATTATAACTGATGGTTTCGGGAATATTGTTGGTGCTTTTATTTTGGCAGGCAAAGAAAAAGGCAGTACCCAATAACAGGCAGCCTGACAAATGGAGATACAATCGTTTTACCTGTTTCATGAATGTGTTGGCACTAAAATTTTAGTATGTTCCCTGCTGAAACTATTCAGCCAGAGACAGTAAACTAAGATATTAATAAAGAATGAAAGCGCATGGAAGTAAATTTTGAATATTGAACAAGCAATTTTGAAGGTTGAAGTGAAATTTGAATCATGAATCAATCTGTAATCATCATTCCATTTTGCCGTTGTTGGTGTTTTCACCACAGGTGTTCGGAACAAATTTAAAATACATCTTTCTTTATTCTATCACTCCGCTAAGGCTAGCCCCATTTTGCTCAGGCCGCATGGCCTCGTCTTTGCGGCGACGCTGCTTTGGCTTCTGTAAAAATGTGCTGCGCATCATTTTTACTGCCTGCGCTTCGCTGGGCACCGCATCCAAAAAG
>CALRVT010000008.1:0-130983 GCA_943371675.1 Chitinophaga pinensis | reverse complement strand
CTTTCAGCTTTAAACCGGAATGCTAATTCTATTTCACTGATTACTGGTATCCCTTTTGAGCGAATCTGTTTTACCATCTCGTTCTTTTCAGGTATACCAGGGCTCTTCATCACTTCATCTGCATTCAAAATTTTTTCTTCTGTATGCAGACCTTCTTCAAAATCGATTCCATTATCAATGAGTTCTTGCTTATACGCTTGTTTGATTGATCCGCCATCGCTAACAAATATTTCATAGCCTACTTTTCTCCCAAGTAGCGCAGCACCTACACCGCTTTCACCTCCGCCTAATATGACCAGTCTATGCTGCATCTTCCTTATCTCATTTTCAATGTTACAATAGACAATACCACACAAATGATGGTGATGATCCAAAACCTAATGGCAATCTTATTTTCGTGAAACCCTTTTTTCTGATAATGATGGTGCAATGGGCTCATTAAGAAAACCCTTTTCCCTTCACCGAATTTCTTCTTGGTATACTTGAAATAGGAAACTTGAATGATGACACTTAAACTTTCTATCAGAAAAACACTACAGAAAATAGGCACCAATAATTCTTTGCGAACAATGAATGCCAGAGAAGCGATGATACCGCCCAATGCGAGGCTCCCAGTATCTCCCATAAAGACTTGTGCCGGAAATGCGTTGTACCATAAAAATCCAATACAGGCGCCCACAAATGCGCCAACAAAAATGGACAGCTCACCCAGGTTGGGTATATACATCACATCAAAATAATCGGCAAAAACATAGTTACCGCTTACATATACAAATACGCCAATACCAGCACCAATAATGGCACTCACACCTGCAGCAAGACCATCTAGTCCGTCGGTTAAATTGGCACCATTAGAAACAGCAGTTACGATAAAGATGACAATCAATATATAAACGATCCAGGTATATTTTTCTGCCCCAGGTCCTATCCAACTAATAAGTTTGCTGTAATTAAACTGGTGATTTTTAACAAAAGGAATAGTGGTGATAGGCGTTTTAACTTTTACGAATCGCTTCTCTATGCCATTTAATTTCCTTGTCACAATATTTGAATCTTTGGCTAATCTTTCTCCCTGTTGCAGGTGCTCATAAGGGCTTGAAACAATTTCTCTTTCAACAGTAACGGCATTGCTAAAATATAAGGTTACACCAATGATGACGCCTAACCCTACCTGACCAATTATCTTTGAAATACCCGCCAAGCCATCACTATCTTTTTTCTTATAGGCTTCTCCTTTTTCTTTTGCTGCTCTTCTTGCTCGGATCTTGAACAAATCATCGAGAAATCCTATGATACCTAACCATACTGTACACAATATCATTAAGCGGATATAGACTTTATCCAGGTTGGCAAATAACAATGTTGGAATAAGAATACTTAATAGAATGATGATACCTCCCATGGTAGGAGTTCCTTTTTTCTGCATTTGGCCTTCCAAACCCAAATCGCGAACACTTTCGCCGATCTGCTTTGCACGCAAAAATGAAATGATGCGCTTGCCATAAACTGTTGCAATCAAAAGCGACAGGATAACTGACATAGCTATACGGAATGTAAGAAACTGAAACATGCCTGTTCCCGGAATATGAAACTCTTTGTTTAGCCAGTTAAATAAATAGTATAGCATATTAATTGGTTATTGTTCTTTATTAGTTCCTGAAAACATTCAAGTTTTCAGGATCAACTTTATTTTCCTAATAGTGCAAACATTTCCATCAACACTTCTTTGTCATCAAAGGGGTATTTCACTCCATTGATTTCTTGGTACTTCTCGTGGCCCTTTCCTGCAACCAGGATGATATCTTCTTTATTAGCTAATGCTACAGCTGCTTTTATGGCTTCTTTCCTATCGGGTATAGCGGTGTACTTTCTTTTAGCAGCTGTATTCAATCCCTGTTCCATATCTTTTAAAATGTCCAGTGGATCTTCGGTTCTAGGGTTATCACTTGTTAGGATAACTTTATCACTCAACTCACAGGCAGATTTTGCCATAATGGGTCGCTTTGTTTTATCTCTATCACCACCACATCCCACTACTGTTATGATCTGTTCGTACCCTTTCCGTAATTTTTTTATCGTAACCAATACATTCTCTAATGCATCGGGGGTATGTGCATAGTCCACAATACCTATGATCATTCCATTACTGATGATATAATCAAATCTTCCTTCTGCACCTGATAAAATACTGAGTGCTGTTAGCACTGTTTCACTTTCTTCTCCCAAACAAATAGCCGCTCCATATACTGCCAAAAGATTATAGGCATTGAATTCACCGATCAATCTGAAATGCACTTCTTTATCATTCACTGTCATGTACAATCCTGTAAGCGCATTCTCAAGGATCTTTCCTTTAAACGACGCCGTTGTTTTAAGACCGTACAGGTATTTTTTGGCAGGTGTATTCTGAAGCATCACTTCACCCCTTTTATCATCGGCATTAGATATTGCAAATGCATCAGAAGAAAGTTGGTCGAAAAATGATTTCTTTACTCGGATATATTCATCAAATGTTTTATGATAATCTAAATGATCATGGGTGATATTACTGAACAGGGCTCCTGTAAAATGTAAACCGGAAATTCTATGCTGGTGTATGGCATGACTGCTGCATTCCATAAATACATGTGTACATCCTGCGCTTGTCATCTGGGCCAGCAATGCATTCAACCTGATGGCATCAGGTGTGGTATGTGTTGATGGAATAATGGTCTCACCAATTTGGTTTTGAACAGTACTAACCAAACCACAGGTATATCCTAATTGTGTAAATAGCTTGAACAGAACAGTAGCGATGGTTGTTTTACCATTGGTTCCGGTAACGCCTACCAGCTTACATTTGCGAGAAGGCTCCCCATAAAATTGATGGGCCATCCAAGCAACCGATTCGTGCGAATTGTTTACCTGCAAATAAGTGATGCCGTCTTTAATCAGATCAGGTACTGATTCACATACAATGGCTACAGCGCCAAGAGCAATTGCTTTATCTATAAATTGATGCCCATCAGATTTTTCCCCCCTGATGGCTACAAAAACAAACCCATTGGAAACATTACGTGAATCAATTTCTATACCAGTTACATCAATAGCTGTAGACCCTATAACCTGCTTCAGGTGCACTTTGTATAGTATGTCTTGTAATTTTGCCATATTGGTATGAACTATTTTTCTACCTTTTTTTAATTAATTCAATTCAACACTAATTATCTGTCCACGTACAATGGGTTGTCCTGGCACTATTGATTGCAGGGCTACTTTACCTTTACCTCGTGTATTCACTTTTAGTCCTATATTTTCACAGAGGAATACAACATCCTTCAATCCCATTCCTTTTAGAAGCGGCATAGTTTGTGTTTCCATATTCTTTTTGGTAGCCACCACCGATGCATCTTTGCCCATGAAGTTTATCCAACTATCAGCATAAAGTGTAGAATCGGCATATGTTATGCCCAGGTTATTACTCAGGAATGCTATATCCTGTTTCATTCCGGTGTATAAAAAAGAAGTACTGTCTTTTTTTATTTGTGCAGGAACATTTACTAATGTTTGTCTGATATGCGTAGTGTATAATCTATCTGCGATTTCTTTAAATACCGGACCAGCAACTGATGCACCATAAAATACCGGAGCATGAGCCCTGTTCTTAATTACCACAACACAAGTGTATTGGGGATTATCAGCAGGAAAGTAGCCAGCAAAGGAAGATTGGTAAATCTTATCAGCATATCCTCTATTGCCATCGGCTACCAAAGCAGTTCCAGTTTTACCAGCAACTTTAAAAGCTGAATTTTTGAAAAGATCTTTGCCAGTGCCTTCAGTACAAACCCCTTCTAAACACTCCTGCAACTGCTTAAGTGTTTGCATACTACAAATATTTGGATCAAGTATGGTAGCATTAAACTCACGTACCAAAACACCCTCATCTTTTACGGCACTTACCAGGTATGGCTTCATTATTTTACCATTATTGGCAATAGCATTGTAAAGCATGGTGGTTTGTAAAGGACTAACAGATAAATTATATCCAAATGCCATCCATGGTAATGTTGTTGGTCCCCAGAACTTTCCGCCGGGTTTGTAAATCACCGGTCTACCTTCTCCGCGTAAATCAATACCAGTAATGGTATCCATACGCATTTTCTTCAGGTTACGGAGAAATTGGTTAGGGTTATCAGCATAATGGGCTGTGGCCAATTTTGCCATTGCCACATTTGAAGAAAGTTCAAAAGCCTGTTTAATGGTAACTTCTGTTCTGCCGTGCTTCTCACTATCATAAACAGTTTGACCGGCAGTTCTCCAAACACCACCTTCCAGATTTACGATACTGTTAAGTGACACTTTTTTATCTTCCAGTAATGCCATGATAGTAGCCAGCTTAAAAGTAGAACCCGGCTCAGTTGCAGAAATGGCATAATTATAATCTTCCCAATAAACGCCTTCACTTCTTTTTCCAAGGTTGGCAATTGCTTTGATCTTACCGGTTTTAACTTCCATTACAATGGCACAACCATTAACAGCCTGGTTTTTGATCATCATTTTCATCAATGCATTCTCCGTTATATCCTGCATGAATACATCAATGGTACTTACTATGTCTTTCCCGGTTTCGGGTTCAATTTCCCATGTATCATCTACCGGAACATGAACACCGCCTGCAATTGTTCTTACGAGTTGTTTACCATTTCTTCCTTTCAGGATATTGTCGTAGGTCATTTCCAAACCCACTTTATTAGAGTCACGTGCCAAACCAATGGTTCTGAAAGCAAGCATCTGGTAAGGGTTTAAGCGAATGGTTCGCTCATTGGCTATCAAACCACTTTTATACCTGCCCAATTTAAAAAGTGGCAAATCCCTAAGTTGCTGGTATTCTCTAAAGGATATTTTTTTCTTTAAAAGATAATATCCTCCTTCCTGATCATATACTTTTTGCAAGATTTGTTTGTACAATCCTGCAGACTGGTCTTTAAACAATGATGCCAGTCCTTCACTTAATGAATCCAGGTTTTCCCTGAACAATTTTCCATTTTTTTCATGTAATGCTGCAACCCTGAAATCGAGATAAATATCAAATTGTGGAATGCTTGTACTCAGCATTTGCCCGTCTTCACTATATATAGTACCTCTTTCTGCTTCAATCTCATCCATGCTTTGGTGTAAACTATCACTCATGCTTCTCCAGTGACTGCCCTGAACCTGTTGTATATAAACAGCTTTACTGAATATGGCAATACAGGCAATAACTACCAATATGTAGCTGAGATAAACCCTCCATAATATGTCGCGTTTTACATCCAAAATGCTGATAGCTTTTTTTTATATTTAGAATCAGTGTTTCTCTATTGCTAACCTAACCGGCAGATCCTTGTTTACTTTCAAACCCAATGGCTCTGAGGCTTTGATGATCTGAATCTCTTCGCTTTTGAACATCACTTCACTTTTCAGTGTCTTATATTCAAATTGCAATTCTTTCAGAACATTGGTAGTGCTGTTAATTTTCCTGATCGTTTTATCGGCATTGTGTCCGTTTGCGATATAGAAAACTGTGAGCACAGATAAAAACATAAAGAAGGGTATATTCTTTACTATCCATTGATAATTAAAGAGTCCTTTCAGTGGGTTTTTATGATTTGTTTGTTCCTGCATGGATACTATCTGGTACGCGCTATTTATTTATGCTTTTGTTACCTATTCAACCATCATCTTTTTTCCGCTATTCTTAGTTTGGCACTTCTGCATCTGTTATTCTTTTTCATTTCATCAACAGAAGCAGTGATGGGTTTTTTAGTTATTAATTTGAATACTTCTTCTTTCGCTACAGACATGAAGGGGTTATCAGGCATTTCGATGAAACTGCCCTGGCGGAAGAAATTCTTCACTACCCTGTCTTCTATAGAATGGAAGGTGATGATGGCAACACGGCCACCTGTTTTCAGCACAGCAGGAATCTGCTGCAGCATATCTTTCAAAGCACCCATTTCGTCGTTCACCTCAATTCGTAAAGCCTGGAATACCTGAGCCAAGTACTTATTAGGATTTCCTTTCACCACCGGGCTGATCATTGCTTTAAACTGTTCTATCGTATTAGACTGCAAATGCTTTCGTTCATGCACAATATGCTTGGCGAGTGTAATGGAATTAGTTACTTCTCCATACTGTTCAAACATTTTATGCAATTGTTGTTCGCTAAAATTTCTAATGATATCAGCTGCCGTAGAACCCTGCCGTCTATCCATGCGCATATCCAGCGGTCCGGAAAAACGAATAGAGAAACCACGGTCACCTTCATCAAACTGATGACTGCTTACTCCCAGATCGGCGAGTATCCCATCAACTTCTGAAATTTTATGAAAACGAAGCATCCTTTGCAGGTGACGAAAATTCTGTGCTACAAAAATCACACGCCCATCTTCGGGTAAATTTTGTTGTGCATCAGCATCCTGATCAAAAGCAATCAATTTTCCTTCAGCATCCAGGCGTTCTAAAATTCCTTTACTATGCCCCCCACCGCCAAATGTGCAATCCACATACACACCATTGGGTTTGATGGCCAGGCCATCGAGAGATTCATGGTAAAGAACAGGAACGTGATAATTCATTGAATTTGAAAATTTGAAAATTTGAAAATTTCAAATCCGAAGACGAGCATTCTTTTGAAATTTGAACTTGTTTTTGTTGGCATTTTCAAATTTTCAATTGGTCTCATTTTCAAATTTTATCTTTCATCACTTCTTCTGCCAGGCTGCTGAAAGCCTCGGGTGAAAAATCCTCAAAGAGCTGTTTGTACTTACTAGCATCCCAGATCTCGAATCGGTCCAGTGCGGCTGTCACCACTATGTCTTTGCCTAAACCGGCAAATTCTTTAAGCGTTTGGGGAAGTAACAAACGATTGGCAGAATCCAATTCTACTTCTGTTGCTCCTCCCAAAAACTGGCGGCGAAATTGACGTACCTTGGGGTCGAAATCATTCAATTGGCTGATCTTGTTTATAATCAATTCCCAACTTTTTAACGGATATAATGTGAGGCATTTTTCAAAACCACGTCCGATGATGAAACGACTTTCCCCTTCCGGTAACTGCTTTTTCAGTCCACCGGGCAAGAGGAAGCGACCTTTCGCATCTACCGTAGCCTCATATTCGCCGTGAAATCCGTTCATTGGTTAATAACTATTATCAAGATTACCACTTGTTGACACAAAATAACACTTTTTCCCACTTTTAATTCCATTTTGGGGCATTTGAATTTATCCACAGAAATGACTGAGCTGTAATGCAATACAGGTAAGCATTTGACTTAATTTTGAGCGAAAAATGGGCGTTTTTTGTGTGAATTGATGTGGATAAGCCGTTAATAGACAAGGTTTTCCTGTGGATTAACTCGTTTTTATTCAGGCGATAGTTTGCTACCAATCAGAAGCTTATGCTCCCTAATTATAAAAAAATACTAGATTTAAAAGCTGGTTTTAAGCTACATATATATTAAAATATACAGGTATAAATAACCATGATATGCACCCCAAAGAGATTGCCATCAGCCAATACACTTATGAACTTCCCGATAATAAGATTGCACGATACCCTCTCGAGAAAAGGGACCAGAGCAAATTATTGGTTTATGAAAATGGCCAAATCGTTACAGCTATTTACTCGGAACTGGCAGCATTTATACCTGCTGACAGTATGCTGGTTTTCAACAATACCAAAGTGGTGGAAGCCAGATTACTATTTCAAAAAGAAACGGGGGGAACCATAGAAATATTCTGCCTTGAACCGGCTTCAGAATATCCGGATATCACAACAGCCATGTTACAAAAAGAAAAAGTAAGATGGAAATGTTTGTTGGGCGGCGCTAAAAAATGGAAAAATGGATTACTGCAATATTCATTTGCCTTGGGTAACAAAGAATATGTTTTGCTTGCAGAAAAAATAGCAAAAGAACAGGACTATTATATTATTGAACTTAGTTGGAATAGTCCTGAACTTAGTTTTGCAGAAGTACTTCACTTGGCTGGAAAAATCCCACTTCCTCCCTATCTAAACAGGCCGTCAGAAATAGAAGATAAGGAAAGGTATCAGACCATATATGCAGAACAGGATGGTTCTGTTGCAGCACCAACAGCCGGTTTGCATTTTACTGAAACTATATTCGAAAAGCTTCTGCAGAAAAAAGTAAAAAAGATGTTCGTGACCCTGCATGTTGGTGCAGGCACATTTCAACCTGTGAAAGCAGAAAAGATGGCAGACCATCCTATGCATGTTGAATTCATAGAAGTAGACAAAACATTCCTGGAAAACCTGATCAACCAATTGGAAACAAAACTTCCTGTTATTGCGGTTGGCACCACTTCTTTGCGAACGATGGAAAGCCTTTACTGGCTTGGATTAAAGACTTTTTTAGACCCGAATATTGACGCAAACGATCTCCTTGTTTCACAATGGGATGCTTACGAATTGAATAGTGATCAATATACTAGCTCAGCCATGCTCAGGTGTTTATTGCAATGGATGCAAAAGCACCAGCAGGAAAAATTGATCACAAAAACTCAGATCATCATCGCACCTGGGTACCATTTTAAAATAATCAAAGGACTGATCACGAATTTTCACCAACCACAATCTACTTTATTATTATTAGTGGCAGCCATAGCAGGCGATGATTGGCGAAACATATACCAATATGCACTTACACAAGATTTTCGTTTTCTTAGTTACGGAGATGGCAGTTTATTGTGGCTGAAACAAAATTAAACAGCTGACTCTTCAGCTGGCAGCAAAGGTATTTCCAGGGTAAAAATACTTCCTTTTCCCAGCGTACTTTCTACCTTGATCTTTCCTTTATGTGCATCTATCACTGTTTTAACATAACTCATCCCCAATCCAAACCCTTTTACATTATGCAGGTTCCCGGTATGTGCCCGGTAAAATTTTTCGAAGATCCTTTTCACGGTTTCCTTACTCATTCCTATACCATTATCCTCTACCCTTAGTACAAGGTGATTTTTAGTGCTATGTGTTGAGATAATTATCTGAATTTTTTCCTTTGAATATTTTATAGCATTATCTATTAAATTGGAAACAAGGTTGGAAAAATGAACTTCATCAGCATTGATCAGATCATTTTGTGCATTGAGCAATAATTTCACCTCGGCGTTCTTTTCTTCCAGCTGCAACCTATAATTATCAAGCGTATAATGAACAAAATCGTTTACATGCAAGGGAACTAATTGTAATTGTAGCTCCTGCCTCTCCATTAATGCTGCCTGAAGAATGGTTTCAACATGCTTGTTCATTCTGATATTCTCTTCCTTGATGATACTACTGAAATATTTAGATTTTTCTTTATCCGCCTGCACTTTCTCATTTCGCAATGCATCCACAGCTAAAGAAATGGTAGCTAATGGTGTTTTAAATTCATGCGTCATATTGTTGATAAAATCACTTTTGATCTCGCTCAATTTTTTCTGGTTCAACAATGATTTCACGGTTACATAAAATGCTGCAATGATTACCACCATAAATACAACGGCACCTATGATAAACCAGCGCAAGGATGCCCATACCTGCTTTTCAAAATCCGGAACTACAATGATCAGGTGCTCAAAAGATGGCATACTTTCCACTTCTGAATTCCTTTCAGGTATGATGGGGAAATACCTTCTTTTATTATTTACTGTATCCCAAAATTCTTTCTCATAACCTTTAGAATACATTTCATAATCATCCGTAGTATTGGTTATACCAAATTCGTATTTGATATTATGCAAATTCACATTTTCAAATGCCTTTTTTAGTTTGGCATCAACTTCCTGAAAAGAAAATTTTTCTTCTACAGTAGGTGGCTTCAATACGTGCAGGTGAAAATCAGAACTAAATGTTAGTCCGCCCCTTCTGGGTAAACGCAACATCTGGCCGCTATATACCTTTTTACTCAGCTCATTGGAAACACCCACACCTGCTTCTGTAAAATTATTATCTAATTGTGTTTTGGTTACCTCCAAAAGGTTTTGTAACCATGAGACCTGCAATACGATCAGGCCAAATAGTGAGAGTGTGATCAGTAAGATGATAACGGGAAAAGTTCTCTTCATCCTTACAAATATAACAGGAACTTGGTTTCCGGAGGCACTGTGGGTGCTCTTTATCATGATTTTAACTGGATTCTGGTTGCGCAGTATTAAAAAATAAAATCTTTGCCTTATCTTTTACATATGGCAGCAATTACTCCTGGCATGTTTCTTATTTCGGATCCTTTTTTAAAGGACCCCAATTTTATACGCACCGTTATTTTGCTTTGTGAACACAGGCCGGAAGGAAGTTTTGGATTTGTACTCAATAAAATAGCAAAACAAACCCTTTCGGATTTGATCCTGGAAGCTGATGACCTAAGATTTCCGGTTTATGATGGAGGTCCTGTACAAAAAGACAGTTTACATTTTATTCATCAGCAACCCGCATTAATACCCGGAGGTTTGGAAATAATAGATGGGGTTTACTGGGGTGGAGAATTTTCTACAGTTTTACCCTTATTGAAAGAAAGAAAAATTGGCAAGAATGATATCCGATTCTTTTTAGGTTATAGCGGCTGGGGTGAAGGTCAATTAGAAAATGAACTGGCAGATAAAAGCTGGATAACCCGCATAGCCGAAAGAAAATTAGTGTTTTCCCTCTATGCGTCACAAATTTGGAAGCTGGCCTTAAAAGATCTTGGTGGCGAGTATAGTCAGATGATCAATTACCCCTTAGATCCCCAATTAAATTAAAGAAGAAAGCATTCAATGAAAAAACCCGTAACAGTAAATAATTACATTTACGGTTAACGGGTTTTTATACAATTAGCTATTTTGTTTACAATGCAACTGCACCTTCTACTAAAACAGTGGCTTTGTTGTTTAACACTTCTACAAAACCACTTTGAATGGTATACAATTCAACTTCTGTTTTTGTTTTCAGAATTTTCAGGTTCCCTTTCTTTAAAGCACTTACTAAAGGAGCATGTTTGTCTAAAATCTCAAATAATCCGGTAATGCCTGGCAGTGTTACACCATAGACTTCTCCGGTATATATTTTTTTCTCGGGCGTTAATATTTCTAGTGTCATACTTTTTTAGTTTGTGGTTTGTGGTCTTTGGTCTGTGGTTAACTACAAACCACAAATTCAGACTTCAAACTATTTCGCTGCATCCATCATTTTCTTACCCTTTTCCATAGCATCTTCCAAAGTACCTACCAGGTTAAACGCTGCTTCAGGATACTCATCCACTTCACCATCCATAATGGCATTGAAAGCGCGTATGGTATCGTTGATATCTACAAAAACGCCCTTCAATCCTGTGAACTGCTCTGCCACAAAGAATGGTTGAGAAAGGAAACGCTGTACTTTACGTGCACGCTGTACCGTCATTTTATCATCTTCACTTAACTCATCCATACCCAGAATGGCAATGATATCCTGCAATTCTTTGTATCGCTGTAATATTAATTTAACACGGTTGGCACAATCATAATGTGCATCACCTACGATAGCTGGTGTAAGGATTCTGGAAGTAGAATCCAAAGGATCCACCGCAGGATAAATACCTAAGTCAGCAATTTTTCTACTCAATACAGTTGTAGCATCCAAGTGGGCAAAAGTAGTTGCTGGTGCTGGATCCGTTAAGTCATCCGCAGGTACATAAACCGCCTGTACGGAAGTAATGGAACCATTTTTAGTAGATGTGATCCTTTCCTGCATCAATCCCATTTCTGTAGCAAGTGTAGGTTGGTAACCTACCGCTGAAGGCATACGTCCCAACAAGGCCGAAACCTCAGAACCAGCCTGTGTGAAACGGAAGATATTATCTACGAAGAATAAGATATCCTTTCCTTTACCAGTTCCATCTCCATCACGGAAATATTCGGCAATGGTTAATCCGCTCAAAGCCACACGTGCACGAGCTCCTGGAGGTTCGTTCATCTGACCAAAAACGAAAGTAGCTTTAGAATCTTTCAATCCTTCCATATCTACTTTGGTCAAATCCCATCCACCTTCTTCCATGCTGTGTTTGAAGTTGTCGCCGTATTTCATGATACCAGCTTCGATCATTTCACGCAAAAGATCATTTCCTTCACGGGTACGCTCACCAACGCCGGCAAATACCGACAAACCACCGTGACCTTTGGCAATATTATTGATCAATTCCTGGATCAAAACCGTTTTACCCACACCGGCACCACCGAACAAACCGATCTTTCCACCTTTTGCATAAGGTTCGATCAGGTCAATTACTTTGATACCTGTAAATAATATTTCAGAAGATGTGCTCAGGTTCTCGAATAATGGTGGCTTATTGTGAATGGGGCGACCATTTACTTTACTTAATTGAGGCAAACCATCAATAGCATCACCTGTTACGTTGAATAATCTACCATAAATGCCTTCACCTACAGGCATGGCAATAGCGATACCAGTATCAACAACGGTCATACCACGAACCAGACCTTCCGTTCCATCCATTGCAATGGTACGTACACTGTCTTCTCCTAAGTGCTGTTGCACTTCCAATACTAGTTTTTCACCATTTTCCCTGGTAATTTCCAAGGCGTTGTAAATTTCTGGGAGGGTGTTGTCATCTGGAAAATGAACGTCAACTACCGCACCAATAATCTGTTTGATTTTACCTTTTGTGGCCATATTAAGCGCTATATTAGGTTTATAAAACTTGGTTTTAAACAGCAAAAAACGCTGTTTTCCAACTTGGCGGCAAAGGTAAGGGGATGCACCCTAAAAAAGCCAAAAACTGTGTGTAAAATTGGAAAAATGTGCGGAAATAAACAGGGATAATCTGATTATGCAAAGAGATCTAAAGCTTCTGATAGGTTTTGAAATGCCTTTATTTGGATTTCCAAAGCTGGTATAGGAGTTTGAAGGCGGTAAATAAGCCTATTTTTTGGGCACCACTGGCCAATTCCTCTTTCCAATTTGGGTGTTTAGCATTGGTTTCATCCGTTGATTTACTGCCAGTTATGAAAGAAAACAGGCTTTTCCCTATTTTGAAAGCGCCAGACACCAATTGGTTGCCCGCCAAAAAGGGTAATAGGCTTTCAAGTGCGGATTTGAGAATTTCGCCGGGTACTTGTTTAATTTTGTTTTGTAATAATGCTTCTCTTTTCTCGATAGAAACTTGCACGGTTTCCATGGCAAGATGCAAATCTTTCAATGTTTTGATGGAATTATGCGTTTTCATCGGCCTCCTGTTTAATGTTTGCAAAAAACAAGCGAATAAAATAATCAACCATTTTTTTCTGCAGGCTCTTTCTACAATAAAAAAGTATCAAAATCAGTAAGAGATAAATGCCTGTTATGATCCCAAAACCAGTTAAATAACTTCCTGTAAAGCTAGAGAGCAAGAACCCGGATAGTATACCAAGAAAAAAGAGGAAGAAAAAAACAAGCACACTAAAAATTGTCAGGAGCGCCATTTTGGAAGCAACAAAGGCTGATTTTTCTCCTGCCTGCAGTTTAAACAACCAAATTCTATCCCGAACATACAGATCGAATTCTTTTTTTGCATCGGCGAAGAAATTATCAGGATTAGTTTCCATCATTTTTAACATTAATTGGTTGATGCAGTATTTGAATTAGGATGCTTTGATTCAAAATCGTCCATAAACTGTTTACCCTTTTCCAGCAGATTATCAACTGCCGCATCAAAGTCTTTTAATTTCGTTTTTACCTCATCTTGCACCATATCAGTGCCTTCCTTCACATCTGTTATGATTTGTTTGCCTTTATTTGATTTTAAGAAAAGGGCAATAGCAGCACCTGAAACAGCACCCAGCAGTAAACCTGCAATAAATTTCTGGTTATCCGTCATATGAAATCCTTTTAAAATGATAATTAAAGTAGAAATTATATAAGTGCCGAAAAGTAAAGATGTAAATAACCCAAGGTTTTCTTGCTTAACTTTAAGCCGTGTAAAACCAACATTAAAGTTACATGGAAAACCAACATTTTCATAAGATAAATCGTTATTTTTTTCTTTCATTCATCATCTTATTTGCCCTATTTCTATTGTATAGTTTGATGGAGTTCTTTACTGCCTTTCTTGCTGCCATCATGTTTTATGTTTTAAGTAAACAATTGGTTGTTTGGTTGGTTCAAAAAAAAGGCTGGAAAAAACCTTTAGCAGCCATCTTGGTAATTTTCATTTCCTTTTTTATCATCCTTATGCCCATTTCCCTGTTGGCCACGATGATGTATAAAAAAGCCTTATTGGCAGCTAATGATATTCAGGGCTCTGTTATTAATCCTTTGAAACATTTAGATTCCGTGATACATGAGAGGTTTCATATTAGTCTGATATCCGCCAAAACCATCGAACAGGCAAGTACTTTTATTACAGGCTTTCTTGGATCTTTATTAAATGAAGGATTCAGTTTTGTTGGTGCTATCACCATGATGTATTTCTTTCTCTATTTTCTTATAGTGAATGTTAACAGGGTAGAAGCAGCCATCATATACTATCTCCCTTTCAAAAGAAGCAAGATCATGATATTTGGTGCAGAATTAAAAGCACAAACTTTAAGTAATGCGGTAGGGGTTCCTTTGGTAGCCATCACTCAAGGTGGTGTAGCCTATATAGCTTATTTAATTGCGGGATTGGATCAGGCAGGTTTTTGGGCTGTGATAACTGGTATTGCGTCCATAATTCCCATTATAGGAACAGGCCTTGTTTGGATACCGATTAGTATTTATTTGCTCGCCATGGATCAAACCTGGCAGGGAATCTTCATGCTCGGATGGGGATTGATCGTGATCAGCAGTTTAGACAATTTGGTTAGGTTTATGCTGGCAATGAAAATGGCAGATGTTCATCCAATAGTAACTGTTTTAGGCATCATCATCGGTATCAGGTATTTTGGCATAACGGGATTGGTATTTGGGCCTTTGCTTATTTCTTATTTCATTATTCTTTTACGCATTTATTATAATGAATACCAGAAACCACCCGTAGTTACCAAAATGCGAAAACTGCCATCAGTTCAACAATATTTCTCTAACCCTTTCAGCAATTTCAAAAAAAGGACTCCCCATCAGTAATTACCCAGCTAACTAATTTAATTGTTGCCATACTAAAGCGGCAACAATAGCTCCTACGATCGGACCTATTACCGGAATCCAGCTATAACCCCAATCACTGCCCCCTTTACCTTTTATAGGAAGAATGGCATGCATGATTCTTGGACCGAGGTCTCTGGCGGGATTAATGGCATAACCGGTAGGACCTCCTAAACTTAAGCCTATAGACAATACCAGGAAGGCAACTGGCAAAGCATTAAGTGAGCCTAAGGAACTATCTGACTTGGTTATGTACAAAACCCCCAACAACAAAACGAAGGTTCCTACTATTTCAGAAATGATATTATCGCCATTATTTTTAATGGAAGGAGAAGTACAGAAAACTCCTAATTTACTCGCAACATCTTCTGTATGGTTAAAATGTTGACGGTAAGTAAGCCATACAAAAAAAGCACCCAGCATGGCTCCAGACAATTGGGCTGCTAAATAAGTAGGCACTAATGACCAATCAAATTTTCCTATCACCGCAAATGCAAGGGTTATAGCAGGATTGAGGTGTGCACCTCCCCCATTATTCATCGAGCTTACAACATAAACTGCCACAAATACTGCGAGGGCCCATCCAAATGTAATTGAGATCAAACCACCATTATTTCCCTTGGTTCTATTTAATACCACGTTGGCAACAACACCATCACCTAAAAGAACCAATAAAGCAGTACCGGTAAATTCAGCAATAAAAGGAGTCATACAGCAATCGATTTTAAATATTAAAAAATTAAGTTAATAAATATTGTTCAGCGAGGATTTGAAAATTTTCTAATTCCTGCTTTTCCCATTGAGGATCTTTTTGCATCTCTTTAGCCATAAAAGCAAGAACAGTTGCTGCAACCTCTTTTGCAGCAGCACAATCTAGAAATAGCAATCTTGTTCTTCGGGCAAGTATATCTTCTAGGGTTTGTGCCATTTCATACTCAATGGCAAACAAAACATCTGCATATAGATAAGGATAATCCGGATGTATTTTTTCTTTTAAAAATGCCTGACGAAGCATCATTTCTTGCAACTTGCTTTCTCGCAATTTTATTTCACCAATGGGTAGATCTCTGGTTACACATTCTTTTTTCTCTAGTTTAGCAATAAACAATGCATTACTAACGGCATCTTCGGCCATTTTACGATAGGTTGTCCACTTTCCGCCAGTTATCGTAACCAGGCCACTTGTGGATACAACCAATGTGTGGTCTCTTGATAGCAATGCGGTACTTTTTCCTTCTTTCATTTTAACCAAAGGCCTTAAACCGGCGAACACCGTTTTAACATCTGATCTTTTAATAGCACTTGTTGTATAACGATTGATATGACTCAACAGAAATTCAATCTCCTCTTCCAAAGGTCTGGGTTCGATGGCTGCAAAATCAATGGGTGTGTCGGTTGTACCAATAACTACTTTACCCAGCCAGGGAACTGCAAACAAAACCCTGCCATCATCCGTTTTGGGAATCATCATCGCATGATCACCCGGAAAGAAATGAGCATCAACAACCAGGTGAATGCCCTGAGAAGGAGATACGATGTCTTCTTTTTCTTCATCATCCATTTGTAATACACTGTCTGTAAAAACGCCGGTTGCGTTGATGAATGATTTGGCTCTTACCTGATAAGTTTTATCATGAATAGCATCGTAAAGACTGATACCAGTAATTTTTCCTTTGCTTTTTTGAAAGCCTACCGCTTTCATATAGTTTATTAATGACGCACCATTTCTTGTAGCAGTAACGGCCAGGTCAATACATAACCTGCTGTCATCAAACTGACCATCATAATATAAAATCCCTCCAAACAATTTTTTGGTATTGATAGCAGGCAGTTTGCTACTAGTCTCATTTTTCGATAATAAACTTGTTTTACCCAGTGTAAGTTTTCCGGATAGTAGATCATACATTTTCAATCCAATAGCATAATAGAACTTTTCCCATAAACTAAATACAGGTACAATGAAAGCCTGAACAGATGTAAGGTGGGCAGCATTCTTCAATAAAAAAGCTCTTTCACGCAAGGCTTCCCTAACTAGTTTAATATTTCCCTGCGCCAGGTATCTTACACCACCATGTACCAGTTTGGTACTTCTGCTGGAAGTTCCTTTTGCAAAATCGTATTGTTCTACCAGTAAGGTCTTATAACCACGTGAAGCAGCGTCTAATGCTGAGCCCAATCCTGTTGCACCACCTCCTATTATAATGATATCCCATTCCTGCGTGATTGATAACTGCTCTAATGACAAATCGCGTTTCATGTATAAAAAAGGAATGAAGGGTAAAATATATAATTAGAAAACTATAAGCTCCAGCTAATAGCAGCATTCACCGCTTTCTTCCAGCCGGCAGATAATTCATTTCTTGCTTCATCAGACATAGAAGGCGAGAAAGTTCTTTCCATTAACCATTGCTTTTGAATATCTTCTGTACTGCTCCAATATCCAACAGCCAAGCCGGCAAGGTAAGCTGCACCAATAGCGGTGGTTTCAATAACAGTTGGTCTTACCACTTTGGTATTGAGCAGGTCACTTTGAAACTGCATCAATAAATTATTGGCAGTTGCACCACCGTCAACCCTTAATTCTTTTATGGAAATACCTGCATCTGCTTCCATTGCTTTTAAAACATCCATGGTTTGATAGGCAATACTGTCTAGGGCAGCCCTGGCAAAGTGAGCGCCAGTGGTACCTCTGGTAATACCAACGATGGTACCTCTGGCATATTGGTTCCAATAAGGTGCACCCAAGCCAGCAAAAGCGGGAACCACATAAACACCTCCGCTATCTGACACTTCTGCTGCCAGTATCTCTACTTCACTGGAGTTGCGTATGATTTTTAAGCCATCCCTAAGCCATTGTACCACAGCACCTGCTATAAATACACTGCCTTCCAATGCATAATTGGTTACACCATTTACCTGCCAGGCAACAGTAGTAAGTAAGTTATTGGTAGAAGGCACAGCCTTTTCGCCCGTATTCATTAACATGAAACATCCAGTTCCATAGGTGTTTTTTACCATACCGGGATGGGTGCACATCTGTCCAAATAATGCAGATTGTTGATCACCGGCAATACCTGCAATAGGTATATTTTCGGAAGTAAGGATGTTTTGTGTATGACCATATACTTCACTACTACTTCTTACTTCGGGTAAAACAGAAGCAGGCACATCCAATAACTTAAGCAGTTCCTGGTCCCATTCAAGTTTATGAATATTGAATAACATAGTACGGGAAGCGTTGGAAACATCGGTGGCATGCACTTTGCCATTGGTCAATTTCCATAATAACCAACTATCGATGGTACCAAAGCATAATTCTCCTCTGTTGGCCTTATCACGAGCACCAGCAACATTATCAAGCAGCCATTTAACCTTGGTGCCAGAGAAGTAGGCGTCTACTACGAGACCCGTTTTTTGTTGTATGATCTTATCAGCACCTTCAGCTTTTAATTGATCACAAAAGGATGCGGTTCTTCTATCCTGCCATACAATGGCGTTATGAATGGGCTGACCGGTTTTTTTATCCCATACAACCGTTGTTTCTCTTTGATTGGTGATACCGATTGCGGCTATGTTTTTGGCGGTAAGTCCTGCCTTGGTAACTGCTTCTGCTGCAACTCCCAATTGTGTGCTCCAGATCTCATTGGCATCATGTTCAACCCAGCCGGGTTGGGGGAAAATCTGTTCAAATTCTTTTTGGGCAACAGCAACTATATTTCCTTTTTGATCAAATACAATGGCCCTGCTACTAGTAGTTCCCTGGTCGAATGCTAATATATACTGGTTCATGAAGCAAGCGTTTTGTTGAAGATAAAGGATTTTGAGACTGATATAAAAAGATAAGGGGTGTAAAAAGGTGAATTTTTCATTACCTCTTTACACCCTGATACTTGTAACAGTCTATTAAGTGAAAATCTAATAAATTATAAGGCCCTTTATTTCTGGGGTTTTAGCCATGGCTCTGGGTTTTGGGGCATGCTTTTGTCATTCATGATCATAAATAACAACATCCCTTCACCGTCTATGGATGTTCCGGATTTCCCTAGAACAGAACCGGCTTTAACTTCCTGTCCGGCTGAAACGCTTACGGATGATAAATGATTGTAACCACTAAAATACTTTCCATGCTGCACAACTAATAGCTGTTCGCCATCAACTTCACCGGCATAGAGAACTTTGCCATCAGCAATTGATTTTACGGTAGAACCAACAGGCAATGAAATCTCAATGCCATCTGTTTTACGGGTAAGTTTGGTTCCGGGTATTTTCTCCAAACCAAAATGCGCCGTGATCAACCCTGTAGATACCGGCCATGGAAGTCGTCCCCGGTTATTTTCGAAATTGATAGACATTTCCAATCCTTCGGGCGTTGACTCGAGTGGTGTATATGCCCTTTTAGTATTGCTGGAAGCCACACCAGTTATAGGCTCATTATTAGATAAATTTCTGGATGGTTTTGAAGCAGTATTATTCGATTTGGCAGTGTTATCCGCATTTCCTTTTTTCTGGTCTTCCAGAGCTTTTAATCTGGCAGCTTCTTTCTTTTTTGCATCTTCTATCTCCCTCCTGATAATGGCATTGAAGGCCTGTTGAACTTTTTGTCTTTGCTTCTCTTTTTCCCTGATCTGGGTTGTGATTTCTTTTTCTTTTCCTTTTAATTGCGCAACCACCTGATCTTGTTCTTTTTTATCTTCCTGTAAGTCTTTCAACTGCTCACTTTGAGCCTGTAAGCTGATAAGTCTTTCTTTTTTATTCGAGCTTAGAATAGAGATCTTGTCTTGTAATAATTTATCCGACTTGATAATAGTGTTCGCCTGTGTTTCCCTATTCTGGCGGTAACTTTTGAGGTAGGTGATCCTTTTTATGGCATCATTGAAATTACTGGCAGAGAAAAGGAAATTGAGGTATTCGTAGCTGCTTCGGTTTTTATAGGCAAAAACGATGCTTTTGGCATATTTCAGTTTTAAAGTATCCAATTCCTTCCTTAAACGGTAAATATCTCTTTCGTTGAGATAAATGGTTTCATCCATTTGTCTTACCTGTTTGTTAATACTGTTAACCAATGCCTCCCTGGTGTTGATCTTTTTCTTGATGATCGCTAACTGTTTAAGGGATATCTTTTTGTTATTGAGTGTTTCATTGTATAGTCTGTTAAGATCAGCCAGTTCTTTTTGGATTTCCTTTTCCTGTTTCTGAAGGTCCTCCCTTGAGGTTTGCGCAAAGCTTTCTGCTTGTAATAGGAAAATCAACAATAAGAAAAACAGGATCCTTTTTAACATGGTGCTTTGTTTGGTTTTACTATTTAAGGCAACTATTCTGCTAAGGTGCGTTTATTTTACTTTCGCTTGAATTTTTTAGGTATGTCGAAATTGTATTTTAACGGTTCATTTAGGGTATATTCCTTGAAATCGAGGTAAAGGTCAAGTTTTGATTTTTCGGCAATAGATATACTCCTAAAAGTGGCAAATTGGTAGGGGCCCATAGGCAGGTAGTTACTAAAAGTAATGTCGCAGGTGCGGTTACGTTGAAAATCAACATCATCCAGTTTACTGTGCATGATAGAAAAATTAGCATTATCAAGCGTTAACAAATGTTTGAAAATATCCCCCACCATTAACACTAATAACTCACCCGAACTTGCCTTATAGGAAACCACATTATTATCTAAAAACACGGGATTTCCAATTAAAATATCCTGGATGGTGGTAAAGTCGAACGGGATCTGTGTAACTTCCTGCAAATAGCTGATGGAGCGGTTTTTAACCGATTGTTCCCCTGCATACTGAACAACCACTACACTGTCCTTGGTTATTTTCGCTTGCAGTCCTAGCCCTCTGATACCCATTACCGTTCCGGTTACTTTTATCAAGATCACACTATCTTTTTTTATACTCAGGTAAATAATATAGGTGTCGCTTTTCTCCAAGCTTTCATAAGTAACTTTTACTTTGGCATTAAAGGTTTCAAAATTAATCTTGCTTTTAACCACTTTGCCTAAAATATCCCTAACAATTGCCGCAGAATCAATTTTGGGCGATTCTTTGATTACAATGGTTTGGGCCGTATCTTTTTTAGTAATGGCTTCCTGGATCACCTGCGTTTTTTTTACTGTTTTACAGGAAAATGTGAGTACCAATAATAAAAGGAACAGGAATTGTTTCATAATCAAGTATTATTTGCCTGTGTGGCCGAAACCACCGGCTCCTCTGGTTGTTTCGTTAATGGATGTTACTGGTTGCCAATTAATTTTTTCTACTTTCTGCAATACCATTTGCGCGATACGGTCGCCGGATCTGATTGTTTGCTCTTCTGCAGAGAGGTTGATCAAAATTACTTTTATTTCGCCACGATAATCAGCATCAATGGTTCCGGGGGTATTTAAGCAGGTTATACCTTGTTTGATGGCCAGGCCGCTGCGGGGGCGGATTTGAACTTCAAATCCTTGGGGAATTTCCAGAAAAAGGCCGGTAGGTATTAATTGTCTTTCCATAGGCTTAATGCAGACTGTTTCATCAAGAAAGGCCGAAACATCCATCCCCGAAGAACCTGAAGTAGCATAAGCAGGCAAGGGGTTATCTGAGTTATTGATGATTTTAATTAGGGGGATATTTACTTCCATGACGGCAAAAATAGTTCATCCGGACTAAGATTTGTTATTTTTGCATATTGCGCAGTTTATTCCGCTGAACAGCAATCTGTATCATACCCAACCCCGGTTTTAAAAAGAAAAAGTAATGAAGAAAGCACTTATCTGTGGTGTATCCGGTCAAGACGGCGCCTATCTGGCTCAACTGCTTCTTGAAAAGGGCTATGAAGTATTCGGTGGTTCAAGGGATGCCCAATCGGGTTTGTTTAAAAACTTGGTTACACTTGGTATTAAAAAAAATATTCAATTAGTATCTATCAACATAACTGATTTCAGGAGTACGTTACAAACCATACAGAAAATTAAACCTGATGAAATTTATAATCTTTCCGGACAAACCTCAGTGGGTCTTTCTTTTGAACAACCGGTAGAAACACTGGAAAGTATTATCATGGGTAACTTGAACTTGTTGGAAGCTATTCGATTTGCAGCACTCCCCATCAAATTGTACAATGCAGGTTCCAGTGAAAGTTTTGGAGATACCCTTGGCGAACCTGCTGATGAACAAACCGCCTTTCGGCCGAGAAGCCCCTATGCCGTAGCCAAAGCAACAGCTTACTGGCAACTAGCCAATTACCGCGAAGCTTATAAGCTTTTTGCCTGTACAGGAATTCTATTTAACCATGAATCTCCTCTGCGAAAAGAGAATTTTGTAACAAAAAAGATCATTGCTACTGCCTGCAGGATTAAAAAAGGAAGTGGAGAAAAACTTTACCTGGGTAACACGGATATTTACCGCGACTGGGGTTGGGCTCCTGAATATGTAAATGCCATGTGGCTGATGATGCAGTATAATAAGGCGGATGATTATATCATTGCAACAGGTAAAACGCATTCATTGAATGATTTTATTGGAATTACTTTTTCTAAATTAGGTATGTCGATAGAGGAACATGTATTTACCGACGCATCTCTTTTCCGTTTAACAGATTTACACGGTGGAACTGCCAATCCTTCCAAGGCTGAAAAAATACTGGGCTGGAAAGCTACCGTTTCACTGGAAGAAGTGATAGAGCGGATGATAGAAGCGGAAAATTAACAAAAAGGGGTTACGCTTATTGCTATTTCCGTTGCCGTTTACTTTATTTTCTGCATCCAGAAAGAAGCTGGTTGTGACTCCCTTGTTAGATTAAGTAATATTTTGCTGGTTTCATCATAATAATCATTTTTTAGATAATTAAGTGAATACTCAATGCGAAAAGAATTGTTGTAATATAAAAATGCCTCTAATAGATATTGTTCATCCCATAAACGAACCTCTTCTGAAATCCATTCTTGAAGATAATTTCTTGGAGAAAAGATATCATGAATATGAATCAGTACCCCCTTATTGATTATTGGCAGTAATTGCAGGTATTCATACAACACATCATTTTCTGGGCGAATGACATGGGATGAATCGATAAAGAGAATATCATTTTCTTCAAGTAATGCAAAGAAAGAAAGATCGATTTCCTCCAGTTTCTTACGTATCAATTTGATCTCGGTATTTTTATCAAGCCATTCGGTTTCATAAGGTTCTATACAGGTAAGTTCTACCGGAAATCCGTCGGCAATATTCTTACGGACCGCTTCAAGAGCTACCATAGTTGAAAATCCAGATCCGATTTCTATAATGCGTCTGGGTTTATAATTCCGAATCATCAAATAATACATATCTGAATCACCAGGCCCAAAAGCAGGGTTATTCACGTAAAATGAAGGTGCAGTTATAGATTCATTTTTCTTGTTTTGCGGCAATAGTTGCAGCTCCTCTGCATATTGAAGTTTACCTAAATTTTCGAGCTGCTCCTCGATACGGAAGTCGATGATCAGATTTCGTTTAGCACTGGCATCAAAACTGGCAGGAAAAATAAATTGCGGCTCATAGTAATGATCCTGCAGTGGGAATACGCCTATACGTTTAAAAGCTTTTTTATGCAGTGGGAAATGCTGAACGCCAAAACGTCTCGTTTGTTTCAGTAAGGGTAGATATAAGTAACTGAAGGGAAGCAATAAAATGTCATAAAGTGGAAACAAAAGCCGTTTAAGATACTTTTTCATAACCAGAATGCAATTGCAGCGAAAGTAACAAAAAAATATGCCAATGCAAGTATTGAATCCCATAACCTCATTAGCCCCAATAATAATCCTTACTTTTGACTGTTGTAACCCTATCAACAGAATAAAATAAGGTTTTACATGAAAAATGGCAGATTCACTTTTTTTTTGTTTCAATTGACAATACTTTTTATCCTCACAGTAAGTGTCGGTTGTTTCAAAAGACTTCCCGAAAAAAAAGTTGTATTTGAAAGGAATTTTAATGATTATAAACGTACGGGTATCTCAATCTATAATCACTCAGGGCTGATTGATTCTCCTATGACCTTTTTATTCAATGGCTTAGCTGTACTGGGTAGATTCAACAACAACCTTGTTTCATTTACGGTCGATTCATTGCCCGATCACAATGCTGTACATATCCAGTTCGATCTCTTTATTCATGATAGATGGGAGGGTAACCATCTCGATCCGATTACAAAAATACCTGATGTATGGCAGCTACAACTCGATCATTTTCCAATCATGATCAGAACATTTTCAAATACAGCTTTCCCGCAATCCTTTCCAGATGATTATAATCCCGCAATTAGCCCAAATCCACCTCACGCAAACGCATGGGCATTGCTTCCTGGCGCTTGCGTTTGGGGTGATAAACCTGATGGCACTGCGCTTTACAGGATAGATTATATAACAGCACATACAGCCAGTAAACTTTCTTTGGACATTAACGATGCTCTGCAGCCGTTTGATCAACCGTGTAATAAAAGCTGGTCAATAGATAATATTGTTATTACAGCAGTTAAATACAACTAATGTCTTGTTCAACTTTATTCATTTAAGGGTATATTATATGACAAATACATCCGGATTTATAAAAGATTGGGCATAATATGAGTACAAGCAGGATCATGATAAAAGAGTACATTAAAACAAACCTGCCATTCTTGTCGAACTTCATAAATCTTGGATTTATTCAGGTATGCAATGCTTTGATTCAGGTACTCTTGTTTCCTATCATCTTTCACATTATTGGTATTGAACAATTTGGATATATAAGTGTTGCCAATTCTTACGCTGGTTTAGTAAGCCTGATAATAAATTACGGCACTAACCAATCTGGCATTAAAGACATAGCAATCAACAAAAACAACATGTTTTTTTTGTCAGGCACATTCTACACTGTTTATTATACTCGCATCCTTTTGTTCTTATTCTCACTATTGATACTTGTTGTTTTGTATTGGCTAAAGCTACCGTTGGTTTATTATTTTTTCTTGGCTAATGTGATTGTACTTTCCGAAGTATTCAACCCTTTCTTCTTTTTTGTTGGAATGGAAAAAACTTTCCTTTTCAATGTTGCCAACCTGTTATCAAAGCTAAGTTCAGTTCTACTTATCATTTTTTTTATTACTTCATCTCAATCGGCTCCATTTGTAAATGTGTATCTGGGTGTGGGCAATCTTGTATTTTATGTATTGCTAATGTTTTACGCCATAAAAAAGTACCAACTCACACCACATATACCTAACTTAAGCAGTATTGCAAAGGCGATAAGCAAAAATTTTTATTTGGTAGGTAATAATCTGTCTGTACAACTTCAGCAATCATTTTTTGTATTTACCCTATCAGGGGCTGTTAACCCACTTGTTTTGGGCGCTTATACTTTCTGTGATAAAATAGTTTGGTCATTCCGCCAGTTGCTTATAGCATTTTCAAGTGCATTATACCCAAAAGCTTCTATAACTTACCATTCCAAAAAGGAAGAATGGTTCATTCAAAAAAGGAAGATTAATTGGTTGTTGGCTATTATTTTTTTAATCACGGCAGCCCTATTGTTTTTCCTTGCACCATCTGTTGTTTTACTGTTAACAAAAACAACAGACGTATTAACAATTCAATATATCCGTTGTATTTCCTTTGTTCCTCTTATAGCTGCCCTTAATACATTAAATGTGATAGAATTACTTATTAGCAACAGTTATTCTTCGCTTTTTATAATGGGTCTGACATTACTAGTTTTATCTGCTATCAATTCCTACTTGTTTTTACTGGCTGGTGAAAGGTTTTTCGGATATTATCCCATTATTATGGAAATTTGCGCATTATTTTTGTGCATTTACTTTACACGAAAGCAGCAACAGTCGTACAAATAATTAATTTTTCTTATGTAACCAATTTTTTCTAGCTAATAATATTCATCTATTTTACGCTGCGATCATTGTTGTTTTAAACCTGTTTTAATTCATGAAATTCTTCTCTTTCGAATATTTTTTGATTTGTCCACAATGCAAAGCCGGGCTTACCCGCAAAGAGGACTTATTTTACTGTACCACAGGTTGCGGGTGTAGTTATCCTATTGTGTTCGATGTTCCAATAATGATCAGTTGTAATAATACCGTTTTTAAACAAAGTGATTTTTTTTCAAATGTACCACCGGATATCTTCTTCAAACAATATCGCAATCCATTTCTGCGATTTCTGAAAAAGGCTAAGCCGGATGTAACATTAAATTATACCAGTAAAAATAATTATGCGGCTATCGGAGATGACCTCGCCAAAAAAGAAAACGTTCGAGTACTTGTAATTGGGGGTAGTATTGACGGCAATGGCATTTACGCATTGAAAGAAAGGTTACCAGCTAATACAATTTTAATAGAGTCAGACGTGGCACATGGTCCAAATACAAATATCATTTTCGATTCACACGAAATACCTTTTGCTGATAACACATTTGATCTGATAATTGTACAGGCTGTTCTGGAACATGTACTTGATCCTTTTGCCTGTGTTGCCGAAATAACCCGGGCGTTAAAAGAGGGCGGCGAGGTATATGCAGAGACACCGTTTATGCAACAGGTACATGGAGGGCAATATGATTTTCATAGGTTTACTTACTTAGGACACAGACGCCTTTTCAGACATTTTAAAGAAGTATCGAGTGGCTTAGTGGCAGGACCAGGATCTTCGCTTGCATGGTCATTGAGGTATTTTATTACCAGTTTTGCAAGGTCTAAAAAAATGGATCAGGTTTTGAGTTATCTAGCACATGTTTTAGTTTTCTGGGTCAAGTATTTTGACCTTATCCTGAATAAGAACAAAGCCTCACTCGATGCAGGCTGTGGTTATTTCTTTCGTGGTAAAAAAGAAAAGGGATATACTTTACCTGACACGGAACTATTGCAGTCTTATAAAGGTTTCAAGTATTAGTAGTAGAAACAGGTATAATCATCAAAAAACTCCTTTTCTAAAAAATGAATCAGCGTGTAGCCATTATACTTGTCAATTGGAACAGCTTTGAAGTTACCAACGACTGTATTAATTCGTTGAAACAAACAGGTTATCATTTTTTTAAAACGGTGGTGGTAGATAATGGTTCAACTGATGGTTCTGCTGATCAACTGGAAGCCCAGCATCCCGATATTGTTTTAATCCGTTCTGACAGCAATCTTGGTTTTACAGGGGGCAATAATCTTGGTTTAAGGTATTCATTGGAAAATGGGTTTATCTATTCTATGATGCTTAACAATGATACATTTGTAGAACCCGGTTTCCTCACCCCGCTTGTTCAGTTCATGGATGAAAACCCTATTTGTGGCATAATACAACCACGTATCCATTTCAATCATAACCGTGAATTACTTTGGGATGCAGGTTCTTATTATAATAAATGGCTTGGCTGGTTTTACACCACCGGACTAAACAGGACACCTAAATCAAAGCATCTCACTTTAAAAAAAGTAGACTGGGTCACAGGTTGTGGTTTTTTAACCCGAAACAGCATTTTAGAGCAAACAGGTTTATTGGCAGAAAAAATGTTCATCTACAGTGAAGATGTGGATTTATCATTGCGTATACATGCATTAGGTTATGACCAAATCTATCATCCCGACTCGGTGATCTACCACATTGCAGGTATGTCTAATAAGAGTAAAGTAAAGGGAAAAGAAGGTTATGTAAGCCCCATTGTTCAATACCTTAACCAGCGCAACCGGATCTGGGTCTTGAAAAAATACACACCATGGTATTGCGTACCCACTACGTTCGTGTTCAATTTTTTTTACATTTCACTGGTTCTGGGGTATTTTGCAGCCCGTGGAAGGTTTGGCAAACTGAAAGCTGTTGGCAGAGCAATTAAAGACGGGTTAACTGACTCCATTTAAAATTGAAATCAAAATGAGCAGTGTTAATCACAGTGTGGAAATGTGAGTATTACGGATTGAAAAAGATATTGATGATTTCTGAAAAAAATAATGTTTTTATTCCCAATTATATATATCATTTTTTTTGCGATCGCGGTTTTTCACATCCTACAATCTAAACCGGGTGGGGCACTGCTGTTTATTATTTTCGGGCTCCCTATTTATATCACTTCGCTATCGATTGTATCTATGTATGGCTTTAAAAGTCTGGTTCCCATCCTACAATCATTTAAAGAAATAATTGTTCTGCTAACAGCAGCAGTTGTTTTTCTATCGCTTAAGAAAAGACCACAACTACATTTTATAGATAAGGTGATCATTTTTTACTTTTTATGTGTTGCATGCTATGTTGCAATACCCCTGGGTGGATTTAGTTTAAAAGAAAGGCTGTTATCATTAAAAAGTATCTCCTTTTTTCCTTTGATCTATTTTATAGGTAGATTGATAGATATAAAAAAGATCAACCTCAATCAATACTTTCAATATATCTGTATCGTTGCTATACCAGCAGCTATTGTTGTTTGTTGGGAAGCGGTTACTTATACGCATTTTCAGATTTTTACCGGATATGCTGAATACATGTCTTATTTTTTCAACATTGAAACCTCCGGTAATCATGGCTTAAGCTGGACATTCGAGGCGGAGAACGATGGACCAAAACGTTTTGCCAGTATTTTTGCCAACCCACTTGATCATGCAGCAGGTACACTTACTACTATCTGTGCAATCCTAGCTCTTATCACCACCCATACCAGGAAAATAAAAATGAACCGCTTTTTACTGGTTGCATTTATATGTACATTGTTTTCAATCATATTTGCTTTATCTAGAGCCGCTTTTGCAAGCTATTTTATTATTTTATACACTTATGCATACATAACAAACAGGAGATCCTGGTTGCAATATTTTCATTATGGAGCTGCTTTGGTTGTCATCGTTTTTTTTACATTTATGAGCGGTGATATTTACCAGTTCATTATAGGCACGATCAATTTTAGCAATTCTTCCAGTGCTTATCACATTATTCAATGGCTAGAAGGTATTCAGGCCATCTCTGCTAACCCATTAGGCTTAGGCTTGGGTAGTTCTGGAAAAATATCTGGCGTAGAAGGTATTAACGTAGGTGGCGAAAATCAATTGATCATTATCGGAGTACAGGCAGGACTGATTGCTTTATTACTGTATCTCTTTATTTATATTTATCTTTTGCGAACTGCATTCAACATGACACGAAGCCAAAAGGGAAAAGCAAGAAAAATTGCGATATTTATTCTGTTCTTAAAATTGGGAATGATCATTCCTTTTCTCACAGCAGAAGCCGAGTCGTATGTATATGTAAGCTATATTACCTGGTTTTTTTCAGGACTAATGATTAATATAAAATATAACACAAATGATAATAGGAGTAGACATCAGGGATCTGAGGCTTGCGAGAACCGGACAGAAAACAACGCTGGAGGAGATTTGCAAACAATTCAAATTGCTGGATAACAAACCTCATAAGTTTCATTTCTTCGATGTCTCGTTTCCAGTTTATGTTGGTAGGAATAAATTCATGTTGATGATAGAACATGTAAGACAACAACTGTGGAAACAAATCAATCTCCCTGTAAAAGCTTGGCGAAAAAAATGCGACATAGTATACTGCAACGATTATTTTGTTCCTTTTTTACACCTCAATTTTAAAACTGCCCTGCTTTTTCACGACGCCCTTTTTTTTGAGCATCCCGAATACTCAAATAAAATATGGCTTCAGTTGTTTAAACATATTGCCTTGCCGGCAGCAAAAAGGGCAACTTTTATTATCACACCTACTCATTTTGCCAAACAAAGGGTTCAACATTTTACTGGCATAGCACCTGAAAAAATTTACCCGGTTTATCATGGACCAAAAACAATGGTCTCCACTGTGGAAAAGGAAAGCATACCGGATTGGTTACCATCACAAAAAGGTTTCAAATACATACTCCATGTAGGTGTAATGGAGAAGCGAAAAAATTTACCGCGCCTGATACTTGCCTACAAGTTGCTGAAAGATGCAGGCTATACCCAATATAAATTGGTGTTGGCAGGAAAGGGAAACGGAAAGATCCATTCAGATGATACGCTAGAAATCAACAGCGCTATAATAGACAATCAGCTCGAAGGCGATGTAATATTAACTGGATACCTGCCAGACAATTTGCTACCTATTGTTTACCAAAATGCCTCCTTGTATGTATTCCCATCAATTAATGAAGGTTTTGGCATACCTATTCTTGAAGCTTTCGAAGCCGAATTACCCGTGTTAGTAGCAAATAATACTTGTTTACCTGAAGTTGGCGGTAATGCAGTTCTAACTTTTGACCCATATAACATTGTAGATATTGCTGATAAAATGAAGCTAGTATTGGAAAGCGATGATATGAGAGTCTCTCTTGTGCATAAAGGAAAAGAAAGACTGCAATCATTTTCATGGGAAAAATCTGCAGCCAACATGATTCAAATTTTTGAACAGTCTACCGTAAAAAAGCAGCCTATACCCTGAATTTAACTGATTTCTAGGGCAAATTCGCACGGATGAACCCTCGGCAAGTTGATTTGAGTACTTTCTTTGGTATGCTTCCTTCCTTGCTATAATTTTGAAGGAATTTGGGCGATTTTCTAAAGACCCATCCCATAGTTCCTGTTATGAAGATCTTGATCCTTGGCCAAACACCACCACCCTATGGAGGGCAAGCGATAAACATTGAAAAGATGTTACAGGTATTACAGCGTCATCAGTTCAATTACAGGTTAATTAGATTGAACTTTAGCGATGATATAAGTGATATGGGGCGTTTTAGCCTAAAAAAAGCATTTCGTCTGCTACTTATTTTCCTTCAATTACTTTGGCAACTTTTGATATTCCGACCAGATATTGTTTATTATCCACCAGCCGGTCCCCTCCGCACCCCTATTTTTCGGGATATGATCTTATTATTTCCTATAAGGTTATTTCGTTTCAAAATTGTCTTTCATTTTCACGCGGGAGGATTATCTGGCGCTTACAATAATTTCAATCCATTAATTCAGTTTGTTTATCGCTTTGTTTATTTTAAAGCCGATTATGCGATTTGCTTAAGTGAACAGGGCAAAAAAGACCCTGAATTTCTTCAATCAAAAAAAATATACATTATCCCTTCTGGTGTTGAAGATATTGGCAACAGAGACGTTGATAAGAAAAATGAACAATTTATCGTTCTATTTGCAGGACTTTGTTGCGAAAGCAAGGGTGTTCTAACTTTTATAGAAATCATCCGTTCCGCAAAAAAAACTAACCCCCATATACATGGGAAGATTTTGGGTAAGATTTTTTCTGCGAAAGAAGCAACTAGCATAAATGCCGCTGTTTCAGAAGGTCTCATTAGCTATGAAGGGATTCAGAAAGGGGAAGCTAAAAACACACATTTCATAACAGCACATGCCTTCCTTTTCCCAACTTTCTTTGAATCTGAAAATTTTCCAACTGTCATAATTGAAGCTTTTGCATCAGGGCTACCTGTTGTAGGCTCAAATTGGAGGGGCATTGCAGATCAGGTGGTAAATAACAACAATGGTTTTTTGCATGAACTACAGGATATACAAGGTATGACCTCATCAATTATTGAATTATCTAAAAAAGATGCCCATTACTGGCAACTTGTCGAAAATGCAAGAAGTGATTTTGAAACTAAGTATACGATGGGTATTTTTGAGGATTCTATCGTTACAGCTTTTAAATCGTTTAAATGATCCGTTTCTTAATAACAGGTGCCAATGGCTTTATTGGAACCAATTTTGTAGAATCACTGCGCAGAGGTATAAAAGAGCCTTATACGGCAATACTACTAGATTTAGATACTCCTAAAATTGAATTAGAACCCCACGAAAACTGGATACCTTCCAATATCCTAGATAAAGAAGCAATTGATAATATATTTTTACAAACAAATCCAGATATAGTTGTTCACCTCGCTGCACAAACAAGTTGTGAACCTGAAATGACTTTAGAAGATTATCTGGTAAACACAAAAGGTTCGGAAAATATATTTGAAGCCTGTGAAAAATATGGCATTGCATTTCTGGTACATACTTCAACACAGTTCGTAAATCAGGCAGCGGGTTTACCGGTTTCGGATACAGATTATGCACCGCATACTGTTTACGGAGAATCGAAAGTAATTGCAGAAGAAATGTTACGGCAAAACAGGTTTAGGTTCAATTGGTGCATCATCAGGCCCACCAATATATGGGGAGCATGGCATATACGGTATCCGCATGAGTTTTGGAAAGTATTGAAAGAAGGTAAATATTTTCATCCTGGCAAAAAGAAAGTAGTACGCTCCTATGGTTATGTGGGTAATGTTTGCTGGCAGATTTTAGAATTAATCAGGCGAAGAAATGAGCCTGTAGTTTCCAGAAATGTTTTTTATGTAGGAGATGCTCCTGTAAATATGCTGGAATGGGTAAATGCATTTTCATGGGAAATTAATCAAAAACCAGTTCGTATTGTGCCTACTTTTTTTGTTTACACATTAGCGCTCACCGGATCAATGTTAAGAATATTTAAATTGCGCTTCCCCATCACCTTATCACGCTACAAGAGCATGACAACCGACAACCCCGCTCCCATGGAAAAAACTTTTAGCATATTAGGTATGCCACCTTATACACTAAAGGAAGGAGCAAAACAAACCAGCAACTGGTTATGGACATTCTGGCAACGCCAAAATCCTAAGATGAAATGAATGAAACAAGTGCCAAAAAAATAAACATAGCCGGAACCGGAATCAGTAATATTACATTAGAGGAAACAATTGCCCTATTTGATAAATGGATAACTGAAAACGAAAAAAAACGCATATGCGTAACGCCGGTTAACTGTGTAGTATGGGCAAATGAGCGTCAAGATCTACAAAATATATACAATAGCGCAGACCTTACTTTATGTGATGGTGTTCCACTAATCTGGGCATCCCATTTTTTAGGCAATGGTAAGTTAAGGGGGCGCGTTACCGGTCTTGATCTTTTACCAGCTTTTATTGAAAATTGTTATAAAAAAGGTTTTTCCATGTTTTTCCTAGGTGCTGCAGAACTAACCCTTAAGCGCTTACATCAAAAGTTGGAAAAACAATATCCAGGAATCCTTATTTCTGGTTCTTACAGTCCTCCTTTCGCTAAAAAGTTTAGCGACGAAGAAAACCAGAAGATACTATCAATGATCAACAAAGTTAAACCCGATATTGTATGGGTGAGTTTGACAGCCCCAAAGCAAGACTATTGGATAGATGAGTTTTTTTCCTCGCTTAATGCAAAAATTGTGATAGGAATTGGCGGGGCATTAGACGTTATGGCTGGCAATATTAACCGGGCGCCAATTTGGATGCAAAAAAATGGTCTGGAGTGGTTTTACCGGTTTTACCAGGAGCCGCGCCGCTTATTCCGAAGGTATTTTTTAGAAGCACCTAGGATCATTCCCTTGTTAATTCAGCAAAAATTCACAAAGACGCCTTTAAAAAGAAACCCATAAATACTTTCTCAAAGGCTGCATTTAGCTATTATTTATGCTCATATAAGGTGAAAAAGTGTGTTTTCACTTGAACAAAATCAAACAACTCCCATATAAAAAATATTAATCCCTAATTTAGCAAAAAAATCAGGCCCATTGGGCCTACTGGTGTCGGAATATTTGATATATCCAGAAATTTATGCCAAAGACCTATAATAAGTATACAGCGATCAGATATTTTATTGATGCACCGATAGTTTGTGTTTCTTATTTATTGTCTGTTTTCGTATCAAACAAGCAAAGCTTTACCGGTAATCTGGCTAGTATCCTGATTACGCTAATGCTTACATTGATTTTATGGTATTTAGCAGCGGCATTTTCACATTTATATGCCGACAGGCGTTCAAATAAATATTCTGAGGAAATCGTATTTATTATTTATACATTAATCATATATGTTATCATCCTTAGCTCAGGCTTTTTTTTCTTAAATACATTTATACACTTTGAGCATAATGTTGCTTTTTTTATTCTACTGGTTAGTTTATTATTTTTTCTACTTACACTCACCAAATATATCATCCGTAAATACCTTCACTCAGCTATTTTTCAAGGTAAACTATTTGACAACCTGCTCATTGTAGGTGCTACAGCTTCAGCTTTCGATTTTTATGAAACCATCAATAAGTATTACTATTATGGATATAAATGTATTGGCTTTGTAGATAATACCACCAATAAAATGAATGGATGTTCTTACAAAGGAAAAATCGAAAATTTATCAACCATACTTAAAGAAAACCATGTTGATGAAGTGGTTATCGCATTACCAAACACCCATAATGATCAGATCCAGGATTGTATTGAAGTATGTGATTATTATGCTATCAAAGCACGCATTGTTCCAGATCTGCAGCAATACACTTCTTCTAGTATACAAGTAAACAATATCGGTATGCTACCTGTAATCAATATCAGGTCTTTACCACTAGATACTGTTTCAAGCAGGGTACTGAAACGCATATTTGATATTATATTCTCTCTCCTTTTTTTCGTTATTATAGGTATTTGGCTTTTCCCTCTGATTGCTATATTAATTAAACTAACATCAAAGGGACCTGCTTATTTTAAACAGGAAAGATGGGGATTGAATAATGAGAAGATCATCTGTTATAAATTCAGAACCATGGTGGCCAACAACCATGATATTGATCACAATGGCTTTTATAGGCAGGCAACAAAAAACGACCCTCGTATTTCTCCTTTTGGTGCATTGCTCAGAAGAACTAATCTTGATGAATTACCCCAGTTCTGGAATGTTTTACAAGGTAATATGTCGGTTGTGGGTCCAAGGCCACATCCAACCCCATTGAATCTCGAATCCATTCACACTATTGAGAATTACATGTTAAGGCATGTGGTAAAACCAGGTATCACTGGTTGGGCACAGGTAAATGGTTGCAGGGGCGAAACTAAAGCAAATGGTTCTATGCAAAAAAGGGTAAACTTCGACCTCTATTATATTCATCGATGGACTTTTTGGATGGATTGCCAGATCATATTGCAAACTGTCATCAATATGCTGCGCGGTGATCAGAATGCTTATTAAACTGATAATAAGTGCAACCAATAAGAAGTATCACAAAATCCAATAATTAACTAATCAGCTAGGCGATCTTTGCCAATTCCATGCGACATTTGCGATGCATTAATCCCGACTAGACGAACTTAGCATGATAAAAGATATCAAAAAGATGTGCAAAAAAAGAACGCTACTTGTTTTATATGTAGTCATTTCACTTCTATTCACCAGCAACCTCAAAAGCCAGGCGGTATGGGAAAATAATACCAATGAAGTATACTCTTACCTCTCTCGATTGGCACAAAAAGGAATTATCGATTTTGACGATAATATTCGACCAGTCAGTAGAATATATTTAGGTTCATTATTAGACTCTTTGTCAATAAAAAAATCTTTGCTCTCAAAGATTGAATTAAAAGAACTTGCTTTCTACAAACAGGAGTATACTGATAAACAACTTAACACAGACCATGTCTCTCCAAATTTTTTAAAAAAAGATGCTTTAGGCAGGTGGCGCTTAATGGATATCAATACTGACAATTTTATGATGCGTGTTGATCCTGTACTTACTGCTGCCACCATACAGGGTACTAACAAGCATGTTCAGCAGTTTAGTTCGGGGATTTCTTTATATGGGTATGCTGGGAAACACTGGTCTTACTACTTTTCATACAATGATGTTAATGAAAAAGGTACAGGCCTGGATACACTTCGCCTTTTTACACCGCAAACGGGTATTATTACTAAGATTGCTTCCAATAAAAAAAGCCATAACTACAGTGAGCTTCGTGGTGGCATCACATATAGTTTTAAAAATGGTTCTATTAGTCTTGCTCAGGATCAGTTATTATGGGGTTATGGCGACAATGGACGAATAGTATTATCGAACAAAAGTCCTGCCTACCCTTTTATCCGGCTTGATTTTAAGCCCTTACCCTGGTTAAGTTTCAATTATATACATGCATGGCTAAATTCTGGCATTCTTGATTCTGCAAAAACCTATTCAACAGGTATTCCGGGGGGGGCCTTTAATGCCCAACGTGAATTTTATATTCCCAAATTCATGGCCATGCACAGTATCCGGGTTACCCCAATCAAAGGACTGGATATAAGTTTTGGCGAATCGATGGTTTACAGCGATAGGTTAGATGTTGGTTACCTCATACCGGTACTTTTTTATAAGGTTTACGATAACATTGTAAACAACAATAATATCAATGCAGGTTCCAATGGACAATTATTTATGCAAATAAGCTCACGCAACCATCTACCAAAAACACATTTGTATGGCAGCCTGTTTATAGATGAAATAAGGGTTGCATCTATTTTTGACAAAAATAAGAGCAGAAACCAGCTTGGGTTTACCTTGGGTGCCTCCACTACAGATTTCATTCTTCCATACCTTACTATGGGTTTGGAATATACCCGTATCAATCCATTTGTATATCGCAACCTGCTTCCTGCACAGAATTATACCAATAGTAATTATATAATGGGCGACTGGATGGGTAACAATGCAGACCGTTTTATTTATTCTCTTCGTTATACACCTATTCCAAAACTGAAATGCCTGCTACGATACCAGTATATTCGTAAGGGAGGTGCGGGTACCCTGAATCAGCAGTATTTTCAACAACCACAGCCAGGATTCCTATTCGACCATCAAGCCAACCAACAGGAATTTGAGTTACAGGTGGCATATGAGTGGATAAACAAATTAAACCTCTATGGTCAATTCGATTCCCAACACATCAAAAGCTTTATTTCTAACAGCACCCAAACTAACCAATTGGTTACATTAGGTGTTCGTTATGGGTTATGATCCATGGTTATTTTCCGTTAAAGTTGTTCAAATAGTGAACATAAAAGTGCTATGTTTATAGTAATAGGTGGTGTGTAACAGCTTGTAACTTATGTTTTTACTATATTTGGGTAATTTCTTATTATGATGAAAAGTACCCTATATCTGTGGGCAAAAAAGGTTTGGCTATTGCTTTTATGTTGCATGCTCGCATTTACGGTTATGGCACAGAAACCGGTTAGCGGATCAATGAACCCATCCCAGTTATCTAATCAGGAAATCTTACTCATGTGGCAACAAGCCCAAAAAGGAGGAGGTTCCGATAATGATGCCATAAAACAACTTATGCGAAATGGCATGAGCCCATCTGATGTAAACAGTTTCAAAAAAAGGTTGCTGCAGGCTCAATCCAACTCGCAAACAAGGGGTTTGGGTCAGATTAGAGATACAGCGGCATTCATGCACGATAGTAGCTGGGTGCAATCAGTTCCACAAATGAGGAAGGCCTCTCTTTATTATGGGTTTGATCTCTTCAGTAACCCAAATGTATCTTTTCAAACTAATCGCAATATCAACCCACCGAAAACATATATTCTTGGTCCTGGAGATGAATTAACCCTTACGCTTACAGGCATTAATGAAACTGCCTTAACCGGCAAGATTTTACGCGACGGCGGCTTCCAGGTACCGCATGGGGATATTATTAATCTGAGCGGGCTCACCTTGGAACAGGCCCAACTAAAGATTAAAGCCAAAATGCAAAGGGCATATCCGGCATTGGCAAGCGGACAAACAAAATTGTTTATAACCCTTGATAATGCTAGAAATATAGATGTTCATATCATTGGGGAAGCAGCAAGGCCCGGCACTTACACCATTTCAGCATTGGCAAATTTTTTCAATGTATTGTATCTTTCTGAAGGCCCTTCACAACAAGGTTCTTTGCGCAAAATCGAATTGATCCGTAAAAACAAATTATTTGCGACCATTGATTTTTACAGTTTTTTACAGAAAGGTGTGTTTAATACCGACCTGAAATTAGAGGACCAGGATATCATCCGAATCCCTGTTTATTCCAAACGTGTGATTCTGAGGGGAGAAGTAAAAAGGCCATTAATTTATGAATTACTGGAAAAAGAAACCCTAGCAGATCTCATAGAGTATGCAGGTGGAATGGAAGGGACAGCTTACAAAGAATCGGCAAAAATTGTTCAAGTTGGTGGTAAGGAAAGAACAATCAGGGATATCAACCGGATAGATTTTTCAAATTTTATTCCACAGAATGCTGACTCTGTTCATATTGGCACTGTTCTGGCTAGTTATACAAATCGTGTTTTGATAGGAGGTGCCGTGTATCGACCAGGAGGATACCAACTTACAGACGGATTGCGCCTTTTAAAGCTGATCAGCAATGCTGAAGGGCTTCGTGAAGATGCCTTCATTTCCAATGGCTATATCATGCGAAAAAAAGCCGGGAATGCAGAAAGAGAACTAATCTCTTTTAATCTCAATAAGGTACAAACAGGCACTGCTTCAGATATCCTACTAATAAAAGATGATTCAGTTTTCATCCCCTCTCGCGATAGCCTACGTGATGTGCCCTATGTTTCCATTAGCGGTAATGTAAGGGCGCCAGGTACATTTGAGTTTCGTAAGGGAATGTCTTTAGAAGATCTGGTACTGATGGCAGGAGGATTCACAAATGATGCGGCCAACCATAAAGTAGAAATTTCCAGATTAGAAATGAACCGTTCCGATACACTTGCCAACAAACTGATAAACCTGATCAAGGCAGATGTAGATACCAGTCTTTCCAGCGCCACGAGTAAAACTATACTTGAACCACTTGATAATGTTTTTGTGCCGCGTTTACTAAATTACCGAATATTAGGTAATGTGAAAGTTCGTGGAGAAGTTCAATACACAGGTGATTATGCCTTAGAAAGAAGGGATGAAAGTATACAGGAATTGATAGAACGTTCAGGAGGTATTACACCGTATGCATCCTTAACCAATACACAGGTTTTCAGAAATGGGGTACGTGTAGCAACTACTATATTTTCTGATGAAAAAGGGACTTCCGAAAAATTCCCACTACTTCCAGGTGATAGTATTTTTATCCCACGCCATGTAACATTCGTAGAAGTAACAGGTGCAGTTTTTAATCCGCAATTTCTGAAATATGAGTCGAGCAGCTTTACTTCTTATATATCTGGCGTAGGTGGAACAACAGATAAAGGCAACCTGAAAAAAGCCTATATACAATATAGCAATGGCGTTAATAAAAAAATCACCCGTTTTCTTTTTTTCAGAAACTACCCCAAGGTATTACCGGGAAGTAAAATTATTGTTCCTGAAAAATCAGAGTCTGACAAAAGAACTATTTCTGTATTAGAAATATCAGCCTTAGCAACTCTTTTGGGTGCGCTTGCGGCTATAATCAGTGTAATTAAATAGCGTTTGAAGTGATTTATAAATAGCAACTTTCGCTGATAATTTCTATAAGCTTAAAGAAAATTGAATGGAACAACACAAACATTTCAATACCGGCGATTTGCCTGAAGATGAACCCTTCTCTTTACTCAATGAAATAAAGGGGATTGGTAAATCTATTGCTTATGCTTTGGGACATTGGCGATTGCTTGGTTTTGTGGCCATTATAGGTTTTATAGCTGGCATACTGTATAGTTGGATCAAACCGGTAAGCTTTACAGCACGTACAACATTTGTAGTAGAAGAATCAAAAATGGGGGGCGGTTCTATTGCATCGGCATTAGCCGGACAATTTGGGTTTGATATGGGAAGTTTAGCAGGAGGATCAGGTGGAATATTATCAGGCGATAATGTTCTGGAGCTGGTAAAGAGTCATAATCTGATCAGGAAAACACTTTTATCTGCATACGACAGTATAAATTCGAAATATTCGCTTGCCGATATATACGCAGATAAAAAGGGTTGGAAAGCGAAATGGGCAAAAAATAGTCAGCTTGGTAAAGCAATAAATTTCCCATATGATGGATCAAAACTAGGCAGAACAGAAGACAGTCTTTTGCAAAAAATAACAAAAGAGATCATCAAATCAGATCTTTCTATTGCAAAACCCGACAGGAAATTAGGCTTCTTCGAATTATCTGTTACTATGAAAGACGAAAAACTTAGCCTTTTGTTTAACCAAAGATTATTAAAAGTAGCAACGGATTTTTATATTACTACCAAAACAAGAAGGTTAACCAATAACGTGAAACGCTTACAAGGAAAAGCAGACAGTCTTGCAATATACCTGAACCGAAAAACCTATTCTTCTGCAGATGCCGACAGAAAATTACTTGATGCTAATCCTGTGTATGCAGAACCGCAGGTGTCAGCCGAAATCTCTTACCGTGATAAATTGATGCAGGCCACTATATATGGTGAGATTGTAAAAAATTTGGAGATAAGCAAAACGGCATTGATACAAGAAACACCTACTATTCAGATTGTAGATGATCCAGAAATACCACTAAAAGATAATAAGTTAGATTGGTGGTTAGCTGCTTTTGCAGGCGCAGCTTTGTTGACATTTATTACTGTAATTGTGGTGATTGCTGTAAAAAAATAAAAGAGAGGGATCATGATTATAAAAAAAATTGCAGACAATAATAACCCTGCATCCCTTTCACACAAGTTAAGAACCAAACGGTTTGAATTCTTCTTATCGCTAATCAATCATTTGCCTCGCCCATTATCCATTTTAGATATTGGTGGCACAACTGCTTTTTGGGAAGCTATGGATTTTAATAATGAAGGGGTTAGCATAACATTATTAAATCTCAGTGCACAGCCCATAGATCGCAAGGGCTTTATTAGCGTATCGGGAGATGCAACCAATTTACAATACCCCAATCAATCCTTTGATATTGTATTTTCCAATTCTGTTATTGAACATTTGTTTGACAGGGAAAGTCAACAAAAAATGGCTGCAGAAATTCAAAGAGTTGGTAAATATTATTTTATTCAAACCCCCAATTTTTGGTTTCCAATAGAACCGCATTGGGTATTCCCTTTTTTTCAATATCTCCCATTTCCTGTTAGGGTTTTTCTTACCCAACATCTCACTCTAGGCCACATACAAAAAATCCGCAACAAAGAGGATGCGGAAAAACAGGTAGCTGAAATCAAATTGTTATCACTCAGAGAAATGCAATCTCTTTTCCCACTTGCCAATATACATAGAGAGAAATTTTTTTTCTTGAATAAATCATTTGTTGCTTACAAATTTTAAGAAATGCGACCCTTAAAATAAAATTTGTTTTAACTCCAAACAGTTACATAATTAAAACCTGTATGTAATATTTATTCTTCCCGAAAGATTCAGGAACTCATTTCCCGCAGTAAAAAAATCATTAGGATCTACTTGTACAATGAGCCATTTATAATTATACGAACGTATTATACCGAATTGTGCAGAAGCAAAAAAATGTTTGAAATTCCAATCTGCTTTAAAGGTGGTGGAAATATCAATCCAGTGCCGTCTGAAGTCTTGAATATATTCAAAGGCATAATAATGGAAATCGCTGTTATATCGTACACGCTCAAACTGCAAGCCAATCTTTTTCATTCCTTTTACCCAGCTAATCTCCATGGTCTGGCTATTACTACCGGTACCTATACCTGCACCGATAACCCTGCCCTGGTTGGTATATCCTTGTCTGACATATGGGTCTGTATACCAACTGTCGGGTGAGCGGATCAGTTCTGCAGTAGGTGCCTGCATTTGAGTTAATTCAGTGGCTAATTGTATAAACGCGTCTTTCTGCTTTGTAGGAAAAAGTTTTCGTATACCTACTACATAAGCCCTCCGATATTGTTGGTTTTGAACAATATTCCAAGGCATTAGAGATATATCTTTTCTGCCCAGTTCCATGTATATTTCGGTTTGTTCTTTTGGCATAATATATCGAAAGAATAAGGAACCCATGGATGATTTTTTACCGGTCCGTTCCGCGGCTGTTCTAAACTTGCCAAAAAAACCCTGCAACGGCAATACATCCAGCGGATTTGAAATATCTGAATGGTAGAGGTAGGATGCCTTACTAATACCTAAATACAGGTTGTGAACCCATTTAGGCCGCCATGAAACAACCATGCCAGTCATATAACGCCATTCATTGTTCTTTGGTTGATATAAAAAAGAGCCATTGTAGTAACTATATATCCTTGGTGGCAAAATATTACTTTCTTCGAGTTTTCCGCCAATCACTTGTCCTTCAAAACTACCAATAGAGGTTTGTATCGGCCTAGTAGTATTAAAGGTGAAATGTATAAACCCAGGGGCATTTGTACTCATCACCAAAGAATTCCGCCAACCCGGCCCCCACCACAAACTTTCCGTAGAGATCCCCGCAGAAAAAGACTTGAAATTATACCTGATACTTGATTGGCCGGGGAAAATTTTTCTATAAGGTTCTGCACCGAATTGCGAAGGGATATCAGATGTATTTAAAAATCGATAATAATCTGCCCAGGCCCTATCACCAAGCTGTTGAGAAAATTGTTCAAAAGGTTTATTTTCTGCATACGCTATTTCAGGCATTAACTGGATGGTAATGTGTTTACCTAGTTTAGAATAAATGCCAAAAGACAAAACGTTCTGGTACCCTTTGGCGTGTATCATTGGGGCATTATTCCAATCATAAGGGAGCTTAGAATTATATTGCTGTACAAAGCTAACTGGCACAAATTGAGCACTAAAATTTTTACTTTTTTTAATTAATACATTTTTAAACCCTAATGCTGAGTCTAATTCATTTAGGTTAATCTGGTTTGCATTAACTGAAAGTGAATAGCCACTATAATAGTTTCCAATTAATTGTTGGTTTCTGAATGCTTCCTTTAAGCGGTCATTAGAAATAACTTGTGAATTGCCATATAGCGCAAAGATGGAAAAAAGTATAATAAGACTTGTTCTGTTCATTGGTTAGTTTATCTGAATAAATAAGCTATACTTAATCGTGTGTGAAAATTTAATCGGTTTAAGTCTTTTTCCCAGATATAATTTTTTGAATTAATCAATTCGAACTTCCCGGATACTAAGTACTGATTGAATTTCCATTGAGGTAAAACGCCCACTCCAAAATCAACCCATTTATTTACATGTGTTTGTGGATCACGGTCTATTCTTTCAATAAGTATGCCTAATTGCGTCCAACCATTCACCCAGGTAGTAGTGATACTCTGCACATTGGCTCCAAATCCTGCACCAGCACCTAAGATTTGATTTTGATGGGTATACCCTTCAGAAACTTGGCTATGAACATACCAATTACCTGCATTTCGAACCATCCAATCAGGTGTTTGGCTCATCTGGGTTATTTCCAAACCAAATTCTAATCGTTGCTTATCTCGTAATGGTTTTATTTTCCTAAACCCAGCTATATAGGCAGCAGAATGACTTGGACCCAACAAATAGTCTCGGGTATTGACGCCATAATCATTAAATCCATATTCAACATAAAATTCAGCATTCGCCTTTGGCAAGGCCCATCTCAAAAAGAAAGAAGCTAATTGATCTCTGTAAAGGGTGTCATCAAAAAAATTATTCTTTTTTTGTACTGCGAGTGCAAGTACAGGAATGTATTTTTCAAAAAAACTCAGTTCAGCAACTTCATTATAAGCAGAATAAGTTTGAACAGAACGTGTAAATCCAACAAAAAGACCTGGCACCCATTTTGGTTGATAACTAAATACTAAGCCACTTAGATACCTGGATTTACTTACTAGCGTATTTGCTAATAAATGATTGTTCTCATAAGATAGATTATCATCAGATTGCAATTGCCCCCCAATCAATTGCCATTCAAAACTACCAATAGGGGTTCTTAGGGGTTTTCTTGTTTTAAAGAAAAAGTGACCAAATCCTGGTGCATTGTTACTCATTAAAAGTGAACTTCTGATACCAGGTCCCCACCAATTATTTTGTGTACTATAACCAATTGAAAATGAGCCTGCTGATAAACTAATGGCAGATTGTCCTGGATATAATTTAGTGTATGAACCTGTAGTTTTGCTGCCATACGCATTATTAAATTGATAATTATTATTAGCAGCAAACACAAATTCTGGCTGTACTTGAATAGCTAGTGGCCCATAAGAGCCATATATCCCTGCACTTATCAATGATTGATATCCCTTTGCAGGAATCATGGCCCCATCATTCCAACCATAAGGGTGGTGAGAATTGTATTGCTGGATAATGGTTACAGGAAGAATTTTAAGAAAAGGTTTCTTCCAATTCATTTTAACTTCAGGTTCAGTTACTAAAGAGCGAACCGAAAATGAAACTGTAGAATCATATAATCCTAAAAGTTGTTTAGACCTGAGTTCTTGATCTTGAAAAGTTCCAACCGGAATAGTTTGTGCAGATAATAAGTTTTGCAAAACCAAAACTTGGAGCAAAAAAAATCCCGCAACGATTAGTTGGGGATGACGACATTTTGGTGTATGCCTAAATAACTTTGGAAATCGAAATAACATTGCTTCCACTCTTTTCTTTATCAAGACTTTCAAATATAGAATTATTACTTACAAATTCAGGAACGAGCTCTTTCATTTTTGCAACTAAATCCATAGATCCTTGCATCCCTTTAGCTAAAGAAAATAAATTTTCAAATTGCTTTTGTAATTCCGGGAATTGGTTATGCCTTACTTTAGCTATCATAATTTTTTCATGATAAGTAGGCAAGGTATTTTCTGAGTCCATCAACAATTCTTCATAAAGTTTTTCACCAGGTCTAAGTCCGGTATATTTAATATCTATATCAATGCCGGGCACCAAACCATAAAGACGTATCATCTTTTTGGCTAAATCGATAATAGGAACTGGTTTGCCCATGTCAAAAACAAATATTTCACCACCTTTTCCCATAGAACCTGCTTCTAAAACAAGTTGACAGGCTTCCGGAATGGTCATAAAAAACCGGGTAATATTCGGATGCGTAACAGTTACTGGTCCACCTTTCTCAATTTGCTCTTTAAACCTAATAATAACAGACCCATTAGAACCCAAAACATTACCAAATCTGGTGGTAATAAATTTTGTATTATTAACTTTTTTATCAGAATTACCATTGTGGTTTATATCAAAGTGCATTTGCTGCACATAAGCTTCTGCTAACCGCTTAGATGCACCCATCACATTAGTAGGGTTAACGGCTTTGTCAGTTGATACCATTACAAATCTTTGAACATGGTATTTAATGGATAAATCTGCAATTATTTTAGTACCCATTACATTAGTCAAAATAGCTTCTGTAGGGCATAATTCCATCATAGGAACATGCTTATAAGCTGCAGCGTGATATACATAATGTGGTTCAAACTGGCTGAAAAGCTCGTTCATCCTTACCACATTCTTTACATCGCCTAAAAATGAAACACAGTTTGTAGCTGTTTTAGCATCTTGCAATTCCAGTTCCATTTGATGTAAGGGAGATTCTGCTTGGTCGCAAAGAACGATGGTTTGTGGGTTAAACTTCAATAGCTGACGGACAATTTCACTACCAATGGATCCTGCAGCACCTGTTACAAGTATTCGTTTTCCACTTATTTGATGGGCGATTTCCTCATTATTTATTTTGATAGGCTCCCTTTCAAGTAAATTCTCAATCTTGATAGTTTGCAATTGTCGAGCAGAGAATTGACCATTGATCCATTTGTCTAATGGCGGTACATTCAAAACTGTAATATTATGATCCAAACAAAAATCAACTAGCTCATTTTTCTTAGCAGGAGCTAATGTAAATGCGGCAATTATTATTTCATCAATTTTTTGACTCAGTGATAGCAATTGAAGGTCATGCGTATGATTGATACGAATACCATCGACGACTTTACCAACTTTTCGCAAATCGTCATCAACAAAGGCAACAATATTCACATTAGATGTTGAATCATGCTCCAATACTCTTTTAGTGGCAAAACCCGCTTCTCCAGCTCCGTAAATAATTACATTTTTACGGTCCATTTTATAGTTTCTTAAATAGCTAAAAGCATATTTAACAAGAACTCTGTATGAAATAAGAAAGAGGAAACTAAAAAGTGCGTAAATAATTAAAGTAACATTCGAAAAAGTTAGTGCTCCACCTGAACTAGATGAGACTAAACTTATAAAAAACAACACACAGGTGGTTACAATTATTGCATAGCATATTCGAACAGCATCTTGAACACCTGTATACCGAATGATTCCGGCATAAGTCCTGAAATTGATGAAAACAATGGAATTGATTAATACAAGAATTAATAAATTGCCACTCAACTCTTTCATAATAATACTATCAAAAGATAAATTGACACGTATTAAATATGAAAATATTAGAGCGAAACAACAAATCGCTAAGTCAATCACAAAAATGATCCAACGTGGAATTATATTAATGTTTTTAAACATGCTTAACTTCTTGTTTTTTAATATTTTATAAACAATCTAGATTTACCCTCGAATTTAAACCTAAATATAATATATAATAAAAGAATCCCAAACAATAAAAGAAACGAATAAGAATAGACTTTATAATAATATCCATGAATAATTACGATGTTTACAATCAACTGAATCAATGCATATAGAAAGCTCACTTTAAAATGAGAACATTTCAACTCATTCACCAAAAATTGGTAAAAATGTGAACGATGAGCCTGCATAATTACTTCCTTACGTAAAATCCTGCATACTAAAGTGAAAAAAGTATCTATACCATAAACTCCCAAGAAGAAAATCCACAAGTGAAACCCAGAATAAAAAGTTAATAAAATAATTAAATATGAGAGGATTAGTGCTATTGTAATACTACCCACGTCACCCGAAAAACACTTAGCAATTTGTCGAACATTAAAGTAAGAAAATACCAATAACGATAATATGATAAAAATCAATAGATCGTTATTGAAAAAATGAAATAAATAAATATTTGTAAACAATAAAGAACCGAAACATACCAATGAATATAATGCAGTAATGCCGTTTATTCCATCCATAAAATTATAACTATTAATAATTCCGATCACACCGACTCCAATTAAAAAATACACCAGAAAGGAAATAGGTAAACTAGTTTGAACTAACAATAAAATCACAGCGAGAATATGGACGAAAAATCGCAAATAACTCGAAAGCGAAACAACATCATCCCAAAAACTAATAACAGCCAATAGAACAAGTGAACATAAAATATAAACATATGAAAGATCAGGAATAAAGAAAATAATTCCTGCTATAGGGAAAATAATACCGCCTCCTCGTAAAATTGAATTTGTATGTGAACTTCTATGATTGGGCTTATCAACTATATTATATTTGTCAGCTATTTTGAAGTACAAAAGTTCTAAAACTAAGAAAGCAATAAAATATATAATATATTTAGCTATAATCGTATAATTCATTTTACATAATTACAATATTGAAACAAATTGTATTTACTCATTTATTTAAAATAAATAACTACAGAACTAACAGCTATCGAAAAGTAATATTTATTCTATAGCCAAAATAAATATATGCTTGTTTAGAGAATAAGAATATAACAATAATATTAAGTTACTCATTTGTAGGGTTTATATTTTCTATTGCTTTGGAATGACATTACTGAAATTTTAATCCCATCTTTAGAATTAATAGGCAAAGGTTTAAAAAGTACATTTTTAAGTTTGTCAGTATTAACAATATAGTTTTCAGTAAGCTTCTTAAGTCGTTCAGAATTTAAATAAATTGGGATTATATCTCCCACCTGAGCAACATATTTTATAAATCTTTTATTAACTTTCAAAACTAAAGGACGCTTAAATAAAACTTCTGCCATAGTAGACAAAACTTCTGTGGTTGAAAGAGGAACTTCATCAGCAATATTATAAATACCGGAAGGTATATCTTGTCTTTCTAGTAACTCCCTACATATAAAACACAAATTTTCAATGCTCAAAAAAGAACGTTTATTATTGAAAGCGGCTAAAGGATAAGGTAAGTTTCGCTTTACAAATTGATATAATAAATTGAGATTACCCTTATTTCCCGGACCATGAATCATGCAAGGCCTTAGTATAAAGATATTTTTTCCTTCAGGCAACTTATGCGAAAGTATATAACTTTCTGCTTGTAATTTTGATTGCCCATAGGCTGTTTTGGGGTTGGGTAAGTTATTTTCAGTAAGTTCAGATTCAACTGTATCAGCTGAGGCTTTTACAGAACTTAAAAAAACAAAAATAGAAGCGTTAGAAATAAGAAATAAATCGAATAGTTTTTTAGTCAATTCAGTATTAACACTGAAATATTCATCAGGATCAGATACCTTTTTTAAGTCATGCGCTTTACCAGCTAAATGTATTATCCCATCGATACTGCCTGAAATAGAAACAGGAAAAGTCTCACGCAAACTACAAAGTTCAATTTTGTACCCGCTCTCACTGAGATAAGGAATCAAATTTTTACCTACAAAACCAGAAGCACCAGTTATTAATAAATTTTTCAAGGTAAATAAGATAAAATTGATGAAGCCATGTCTCTATTAAGTTTTGAGCGTAAATATTTATTTAAAAATTCAGTTCTACGTTCTCTACGATACATATATCCAGTAATAGACTTTACAAAAGTCAAAACATCACCCGGATTAAAAACAATTGAGTTAACAATATTTTCTTCAATAAAGCTTCTTGCATAACCACTAACACCAGCTATTATTGGTTTATCATATGCTGCGAGTTCAAAAACTTTAGATGGCAGAACCTTTTTAAAAGCTTCATAATCATTTAAATGAATAAAAAAGAAATCACATTCATCATAAAATTGTAACAGTTCAGATCTTTTAACAGGGTCAATTATTTGAATGTTGGTTAATTTTAATCGATTTACTTCTGATAAAAGTCTTGCTTTGGCACCACCATCACCAACTATAAGAAACTCAAATTTTCCTTCCAACGCTTTTGCAGCTTCCGGAATTATTATATGAAGTCCTTGCCCTTCACCAATATTTCCTGCATAAATTATTTTTTTAGGATTATTCTCAACATACACATTTTCATTTAGATTGAGGAATTCATCATCAATACCGTTTGAAAAGTAAGAATAGTTAGGCTTAGGGTATTTGGTAAAATAAGTTTTAAAGCCTGCTGAAATTAAATTTATATGGTCGGCTTTTGAAAATGTTTTAAACTCTATATATTCAAGAATAGGTATAGCAAAAGTTTTAAGTAATCGGTTAGAGAGTACATCTTTCATTGTATCAGTGAAAATATCTCTTATATCAAGATAGAGAGGTATGTTTCTAATTTTTGAAATACGGTATCCTAAAAAAGCTGTAAAAAGCCTACTTGAAGAAGCGAAAACCATATCAAAATGATATTGTTTTACAATTTTTTGTACCCCTTTATAAAATGCCAAAAACGAATAAATCTGATCAGTAAAACCACTATGATGTTCAGGTATTGAAATCCGATGAATTGTTAGATTACCAATATGCTCATATAATGGCGCATCAACTTTAAAAGTGTTATACCGATTTGGATTAGTAGTTATAATGATAATTTCAACAGAATCACCACATTGCTTTGCAAGCTCTTTTGCCAAAGGTGAGTTTCTAAAAGAGCCGGCACAGAGATCAGGCTCAAAATAAAACGATAAATACAGAATCCTTTTCAAATATGCCTAATATTAGTAGTTAGTTGAATGAGAAAATGAACTTTTATACAATAACTATTCTCATATAAATTAAACCCTATTGCTTGCGAGTATTCTTTCAGTTCAATTTTTTGATACTCCGAAAATGAAAACTCAATATTATCATTTACAAATAATTTTCCATTCTCAATATCTAATCTTACGTTACACTTATGATCAAGGTGGAAAAATGCAACACCTACATATGCCTTTTTGGGAGCCCCCTCTAACTTATCAGTGATCACAAACGATTTATCTTCAAATTGAATTGATCTTTTATGAATCAGTCCAAAATTCCGTTTATAGCCGTTATGGAAAGCCTCTATAAAATTGGGGGTTTCCTTATGGATTGTGATGCTTGCTCTTGAACCAACCCTAAAACTACCCCATACTTCAGACTGATTTGTTCCATTGATAGAAACAGTATTATGCGAAACTGTGCTTCTCTCACTCATTCTTCTAGCTCCAAATTGGTATGTACTAGTACCCGTGTCAACTAACACCGCTTTATTCTCAATCTGCAAACAAACAGCCAACATATCGCTATGTGCATGTCCTGGTTGATATGAAGGAAGTATATTTCCTACATCAAAAATCACTTCCCAATCATTTAAAACATATTTCCTGTACCCTGATTGTTTAAGATCAATTTTCGACGGCTTTAATCCGATTTGCTCAGCTACATGCAAAATATTAGAAACAGTCGGTGCAATACCTTCAGTTGAATCGTTTAAATGTGCCCATTTTTTATTATAAAAACTAACAGCTACTAACCATCCGAGCATTTTTTGAAGTGTATTCTCAAATTTTTGTATATGAGGTATAATGGTTTTATTGGGAAGTACATCATATATCAATAATAGTTTCCCCAAAAGTATACTATGATACATAGGAGAACATTCATAATGCCCTCCATCCTCAAGTATTTGTTCATCAAGTTGCTTTAAAATGGAAGTCCAATTTGAATTTATCAGTCTTTCATTTTGCAGGGAAATACCTGATATAAAAAGTGCTATATAATTTTCTAACAAGTGATTTGCTAGAATATGAAATTCAAGATTATTCTCGAGATAATTTACTTGCCTTTTTAAAGCTATTTCAGAATTTGAAGATTGCACCCCTGATTTTGAAAAAAATATTATCCAGTTAATTATTCGTAGTGAAACCGGATATGGTTCAAGTTTTATCTCGCCCTTTAATAAGAGCTCTGAAAATTTTTCAACAAATAATTGCTTTTCAGAATGTAAAATATTTTCATCCAGCAAAAAATCGAAATATTGTAAATTATACGTCCATAGTTTGCCATGCTCTGAAAAATTCCAATCAATTTCAGTTTTAAACTGATGAGAGATATTGAGAAAAGAGAAAGTGAAATTTCCCAAATACTTATTATCAGATTGTATAAACTTGTTGCTGAATCTAGAACCAATTGAATGAATTATAGAATTATTATACGCTGTATAATTGTTGATCTTTATAAATGGCGATTTTAGTCGATACCAAATTTGGTATCTAATTTGGAGGAATTGCAAATATCTTACCGTATGGCAGAGAGTCAAAAATCGACGAATCACAAAGAATATAAATTGGATAATACAGTAATAATTCGATGAGCAGTTTTACCATCCCACAATGGAGGAATTGACCCTTTTTTCCATTTCCCATCAAACAATATTTGAAAAGCGGGGGGTAAATTTGCAGGGTCTGTACCAATCAATTCATTTGTGCCAATATCAACTGTTTCTGGTCGTTCAGTATTATTCCTTAGAGTTATACATGGGACACCCATTACCGTTGTTTCTTCTGTTATCCCTCCACTATCTGTGATCACAGCTTTTGCGTATTTAACTAGATAATTAAATTCCAAATAAGTCATGGGCTCAACCATTAAAAGATTAGCTGCGTCAATACCTAAATTGCGTAAATTTTTAGCGGTTCGTGGATGAACAGGGAAAACAATAGGTAATCCTCTTGACTCTTCAATAATGGTTTGAAGTAATATTTTAAGATTTTGCTCACCATCAACATTTGCTGGTCGATGTAACGTAATGACAAAATAGTTTTTATTCTCAAGATTTTTCTCTTTCCAAATTGAAGGTTGCAGAAAATAAGGTTGTTGCTTAAGTAAAGTATCAATCATGGTATTTCCTACAAAATGAATCTTCTCATCTTTAACCCCTGCTTGCCTAAGATTGGCATTTGCTATTTCAGAAGTAGTAAAGAAATGATCAGAAATAGCGTCAGTAACCATTCTGTTTATCTCCTCCGGCATAGTTAAATCATAAGAACGGATACCAGCCTCAACATGTACAACCTGTAGACACATTTTTTTAGCTACAATAGAACAAGCCAAAGTAGAGGTAACATCTCCCACTACTAAAACTATATCTGTAGGGTTTTCAGTAAGTTCTTTTTCAAAACGAATCATAATATTCGCAGTCTGTTCAGCTTGTGTGCCACCACCTGATTCAAGATTAGAATGTGGATGAGGGATCCCTAATTGTGTGAAAAAGCTATCACTCATATTTTTATCGTAATGTTGACCTGTATGTACTAAACGATAATGAATAGGTCCTGAATATAGATTATACTTTTCAATAGCTTCTATAATTGGAGCAATTTTCATGAAATTTGGTCTTGCACCCGCAATTAACGTTATTCTCATATTAATAGTTTATTCAATAATGATCCAAGTTCCCTCTTTTAAACTTTGCAAAGCGGCAAAAGAAGTTTGAGTAGTATTTATGATTTCATCAAATGGAATAAGAGGAGCACCTCCTTCTTTAACCATAGTAATTAGTTTTGAAAATTGGGTTTTTTGGCCTTTATCGATCGAACCTCGAAAAGAAGAAAAACCATTAAATCCATATCCTGTTAATCTTCGAAAATTATCTAGGATCAGTGTTTTCCCTTGTGAAAATATTTCAACTCTTTCTTTTGAATAAGATTTACTACCATTTGAGAAATAATTTATAACACCTTGAGAACCATTTTCAAACTTTAATGTAATAATTGCATTGTCAGTACTCTCTGCGGGTGCTTTCCCTAATGCACTCATAGATACCTGTTTCACTTTACTGCCAGTTAGAAATATCATAAGGTCAATAAAATGGCAAGCCTCCCCAATAATTCTTCCACCACCGATTTGCATATCTTGAACCCATACATCAGATGGAATAAAACCAGCATTCATTGTAGCTGAAATATTTATAGGAGTAGTTGAGCTACCAATTAACTTTTTGGCACGTTGGATGAATGGAGAAAACCTTCTGTTAAACCCGACATTTAATGATAATTCCTGCGACAAATTATTATAAGTATCAATAATCTTAATAAGCTCTACATTATTCAATGCTAAAGGCTTTTCCACAAAAACATGTTTCCCGGATTGTAACGCCTCAATTACCAAAGAAGCATGCATATTATGCCTCGTAGTTATCATTACTAAATCAACTTCAGGATCCGAAAGAATATGTTTGTAATCAGTAGTACTGAATTCAAACCCATATTTATTCGCCAACGCTTTTGCAGTAAGTCCACCTGCACTTGAGATGAATTTATTGTATCCTCCAGCATTTTTCAATGCTGGCATAACTGTCATTTTAGTGTAATTGCCGGCTCCAATAATTCCTAAAATGCCCTTTGAAGGTTTTGCCAAATTGTTCCTAACAGGCACCAATGTATTTATATCAACAGAGGTTACAGGATACTTTAGGATTGAAGCTATTGAATTTCCTCCCATACTCTCATAAATTTGAGCATAGTCATCAAGACCTACTCTCTCCGTAATTAATGGGAGCACATTAATTTGTCTTTTTGAAATCGCATTCAACACTGTTTCAAAATTTCTTTTTTCAGTCCACCTAATGTAGCCTAAGGGGTAATCAATCCCTTTTTGTTCATAATCATCATCATACCTGCCAGGCCCGTATGAGCAAGAAACTTGAAAACTCAACTCCTTTTTGAAAAAATCAGCTCTTTTTATATCCAATCCAATAACCCCAACTAATACAATACGTCCCTTCTTACGGCTCATTTCAGCAGCCTGACTAATAACATCATTACTTTTCGTGGAAGCAGTAATAATCACAGCATCACACCCAATACCTTTAGTTAATGATTCAACAGTTTTAACAACATCTACTTCTAATGCAACAAATGCTTTAATACCTTTTTCATTTGCTATTGATACTTTTTTCGCATCATAATCAAAACCAATAACTTCACATCCATTCGCCAACAAAAGTTCAGCAGTGATCAAACCAATTAAACCCAAACCAATAACCACAACTGTTTCTCCCATAGTTGGATTTGCAAGTCTAATTCCCTGCAACCCGATCGAGCCGATCACGGTAAATGCAGCTTCATCGTAACTGATATTCTCAGGTATTTTAGCAACTAGGTTTTTTGGTATACATACTATTTCTGCGTGGTGACCATTACTTGCAACCCTATCACCGATAGAAAATTCAGTTACTCCTTCGCCTACCGCAATAACTTCACCTGCGTTGCAATAGCCAAGTGGCAGAGGTTCATCCAACTTATTAAAAACAGCTTCTAAAGTTGGAAAAAGGCCCTCGGTCCTGATCTTATCAAGTACCTGCTTTACCTTTTCAGGCTGTTGACGGGCTTTACTTAGAATATTACCTTTGCCAAATTCAACAAGCATTTTCTCCGTTCCTAAGCTAACTAAACTAGAATGAGTTTTTATCAACACTGAACCCTTACGAACTAATGGAGCCGGCACTTCTTCTAAAAGTGTATGGCCTTTCTTTAAATCCTGAATTATTTGTTTCATTAAACTTTGTAAATTAACTATTGTATTCTTGAAATAACTAAGCGAAATTCATGCAAAGAAATCTAGACTTAATGAATAACGAATGTTTCACCATTAAATATTTACAATAAATTTATTCTTATACTTCAAAAAAGGTGATTCAATTAATGTCCATGACATTATCGCTAAAATAACCGTGATAATAATAACTAAAATTAAAGGGCTATTACTAATATGATTAGAAATCATGAAGTTGATAACAATCATATGATATAAATAAATTCCATAGGAAATGTCAATACCTTTTAACATTTTGCTTGATAGCCCATTTTTAGTAAAAGCCATAGACAATGTCAATAAAGATAAAATAACATATCCAAGCCATCCAAAAATATTTGGAGTATAACTTAACTCATAAATGTGAAGTTTTTCAAAGAGAATATATACAAAAATAAAATAAATAGCAAACCAAACTAGGAATTTATTAACTAAAAAGGTTTTCAATTTTGGCCAAAATATGAATGAAATAAATCCCATAAGAAAGAATTGTAAATATGGCAAAACAGTAACATGAATTAATTTTGCGAATAAAACCTCTTGATTAGTATAACGATACCAATAGCTAACAACAACAGAAAGTAAATAAATACCAAGAATTGCAAAAATTGCTCCTATCCTATTCGATATTTTACTTAAATAATAAATTATTGGCAATAAAAAATAAAATTGAAATTCAACACCAATTGTCCATAGACTTCCGTTGGGTGTAAGAAATGTTCTTAAAAAGGGAGGGGTATAAAATTGAAAAATTGTTAATTGGCAAAAAACCCATTCATAAAATGGTATAGTTATAAATGTACTAATGTTGATGCTACCTTCATGTAATAAAAAAAATATGGTAATTAAGAAACAGCCCCATAAGGCAGGAAATATTCTAAAGCACCTATTTATGAAATATTTTTTTAAATTAGAATTCTGATATAAAGAATTAGCTAGTAAGAACCCAGATATTGTAAAAAATATAGGAACTCCTGGAAAGAAATAAATAAAATTAAAAATAGGGTTTATATTAATCTTTAAGTGGCTAATAGAATGGCAAACCATAACTTGAATAGCCGCAATCAAACGTATCAGATCAAAATTATTAACTTTATTAATACCCATTTAGCTCATATTTTTTTAAAATAATACCACCCAATAATTTTACTTTAATGAGTTTTAATTTTAACAATAGTTGATTGAATTTGTAAATGATGGATAAACTAAAATTTATTTAATAATTACTTTACTCAAATCTTTAAACAATTTATTTAATACATGTTGTTTCGAATTTTTATTTAATAAGCCTATAAATTGATTACAAATAAAAATTGAAACTTAATTATTTATAATGCGATTTTAAAACAAAAATTCTAGGTGAAACATCAACGCTCGTAATCTAAAATATATAAATCACCCATTATTAAGCGTTCAATAATTATGTTACTTTGTCGCTACTATAAGCATAAACAATCCATGCTTCGGAAAGAAGAACTTAATTAACTTTCTTGGGAAAACTTTACGTGCAATTGAAAGAAGTTTACCTTCATGTCTTTGACCTGCCTCAGAACTTAAAAGATCACCATGCGTTAAAATAGTTTCAATTTTTACAGAAGAAAAGTTTTTAAACAATTCATACCCTTCCTTTACTGTATATGCTTTTGTACCTGGACTTTCTAAATATTGACTATATATTTCAGAAAGTGACATAAAAGGTTTAAGCCTAAATAATCCATAACGCAACCATAACATATAGCCTACAAAACTCCATTTGTGATAGATCATAATACGAGCTACCCCACAGTTCTTTAGGATTCTATAAATTTGATTTACTGCCTGTTGTGTATTTGGGCTATGATGGATTACCCCCCATGAATAAACAACGTCAAAATAATTGTTTTCGAATGACAAATTTTCTGCATCACCAATTGCCAATTCGGAAAATAAATTAAATATTTTCAGCCTTTTTTTTGTATTTCCTATTGCTCTTTCTGTGAGATCTATCCCATATAAATCAGCTCCAGCCTCAGCAAATCTCTGATGATCAGCGCCTAATCCTACTCCGATTTCTAAAATTTTCTTTTTTGAAGAACCTTCAAAATCAGCAAATTGAATGATATAGGGCTCCAACTCATAGCGTTTTAAAGCTTGATTTGTATATGCCATTATATCATTATCTCCTTTTAAATAAAGATCTTCTCCACAGGAAGCCTCGTTCCAGAAATCTCTAACTGCTACTTTTTCATCTTCCATAAAATTATTCTATATTGTTATCAAAGAATTGACTTATCCAACTTTCTATGGCAAGTATCGACCAAATTGAATACGAAGCATCAATCTTACCTTTTTTATTTGCGTCTATTAATTCCCAAACTTTGTCTGGATTAAAAATTCCTCTTTCATTAATCTTTTCAACTGACAATCTCTTTTTAATCATTTGATCCATATCATTTGTAATCCACTTTCTCAGAGGTGCTCCAAAGCCGGTTTTGGGTCGATATATCACATCCATTGGCAAGTATTTTTCCGCTACTTTTTTCAAGAGATATTTAGTTTCTCTATTTTTCATTTTTAAATGCGGGGGAATAGAGAGAGAAAAATCAACCAATTCAAGATCAAGAAAAGGAACACGGGCTTCCACTCCAACCGCCATTGCCATTTTATCTGTATAATTTAAATTATGATCTACAAGAAAACTTCGCATTTCCCAATATAACATTTTGTTTAAAAGATCTTTTTCAGCAGGAATATCTTTGTTTAAGGCTATGAGGGAATCAAGAGGATTGTAACCATTTAGCTTTTTTTTCCAGTCTTCACTAAACAAAGAATTCACCAGATCTTTTTGCAACCAGCTAAAGTACCCTGCCATTCTTTCATTGGTTGGTTTATCCAGATCAGTAACTATTTTTTTTAATCTTCTTAGAAAGGCACTGTTTGAAGGCAGTATATTTATGATATACATACAAGTTTTAGCAAGCGGAGCTGGCACTAATCGAAAATATTTTTCATATCTAAGTGCTTGATGCCTTCTATACCCTGAGAAAAGATCGTCTCCACCTGCACCACCCAGTAATACTTTGATTCCTTTACTTTTTGCTAAAGTAGCAATGTTTAAAACATTAATGGGTGCTGAATCTGCTTGGGGCTCATCTAGATGCCAGATCATTTTATCAAAACTGTCAACAATATCAATATCAGCTTTAACAATATGCAGTTCTACGTTTAAATAGTCTGCAACTTTTTTGGCGTAAAGAATATCATTTTCGAAATCTTCTGAGCCTTCACTCCAATTATCAATATCAATAGTAAAACAAGGGAACTTTGTTTCAGGATACAATTTTTTTGCTATTGCAACTATGATACTAGAATCTAATCCCCCAGAAAGGAAAAAACCAACCGGCACATCAGATAGCATTTGTCTTTTAACGGCTGCTATTAGTTTTTTTTCCAGTAAATCAATCAGCTCTACTTCGGATTGTAATGAATACTTTCCATTAAATTGTATTTGATAATATTTAATCGGTTCAATTTTTTTAAAAGAATCATCTTGGATATTAAATTTTAAAAAATTGCCAGGAAGTAATTTCATTACATTTTTAAATGGCGTTAATTTACCTGGTGACCATAAAAGGGATAAATAATTTGCAAAAGATTCAGGAGCTAACTCTTTTTGGATGTCATATGCTAAAAAAGATTTAATCTCTGAGGAAAACAAAAAACAATTTTCATCCTTGTAGTAATAAAGTGGTTTAACCCCCATCTGGTCTCTTGCAATAAATAACTCCTTTTCTTTTCGATCATAAATTGCCAATGCAAATATCCCATTTAACTTATTCAAGAAATCAGGGCCATATTTTATGTAGGCGTATAAAACAGTTTCTGTATCACCTGTAGAGTTAAAATTGAATTCATCCTTAAATGTATCTCTAACTTCTAAATGATTATAAATCTCACCGTTAAATATGATAACATATCTTTTATCCTGTGAGAACATTGGTTGGCTTCCATTTTCTGTCAAGTCCTGGATTGATAAACGAGTATGCCCAAAAAAGATATTTTCTTCCGTGAAACTACCTTGTGAGTCAGGTCCCCTATGAGAAATAAGTTTAATGGCCTTTTCAGTATGCCATTTATTGAGACCTAATCCACCTGTTATTCCGCACATTGATTATAATATTTTTTTGAAATTAGAAACTGCGTTATGTATAGAATGATTATTCATAATAATACTTTTCCCGTTCACTGAAAATTTATCTCGCAAATCTTTATTGCGGATTAATCTTGTTAAACCAGAGGCTAAATCGGCTACTGCCTTTTTCTCAATCAGAATCCCTGTTTCTCCATCAATTATAAGGTCAGAAACAGAACCCACATTACTCGCTATGCTTGCAATGCCACAACTCATTGCCTCCATCAAAGAGTTCGGAAGGCCTTCAGCATGTGAGGCCAATACAAATACATCTGCATTTGCCAGATACTTCATTTTCTCTTTACCATGAACCCAGCCAGGAAAGTAAAAAGTAAAAGGATATTTTCCAGAAGTAGCCAACTTCATTAGTTCAGTTCTTGCCAGTCCATCTCCTAAAAAATAAAAGTTTAATTTCTCTGAAATATCATTCATCAGGTCTAATGCATTGAATATATCATATACCCCTTTATCTTCCTGAATCCAGCCCATATATAATATATTAATATCATTTCTTTTATCAACTTCTAATTGATTAATATTATATTGAGATATATCAATCCAATTTGGTATAACAACAAACTTATGAGGTGTAACATCACTAAAAAAAGATGAGAAAAATGTTTTCCAATAAGCGCCTTGGCAAACAATAGAATTTACCCTTTTAAATACATAGGCAACAAAATGTTTTAGCATTTTGCTATTTTTTATTTCCATATCGAGAGGCCCACCACGAGGACCTAGGATAACTTTTATTTCAAAAAAAGATGCGATAATAGCCATCGCTCCTTTTTCGTATATACTAGGTGTATTTGCACAAAATATAAGTACACTATCTGGCTTATTGAAAATTAGTAACCAGACAAATTTTAACATACGTTTTATAGCGTGAAATAACCTAATATAAACAGGAGGCGGGGGAACCGATTCTCCGGTAGTGTCTAATAAAATCCATTCAATTGATTCAGTTAGTTCAGATTGGACTAATGATCTACTAGCAAACATTTGTCCTCCAACACTTCCATCTTTTGCTTTATCCTTAAAAGAACCTACAAATAAGACCTTCTTTTTGGCAATTTGGCTAAACTTCAACTTGATAAAATTTAATCCATCCTGAAAGCATCATTAAGCTCCACAGTTGGTGAGTTTTCCTATATATACTTCCTGTCTTGGTATTTTTTGTTTCAGTCAATCCATTCTTAACAATTTCCTTTAATTCGTTATAATTAAAAAGCACATGCATATACTTTTGATTTAAAAGTAAATCGTTAGCCAAATTTGCAAATTGTTCGTTTTGAAAATCATGAAGTGGAATGCTAAAGCCTGATTTTGGATGTTCAAAGACTTCAATTGGGATCTTATCTTTCATTATTTCTCTAATGACAAGTTTACCTATACCGTTTTTTCGTAAAAATTCATCAGGTAACTTTGAACTTGCTTCAAACAGATCAGGATCTAGAAACGGGTTTCTTACTTCTAAAGAATTGCTCATACTCATTTTGTCAACCTTAATTAGCATATCTAAAGGAAGTTCATATTTGATTCTATATGCCATAGCTTTACGAATACTGGACATCTCGCCAAAACCTAATATTGGACTATTCGGATTAGAATAGGGGTTTTCATATAATTTATTAAGCTCAGCACTATCAAACAATGCATGCATTTCATCAAGTATTTCAATTGGTTCTAATTCAGAAATGTTAACTGCTTTAACTATTTGTCTTAATGTATTATTTCCAAAACTAGTTGTATTCACTTTTTTAATACCCGATCCAACAATATCACGAATAACTTTTGGAACACTTTTAACACTACATATTTTAGTGAACCAATCATAAATATTATACCCTGCAAATAATTCATCCCCTCCATCACCAGAAAGTGCAACCTTAACATGCTTTACAATATTACTAGTTACAATATCAGTTGGCATTGCTGAAGAATCAGGAAAAGGAGTTCCAGTATGCCTTAATATTTTCCAAAATTGCTCTTCATTGAATTTGCTATTTTCAACAACAATTTCATGATGTTCAGTTCCTACCCTTTCAGCCACTTTTCGGGCAATTTTACTTTCGTCATACCCTTCAGTTTGAAACTTAACATTAAACGTTTTAACTTTTGTAGCTGAAAATTCCTGCATCAATGAAACAACCGTACTTGAATCTATCCCTCCTGACAAAAAAGCTCCGACAGGTACATCACTAATCATTTGTCGTTTAACGGCATTCTTCAAAATAGGTTCTATAAAAAGTGCAGCATCTTTAATGCTTTTGATTGATTTGTCAGGATGGTATGAAACGGTGAAATAAGGTTTGATTTCAATTCCATCTTTATTTAATATCAAATAACATCCAGGTGGCAAAACCCTTACATCTTCAAAGAGTGTATTAGGTTCTGGCACAAACGTACGCTTTAGATAAACACCTAAAACACGATGATTCAATTTTCTTGGTATAAATGTGGAAGAAAGTAGACTATTAATCTCAGAAGAAAAAAGAAAAGTATTATTATTATGGTAATAGTAAAATGGCTTTTCCCCAAACCTATCCCTTGCGAAAAAATAAGATCTATGTTCAATATCATAAATACAAAAGGCAAACATTCCTTTCAACATCAATAACATGTCCTTACCATACATTTGGAAAAGATTTACAACAACCTCAGTGTCAGAATTTGTATTAAAGTGAAAACCTAAATTAACTAGATCTCTTTTTAATTCAAGGTAATTATAAATTTCACCATTGAAGAATATTAGATATTTCTTGCTATTTGAAAAAATAGGTTGTTTACCTGTGTTCAGGTCAATAATAGAAAGCCTTCGCATCGCTAAAGTACAATGGTCGTCAGAATAAAATCCTTCTTCATCTGGTCCACGATGAAAAATTGCATAATTCATTTGCCTTACAACAACTTCACGCTCAGTATTACCAACTTTAGAACTAATAAAACCACAAATTCCACACATCTTATTTTGATTTTATCCTAAATAATATTTTTATTATACAAATTGGAATAAGTGTTTTCATAATACATCCAATTAAAAGTGGTTTTAGCAATGTTTTTTGCTCTTTGTTTTACACTTTTACCCTCGCTAGATTCAAGTAGTTGAATCAATTCATTTACTCCATTAAAGCCTTTACTCAAATCATTAACATCAACAAGTACTCCAATTTTGTTTATTTCGATAATATCACTTATGTCACCTGTACTCGGCGAAGCAACAATCGCTAATCCAGCAGCTAAATATTCCGGGAATTTAACCGGAGATGCCGCTCTATTCAAGGCTCTAGATTCTCTTAGCATAAATGCAATATCTGCCACAGCTAACATTTCCGGAACTTGATCTCGTGGAATACTTTTATGAATTATTTTATCACCCAAAAATCCGATATCATCAATCGTCACAGGATGACTATGAGGATCTTCGTTTGTTAATAATAGAAATCTAACATTTTGATTCGAAGCAAATTTTCTCCATAATTCCATCATTTTAGGAACTTGTTGATAATGGCTAAGTCCACCGGAATATACCATAACAACATCAGATTCATTGAATCCAAGTTCTTTACGTTTATGGAATCTTGCCTGTTCAGAAATTACAAATTGATCATAATTGATACAACAAGGAATAACTGATACTATAGCTTTAGAAAACCGATTCATAACAATTTCTGCTAAAGCATTTGTAACTGCTGTAACTCTATAAGCTTTAGAAATACCCCACTTCTCAATTTGTAGGTAAATAAATCTTTTTACACTATTAGTATTAATTGATTTAATTTCATCAGAAAGATCACCTCGAACATCATATATGTAAGGTATAGTTGAAAAAAAAGAAGCCCACTTAATTATTAATGGCCCCCAAAGACCTCTTACATAACAAAAATTGATATGAAAGGCATTTTGACATTTTCTCAAAACACTAGACATTGAAGAAAAAGTATGGATAAAAGAAGTATTTTGAACTAATACAACTTCAACACCTTTTTCTCGAAGTTTATTGCCAATTAAACTATTGAATTTATTTAAATCGTTATAAGTCGCCAGAAGCCCTATTTTAAAATTCATTTCTTGTAAAGCAATGATTTGATCACCAACTTGCGATTGGAAAACTGTTGAGTTTTCCAAAGTAAGCCCTATGTCAAATAATATAAACAGAACATCAATAGACTTTTTTTGCATTCTTAATTGTTATAGATCACCAAGTTAATTCAGAAATCAATACAGTATTAGAAAATTCAACAACTAGTCTTGAATTTGGTTCACGTTCCCCATAGCCTTTACTATAAAACCCTTCTTGAATATTAGCATTACTTACCCCTTTAACGATAAAGTGAATTCGATTTCCATTGCAATGCACTAATGTGCCAGTTAATTCAGAATTATTAACGGATTGAATTTCACAGTTAATTGAAGGATGCAAGTTGAAAAAAGCCTTTTTCGGCTCAATTGAGTATATCTCATCTTGTATAACAAGTTTTTTATTTAATAAATTATAAATACGTTTGTGCGGAACTGTAAAGCCATAGTGCTCACCTTCAATAATATGTTCATTTATTAATTTAATACACGGGAAACTTTTTTCTCGCAATCCAAACAAACCTCCAATTCCATCAATCCATTTGTCTTGCTCTTGTGAAACTAGCATAACTGTATTGTGCGCTATAGTACTCCGAAACTGATTTCTCATTTCCGGATTTGCTGTATAAACCGGACAGCCACCGTCAACAATAAAATCAACGCCCTTGATATTCAACTCGAAGGATAATTTGTCATTATGATTATGTCCGCCTCTTTTGTTCTGTCCATTGGTGCCGCAAGTTACTGCCAAAAAAACATCTTCCCGTTTTAGCACAACAATCCCAGCTTCAATAAAGTGTTTTGCATTCCCAATTTGCTGAGTAGATTTTGTATCTGTTTTAAATGAAATTGGATAAAGCCCGTCAGTTAATATCTGCACTTCAGTAAGCACATTGTGATCTGATTCTATTTGACTGAGATTTAAAAGTTGATTTACTGATGCTGCAATATGCCTATGATCGCTAAAACTGCCATATGGAATAGGACTCAATTTGTGAACACGTGCTGAATCGTTATCTCCAAACTGAGGAACTAAATTATTAGATTTAGTAAGGCTTGAAGTTAGAATAGACATTGTATATAATTTTCCATAAAACCACTCTGGTAACAATTGACCTTCTGAATTTAAATATATATCATCCTTAACTCTCCTTCTTAATTTTGGATAACTGTTATATTCTTGAATATTAACTTTTCTAAGAATATTTCTTCTTTTAATTGGAATGCGTTCACAAATAATAGAACAAGAAAGAAACAATTCAGTTACAAGCCTATGATAATGTGTAGAACCTTCATGTGAATACCCGTCATTATACACTTCTCGTTTCATTTCTGATAAAAGCTCTTGAATTCCGAATAATAACCAATAATTCGATTCTGGAAAATTAGGAAATACCGCTCCAATATAAATTAAGCCAGCTAAATTAGATAAATAATGATTGCCGGTATTTATCTTATAATATTCAAGGTTATTTGCAATATGTTTACCATGCAGATAAAGAGAATTATATATATGCTTTGCAATTAGCGGGTATTTGTTGAATATTGGTCTAAAGAATTGAATACCCCATATCCAATTAACAGCCCTCAATGACACATCCATTGTACATGCCCAATTGACCCCATAACCAACTGGGTTCGCTGTAATCCAATCTAAAACCTGCAGGAGAAATTCAATGCCTCCAGTTTCATATGGCATAGACGCAAGTAAACTAATATGTTGAAACCTGGAAAGTTCTCTCGGTATTTTAATATCTGCACCATTTACAGGAGCAACTTTTATTTCAAAATATGGTATCGAATGATTCCAAGTATAACTAGATTTAAAATCGGTATGCCAATCAATTAATAAATATTTATTTACATATTCTTCCGGAAGACAATTTGCAATAGTTTTTATTTTATGATATCTTTCTAAATCATTTTGACCAATATATAAATATTCAGAAGATAAAATTTTAAATTCTCGATTGCTCATCTTGGATATTTCAAATTCGAGATCTTTACAATTTGAAAATTTTTCTTCAACAAATGCTGACAAATCTCTGATTACAGATAAATCAGTATTTAATTCAAATATTTCGCTATCAATTAAATGATCACTAAAATTAATCTTCTTCTCATTCCGATTTGAAAAAAGCAACGCTTTATTTCGCACGAGTTCATTTCTTCTTTTTAGAACTTCATAAACTCTATAGGGAAGAAATGGTAAGGCCAATAATTTATCCTTAAAATAAGATATATTAGTATCAATAAATTTTCGTAAAGAAACGTGCATCAAAAAGATATATTTAAAAATAGAAAAATAGTTACTTAACAGATGCACATTCTATTTCATTCATTTTATTATTGAATATTCCCAACATGAAAAAATAAAACATCATTGTAGGAATCGACAATATAAATGAATTTGTAAGTCCAGGCAAGAAAAAAGGAACAATCAAGATCCAAGAAATAGGGACAATATATTTTTTTATTAGCCAAACAAAAGAGAAGAAACCAGCAATGCCGGAAGTTATTAAAATCCTAAACCAATCATTATGGTAGTATCGTGGAGAGTAGTTGAACGGAAATAGCGGCTTCAATGTTGCATTGAAACCTGTTCCGAAAATTGGTGAATAAACAAATCGATTACTGACAAATTCCCATAAAATAAGGGGACGACTAATTCCCTGATTACTATCTTCTGACTCAATAACATCTGACTTTGTTATTCTTTCAAGCGAAAGTCTAACAACGTCTAATTGTGAAACGCCAAGATATTGTTCTAAAAAAGCAAGAAGAACTGAAACACCGATAAAGAATAAGCATCCAATTCCAATTAAACGAAAGATCACTTTTGTTCCCCAAAAATTAACACCTAAACAAGTTGAGTAAACAACTGATACAATCAATTCACCTCTGCTACCAAGGAGTAATGCTAAAATAGGAGGGAGAATCATGATCAAATATCTAACCAATTTAGACGGCTTGGGAAGGATTTTATATTTATAGGATAAAAAAATAAAAAGGGTGATAATATTGACTTGCAACATTGAAAGATTGGGGTTCCCAAAAATACCTCTCGGTCTAATTAAATTCACAATTTCATTTACATCATCTACACCTAAATCTGTTGCAGATTTCTTACTATAGTAGAAGTTTAAGAGACCAGTAAAGTAATTACTCCATATCGAAATCAAAAAATTCAAAGTGAAAGAAATAATTAATATAGGTACTAATATTTTAAAATTAAATCTTTTGGCACTAAGCCCAAACCCAAAAGATAAAAGTATTAAAAAGTAGATAGACAAACTCCAAATTGTTTCAGACAATATCATTGAGGGTACAAACAATTTGACCCAGAATTCACCTAAGATTCCACAAAACATTATTATTAAAAAGACAAACGTCATCTTAATAAACTCTACATCAAACTTTTCACGAATAAAGAACTTCTCCATTAGCCACCAAATCAAAATAATATAAGATGGTTTTATAGACAATGGCCCTATATGGAACATTGGAAATAGAAGGATGTCAGCTACAAATATTGTGTATATATCAATTGATCTTACAAAACGCATTTAGTGTTTCTCAGGAAAACCTGAAATTTACAATATTAATAGATTAGATGGTTTTATTGTCAATCCAAAAGTCGTACCAAGCGGTTAAATTAAAAAGAGTCCATAAATACAAACTATTATCAGTTGTACCAGAACGATGTTGATGAAATAAGCCGATAATATAGTTTTTATTAAAATACTCTTTTATGATAGTGGAAGCGAGTATAGAAGATTCAACTTTTCTGCCAAAATCACTTTTTAACCACTCATTCATAGGTGCATTAAATCCCATTTTTTTTCTATGTATGATTGAGTCAGGAATTATTCCTTCAACAGCTTTTTTAAAAAGATATTTTGCTTCGCCGTTTTTAACTTTTATCTGTTGTGGAATATCCATAGTATATTCCACAAGGTGATGATCCAGAAAAGGAACCCTTGCTTCTATAGAAACAGACATGCCTATTTTATCTACACGCATCAACAGTAATTCGGGAAGGCGCAGTTGAAATTCATTGTATGTCATGCGGGTCAAAACATCTTTACCTGGAAATTTTTGATCAAATGGCTTCAAAAAAGAGTCGATCACATTGTGTGAATCCGGCTCATTATAATTTGCTCGAAGCATACCAGATGCCATGATCTCCTGGCAGTGTTTATATGGTTGTAATTTTCTCGAATCGATCAATTTATCTTTCATCACATTCCAGAAAACGGTAGCGCCGCTCCAGAATAGTTCTTTATTGTAAGTTGCTCTGTTAATGATATCAGCATAAAAATCAAAACCGGGTTTGATCCTGCTACCCAATTTCGAAATTCCAGCAATGGCATACTGTAGAAATTTCGGAGTCCATTTTTTATAAGGCATCCAGAATTTTTCATGTAACCTCAAGTAATTCATATAAGCAGAATATCCTGAAAACTGTTCGTCAGACCCTTCACCTACTTGAACAACAGTTACACCTTTGTCTTTAGCCAATTTAGAAACAAAATATAGAGGGATACATACCCAGTCGGCTATAGGTTCATCCTGTTGATAAATTAGCTGATCTAAGTATCCCATCATATCACTTTCATCTATAAGAATTTCGTGATGGTTTGTTTTGTATGTTTCAGATACAAATCTAGCATGTTCTAATTCATTTAAATGTTGGAAATCTTTAAAACCTACCGTGAATGTCTCAAGTGGCTTCTCCGTGCATTTGCTCATCAATGCCACATTTGTAGTAGAATCAATTCCACCTGAAAGAAATACGCCAATTGGCACATCAGACATCATTCTTTTTTTAACTCCCTCATTGAGTATTTCACGAATACCAGAAACATAATAATCTTCTAGTTCTTGTTCAGAAAGACCTTTTGTTTCTTCGCTCGTCCCCGACAAACCAGGCACTGCATCCCAATATCGAACAGATTCAACAACTCCTTTATTAGAAACACTCAGATAATATCCTGAAGGTAATTTATATATGCCTTCAAACATGGTAAGTGGTGCTGGGGTTGTAAGAAAACTAAGATAATGATACATTGCCATTGGATCCATAGCCCTTTTGACTGCTGGGTTCTTTAAAATAGCTTTGATCTCTGAACCAAATAAAAATACTCCGTTATTGAAAGAGAAATAAAGGGGTTTAACACCTATCCTATCTCTTGCAATAAATAACTCATTAGTATTTGAATCCCAAATAGCAAATGCATAATCACCCTCAATCTTTTGTAACAATCCATCTATCCCCCATTCTTCAAAACCATGAATTAAGACTTCAGTATCAGAGTGATCCGTCTTGAAAATATGACCTTTATCAACAAGTTCCTTTCTTAAAGGGAGGTGGTTATAAATTTCTCCATTGAAAGTTAACCATATTCTACCGTCTTCATTTGCCATTGGTTGATTTGCAGAATTAGCAAGATCAATTATTGAAAGACGCCTATGAGCTAATCCGACTAAACCATTCTCTGAAATCCAACTATCACCACCATCAGGACCACGATGTTGCATTGAGTCACGCATTTCTGTAAGAACAACATTAGATATACTTCCTGTACCTTTATAATGGAACATGCCCGTAATGCCACACATCTGTTATTAATTTAAATATGAAATATATTAAGTAATATTGAGCTGATCTTCTACTTCAAAGCTTATCTCAGTGGCGGAAATTTGTTCTTGTAAAGAAATAGGCCAATGCCCCCCATTTACCAAACAATTTCCAAGAGCTTCAAGTTCCTCAAATTGTCCCTTCTGTCCCGAAGAAGATACCTGTTGCTTTTTACTCCCATAAAAGGCGAGTTTTTTGAAATCATCCATAGTAATTATTTTTCCGTCAAAGAAAATATCCATTTGCTCTTTTGGATAAGATCCATCACCCATTGATGTATAAGTCAATGTACAAACTGACCCATCATTGTAACTAACTGTTGCAATGAAATTATCATTTTTAGACCATTGCTTACCTTTTGGAATTACTGGAGTAGCTTTAACAGAAACTACTTGTGCATCTGTTAAATAGTTGAACAAATCATAGATATGACAAGCTTCCCCAATATTCCTACCACCACCTTCTTCACCATGAACCCATACTTCCTTAGCTATAAATCCCGCATTCATTTTATAGTTAATAATAACAGGTGTAGTCCTTCCTATGAGAGCTTCTTTTGCAGAAACCAAAACTTTTGAAAACCGTCTATTAAATCCTGTCATTAAAACAGGTACTTCATTTTTATTTTCAAAAAAATGTTTGATCTCAGAAAGTTCTAGTCGCGTTAAAGCCAGTGGTTTTTCTACAAAAACGTTTTTGCCTGCTCTCAATGCTAATAGAGCTTGATTTGCGTGAAGATTATGACGAGTAGCAATCAAAACAAGATTAATTTGCTCGTCGTTTATAAGCTCGCCGAAATCAGTAGTAGCATAAGCAGCTTTAAATTGTTTGGCTATAGCTACAGCATTTGACCCAGTTCGGCTCATAATAGCTCTAATAGAGAAGAACTTTTCTAATCTAGTTAGATTAGGCAAATGTGTACTCTGTGCAAAACCGCCAGCTCCAACGATTCCAATATTAATTTTATTATCTAATCTTACCGGCGTATGAATATTAATCTTTACACCTCCAATAACATTGATATTATTCAAAGGATAATTAAGTACAATTAATAAAGGTTTAGGACCTTCTTTCTTTAGATCATTATAGGCACTTGCAGCAGTTTCTATTGAATATGAAGTGTTAATGAATTTATCGAGATTGATTTTATTTTGAGCCAGCATACCCAAATATTCTTCCATATTCCTGTTTTCAGTCCAACGCACATATGCCAAAGGATAATCTTGACCTTCTTCTTCATAAACAGAATCATATCTTCCTGGGCCATATGATGTAGAAATAAAGAAATCGAGTTCTTTTTTATAAAAATCATCCCGTTTCAAATCAAGTCCTACTGCACCAACTAGAACAACTCGCCCTTTTTTCCTACACATCTGCATTGCTTCACTAACAATATTACTACTGTTACTAGCTGCTGTAATTATTACAGCATCTGCTCCAAAACCATCTGTTAACTTATAAACTCGATCCACAATGTTTTCAATTGCCGGGTTTATTCCAACTTCCATGCCATTGTCCAATCCGAATTGTATCCTTTGAGGGTCAACATCGCTTCCAATTACATGACAACCGTTGAGTTTAAGCATTTGTACAGTTAGCTGTCCTAGAATACCCAACCCTATCACCACTATTTTTTCACCAAGCGTAGGAGATGTTCTGCGAATGCCTTGCAATGCAATCGCTCCTAAAGTAACAGTTGATGCCAGCTCAGTACTTGCTTTATCATCAAGTTTTACAGCAAGGTTTACCGGTACATCAATAAATTCAGCATGGTTTGCAATTCCGGCACCTGCACATGCAACTTTATCACCAATTGAAAAACCACTTACCTTTTCACCAATTTCAACAACAATCCCTGCAGCCGAATATCCAACAGGATAGGCAGCCGTGATTTTGCTTTGTAGCAAACTTTTAGTTTGTGTGATCCCTTTTTCACCAACCATTGAGATCACTTTTTTAATGTAGTCTGGCTTTTTTAATAATCGTTTATAAATAGGCTCACCTGAACTTTTTACAGTTGACATTTCTGTCCCTGGGCTAATACAAGAATGAGTTACACTAACCAGAATACTTTTCTTACTCACCAACGGTCTTGGCACTTCCTCAACAATTACTTCTCCACTTTTTATTAGAATTTGTTTCATACTTCCACTATTAATTATTATAGTATACTCAGTTAATTATATCTTTTATTTCAGAATTATTGTAATATAAGATATGGTAAAACTTTCTCATTGCCTTTTCCAATGCCATATCCAGCAACCATTTGCTCTGGCTCAAATTCAAACCCATAGTACTTAATAGGTATATCAACTGAAATGCTTTTGGGTTTTAAACCTATGGCACAAAACTCAATACTTGCAGGATTTCTGAGTTTCAAAGTATCATATATAAATTTTGGAGTACGTCCACTTACAACTATCCCTTCGATAAGTAAGACATCTTTACCTTCTAGACTTTCACTTACGTCAAGTGTAACTCTTACTTCTCCACTTTTGGTTTGATTGTTATAAGCACTAAATCCAAGAAAATGGATTTGTGTATTAACATTCAATTTTCTCACAAGATCAGCATATAAGAAACTTCCACCATTAACGAAACAAATCACGGTTAGTTCCTTTCCAGCATAATCCTCCGAAATCTTAGTAGCTAATTGTTCAACTCTTTCTCCCAGTTGCTTTTCAGTAACAATTTTATTATAATTCATTCTAGAGCTTATTTAAATTATAAGATGTTGTCTTAACAATTATGCCATATTCTTTAATACTTTCACTAATATTCTTTAAATCTGTCTCAGTTAAGCGGCTATGGCAAGGTATGTTTACAATATATTTTGAAATGAAATAACTTTGTGGGTATAATTCAACTTTATAATTAAAGTCCGGAGAATTAGGCAATGGGGATAATGGTCCATCAAACCAGGTTCCTGTTTCAATACCCTTTTTTTCGAAAAAATATTTAAAAACTTCTCTGTCATTTACCAAAAAACTTATACGTGACGAAACCAAAAGGTCTTGATGAAGGATAGGATTAGCTACAGTTTTGAAACCGGCCTCATATAAAGATTTGCGCAGAAACTTCGCATTTTCATTACACTGGTAGCTAATTATTGGCATCTTTTTCCATTGCAATAAAGCAAAAGAAGCCTGCGTACCACTTAATTTACATATAAAATCGGGTGAAGGCTTGCCATCAACCTCATTTTTTGGTGTAGAGTATCTAAAAATTTGAATTTTGAAAAAAAGGTAGATAACATATTTTCCAAAGAAATGAATTGCTGGATTATGACAGATTGAGGAAATAGCAGTTTGTAATGTTTCCTTAGCAACTCTAATTGATTTTTGCTGATTGAAAGAGTTATACATTTGTGAAGCTTGCTGTAACAAAGCAGAGTTTCGAATCAAAAGAATACCACCCCAGCCTGTAGAAAGAGTTTTAGATAACTCTAAAGAAAAGATAGCAGCATCTGCAAAAGAACCAAGTAATTTCCTATTGTAATTAGAGCCTAATGCCAATGCGCAATCTTCAATTACTAATAATCCTTTCTTTTTTAAAAATGGAATAATAGAATCTAATTCAGATGCACATCCAAAGGTATGTTGAATTACAACAGCCTTTGTTTTATTAGTTATTGCTGCCAGCAAATCTTTAGGTTTTACATTTAAACTTTCTGGATCAATATCAACATATATAGGCTTGGCACCTACTGCCAAAACAGCTGTTGGAACTGCAAGACAAGTAAATGAAGATAAAAGAACTTCATCGCCACTTTGAATCCCCGCAAACTTTAGGCATGCTGCGAGAGCCCCACGTCCAGATGTAAAAGTATATACACTAGTATCTTTAAATGTATTTTTAACAGCATCATGAAACTTCTTTCTTCTTTTTGCAGGTGATAACCAAATGGAAGAGATCAGTGATGTAAAAAGAAAAAAAGATTGGCGTAGGGCAATTGAAGAATAATAAAGAGAGATATATCTTTTAAACATGTAAATTTTCAAAGATTAAGCAGTTTGAAAGTAATAATCCATTTTATCGATAGTATTTATAGCAGCGAAAACTGTTTCAGCTCTTTTTCTGCCACATGCTCCAAACTGATTCCTGACTTCTTCATTTTGAGAAAGATAAACTATAGAGGAAATAAACTCATTTAAAGAAATACTTTCCGAATCATCAAGTGATATTAGTATCCCATTATGGTTATGTATTATTGCTTCAGGAATTCCGCCACTGATACTTCCTATTACTGGTTTCCCTGCTGCCATTGCCTCCTTAATTGACATTCCCATACAAGCATGCTGATCTCTTGAAGGTGCAAGAACTATATCACTCGCAGCATACATAGCCGGTTGTATAGAAAAAGGCACATCATGCATGATATGGATTGAGTCTGAGTATTTAGTGTATAATTCTTGGGCTAACTCAGATAAAGGCCCTTTAGCACCAGCTAGTACAAATTTTATTTTGCATCCTTTTGTTGCAGTTGTATCCAAAATAATTTTTGCTGCTTCCAAAACACTCTTAAGCCCCATCTCTTCATTAAACCTACCCATATAAAGGACCAAGATCTCATCTGGTAAAATGCGTTTATCTTCTCTGAATTTAGTGCGGATTTCTGATGATGTTTGAAATCTTTCCAATTCAATGCCGTAATATACTGGAATGATCTCTCTGTTTATTCCAATTTTTTTAAAACTGTGGGCACAATGTTTACTAGAGGCAAGAACATAGCTAGGAATAGTCAATAATCTTTCAAACAAAGTTTTACGCTCCTTTATAAACTCATAATTATCATATATCTCACCAAAAACAGTGAGTACTATTTTTTTTGTTCCTGCCCACAATTTGGCACAAGGCAATAACATTAATGAAAGGTCTGCCTGATAAATACTTATTATATTACTTGCTTGCTTTTCAGCAATTTGGCAAACAAGAATTGCCTTAGTTGTCTCTTTAATTATTTGATTGATACCAAGTTTCCCTCCTGCAAAGCTAGTTAAGGAAGCGATGAAGTATTTCCAATTCTTAGGGAATAATAATTTATAGGCATTTTGCTTTATATTAAATCTGTAGACAATCCCACCAGGAATATTTTCTATTGAATTAATATCACCAAAAGATATAATTGATATATCCTCCCAGCCTTTAGCTTTTAAGTTCGGAACAAGTGAAGTTAAATGACTTGCAATACCACCGTATGGTGGTGGATAAGGACCAACTAATAACAACCTAGAGCAAGAAAAAGAATTTGGTAGCATTGGGAGAAAGTTATATTATTTAACAGTTTAGACCAAATTTGCAACTTCTTTGTAAATAGATTCCACAGCTTTAATTACACTTTTACAAACATATTGAATATCACTTTCAGAAAGATTATGGTAAGTTGGTAGATTTATTCCTCTCGAGGAAAGATCATATGAAACTGGACAGGCTTGTCTTTTATACATCGGTAGTGTTGACAAAGTATAGAAGAAAGGTCTAGAATCAACTCCATCCTTTTTTAGTAACTCAATAAGTGTATCACGCATTTCAGATGTAAAACCGTCAATAATCAAACAAGTCATCCAATTTACAGGACGTGCACCATCAATACAAGGATTCAGTTTGAATCGACTATCAGTTAAGTAACTTTTATATTGCTCAAGTATGATATCACGAGAATTAATAAATTCTTCTATCTGCTTCAGTTGCGCTACACCTAATGCAGCCTGCAGATTAGTCATCCGATAATTAAATGCAACTTCAGTATACCAATATCGTTTTTGCTTACTCATACCATGGTCACGAAGGAATTTAGCCCTCTCGGCAATTGTGTCAGAATCAGTTGTAATAGCTCCACCTTCTCCTGTTGTAATTATTTTATTACCGAAGAAACTGAATGTACCCAAAGTGCCTAAGCTACCGACCTTTTTTCCAAAGTATTCAGCACCATGTGCTTCAGCGGCATCTTCAATCAAATAAATATTATTTTTGTCAGCTATTTTTTTTAATTCATTCATAGCTGCAGGATGTCCGTATAAATGGACTGGTATAATTGCTTTGGTATTGGCAGTAATCTTTCTTTCAACATCTTCAGGATCTATACACCAATCACTTGCCCTTACATCAGCAAAAATAGGAGTAGCACCAGCCATTTTAACAATATTTGCAGTTGCTACGAATGTAAGATCAGGTACAATCACTTCATCTCCTTCACCTATATGTAATGTCTCCAATGCTAAATGAAGCGCAACAGTTCCATTTGCTACAAGAATGCAATGTTTTGTATTGCAAAAGTCAGCAAATTTTTTTTCAAATTCAATAATGTATTGACCTTGAGAAGAAACCCATCCGCTTTCTAAAGCATCGTTAATAAGCTCCTTTTCAAGTTTCCCAATAAATGGATTCGAGACATTGATCATATATAACTATTTAAAAGATTTAATTAATACTTCCACTCTTCACCTTTGTATTCAATTGAAAGAGTAAGGCAAATTTTTTTCCATCTTTCATTCACATTTTCATTATAAATATAAGGCTCCCATCCAGTTCTAAAATAAAGAAGAATAGCTGGTTCACGAAAATCATGAGTTTCAAGATAGATACGTTCATAGCCCGATTTTTGTAACCGTTCTAATACACTATACACCAATCGTTTTCCGATATTAAGACCTCTATGTTCTGGGTGAACTGCCAACCATCCTAAATTTCCTGCAAACTTATGCCTACATGAAGGATGATGAGAAGCAAAACACGCACCTACTAATTTACCGGTATTTAAATGTTCAATTACAAAGAAACCATTAGGTAAAATATGTTGGTACCAATATTCGAGTGGACATTCGCCCATTTCAGTTATTCCCAACAGTTCCTTATATAAATTCAAATCGCTATTCAAATTAAAATTTCTCAATAAATATTCATTATTTAATGTCAAACTTTGAAAATCAATAGCATTCGACTTCTTCCATATCATTTCAAGTAAATGAATATGCTCCGATTTCCTGAATAATAAAACAAACCTATTCTTAATCTTAAGTATAATTTTCGCAAATAATTGTGCCATTTTTATGAGTCTTTTCTTTTGAAGAATGAAATTTTAATAAAATTCATCTTGACAAAATTGTATAAATAGCTAAAATCATTTTTTTGGAAATAAATGTCACTTATTCCTAGCTTAGAATAATTCAGAAACAAGAATAAAGAAAATACTAAAGCTAATATCATTGACACTGTAAAAGAAAATGAAGCAACTACTATAGTTAGATTTTTCCAAAACAATACAACAAATAAAATTTGTAAAATGAAAATTAAAGAATAAATGATTAATTGAATATTTGGCTTATTTATTGCATTAAAAAATTGAATTAATAATGTAATACATCCAAAAGCGATAACCCCTGGCACCAGAATTATAAAAGGTGTAACTACAGGCAAATATGAAGCCCCATATAAAAACCATACTAATGGTTTAATGAATATAATGGCAAAAATTCCTGATAACAAGGAAGAAATTAAAACAATTCTGAAAGCTTTAGCAGTAATATCATTTCTTTCCTCTGAGGCTACTGCTTTTGATATTCTAGAAAAAAACAACATATTAATCGCTTCCGGTATTTTATTGAGAAAAGTAACCCTGTCTTGTGCAATGCTAAAAAAAGCCAATTTAGAGGATATTAACACTTTTGAAAGTAACGTTCTTAGTACATATGAATTTAAATTTCCAACAATTCCCGCTAAATACATCTTGAACGCATAGGTAGAAAACACTCGAATCATCGAAAAGTTTAATAATGAATACTTTTTTACATCTTTTGTCGAAAAATTAAAGAAACCATAAAAGAAACTTACGAGTACCGCTGCCAAAGTCATAATAATTACTGAAAAAAGACCAAGTTTAAATATATATATTAATATTAAAGAACCAATTGAACCAACAAGCGCTTTAATAATAGTCATTGTATTATAAACTCTAGTATTTTCTTTATATATTAATAGGTATGTATAATTTGAATAAAGAAAATTAAATGGGATTTGAAAAATAGTTATCCGTAAATAAACTAAATTTTCAATAGATCCATTGAATAAGAATTTACATAAAATTTCACTAAAGATAAAACAAGGTATTCCAATCAAGAGTGAAATAATGATTGCAACGGAATTTAAAGTTCGCTCTACCTCTTTCTCAGCATATAATCCTTTTCCTAAAAAATATACCGAAGCGATATCAAATTTTAACCGACCAAAAGTTTCAGCATAAATAGATATCAACGAAATAACCACCCAAACACCCATAACATCAGGGCCTAATTTCCTGGCAATCAGCACACTTGTAAATGTACCTGTAACGAATAAGAAGATATCTCTTTTAAAAAGTGAGAATGACTTACGTGCTAAACTCATTATTTAAATCCCACTGTTAAATAAATAATCCAAAAGATTTTCTTTTTCGTAAAATTTAAAACCATAGTCCCATTGCTTTAATAATTCTTCTGAGGAGTCACTTATACAGATATCATTCTTAAACACAGAGGAGATAATCTCACATAATTCATCGGTACTTCGAATAATTTTACATCCAGGTGCAAATCTCAATGTATTATTTAATACCAAACCATTTTCTGTACCTCGTTGTTTTAAAAATCCTTCTGTTGTATCTACAATATTCGATATTAAAACGCATTTTGAAATATAAGCAACATCAATTATTAAAGATGTTGAAAGTGACATTATAAATATATCAAAATCGCTAATTGAAGTAGTGTCAATTTGTGAGAATTGTTTAATATTGATTAGTTCATTTGTAAAATTTAAGCTGTTTATTAATTGATTAGGAAAATTTATTGTTATTGAATTTATATTTTGGAAATAAATTGAGATAATTTCAGTCTCATGATCTTCAGTAACATAAGGTCGATAAATCAATTCAAAACTATCTTTAAAATTTCTTTCAAGAAATAGTATCAACTCTTTAATGACTTCTAACTCTTTTAACCGAGGGTAATAAAGATCAGAAACACCGGCATAAAGGATCCTGATTTTATCATGAGATTTCTTTGGGAATTCAAGTTTTGTGGCGTCAATATTCCTCAACCACAATGAACCAGCTTGGAGAATTCTATTTTCATCTATTTTATGATTTGATTTTGCATATTCGAATTCAATTGGGCCCTGAACGAAAACCTTTTTAAAGTCATTAATCAAATAACCATTCATTGTTAATTGATCAGAAGTATATGGGATCAGAAAACTATCAACAGTATTTTTTTTAGACCAAAAAGCTAGCATACGATCCTGATATCCCCAACAGGCTGCCTGTATTAAACAAATATTTTCATTATTATTATTACATCTTTTTAATTCTTCAGGAATGATGAAATAATGACTGAGCAAAGAATCAAAGAATTCCCAGAAAAATCTAAATTGGCCAAAAAAAGAAATAAGTAAAAGATAAGTTCGTTTAAATAATGAAAATCGTCTATCTGGGAATACTTTAGAGAATTGCCGGAACATATTATAATAATAATACCAAAGTCCCTTATTACGAAATTTATACCAATATCCACATGTTCTCAATAATTCTGATAGACCATAAATTCTTCCTAAAAATGAAGTCGATTCCTGTTCACGAATTTGTATAAGCGTAACTTTTGCAAAAGTAAATTGTGAGAAAAAAGAAAGGTCAAAATTATTTTGAGATACAATAATTAATTCAACATCACTTCCTTCAATTTTAGAAATAAAGTTCCTTGAAAGAAAAACCTTTCCAATACGTAAAAAAGGGATAGAGAGTACTAATTTCCTGTTCAAAAACAACTATTTAGTTAACATTTGAATTCTCTCTTCAATTTTTGGTAAAGATAAAAGATGCAAAATGTCTTCATCGGTGAATCGAACATTAAAATCTTCTTCTAAAGCTACAATTAGATTCATATGATTTAAAGAATCCCAATTCTCAATAACATCAATAGTAGCATTGTCTTCTATGGATTCAGAAGGTATCTCAAATACTAAAGACATGATCTTTTTAATTTTTTCTTTCATGATTGATTTTTATATATGAATAATTCTTAAATGAGAAAGAGTCTAACTTAATAGCATACTTTTTTTGACCAGAAATAGAACTCAAACAAATGAATCCAACTTCATCATAAAAAGTCATTACCTGTGCATTTTTTAAAGTATAATAATAGTTAGCAATTACATTTTTGATACCGGTCTTTTGAAGATCAGAAATGATGTTCTCAATAAATGCAAATTCAAGATTACGTCCTATTACTCTACAACTCATTAAAAAAGTATCGATACTAGCTACGTCATCATTGATCTCAACAAGTGCCATACCAGTAATTCCAAAATCACCAAATTTATCAGATATTTCAAAAACATAAGTTTTCCACTTTTTAGAAGTAATGAAATTTACAATTTCAGAAACGGTATAACGTTTTGTGGTAAGATTGAATTGATTAGTCTTTTGACTTAGTTGCGCCATTCGTTCTGCACACTTTTGATCATCACAATGAATTTTCATATTAAGTTCTAAAGAAGCCAAATAGTTTTCTATACTTGAATGTTTCGTTCTAGCTTCACTTCTTTTTAAATTTAATTTATAAGACTCAATTCTTCTGGAATCCTCTCGAGTTGAACTTGTAGAGAAAAAACTATTAGTAGCGTTACGAAAAACTTCAGGATACATATATCGATTTTCAGGGACTTTAACGACTTGTACTTGAGGTAAGTATTTTTTCACAAGTTCAATTTCGAAATCCGAATCATCAACAAAAACAAAACTATCAAGTCCAATATTTAATTTAGCGGCAATTTCTTTCAAATTACTAACCTTATCCTTCCAGTTTACCATTTTTAAAACAATATGTTCATCCTTCAAAATCATATCAGAATGCTTCTCCAAAACCTCATTAACATCATCAATATTGTTTTTCGAATTTAAACAAATAATAATACCATTCTCAGCAAGAACTTTCACAATTGATTGAACTTCTTCGTAAGGCGCACCTTTGGAATCTTTAGATGACATTTTGATATTCAACATGCCATCCTCACCAATAATTCCATCCCATAAAGTATTATCACAGTCTAATATCAAGGCCTTCTTTCCTTTTCCGTTTACAGAATATATAACAGGAGCAATAAATCTTGTGTATGCCTCATAAAATTCAATAGTATATAACGCCTTTGATGAATAATAGTTTCTGAAATCTAAAGCTTTACTAATGGAGACGATTGAAAAAACCTTATCTATATCTACATAATAAACATTATCTCTTTTTTTGTTTAAATAAGAATTTAGTTGTTCTTTAGCTAAATCAAATGCATTTGATTTAGCTAAAGAATTGTTAAATGGAATAGATGAAAATCTATTCATGATTACTTTTGGCACTTTTTCTAATAATTCAAAAACAAGATCAATTTCTTCTTTTGTTTTTTCGATAATTTCAGTAAGGCTTTCTTCACTAAATAAATCAGATTTATATTGAAAGCCATCAATCAAATTACAAAGATCCCAGAAAATAATAACTAAGTGCTGGTTTTGCACCAATGCTGCATCTTGAACAATATTATCGTAATTACCTAAGTGAACATTAACATTTATGCCTTCCTTTCGCAATATAAATTCTAAGTAAGGTCTAATCTGATTAACAATTGAATTTGAAAGAACAGTAATGTCATAAACAGGATTGTTTTGAACTTTATCTTTCAATTCAGTATTTAACTTAAGTAACTCAGTATACTTCATTCTTGTTTTTTTAAACCATACCAATTATTAGTGGCATGTAATTTTTCATCCATTGCTTCGTGCTTAATTAATAGATTTTCACTTACAGAGAACCCGATTTTTTTAAGATCCAATTCAAATAGATCAAGATCATTGAAATTAATGGTATGATCTGCTTGTGGAATATTTGTGGCAGTTGTAAAATAAAAGTGGCCGCCAGGTTTTAATGACCTATAACATATTTCACTAAATTCCAAAGGATCTGGAAGATGTTCCATTAATTCGATTGCGAAAATATTACTATATTTTCCATTATCACCAGTAAAATATTCCTCGATAAGTGAATGCCGAGAAAATTTCTTCTTAACAAAAGAAGCAATTGAAATATCGTATGCATCAACATTTATATTAAAAAGATCGAAGAAAGTTATCTCAATACCAGAGCCAATACCAACTAATAAAGTGTTACCATTAAGTTGACTAATAACTGACTTAAGTTTTTTAAAAATCAAATGTCTATGTAATGATAAAACAATAGATAATATTAATACTACATCGTATTCAGCCCTAGTGAATTTCGCAACCTTGCCAAGTTCTAAAGGATATTTCCCCGTACTTAAAAATTCTCTAATATGTCGAGAATATAAAGATGTGAATTTATTATACATCTTTACAACATCTAGTATACTTATCGAGTTAGCTGTAATATAGTCATTAAGAAAGGTTTCAACAATATTTGAAATTTCAAAATCAAATTGATCTGAACTCCTTACCCTATTGTAAGCAATCCTAATCCATCTATCTTTTTCAATTAATTCAGAAAATAGAGTATTCATTTTAAAAACCATTTTTGCTTTAATTCATCGTAATCTTCCTTTAATATTCCGAAAAGATAAGAATCGAGATAACCACCATTTTTATAAATATGTTGTCTCAAAACTCCTTCTCGAGAATATCCAAGGGCTCTACAAAACAAACTATCAACTTCTTTAATTGCTGAGCCACCGTACACGCGATTTAAATTCATTGTATCAAAGGCATGTCTTAACATCAAACGATGTGCTTCAACCAAATAACTTAAATTATGATACTTTCTTTCTCCAATTAATACCGAAAGCTCTGAGTTCCTATTAATAAAATCAATGCTATTCAAAGCAATCGACCCAATTAAAACTTGATCTTTTTTATGTAAAATTCCACATTGCACTCTAGCAGTATTGCCCTCTATTGAGCTTTTGAAATATTCAACTTGTTGAGAGGCGGTATTAGGGTAATAATGCCTTTGCATAAATGCAGTAACTTTCTCATCATTAAACCACTGATGCCAATTAGAATTTCTAGCAAGATCTTCATTAAGAGAAATCAAATCGATCTCCTTTCCTTCTATAAAAATGTTATAGATCATAATTCAATTTTTAAATTACTTCTAATTTTAACTTTAACAGTACCAACCACACATGACACCAGTGAAGAATTAAATATTTTATACGATACAGTAATTACTGAAAAACGATGATCAATACTATCTATTAAACAGCTATATAACAATTCTTCTTCAGCAAAAACCGGTTTTAAAAATTTTGATTCTTGTGATAAAATTATAGCATTTTCGCCTGGCAATTCCATACCAATAACATAGGAAACATGGCTAACTAAAAGAAAACCTTGCGCAATGATATCTTTAAATCCATTTGATTTTGAATATTTTATATCAGTGTGCAAGGGATGATAATCATTAGTTGCATTTGAGAACATTTCAATATCACTTTTAGAAATTTTTTTCTTGAACTCAAATTTTTGCCCAACACTCAGTTCATCTATTTTATATTTTTTGATCAAAATCAATATATTTTATTAATATGTAAGTCATAAGAGAAAGGGATTATCATATCTTCCTTATTATTAAGCATCAAAAGAATCAAATCGGGATTTGAAATAAAATTTCGTCCAAATGCAATAAGTGCATTTTCATCAGATGCAATAATTGCATTTGCGTCTGCTAAAGTTCTAATCCCTCCACAAACTATAATAGGTTTATCTGTATACTTTCTTACAATCTGATGCAAAGGTTTATCACTTCCAAAGAGTGATTTTTTTGAGTCAATTGAGGAACAATGAATAATATCAACATCCGATTGCAAAATTATCTGCATTAAATATCTAAACATATCCTCTTCTTCATTGAATCTTATTAATGGATTGTCAATCATATGACTTGACAAACGAAAGGAAAGTTTCATTTGAGGGCTTAGTTCATTTTTGCAACTTGAAATCAAATGTTTAGTGAATGCAAAGTTTTCATTAAAACCAAATTCATCATTTCGAAAATTAGCTACCCTACTATTAAATTGATGTACTAAATATCCATGAGCACCATGTATTTCTATTCCATCAAATCCAACACCGGAAGCTAATTTAGAAGAATTGGCAAATTGCGAAATGATTTTTTGAATTTCCGACACACTTATTTCTGCAGGTATATCGTATGGTGTTAATGTTTGAAAATTAACAATCACCTCATTGATATTGGGTCTCCAAAAAGATTTTGCATTCCCCGGCTTAATAGATGAAGGTGCTAAAGGTGAGCATTTAGATATTTCCTTAACTGTTAATTTACCAGGATGGAAAAGTTGTAGCCAAATCTTAGATCCGGCTTCATGAATTTTTTCAACAATAGGCTTCCATGCCTCTGCATGTTTAGTTGAAAAGAATTGAGCACCATTTTGATAACCCATTCCATCTAAAGGGTTTATAGCACAACTTTCAACAATAATTAATCCTACTCCTAATCTTGCTCTTCTAATATAATAATCTGCAAGTTCAATCGTAGGCATCCCATCTGATGAATAATTATATCTGGTAAGGGGTGCCATAACACTCCTATTTCGAACTTCTAATATTTCATATGGATCTGACAAAGTCATAATGAACTAATAAGTGCTTTCATTTGATTAATTGCATTTGAAAAAAAATATCTACTATTTTTTCCATCAGTAATATGAGTTTGACTTAAGATTCTACAAATCTCATCCAAATCAGAATACTCACCAATACCAAAAAAACCAAAAGGAATATATAATAATTCTTTGTCGCCTAGAATTCCGACCTGATAACTAAAAGTATTTCTTTTTAATAACGAAGCTTCAATTAATGCAGTTGATGAAATTCCAAAAACAAGAGATGATGCGTTTATTGTTTCTCTTAATCCTTTAATATCATCTAAGAATATTTCAATGGCCGGATTATAATTTTCATATTTGTAGATAAATTCATTCCAATGATCCTTTGATTCTAATGGATGGGGGCGTAATGCTATTCGAATATTGCGGTCATAGTGATAATTCTCAAGAATTGATCTTATGATCTGGAGTTCATTCAATTTTCCATTAGGATAATAATGGTACATGTTCTCGGCAAAAAAAAGTATTCTGTTTGTTTCAGGTTCAAGATTTAATTCTGTTGTACTTGTTTCTGAAATCAACCTATCTAAATGCGGATTGCCAATAATGACCACTTTGGATATTGATTCATCGATACTGCTGTATAAACTACCCATCATCTCATCGCAGACCAGAATCAAACGAGGATATGTTTCAATTAAAGGGCTTTTGAATCTTATGTTTTCTCCGATCCATGAATCAATATAGCTCAAAGTAGGTATACCAAGAATATTACCAATATGTATACTATATCTTTCTATATTAGAATTGATACTAGTACCGGTTAATACTACATCAGGTCTTAATTCTTTTATAATTGCTTCAACATCAGTCCTTTCTACATCCCACTCATTTGGGAATCCTTTGCAAGGGAACTGTTTTATACTATGCAGAATAGTAGCCTCCGTTTTTTTATCTAAGTACTTACCTAATGCAGAACCAGCAAGTAAAAGATGTATTTCAAAAGCTTCATTTGTAGCGAAATCATCAATAACTGCGGAAAGTAGATTATACCCTCCAGGGTCATGAGAAACAAAAAGGATCTTTTTACTATAACTCACTTGCTAAATAATATATATGTTTATACATAATCATTTGAACTGTCATCCACATCCGGGAATGCAGCTGATATATCTTTTGCATTGTCTATAACTTTTTGGATAGCAGCAACAATATCATCTACGTCTGAAATAGAAAGTGGTTCTCTAATTAACGGAGAAAGCAACAATTCTTTTTCATATAATTTTTCAGCAACAGGACAGATCCCTTTTGAATAATCATACTTAATATCCTTATTCATACTAAAAGGAAATCCTTTTTTTCCAATTGCAATCTGCTTTTGATATATAGGATTTAGGTAAAGCGGTTTTAAGTATCCTCCAGCCAGCGCCGTATCTTCAAAATCAGATGGAGTTGGCAATTCAGCGAGTACGGCTTTAACAAATAACTTTCTAGATAGTCCGATCTTAGCACTATCGTACTTCAATGGGTACATGTAATAAGCATTATTGGGATTGTCATTCTGATCAACCAATAAACCATCTATGCTAGCAAGATTACAGGTAAAATGGGCTGCCAAATTTTGTCTTGTACTAACATATTTATCCAGTTTTTTCAATTGCTCTATTCCAATAGCCGCCTGTAATTCAGTAAGTCGGAAATTACCTCCAACATAATTGGAGAAATCTTCAACTCCTAAAGATTCAATGCAATTTTCTCCATGATTTCTTATCATTCTTGCTTTTGTGGCGATATTGTCATCATTGGTTGCCAGCATTCCACCTTCACCAGTATGAATATGTTTGTGGTAATTCAAGCTGAAGCCACCAATATGTCCCAAAGCACCCACCGGCTTTCCTTTATATTTGATTCCGGGTGATTGTGCAGCATCCTCAATTACTTTGATATTGTGCTTTTCAGCTAATGCCAAGATCCTATCCATTGAAGCAATACCACCAAAAAGATGTACAACAATGATTGCTTTAGTTCTTGGTGTAATCAATTTTTCTATGGAATCGGGATCTATACAATAAGTATCTGGTTCAACATCAGCAAAAACCGGAATTGCACCATAAAAAAAACAGCAAGATGCAGAAGCTGACATTGTATAACAAGAACAGATCACTTCATCACCCGGTTCAATATCAACACTACCTAAGGCAATCATTAAACCGGAAGTCCAAGAATTCACGCTAATTGCATGCTTGAAACCATATTGTAAAGCCCATTGTTCTTCAAATTTTTTCACTTTGGGTCCACCTAAGAATAGTTCCCCCGGGCTTCCAAAAAAGGCAGAAATTACATCGGAATCCATCACCTCACTTACTGCCTGTTTTTCTTCTAATCCCATAGTTCTTCTTTTCGGGAAAGGCATTGTCCTAACCTGAGGTCCTCCTAAAATTGCGGGTTTGCTTTTCATAAATATTTTATTTGATACATTAATATTAGTTCAATAAAAACTCTGCTTTACAAATGCGTTCCATGAAATCTATTGTTTTCAAATGGAGTTCTTTTTGGGAAAGTGAATTTATTTTTTGTTTATTAAAATAATCTTTTATAGATCCAATTGCATTTATCATCGCTTGAGAATAGTCAATTCTATATTCACATATATGAATATATTCTTTCAATTCCATGCCATCAAAATAACTGATTTTCTTATATTCATTAACACATGCACCTTTAGATTCAGTATAAATGATCCTTCCGTTTTCGGCAATGATATCTAATTCAAGCATATTAATAATAGATGCATCAAATGCTTCTATTATAAGGGAAACTTTTTGATCATCCTTTGAAAAATTCACATATGCAGAATAGGAAGGGTCATCTTTTGTATAATCATTTATTACACCTGTAATACCTGCCCATTCAAAATTCGGATCGATCAAATAAATCAAAAGGTTCAATAGATGAGAGGCATTGTGATAAAAACCTTTATGGTACTTTAATGAAATTGAGAGTATTTTGCCAAACTCACCTTCTTTGATCCTTTGCTTGATAACTTGAAATTCAGGTAGATAAAGTCTAGAATAATTCACCATTAATAAAATACCACTTTTCTCACAGAGGTTAAAAAGGTCATCTGCTTCCTGATATGAAAGCCCAATTGGTTTTTCAAGAAAAATAACTTTGGGACTCATTTGTACAGCTTGCTCCAAATAATATCCGTGGGTATCATCAGGAGTGCAAATTGAAATGACATCATAATAGTTCATTTTGAGTTCTGAAAAATCAGAAACCCAATTAGGAACTGACCATTTCAAAGCAGCAGATTCACATTTTGCCCCATTTGTATCAAAAAAGGTATCTACATAAAAGAACTCTTCAAAATTCCTATATCCTTTAATATGAGTCCTGACAAGTTCATTATCAACATCATCAAAACCCTGTGCAATATTTCCTGCTCCAATGATCAAGACTTTCATTCTTCCCTTAATTCCCATTATGCTTATTTATCACTTTGTCTCTCATTTCCGGATGATTATCCAACCACTTAATAATATCCTCCATAGTATAAGTCAGAAGTTCAGTAATACCGAAATCCTCTACAATTTGTTTTATTAGAAGATAATCTTCCATATAATCTAATGTTACCCGGAGTTCCGGTCTGTTTCTGGCTCCGGTATACTTAACATGTTTTGTTTTATAAATATCCTGAAACTCAGGTTGATAAAACCTATATGAAACATGTTCTTTATCATCATCGGTTGGAGAATCATTCAAAATTAATCCTAACTCTTCTGCTTTATACACTTGTACATCAAACCCCCATGGCATTGAAATTTCCGGACCTGTATTGGACACTACTCGAGTATTAGAATTACTTTCCAAATACAATTCAATTAATTCATCTACAATACGATAGTCTATTAATGGACAATCACCAGTAATTTGTACGAGTATATCTGTTTTAAAACTCATTGAAGCATGATAAACTCTTTCAAGTACATTATTCTCACTTCCTCTAAAATATAAATATCCCTTTTCCTCACACAGTTCCACTATAGGATCATCTTGCTTATTTATGGTTGTAGCTATGATGATATTGTCAATATACTTTGATTGCGACAACCTTTTCACTAGAATTTCTAACAAAGTAATTCCTGCAGCCTTCATCAAGGGTTTACCCGGCAATCTACTACTTGTCATTCTAACCTCAACTGTAGCATTAATCATGTTTCGAAATTTGTCTAATTATACAAAAAGCTTCCGCAAGATCAGTGCCTATTGACACACCCCATCTTTGAGCTTGTATCGTAAGTGCCTCTGGTGATCTTGGATGTGGATAAGGTCTCTTTTCAAATTCATAGGATTCCATGCCTATTATTTTTGCATTCAAATTATTCTTGTTGACAGCTATAAAGAAGTTTGGCAAAAAATGTTTAGGGTCAGATGGCGACCTCCATTCTGTTCCTGAAGGTGTTTCGAAAGTAATGATGGTATTTACTTTTTGCTGAGGGACTGGCCTGCATGCAGTTATAACTGCTTCAAAAGTTCTTTGATGATCAATATTTACATCACCGCCATGATGCGTAAAAATACAATCCGGATTAAAATGTTCGATCTCTTTCTCTATAGATTTGATAATGGTTAGGAGTGGAACCGTATCAAACCGATTATCAGGAAAGTCTTTCATTGCCAGTTCATGGTAACCAATTGCTTTGATAGCATTTTGGGTATTTTCCTTATGAACATTTAGTTCTTCTTGCCACCGTTCAACATCCCTTTCCTCAGAGCGCGAAGTAATGCCTTCTCCCAAAATGACAACTTTCACATATACACCATAATCCAGAATAAGACGATTCATGGATGCGCCTAATCCCAATAATTCATCATCCGGATGAGCAACCACCAAAAGAATTCGCTTATTTCTTAATGATTCTAACATTGGCTAATAGAGTTTGATTATCCATTTTACTAGTACCTGAGAATTCAAATTTAAAATGTTCATTTTCCATATAAGCAGCCGGATAGCCTTCGCAATCCAACATTCTAATCACATCATAGAGTTTGTCTAAAGAGTCGATTTCAGTTACACAACTATCAGCCGGAGTTCTTCTTTTAAATGTAACCACTTCCCCTACTTGATCTTGTGGGAGGATTTCTGAAGAAATGATCTTTATGATCATTGACTCTATAATTGGAACCATACGAAGGAAAATATCCTTAGCTGTCCCAGACAAATCAAGATCTTCTTTGCAATAAATAGGGCCTTCATCAATGCCCTTCGAAACCTTTATGGCGGAGATCTTAGTTTTCGTATTACCTGCAACAATTAGATTCTGTAATGGGCTCCCTCCCCTTCCATAAGGCAGGTCAGTCATATGAAATACGATACATTCATATTTTCCAAAAATATTTTCAGGAATGATATATGACCAATGAGGTATGAAAATAATATCAGGTTGCAAAACCGAAAGATTAGTCAAATTAAAATCCTTCTTCTCTTTTATTCTATGCCATTCGCCATTCACATTTTTTGAAAGATTTTTGAAAAGTGAATCATGCCAATTTTTCTCACTTAAGAGAACATACGATTTCATAAAGTGTCCCAATTTAATGGTGTTCCTTTTTTGAGCGAAGTCCTTGCAATTTTACCAAGAATTGTATCATAATATTTTGGAGCAAGTCCATCGCCAGGTCTGATTACTCTTATATTTTCCGAAGTAAAAGTTTCACCTTCTTGGATATCCTTCACTACATAAAGGGATCGTTTGAATCGTAAACTTTTCTTTTCAACATCCTGAATGCCATATTGAATTTTCCCTAAAGAAAGATAGGCCCTTTCAGATTCGATAACTAGACTTTCTAATTCAGCAGGTTCAATTGAAAAAGCGCTATCCACTCCACCATCTGCTCGATTCAGGGTAAAATGTTTTTCAATTACACGTGCTCCTAATGCAACTGATGCCACTGCAGCACCAATTCCCATAGTATGATCTGATAGTCCAACATGACAATTAAACATTTGTTGCAAATGTGGGATCGTTAGAAGATTGGTGTTTTCAGGTGTAGCCGGGTATGTACTTGTACATTTGAGTAATACTAAATCCTTACAACCATTATTTCTTAAAACAGTTACCGCATTATCCAGATCGGATAAAGTAGCAAGCCCAGTTGACATGATAACTGGTTTACCTGTTGAAGCTACTTTTTTTAATAGCGGCACATCTGTATTTTCAAAAGAAGCGATTTTATAAGCGTCCACGTTCAATTCTTCCAAAAAGTCAACTGCCGTTTCATCAAAAGGTGTACTGAAAATGATCAAGCCTTTTTTTTGTGCGTATTCAAAAAGTGGCGCATGCCACTCCCATGGAGTATGTGCTTCTTTGTAGAGGTCATATAGATTACGCCCTTTCCATAATGAGTCTTCGTCATCTATACTGAACAAACCACCAGCAGATTGAATTGTCATTGTGTCTGGTGTATAAGTCTGCAATTTTACGGCATTTGCTCCTGCTTTTGCAGCAGCATCAATGATTGCAAATGCTCTATCAAGAGATTGATTGTGATTACCAGACATCTCAGCTATTACGAAAGGGGAATGTTTCTGACCAACAGTCCTACTTCCAATCTTAAAGTCATTCATTTCTTAATACTTTTCAATTAAAATTTTATACTTAATACCATTTTTTTCGAAATATGCGGGATACCTATTATTATCGCAAACCCGAAGCAGATCGAATTGATCAGAAATTGATCTTTCAATATCTAATTTACTGTCAACAGCTGTTCTTCTTTTATAAAAACTAGGGGTTCCAATCTGATGTTGACCTTGCGAAGAGTGAGGATAATTTTCAATAAACCAAATCACTAAATTGATCGTCGCCCAACCTTGTTTGTCTTTTATTTCACTCAACAGTTCATGACCTTCTAAAACAATGAAGTCTCTTTTATAAATCACTCCGGCATCAACTTTCTCCGTAGCTTCTAAAAGCGTTATCGGAATTTTATTGCTACCTTCTAGTATTTGCCAAGTGAGTGGTGACATTCCTCTTCCTTTTGGAAGATCACTTTCATGTATCACTAGATTATGCTTGTTCAAAGATAATTGGTGAAATATTTTTTCGTAGGAAAGAAATATTACGATATCACCGTTTTCAACTTTTTCATCGCCGATCAGATATTTGCAAACATGTCCTTTTGCAATTAGCATCTCCTGCAATTTTTTACCGTAAGGGATGATCCAAGAATCAATACCGCTAGTTAGTAATTGTATAAACATTCTTATTAAAAGGCAAAGGTTTTAATTAGCAAGATCATTTATAAGAGCTGCTATACGTACACCAGAGAAACCGTCTATCACTTTTGGATGATAAAAATTATCACACTCAATCAGATATTTTTCCATATAAACAGAAAGCAAAGAAAAATCATCGCAACCAAAAATTGTTCCGGATTCTAAAAAGCCTTTATAAATATTTTTCTGATTGTCTGTATAATAACCCGAAATAACCTCACATCCTACAGCAAGGCATTCATACAAAATTCCACTAGAAGGCACAAGTGCAACACCGGATTGAAGCATTACAGCTAATAACTCTTGTTCGCCCAAATTTTGGTACCATACAATACGCTTGTCCATATTTACATATACAGTAAGTTCGTCATTATGTTTATAACCTGAACCTGTTACTATACTGATTTTTTCGAAAGAACAAGTATCTAAAACAACTTGTAATGAAGGAATGGTTAGATTTAAAAAGTCAGATCCTCCAAAACAAATAAACAGACAAGACTTGGGTGCTCTTACAATTTCTTCTTTTGCTTGCTGAAGAAAAGACGGACGTAGTATAGCAAAATCAAGTCCTAATGCAAATCTAGTATAATGCTGTGCGAAATAATTATTAGGGACAATTCCAGGTGCATGATTAATAATCAAATCAGCATAAAATTCATGTTCCATCAAATCATCGATACAAATTAATATACACCCCTTATCTTTTATTGCTTTCTGATAGTTTGAGCCAAACCAATAACCATCAGTAATTACAATTTCATCCCCTTTTAAAATACCATCAAGATCGAAAGGAATCTCTTCCCCGCTTTTTTTCTTATCAGGGGTGCAATATTTATATTTAGGGACCTCAATACAAGAAAAACCGGGCCTTTCCGTTTCTTCTTTTGGAATACTCTTTGGATCATTTGTTACAAAACAATATTCAAAGTACTTTTCCAGCATTCGGGATAATGAGATCAGCCTAAAAAGGTGACCGGATCCAATCTCTGAAGAGCAATCTGCTCTCAGAATAAGTTTTCTCAATTATAAATACGAATATTGACCCCTGAATTTTTAATTTGGGATCTTGTTTGCATAAAATTCTGATCCCGATGAGCAAAAAAAGTGCCTGCACTTACGGCTTCAGCATTACCCAATAAATAACCATCGCTAAAATGATTTGCTAACCCACAACCTCCGGATGTTATAACGGGAATACTAATTTTAGAAACTAATTTTTCAGTATTTGTAATATCTAGTCCGGTTTTCATACCATCATTATCAATACAGGTTAGTAATATTTCACCTGCACCTAACTCTTCACATTTTATCGCCCATTCAATTGGATCCCATTCTGTTTTTACAGTACCGTTATTCGTATAAACCCTATAATTATCCGTTTGGCCTTCTTTCTTATAATCTATACTAACTACAACACATTGGGCTCCAAATTTTTCAGATGCTCTTCGGATAAGATCCGGGGCATTTAAAGCAGCAGTGTTAATTGTAATTTTATCAGCTCCATTTGACAACAAGGTTCTGAAATCATTTTCCGAAATTACTCCACCACCTACGGTAATTGGCATAAATATTTCTTCCGAAACTTTTGCAATAATTTTTGCAAGTTTATCGATCGATTTATCTACTCTGTCAATATTCACAAAAATCAATTCATCCGCTCCTTGATCTTGATAAATTTTAGCCTGCGAAACAGCATCCCCAATTTCAATTACTTCATTAAACTGTCTAGTAATCACCAAAACCATTCGATTAGGATCAAATGAGCTTGTCTTTAATTGAAGCTTGGGTATTAGTCTTTTTTTTGACATTCAGGTTCCCATTTTATAAAATTCTCCAAAATTCTAAGCCCATTGTCTTGACTTTTTTCCGGATGAAATTGAGTAGCAAATATATTTTCTCGTAAAATGGCTGCTGTAACTTTATGACCATATTCATATGTAGCTACAACATCTTTTTCGGTATTACATTTCATGTAATATGAATGTACCAAGTATAGATCAGGTTTAGCAGGAAGGCCATGAAAAAGAGGTGTGTTTTGATTACAAGTCACTTCATTCCAACCAATGTTGGGTATCTTATAGTTCTCAGAAGGATGAAGCTTAATAACATCTGCATCGATCCATCCAAGACCTTGATGTATTCCTCCTTCAAAGCTTTTTTTTGCCATAACCTGCATACCTAAACAAATTCCAAGAGTTGGTATCTTATTTACTAGAACTACCTGATTAAGGTTTTCCACAAAGCCTTCCCCTTTCAATCTGCCGATACAGTCTTTAAATGCACCTACACCAGGAATTACTATTCTGTCAACTTCCAGAATTTGTTCAGGTTTCTTGCATATCATGACTTCAGTACCCAAATATTCAAAAGCATTGAACACTGATAAAAGATTCCCCATACCATAATCAACAATACCAATCATTTACTGAGATTTTTCCCATTTTGAAAGTTGTGCTTCTGCATCTTCTCTTTTCATCTTTCCTTCTCTAGTCCATGCATCAAAATCAGGTAACTTTTGACCAGACTCCTGTTCAAATACATTCAATTTCCATGGCGATACTGAATGGCTCTGTGAGATTTTAAAGAATTCATCTTCAGTAAGCCCTACCATTTCTAAGAATATTTCTAAACTCGGGGGCTTTTTCCCTTCATACTTTGCAATCATATCCAAACCTTCTTCTCGTTCCAACCTGCCGTGTCTAATATCAATTGAAGCCAAATGTGTTGGTCTGGTATATCCTCTTTTTATATATTTTATATAGTCCCTCACACCCTGCATGTGACATTCGATCTTTTCATAGTTGTATTGTTCAGGAACATTTTCAACAAGATCACCTTTCCAGCCTAATTCATCTGCGATGACTTTAGATTGCATTTTAACATCCCACGGTATATATGAACCTAAACAAACTGATCTATAGTTCAGTTTTCGAAGGTCTTTTAATGGCGGGTATGTATAAGGTTTGAAATCTCGCTCATCTACACTTCCACCCAATCGAATAGCCATATCTACAGCAGTAATTCCTAAATTGACAAACCGATTAAACCTTTTTTCATCAACTTCTTCAGGCTGATCATAGCTATAATATGAAGTGTATTCTGAAGAAGGTTCTCCCCAAAAAATCAAAGGCACGTTATATTTTAATGCAACCCACATTGGATAAGAAAAAATTCCGGTATGACAATGCCAGCAAAAATCTCCTTTTTCCAAAAAGCTTTGTAGCATCAACTTTTGTACAACCTTCCAATTGGGTGTGAAAGTATGAAAGTCCGCTCCTAGGTTCCTTAATACTTTTATTGTATTCTCATTAAGATTTGGACGTAAAAACCCATGATCAAACCTAACAACCAAGGGTTTAATTTTAAATTCTTTCATTAGGTAATATAGTGTCCATGTGCTGTCTTTACCTCCACTGAAAGGAACTATGCAATCATAGTCATATTTACCTCTATATGATTCAATTAGTTCTTTCAAATCAGCTTTCCTTTGCTCCCAATCGATCTTCCCGTCTTTGAATTCTACTTGTCTACAAACACTGCATACTCCTTGATCATCAAAAGTTATACTTTCATGTGTTTCGGGTGTCAAGCATTTCGTACATCTTTTAAGCGTTACCATAATCGTATATTTAAACTATAAAGTAATAAAGGTCAATTAAGTCTTTTAAATCCACCATGGCATACAGGCCCTTCGAGCATTTTAGTAATATCCAAACTTCCATTTTCGCACTTACTTATTATTTGGAAGACTGAATCCAATTCATTAAAGTATCTATCTAAAATTTCTTGGGTATGTTCAACCGATACATAAACACTATTAGCTGCTATAAACCCTTTCTTGAGCATTTCTTGTGTGATGAATGTTTTGTAATACAAATTATTTGCACTTTCAAAACTAAAGGACGTTAATGCCAGCATTCCATTGACTTGAATTTTCAATTGATGTGCAGCTGCCATTTTTTTCCATGATTCAGATATATTTTTACCTGTTTGAGTGATCGTTTCCCATGAACGTACTCTTTCCATGACTTCAAGCGTTTTAAGCGCAGCTGTTGGTCCTATTCTCTCTGTCCAAAATGTACTACTGATAAAGGTCTTCTGAGCTGCTTCCATGATAGATCTTTTACCGATGGTTGCCGTAATAGCGTATCCATTCCCCATTGCTTTACCAAACATGGCCATATCAGGTTCAACTCCATACATTTTATGAACACCACCAAATGTTTGTCTGAAACCAGATGTACATTCATCAAAAATAAGAACCGCATTATTTGCATCCGCTATAGCCCTTACCTTTTGTAAGAAATCATTTTCAGGTCCGGCATTCCTTAGAACTTCCATTTTAATTACACCAATATCAGGATTGGTTTGAAATAGTGCTTCTAGTTCTTCAATTTTGTTATAGTTAAAAGGGAAAACAGTATTACGCAAATTTTTAGGAACTCCATTCGGATTCAAACCAGGTAATAGATGCCCGGCCAAATTTTCTTCGCTACCTAAATTCGCGGATAAGTACCAATCATGCCATCCATGATATCCACAAACAGCAACTTTATCTCTTCCGGAAGCTGCTCTTGCAATTCTTATTGCCATTGCATTGGCTTCACCACCAGTTCTGGCTAATCGAACCATATCTGCCCACGGATGAAGTGCTACTAATCTTTCAGCTAAATACACTTCTTCCGGACAATTAAAAGTGGACATATTCCCATTTCTAACAGTTTGAATCACTGCTTCATCAACCTCTGCATTGCCATAACCAAGGATATTGGTTCCAATGCCCATAATAGAAACATCCGTAAAAGCATTTCCATCAAGATCCCAAACAGTGCACCCTTTTGCTTTTGAAAAATAAGACGGCCATTGGTCAGGTAAAAACATTTCCGGTCTTTTAGAAAGCAACATCGTTCCTCCGGGAATTAATTTCTTTGCCTTTTGATATAATTCTTGCCCTTTACCCATAATGTCAATTATTTATCGTTATTTATAGATTTGATGTATCCTTCATTACGTATGATATCTTTGTTATAGTTATCTAAACTATTCAGTTTCATATAATCAACATACTCTTTCCAACGTTTGTCAGTACCTAAATCAGAGATCAATTTAGAAATCATTTGAAAGTCAATTTCTTCATCAACAGTCATTCTAATTGCAGAATAATCACCATCACAATCAAAGTTCTTTGCTGTGAAAAGTGATAAACCTTTATTGTTTATATTATTTCGGATATAGGGTGTTACATGCTCACGTTCTGAAGGCAAAGTAGCCTCATTCCATGCTTTTTCCAGTGACTCAAATGTGAAAACTTCAACATCCTGTCCGTCAGGGAAATTTTCAATGATAATGTTGGAACAATAATCAACTTTTGAATCCTTAGCTAATGCAATTACCTCATCCACCAGAACAGGATCCAACAATGGACAATCAGAAGTAACCCTTACGATCCACTTGGGCGCATAAGGTTTGGCGGCTTGATAAAATCGGTCAAGTACATCGTTTTCCGAACCGGCATAGGATAAATACCCATTATGTAATGCCCATTCAAAAACTTGTGTATCCTCTTTGCTTTGCGTAGTAGCAACAATAATTTTATCCGCATTCTTTACTTTGGAAAGGCGATCACAATGAATAGAAAGTAAGGAATCGTTTCCGACTTTTTTAAATATTTTTCCGGGAAGTCTCGTGCTACCCATTCTGGCTTGAGTAACCAATAATACTCCTATACCCATAATTTGGGGTTTATTATATTAACATTATTTACAACTATGTTCTCAATTGTTTCAATTACTGACTCTGAAAGTTTGATATTTAAACACTTGACATTTTTTTTTAATTGTTCCTTTGTATCTACACCAATAATAACCCCATCAGAATAACTATTATTTAAGCAATAAATTAATGCAAGCTCTTCAATTGTATAGCATAAATCACTAGCAATAATTTTCAATTTTTGAATTTCCGCTTTTACATTTAAATAATTTATATTATTGGTATCTTGATCCATACAAAATAAACCTTGTAAAAAGGCAGATCTAGTATGAACTGTTTTACCATTTGATTTTGCTAATTTCAAAACATCCCCTCTAATACTAAAATTATCAAGTAGATTATAGGGCATCTGAATTAAATCAATTGAATTATCCATTGCAGCAATTTTTGCCTCTTCATTTGTATAAACTGAAACACCCAATTTTTCAATATTGGTGTTGTACTTTTTTAAATCTTTAATAATGTCCAAGTTCCTTTCATAATCTTGAAAATTATGGAACATTAAGGTTTTAATAGAATTAATATTAAGAACATGGAGAAATTCTGAAACATAAATGTTCAAATTTGTTAAATCAGATCCATCAGCCAATTTAGTTATAACATTGAATTTGATCTTAGATTTCGAATGATAACCACCAATTATTTCATGGGCATTTCCATAAACAGACGCAGTATCAAGAGTTTGTATGCCATTCTCAAAAGCATATTCAAAAATATCATACACCTCATTTAAATTCACCTTTCCAGATGAATTGTTTATTCCATAATTTAACCCAAATTGGGCTGTACCTAAAATCAACATTTTAATTCAAATATTTTCCTAAACGAAATATTTTATTTTGGAAGAAATGATTCCCATCAATTTCAATTTTACGAATTAATATAAAACCTCCAGATACAGCAACTTTATATTCATTATTCTCATTTTTTCCGAAAACTAGTCCATAGGCATGTGGGTGAAACCCATCTGTTTTTATAAAATCTGCTTCAAGAATTGAAATTTTTGTACCCATCAAATCACAAAATGCCCCAGAAAAAGGGTAACTAAACGCATATATGAATTTTAAAATTTCTTCTCCATTCCACATTTTAAAATCAATCTTACCATCAACAGGGGTATACTGACGTGGAAATGTAGTAGCTAAATCTACGTTTTGACTTTCAGGTATAAAATTTGAATTTTCAAGATTTTTTAAACCCTTAATTAACAGACTTTTAAAAGTTGAGGTTCGAAGTTTAAATATATCAATAGGATAAGAGTATTGCGGAATCTCGTAATATTCTTTAGCTATTATTGCTCCTGTATCAATTCCAGGATCAATATAATGGATACAGCCAAATTTTTTTTCTCCCCATTCCCCATTTAAAATCATCCAAGTATCATTTGCGGCGCCTCTATAGCATGGAAGTGGGGTTGTATGTATATTCAATACTTTTTTAGGGAACAAATCAAGGAATTCTTTTTTTATAATATTTCTGCAACCTATACTTATAATAAAAGCAGGTTTAAATGCCTTTATCCAATCTATACAATTTGTTTCATTTACATTCTCACTTTCGAGTAAAGGAATATGATAGTCATTTTCAACATCAAATACATTATAACCGAATTCTCCATAAATATCTTTTCTCTTTTCAAGCATATCCATATCACTTTTATGCTGCTCAAAGGGATGTGTAACAACTGCGACTACCTTATATGGTAATTCAGATCTTAATAAAGATTCTATAACAAATTTTACACCTACTCCATGACCGAGAAGTACTATATTATTCACTTATTAATTATTATTGATAAAATTCTTTAATTAACTCTATAACAAGATTTTGTTCCTCCTCTAAAAGACTTGGATACATTGGCAAACTTAAGCAACCCTTATAATATTCTTCAGCAATTGGCAAGTCGCCAATTTTCCATCCGAGTTGTTGGTAAAAGGGCATAAGATGACATGGAATATAATGAACTTGAGTATAGATACCTTTCTCTCTTAGAAAGTTATACAACTCAAGTCGTTTTTCTTTGACAACTATAATATACAAATGATACGCATGTCCGATTTGATATCCAGAATGGAATTTCACAAACCTTGCGTTTTTGAAAACCAAAGAATATTTCTCTGCGATTTCTCTTCTTCTTAAGATTCCTTCCTCAGCCCTTTTTAATTGTGAAATACCTAGCGCTGCTTGAATATCTGTAATTCGATAATTATAACCAAGTAATTGCATTTCCATGTACCATCCAGGGTAACATTCACTCTTTGAACTAGAATCTCCAATAGAGTGCTGAATAGAATTACTAAACTTAACCTGATCTTTTGTAATTCCATGAGTTCTTAAGAGAAGTAATTGTTCATACAATTCTTGATTGTCTGTAGTAATCATTCCACCTTCGCCTGTAGCAATGTGTTTTACAGGATGAAATGAAAAGATAGTTAAATCAGCAAATTTGCCATTTCCGCAATATTGCTCATTTCCATTACAGTCGATAAAGTATCCCCCAGGAGAATGGCAAGAATCTTGTAAAATAAACAATCTATATTTATTCGCTATTTTCCTCAGTCTCTCCAAATCAACAGAAAGACCAGCAAAATCAACTGAAACAACCCCTTTAAAAGTACTTATGGGGTAATTTTCAAGTAAAATTTCAAGTTTATCAAGATCCATAAGAAAAGTCTCAGGATCTATATCACAGAACATTACTTCACCACCACAATATTTGATACAATTAGCAGAAGCAGCAAAAGTGATAGGAGTTGTAATAACTTTATCTTCGGGTTTTAGTTGCAATGCTAACAATGAAATGTGCAATGCTGCGGTTCCATTACTGACTGCTATTGCATATTTAGAACCTGTATATTCAGCAAAATCTTTTTCAAACTCAAGGATTTTCGGACCTTGAGTTAGATAGTCACCTTTCAAAACCTCTACCACAGAATCAATGTCTGACTGAGTAATGCTTTGCTTTCCGTATGGAATAATTTTATTCATGTGTAAAGTTTGGATCTACAAATTCAATAATTAATGATCTCAAAGTTGCAACATCCAACCATTCAGTATTATTATAAGAATTATAACTAAATCCTTCAGGTACTTTTTGCACATTCTTTTCCTTACAAAAAGCATCCACATTCCATTTTGGTTTAGAAGGCAGAATTATAAAATATTTGCCAAGATCATAAGTTAGAAATGAATCTGAACTTGTGATCATCTCTTCATGAATTTTCTCTCCGGGTCTTATTCCAACAATCTTAATTTTACCATTGGGGCAAATTGCTTCAGCAACATCAGTGATTTTATAAGAGGGAATCTTAGGAACAAATATCTCACCTCCCCATGAATGCTCCAATGCATGCATCACCATATCTACACCTCCCTGCAATGAAATATTAAATCTTGTCATATTGGGGTCAGTAATAGGCAATACCCCTTCTTTACGCTTATTCAGGAAAAAAGGAATTACGGAACCGTTTGAACCCATTACATTACCATATCGTACTACAGAGAATTTTATTTTATTCTCTCCACTGATATTGTTTGCTGCCACAAAAAGTTTATCTGAAGCGAGTTTGGTTGCACCATAGAGATTGATTGGTGCACAAGCTTTATCTGTAGACAACGCTACAACTCTTGATACACTGGTTTCAAGTGAAACATCAATAACGTTCTGTGCTCCAATAATATTGGTCTTGACACACTCATCTGGATTATATTCAGCTATAGGAACATGTTTCATAGCCGCTGCATGAATAATATAGTCGATACCCTTAAAAGCTCTCCGTAATCTTTCCTTGTCACGCACATCACCAATAAAAAAACGAATTTGAGGAAATTTATTTGAAGGATATTCCTGTTCCATCTGGAACTGTTTTTGTTCGTCTCTCGAGAAAATAACAAGTTTTTTGATGTCAGGAAAATTTTTAAGAATATGGTCAGTGAGTGCTTTCCCCAAAGAACCAGTGCCACCAGTTATTAATAATGCCTTATTACTTAGCATACAATTAGAATTTTGAATTTTTAAAAAACTTTTTTCTCGAAGGACCCTTTCTTTAAAAATGGATTTGATATTTAGAACAAAAAAAGTAAACAAGAAACAGAAGTCCGGATTACTTTATAACTATGTTGATGAATACTTAATATGGAATTTTAAAGTTTACATAATCTCAAGTATTATTTTTTGCAATATGTTTTGAAAGAAGAATAAGTCCGTCTTTTACACTGTACTCAGGTTGATAACCAAGGATATCAATCGCCAAAGTGATATCAGCCAAGCTGTGTTTCACATCGCCAATCCTTTCGGGTAAGTATTTAGGATCAATCCCATTTGCACCAAATATTTCTGCAATCAATTGCCAAAGATTGTTTAGACTTATAGTATGACCGCAAGCAATATTAAACACTTTGTGGTTTTCATTTATAGAAGGTAATAATAAAGATCTAATATTGGCTTGTACAACATTTTCTACGTAAGTAAAGTCACGAGATGTTTCACCATCACCGAATATTTTTGGTGCACTTTTTTGAACAGCTGATTGAATAAAAAGGGGAATAACAGCAGCATATGGATTATCGGGGCTTTGATTAGGTCCAAAAACATTAAAGTATCTAAGACCTACACTTCTAAAACCATATACTTTACTAAAAACATCGGCGTAAAGTTCATTTACATATTTAGTTACTGCATAAGGTGATAAAGGTTTGCCTATTATACTTTCTTTCTTGGGCAAAATCAAACTATCACCATATGTAGAACTACTTGCAGCATAAACGAAATTTTTTACCGAAGGTGCATCTTTTGCCGCGTTAAGAATATTGAGAAATCCAGAAATATTTACTTCGTTTGTAAGTATGGGATTATTAATAGATCTAGGTACAGAGCCCAAGGCAGCCTGATGTGAAACAAAATCTATTCCTAAAACAGCTTTTTTACAAGTTTCGAAGTCCCTGATATCAGCCTCAATAAATTCAAAATTGTTTTGATTTATATATGGCTTAATGTTTTCAAAATAACCATTCGAAAAATTATCAAGGACTCTAACTAAACCCGCATTGTTTCTAATAAGATATTTAACAATATTAGATCCAATAAATCCAGCTCCTCCGGTTATTAAAAATTTATACTCAGACAGATCTTGAGAATGGTAGATGTTCTGTTTACTCATACTTAGTTATAAGCTTGCTGTAATAAATGACTTATCTAGAAGGCCTTTAACATCATAAAGCACAGTGCTACTTTTCTTGCAAACTGAAAAGTCCATTGACAAAAACTCTTTATGTGATACAGCTACAATTACAGAATCATAATTACTTAAATCCGTTTTATCCATTAATTGAATTCCATATTCATGTTTAACTGCATCAAAATCAGCCCATGGATCAGTAACATCAACTTTTACATGATAGGTAAGCAACTGCTTATATATATCAATAACTCGGCTATTTCTTATATCTGGACAATTTTCTTTAAATGTGATGCCTAACAGTAAAACTTTTGCTTGAAATATATTTTTCTTTTGCTTTACCATAAGCTTAATTACTTCATCAGCTATGTAAGCGCCCATACCATCATTCAATCTACGACCAGCTAAAATTATTTCAGGGTGATACCCAAACTCTTGAGCTTTTTGGGCTAGATAGTAAGGATCAACACCTATACAATGTCCGCCTACTAAACCAGGTTTGAAGGGTAAAAAATTCCATTTTGTACTAGCAGCAGCTAAAACCTCACTTGTATCAATTTCTAATTTATTGAATATCTTGGCTAATTCATTTACAAATGCAATATTGATATCACGTTGAGCGTTTTCAATAACTTTTGCAGCTTCAGCTACTTTAATGCTAGATGCTTTATGGGTTCCGGCAATCAGTATACTGTCGTACAGTTTATCTACAACTTCAGCAATCTCAGGTGTTGAACCAGATGTAATCTTCTTTATTTTTGTTAGAGTGTGTTCTTTATCGCCCGGATTTATACGTTCGGGAGAATAGCCACAGAAAAAATCAAGATTAAATTTTAAGCCTGATTTATTTTCAAGTACTGGAACGCAATCTTCTTCTGTACATCCTGGATAAACCGTAGATTCATATATTACTATGTCGCCTTTCTTTAACACACCAGCCACACTTGAAGTAGCTTTTATCAATGGGGTCAGATCAGGCTTGTTATGCTTATCTACAGGCGTTGGAACTGTTATGATATAAATATTAGCATCACTTGCATCATTAATATTCGAACTGAAAACTAATTTAGAACTTCCAATTAATTCATCATGATTCGACTCTTTTGTTCGATCGTAACCATTTCTCAATTCTTCAATTCTAGAAGTATCAATATCCACACCTACAACATTGTATTTTTTTCCAAACTCTATGGCTAGAGGTAATCCTACGTATCCTAATCCAACGACTGAAATTTTAGTATTATTCATTTATAAGAGAATTTAGTAAAATTGATATTAACATTAATATTTTTTGATCAGAAAAGTATTACTTACTATCCATCAACCTTCTCCACCACCTCTTAAAGATAAGAACCAACAAACAAACCAATCCTCCAATAAAACCACCAACAATGAGTGAATTTCGCTTTCCAATCTTATCTTTTTTTAAAGGTAATATTGGAAGATCAATTATTTGAATTAGAGGGGTCTCCTTTCTCAATGTCACTCTAGCTAACTCAAGGTTTTTTACTAATTCGATTAAAATTGCACTATTAGCTTGTACATCTACTTGACGCTTTGTAGATGAGGTTCTTTTTACATTGAATGCAGGATTTAAATTGTAAACGTTATCATTCTCAACTGCAACACCTGTAATAGCTCCATTTAATTCTGAACGAATAGAATCAGCTTGCTTTTCTAAAATTTGAAGATTCAATCTGGCTTTTTTACTTTTTGTGTCTATATAAAAATCTGAGACTTCTTTTGCTAATACCTCTGAAAATGTTTTAGCAAAGATTTCATTCTCAGATTTTACATCTATACTTAAAATTGAAACCTTCTTATCCTTTTGAGAAACACTTAAGTTGTTTTCAATTAAACTATTATATATAGTTCCTAGTATACTATCCTGTTGTAAAGTGAATTTATTTCTATTACCATTTGTTCTAAATTGTAATTGTTCATTTAATCCAGCAGAAGATTTCCATTTATCTCTCCATCCATTATATTGGATATATAATTCGGCTAAAGTCGTTTCTTTTTCATTCACTACCACCTTATTTAACAATGCTTGTTCAACCAGCCTTCTGCTCTTCATTAATTCTATAAGGTTCGACCCACTAAATGCCCCTCCTGCACTGCCACCTAGATCAAATCCGAAACTACTTGCAAGACCAAGTGCTCCACCGATGGAAGGGCCATTTTTATCATCTTCTAAAGCAAATGTTAATGTTGCTGAATATGTGTACTTTTGAAATGAAGCATATATCACTCCAATTATTCCACAAATAATTCCAGATAGTATGATTACTTTCCATTTATTTAATAAATAAAGTAACCATTCATTTAATTTTTCTATTAATTCCTTAACAGAAATCTCCTTTTGTTCTAAAGGACTACTTTGCGAATTTATATTCTCAATCATAATCTTAAAATTGCTATTACTACACCTGCCAAACTTGCTAATGCACTAGCTATTCCAATTATTTCTCCAGTGCTTGATGATTTCTTTTCTCTTTTTTGTGGGATTATTATTTCACTTCCAGGTTGGATTTTGGGGTAAGATTTGAAAAACAAAAAGTGGGAAGTAGAAGATGCTTTACCATTTGCATATACCACATATGAACGTTTTTTCAAAGCGTAAGCAGAAAAACCTCCTGCTTCACTAATATAGTCTTTAAAACTATTTTGTTTGTTGTATGGCACCTGTGTTACAAGTAGTACTTCACCGCTAATCTTAACTAAATCATTGAACTTTGGAATTACAATTTCATCATTAGCTCTCAAAATCAAGTCTTCTAAAGAACCAGGGTTAGCAATAATTTTATCCATTTCAAAAGGCACTTTTGTAAAATCACTAAGAATTTCTTTTTCGAGAAGGGAAGAAGAATCTTTCAATGTTTTTTTAACGTTTTTCGCATCTTCTTCAGATTTCTTTTTCTCTTCTTCCGATTTATATCGAATTAAAAAAGCTCCTGATAAATTAGCTTCTGGTGTAAATCCGCCTGACCTTTTCAATATGTTACTGATTCTTTCACCTCTAGATTGTAGGGCATACGGGCCTGGAAATTGAACTTGCCCTTTAATTGTTATTGATTCTGGTAACAGGTATCCGGATTTTTTCCGAACAGTAATAACATCAAATTCTAATAATTGCAAATTTTTTGAAGTTGTCCCTATAAAATCATTTTCATCAAGATCAATCCTGATAATTTGAGCAGCTGAAAGATCATTGGATGAAATACTATCCCTTTTTATGATTCGTGCAATTTCAATTATTTTATAAGCTGCATCAGTAAATCCTCCAGACTGTAATATCAAATCTTTAAGTGTCAAATTTTCACTAAAATTATATTTCCCAGGAAATCTAACTTCACCTTGAATAGTAACTTGGTAATTATCCTTTAGATCTAAAACTGAAGTAATGAAAACCTGATCTTCTCTATGTAACACAGGGTTATTCTTAGGGTCTCCTGCTAACGCTGCTTTTATATCAAAAGATACATTAGAATATGTAAAATCTTCTTTTAACCGAAGGATCTGACCAAATGCTGTAAAGGCATCTTCTTTAAGTCCATCTGCCTTTCTAATGAGGTCTGCGACTGTATTTCCCTCTTTCAATTCATAAACATCTGGTCGAAAAACAGCGCCGGAAATTCTAACTCTATTTTGAAAACGTTCAAGAATCTTAGAAATAACAAAAACTTCACCACTTTCAGGCTGATAAGATTCAAAGAATTTCGCTTCAAGGTCACCAAGCTTTCTTTCTTTATCAGTGCGTTTGAACACTTTTACAGTTGCCTTATAAGCTGTGTCAGTAAATCCAGAAGCGAATTGTAACACATTTTTAAAATTTTCATTTTGCAAAACCTCGAATATCCCCGGTCTTTTTACTTGTCCCTGAATCTCAACTCTTTTTTTGTATTGGGGTATACGTATTACATCATTATCTTGTAAACCTATGTTATCTGATTGATCCCCGTTCAACAAAAATCTATACAAATCAATTTTTTTGAAGATTTGACCTTTTCTTATCAATTCAATTTCTCTAAAACTACCAAATTCAGATGGTCCCCCAGATATATGCAACGCATTAAACACAGTTGATAAAGAAGAAATGTTGAAGTTTCCAGGACGATAACTACCAATTATTGTTATCCTTATAGTTCTAATTTTACTTAAGGTTAATACAAGCTTAGATTCACCACTTTTCAAATAAGAATAAACACTATTACCCATTACATTTTTTAACTTTTGGGTGGCAGATTCAATAGTTAAGCCAGCCAACTTTATTTGACCAACACTTGGAATGGAAACGTTCCCTTCTGAAGAAATAGCAAAATCCCCATTAAATTCTTGAATCCCATAAACTGAAATTGATATTTGATCATTAGGCCCCAAAATATAGTTCAAAGGGGTGGCTAAATTCAAATTCGGCTCAAAGCTTGGTGATAATGATGTATAAAGTTCAGACCCGAAAATTAAAGGGTTTATCAACGTTTTCGGTTTTTCATATTTAAATGAGTCTATTTCTTCATCCTTATTATTCTCATTTTTATTTATTTTCTGACTTTCTTTTTTTGTATCCTTAGCCCCAGTGTTATTGCTAGTTATTAATCTGGTTTTCAATTTGCTAGCTTCTGAAACAGGCATGCCCTTAGAAATAGCCATTTGCTCCGCTTGTTCAAGAGTTAATCCAGAATTTAAAAGTTGGTCTTTCAATTTTGAAATTTCAGCTGGGCTTAATTGATCAACTCTAACTTGACTCAAATCTTTACCTTTCAACAAATCTTGAGCAAACAAATTTTGAGCTCCTAGTAAAAGAAAATAAAATAATATAAAAAACTTACGTCTTGAAATATTTAACATAATTAAACTGTTTCGTTTATTCTTGAAATAAAAAATAAAATTACTTTTAAAATTGAATATAATTTTACTTATCTAATAGACTAATCATTACTCCTAAATCTTTTAAATTTTCCTCAGTAAATTCACTAGCGTTAAAAATCCCAACTCTTATTTTTTTTCCGATGATTGGTTCCACCTTATCTATTAATTGATGCAGGTAAGCTTTGTCAATATCACCTACAATAACTAAATCAACATACGTGGAATTATTACCTTTTGCCAATTCACCAGTAAGAAATACATGATCTAAGCTCCCTAATTTCTGGATCACATGCTCAAGTATTTGGTCTAGACCTACATATTTGAGAATTATGCTTCGTAATGATGCAAAAAGTGGATGATTCTTGTTAACGGAATACTTCTTTTGCTTTGAATTTGACTCTTCAGATTGAACTTCAATAAGTTGCATCTGAGATAGTTTATTCAGTTCAAGTCTAACCGTATTACTACTTACACCAAGCTCTTTTTCTAGTCCTCGCAAATAAACCTTACTTGCAGGGTTTAGGAAGAGTTTAGTTAAGAGTTTAATTCTGATTTTACCAGAGAAAAGATTACTAGTTAACAACTAAAAAAGATTTAAAAATTAGACGGCTCTGCCGCTCTAACTCACATAATTGAGCAGGAAAATAACACATTATCGAGTAGCAAATCTATGCTTTAATTAAATATCAGCAAAATTTTAAAAAACTCATTGTAAATACCAAATATTGAAAAACACTTTATATAGAATTATAATATAAAATATATTATAATTCTATCTCAATTACCTTTACGTTTTCATCCCACCTTCAAAAAAAAGCTCTAGCCTGCCAACAATTAATATACTTTTTTAATAAGAAATCACTTTCATCGCATATCCAATTATTTGACAAATAACCTCGTTCAGTTCGAATGTTAAAATTTAAAATAAAGTAATACTAATTTTAGAACTCATGACGCAAGAAACGATAGAGATATGGTGATAGAATAAAGGATTAAGTATTTAAATGAACAGATTAATAATTATCAACATAAAATAAAAACAAATTTGATCTAGAAATTATAAAATTCGGGTATTAGCTCCTTCATTTTCAAGTGAACTATATTTTCATCATCTCCATTTTCTAATAAATTAATCAAATTCAAAAAAAGAGCAGTATCAAAAGTATTTTTTAACAAACTTGGCTTTACAATTAGAATATTTTCACTATTTGAAAGCATCTCACTTTCCGGCTCTTTCCAAAGCTCCTCATAAAGTCTCTCACCAGCCCTCAAACCACTAGTCTCAATTCGAATGTCGATACCTGGTTTGTATCCGTACAATTTTATCATTTGTTCTCCTAAACTTTTAATCGACATGGAACTACCCATTTTAATCGTATAAATTTGGTTCAATAGATTATATGATGTGATATGTAGTATAAGCTTTGCACAGCTCAATATAGTTATAAAAGAACGTGACATTTCTAAATTAGTAATTTTTAAAGGACCTCCAGATTTAATTTGTTCTCTAAATAACTCAGAAACAGAACCATTTGATCCAATTACATTACCAAGTCTGATCAAAATAAAATTGGTATTATTTTCACCAGATTGACTTAAAGAAAGTAAATATAATTCACCTATTCGTTTAGAAAGATTTAAAACATTATTCGGTAGATAGGCTTTATTATTAGAAAGAAAAACAAATTTTTCAACTTTAAATTCTTTTGCTAAGTCGGCAATAATTTTAGTTCCCCTAATGTTCGTCAGAAAAGTTTTCAGTATAGAAGTCTCACAGATTGGTATCTGTTTCACAGCAGCTGCATGAAATACAATATCCGGTTGATATTTCAAAAATATGCTCTTTAAAATATTTTCGTTTTCTATATCACCAAGTACTGCAATTATATCTATCTCAACATATAAAGGTCCACTAAATTCAGATTGGAGTGAATAAATGCTATTTTCATTATGATCTAATAGAATTAGTGCTTTAGGTTTATAATCAATAATCAATTTAATTAACTCATGTGCAATCGAACCACCAGCTCCTGAAATGAATATTTTTTTCCCGTTTAAATAATTAAAATTCAATACATCACTTTTTATTTCGTTTCCTTCTTCTATCAAACTTAAAATATCAATTTCAATTGGTTTGAGTGAATCCTTCTCACCCAAAATCCATTGATCGATTGGTTTCATTTCTAAAACCTTAATTCCAAGTTGGAAACAAAACTCAATAATTTTCTTTTTTTTATCTAAACTTAGTGTGGTATTTGCAAGGATCAGTTCATCAATTGCTAAGAGCTGAAGTATCTCTTCAAGTTCTTTTATATGATATATCCGTATACCATCAATAGATTTACCTACATTTCTTAATTCATCATCAACAAACCCACGAATTTTTAGATTATGCTGAGAATTGCTTTCAATTAAACGTTTTATTGCTATTCCATCTTCAGCTCCACCATAAATTAAAACATTTATTAAAGAATCATTTCTTTTTCGAATAAATAGAAATGCCCATTTAAAAATCAAACGATAGAGAATAAGTAAAGTTAATGTGCAGAAAAAATCATAAACTAAACTAGTCACAGAAAAATAAACACCCAATTTAAAGAATGTGCCAAAAAGGCTAATCAGAAACAATAAGGCAATTGTTGAAAATAAGGCATACGCTAAACGTAATATATCCTGCATTCCGGTATATCGAATAATACCTGAATAAGTTTTGAATGTGATGAATGAAATTAGAAGAATACTTAGCCATAGAATGATTGATCCACTATTAGTGTGAAGATCAAATCCTGTTAAAGAAAATTCATTTTTAACAAAGAAAGCAAAAATGAAAGAAAAATAGCAAACTAATAGATCGATTAAAATAACAACCCATTTGGGAAGAAAATTAAAATTTCGTAACATATATTAATTTTAAATAGTGATAACTAATTAAGTATTATTTGTTCTAATTTATTCAACAGCATATTTTGCTCAAATTCCTCTGTAAAATATTTATACCCGTTCATTCCAAGTCTTTTCAATTCGTTCTTAGATGTGACACGCAGTTTTAATACATTTTCAGCCAGTAGCTCTGAATCTTCCGCCGGTGATACAAATCCACAATCAACACCTTGAATAATATAATTACCTTCTCCGTTCAATGAACCTAAAATAGGTTTTCCACAAGCCATGTACGATTGAAGTTTTGTTGGTATTGTGAGCGAAAATATAAAGTCACTTTTTAATGAGATAACAAATGCATCTGCGTAAGCAAAAAATTCTGGCATTAATGTTGATTCATAAAAACCAAGAAATCGAAAATGATCTTCTAACCCTTCTTTTTTGACCAACTCTATAAGTTCTGCTCGTTTACGTCCTTCTCCTAAAATCACCCATGAGATCCCTTTATCTTTTAATAACACTATTTTTGCGGCCTTTATTAGAGTTTCGAAACTTTGTGCTTCACCGATATTACCTGCAAAAATCAAATTGACCTCTCCATTGAAATACTTTTTAAAACCATCAGATCGTTCTTTTATTTGATATAAAGATTCAGTCGAGTTAGGCAAATAAACTATCTTTTTATCAGAAACATTTCTTGATATTAAGTATGAACGGAAAGCTTTGGATTGAATTATAATTTTATCAGCAGATCTATAAATCCAATTGCATAAAGAATACAATAAATTGACAACCAATTTACTTTTAATTTTCATTGTCGCCTGAACTGACTCTGGCCATAAATCTTGAACATATAAAAAAGACTTAGCTTGAGTTTTATATTTAAATATATATGCAGGAATAGCAACTGTAATAGGAGACTGTTGATAAATTAAAATAACATCTGGCTTTAAAGGAAGAAACACAGCACGAATGCATCCAAAAAAAACAAAAGATAGATAATTCAAAACTAATCGTATCCCTTTCCCTTTACCACGAGAAATCAAAGGAACACGGTGAATTTTAATATGATTCCAAACCTCAACTCGTTTGGAGAACATTGAGTAGCCCGGGTAAAAATTGCCGCCTGTATAATTTGGCTTTCCAGTAAAAACTGTAACCTCATGGCCTTTCTTACTCAATCCTAAAGCTATATCATTTATCCTGAAATTCTCCGGCCAAAAATATTGAGCAACAATTAATATTCTCATTTACTAGTAATTCGAATATAAATTTTTATTTAGCTTCATCCATTCTTTCATCTCTATGATCATATTTCTATAAGACAATTGAATAAAGTTTGATTTTGTATTAAAAAGTGATTTGTCAACAACATATGACTCATATGGCTCAATATTTAATTGATCTTTTTCAAAAACGTCTTTGAATAGATTTACTAACTCGAATTTACTTACTACTTCATTATTAACTAAGTGAATCAGACCAGACATATCTTCTTGTATCAATTTATGTATGGCGTGTGCCAATTCTACTGTAGTAACACCTGTCCAAATAGCTTTTGAATACCCCTTTATAGTCCCGCTTTGATGCATGAACCAATGAAATAATCCTACACCATTACTTTTCAATTCAGGTCCAATTAATGATGTACGAATTGTAAGATTATTGCCATATACCACTTCACCTAAAGCTTTTGATTGCGCATAAGACCCTGTTCCGTCTTGTATATCTGTCTCAATATATCCACCTTTTTTCCCACTAAATACACAATCAGTGCCAATATGAATTAATTTGAAACCAAGTTCTTTCCCTTTTCTCGCTAAATAATGTGGCAAATAACTGTTGATCAAAATTGCTCTATCTGGATATAATTCTGCCTCCTGTATTAAAATACCAATACAGTTAATTACTATGTCTGGTTTTTCAGTTTCTAGTACATGCAAAAGTGAGTTGAATTCCGTAATATCAACAATTGTATAAGTAGAAATAAAATGTGCATTATTCCTTGAAATATCAGCAACATGATATTTGTCCAAAGATCTCAAGTAATGAAAAATCACATGCCCGGCCATCCCTTTTGATCCTACAATAAGTATTCGTTTTTTCATTTATCCCATATTACTTTATTAATAATAGAAGTATAACTCTGAATAACCCGTATGACCCTATCTGATGTATTGACAATCAAATATTCATTAGCAAGTTGTATCACTTCTGTTACAGGTGTGGCTTTAACAATTTCTATAGCTTGTAACATTTCATCTTCTTTAATTCCTCCTAGAACAATGGTTCCTGCATCTACAGCTTCAGGACGTTCTGTACTTGTTCTGATACTTACTGCATCAAATCTGATCATTGCCGCTTCCTCACTGATCGTACCACTATCTGATAGAACAATGAATGCGTTTTTTTGCAATTTCACATAATCAAAGAAACCTAAAGGAGGAACATTCTTTATTAACGGATGAAAAACAATATTCTTTTCTACAATTTTTTTATTCGTTCTTGGATGCGTTGAGAAAATAATAGGCATTTGATATTTTTCAGCCACAACATTTAGAGATGATGCCAAAATTTCAAAATTATTCTTCAAATCAATATTTTCTTCCCTATGTGCACTGACAACAATATAGGATTGAGAGGTCAAACCTAACGTTTCGATAACTTTACTCTGTTCAATTTTATCAGCATATTTTGTAAGCATCTCCTTCAGTGGTGAACCAGTTACAAAAATGTGATCCTTTCTAAAGCCCTCACTTAACAAATATCTTCTACTGTGTTCTGTATATGTCAAATTGATATCGCTTATATGATCGGATATTTTTCTATTTATCTCTTCAGGTACATTCAAATCAAAACACCTATTTCCAGCTTCCATATGGAATATTGGGATCTTTAAACGTTTAGCGGCAATAGTACACAATACACTATTTGTATCTCCTAATACTAACAAAGCGTCTGGCTTTTCTTTCACAAATACTTCATAGGATTTAGCGATAACATTTCCAATAGTTTCACCAAGATGTTTACCTGCTACATCTAGAAAATAATCGGGTTTACGAAGATCAAGTTCTTTGAAGAAAATTTCATTCAAATTGTAGTCATAGTTTTGACCGGTATGAACAAGAATATGATCAAAGAAAAGATCACATTTCTTAATACATTCTGCCAATCTGATTATTTCCGGACGCGTACCAAGAACAGTAACAACCTTAAGTTTTTTCATAATAATATTTTATAACTAATAGAGGAGTAATTTTATTAGATCAGAAATTTCATCTTTTACAAAAATTCTATTTTTTATCTCAGTCCCATTTGATTTAAGAACTGTTTGAGCAATGTCGTTAGCACTTAAAGGGTCAAATAAATATAAAGGGGCTACAACATCTTTAACAAAGGGCAAATCAGACGCAAGTATACCACAACCATCAAGAGATGCTTCAATTAAAGGCAACCCGAAACTTTCAGCCAAAGAAGGAAAAATCAGATATCCAGCACGTTGATACATTTGATTCAGTTCATCAGTCCCACAAACCCCATAATTCGTAATCCTTAAGCCACGTGTCTTTAATTTTTCTATTCTTTTAATTAAATGATGGTATTTGATTGGCAAAGTAAGATTCAACTGATGAAAAGTATGATACTTTTCTCCCAAAATTTCCCAAGCATCAAGAAGTCTAATATGATTTTTTTGTGGAACGCCATCAGCAACATACAGGAACTCTGAATAATTTTTATATTCAGAATTTAATTCTGTTGCTCTAGTTTTAAAAAATGGGATGACATATAGATCAACAGTATCAAGATCAAGATATTTGATCACTCTATCTTTCATTGATCTTGTTTGCACCACCCATTTATAGTGCTTGCAAATTTTACTTTTAATGTATACCCTTTTAAGATAAAATTTGAATTTTAGAAATATCGAATAGCCGTTCATTTCTTTGATTCCGGAAACAATAAGTGCATTCTGAAAAAAAATGAAAACTTTCCTGTCATTAATTTGGATTGGTGGTGGCACATTCGCAAAACAAAAAACCGTAGATATCTCTAAAGGCAATCTATTATAGTAATTTTTCCTGGCAGTTTCAGAACCATCTAAAAAAGTACTTTCTATACTTCTCAGAACCTCAGAAGCAGTTGTTTCTAATCTTTTATCTAGTAAAACATGGAAGTCACATCCATCCTTCTTCAAGTTAGACAAAAGATATTCCAATAGTACTTTACCCCCACTTTCATGAATATAAACTGCATCTATCAATAACATGTAAAAGAATTGTTCATTTCTTAATGACCAAAAATGTATGAGACGCTAAAAGACCTGCAAATAGTCCAAAACTGACTTTGTTGATCTTGTCACTTATGGAAGGTTTCTGAATCACTCTTGAGGCGTTTTTAACATGAATCTGATTGTCATTCAATAATTGTTTTATGGAACGCTTTGTGAAAAAACGGAGATGCGTGAAATCCAATATTCCCCAACTCATATATTCCCACTTATCCCTAAAAACTAGATCTCTTACAATTTTCCAATGTCTTATATTAGGTACAGTAATTAGTATTTCACCTCCTGGCTTTACCTTTTCGAATATTTTCTTGAGGGCTGAAACCGGATTTACTAAATGCTCCAATACATCTCCCATCACAACTACATCGAATTGATCATTTGAATAGGGAAGATCCACAGTTTCAACATTTGCATGAATAACGTCATCTAAATTATTTTTGGCATAATTGAAAGCTGCTTCATTTATCTCAATTCCGTATACTGTGCATCCTTGCTCTTTCTTTAGATATGCTCCAAGCACACCAGTTCCACAACCTACATCTAGCACCATCAATCCTTTTCCACTAATTGATCTTTTGAAAATATCCCTCTCAAGAGAGAAATAGTCAGCTTCTTTGGAAACATACATTTGCTCTACAACATCTTTTGACATAGCCACTATTTTTTTAAGCTTATCTTTTCTGCATTCTTATCACTAAATATCTCCAACCATTCCGGATGATTATCGGGGAATACAGTGTCCCATTGTTGATCATTCACTGTATAGATCCTTGGTTTGGTCTTTTCTGGATAGGCAATTAGATCAATAATGAACCCTGCATCTACAATTGGGCATTGTAGATCTTTCAACTGATAAATTACATTTGCCGCGCCTACTCCAGCACCCACGATACAAAGATCAAAATCAACTTTATTTATGTGAATTTCATCCTCCATAGATTTACCCGGAGAAATAGGTAAAAAATCTACTGATAATGCCCCCATATTTTTAAGGTTAGCAATCAAAGGAGGTGTTCTTTCTGGCTGATCAGAAGAGACGACCAAAATCTTTTTGTTTCTAAAGACCCTCTCTCTTTCAAATCCATTCAATAAAGCATAGACAAAATAAATATGTCCATAATTCTCATTAGTAAGTACTATTCCATGCTGATTCAACCATACTAGATATTCTTTCTGATAAGATATTGAATAAGCCCCTCTATCTGCAAAATACATACATAGAACTCCATTTTCGGAGATCCATTTCATTTGAGCAGCGAATTTCTTTCTTAACTGTGGTAGTCGCCATTGTTTATAGGTCTCATACCCATGTCCAGGTACACCACTGCTATAAAAGGAAGATTGGAAATATAAAATTCTATAAATCCTACTTAAATAAAATCGAAGTTTTATTTTAAAGCTACCTTTCGGTGCGCCCATCTTGCCAGTTACAAAACCGATCTCTCCATGACTAGATCTAAAGATTGGAAAAGTTTTATGATTATCTAAAGCGTCGAAAAATCGTACTTTAAAATGCTCATACCAATCAGATACCAATATCCCATCTGGTGGAAATACGATATGTGCGTCTACAAATGCCTCTTGTTTCTGAAATCCAGGTAAAGAAAGAACTTGTGGATGATCAAATATTGTTGAGTTGTCCATTGCTCTGTCTTTGCTAATGTTTTGTTTGATATTTCTGCATATCTTCTATCAGTAATCGGGTCCTGATGTCAACTCCCTTTTTAGTAAGATGATAAGGGGTATCAAAAATCAAAGTGTCATTAGTGATATATCTTTCTGGAACACTAAGCACGTTCAATCCAGCAATAATAAGCTCCTGATGTATTTTCGCAATATTATTTTTGTTATTGATAAACGATGATTGCTGATAAGGTGGATAAATTATAAATAGTTTTGCGCTTTTTGCTATCAATTGCTTTTGAAAATCGACTATCAACTGAATTGCTTCACTATTAAATAAACCTTGATAACTTTTCGTACTAATAGGATTCCTTCCTTCTTCTTGCCAATGTGCTATATGGTCACCAAACTCATTAAATCCACTTCTGGTATACAAACTGTCTTTTATTAGAGAATTTCCCAAAAAGTATTTCCAAACTTTAAGCCTTCGAACAGCATATCCTGGTACTACCTTTATAAAATTAACCCATTGATCAAAGTTTAATCTTTTAAAATTCCAGGGAGAAACTTCGAACTCAATAATTGGATAAGGATATCCACCGTAAATCATCCTACCAAAAAACTGTTCATATTCTGATGAGAGTACAACATTGTCACCTTTCTGAATATATCCTAATACATCCTGAAACATACTCACTAATCCAATATTATAATCAAGCCCCATATTTATAGGATTCAAATGCAACGAATCCCGTACCATCCTGCTATTAAGGCTCATGGAAAGATTTGAACCACCTATAAAAATAACTCTTGGTGAAATTGTATTCTGTAATAAAGTATCCTTATCAATCTTTGCAAAAAAAAACGATTTTGTTGTTCCTGGATATGCTGGCAATAAAATTCCAATCACTAAAACAAAAATTGGGAAAGATCCAAAAAGCAACCCTTTCAACAAGAACTTTCTCATCACTTAAAATTTAAAATAGATGAATTCCTGCTGTCTTGCCCCATATAAGAAAAGCATAACGATTGAAGAATAGTAAATACCCCATCTTATTACAAAAGGAATTTTTTCATCAAATTGAAATGGATGATGTTTATGACGTTGTATCCATTCAACAATTAGTAATAGGAGAATGAAAATAGACGTCTTTATAGGAAATCCAAATGGAGTTTCAAAAAGTGAAAAAGAAAATATCCTACCTAGGATCTGAAAAGCATCTGACACATTTAATGACCTGAAAAAGACCCATGCAATAACAGTCAGAAAAAATGTGGTGCCCATTTGCCAACATTCTTTCAATCGCGGAAGCATTCTATTACCCCCCACAATATCCGTATGAACTCTATTCTTATTTGTTATCAATAATGGTATAAAATATATCGCATTTAGTAGTCCCCATATCACAAACGTCCAGTTAGCACCATGCCAGAATCCACTTAACAGAAAAATGATGAAAACATTTCTAATCTTTTTAACTAAACTACCTTGATTCCCTCCAAGCGGTATATAAACGTAATCTCTAAACCAGGATGACAGTGACATATGCCAACGTCGCCAGAATTCAGCAATATCTCTTGAAAAGTAAGGGAATGCAAAATTTCTTAAAAGTGAAATGCCAAATAGTTTGGCGGTACCTATAGCTATATCAGAATATCCAGAGAAATCACAATAGATCTGAAATGCAAAGAAAATAGCAGCTACAAATAATGTACTTCCTGAATGAATATTTGGTTGTTCAAATATCAGGTTCACAAAAATGGCACAATTGTCGGCTATGATCATCTTTTTAAGCAAACCCCAAAGAATCTGCCTTAATCCATCAATCGCTTGGTGATAATTAAATATCCTTGGTTTTTGTATTTGAGGTAATAAATGCGTTGCCCTTTCAATGGGTCCAGCCACTAACAATGGGAAAAAACAAACAAAAACCGCATAATTAATAAAGTTCTTTTCAGGCTGAATTCTTCTATTATATATATCAATTACATAGGATAAACCATGGAAGGTATAAAAAGAGATCCCAACAGGTAAAATGATCGAAATAGATGCGGCATTTAAGTGAATTCCCAATGAAGCAAATGCATCTATAAAAGAGTTAATAAAGAAATTATAATATTTAAAGAACCCCAGAAAACCAAGATTCAAAGCAATGCTTAACCAAAACCATACCCGCCTTTTCTTCTCATTAGATGCTGCATGCATTTGCAAACCAGAAACAAAATCAAGTACTGTAGAGAAACAAAGCAACAAAAGGAACCTGTAATCCCAAAACCCATAGAATACAAAACTTGCTGCCAACAATAAAACATTCTGGGCAATCAGATTCCTAGCTGTTACTAACCAATATAACAGAAACACAATCGGCAAAAAAATCGCAAACTCAAATGAATTAAATAGCAAGAATATTTAGTTGATCGCTCTTATTTTTCAAATAGTAACGAAAATTCCAAAAAATGCTTTTTCCTAATAAGTAGTTATTATAAAAGAATCCATTCCTAATAACTCTAACATTACCAGGGTTTGAAGGCTTATAGAAAGGATTATAAATCTGGTTAACGAAAGAAAGGAACATCTTCATTACTCCTTTTAACCCAAGATTCTTTTGCGCAAATAAAAAAGCATTCCTATATACATACCAGGAAGTCATTTTATGATTAGTTGAAGACCCTTCGGAAAAATGATAAACGGGAATATTTGATTGGTAAATAGAAAATCCTGCTTTCAAAGCACGGATATAATAATCATTGTCTTCCCCATACATATAATATTCCTCATCCATATAACCGATAGTTCCCAATAGTTCTCTTGTGATCAGAAAAAAGAATCCTGGTATCTCATCTACAAGTTCAGGCGTATTAGTATTAGTAAAGAATTCTGGTTTGTTAAGTAGTTCATGCTGTTTTGCAATCACCTCACGAAATCCTATTAATCCTAGATTGAGTAATGCAGAATCCAAATGAGATAATGTTTGTTCTATTCTTTTGAAAATACCCTTACTTAACTTTATATCATTATTTGCAACAATAAAATATTTGCAAGTTGAATGTTCATAAAGTTCTTTTAGTCCAACATTTGCGTTAGCAGCATAACCGTGTGATGTTGAAGTATTAGATAAATATGACACTCCCAAATGTTTAACATAGTCAAGAGAGCCATCAGTGGATTGATCATCACATACCAATAATTTGACAGAAGAATCCTCACATTCAGCAAATATCTCAGGCAAAAGTTCGGGTAGGAATTTCATCCCATTATAGTTAATGATCAACAACCCGATGCTTTTCTCTTTCATTTTTTTAATATGAACTTTTTCCTCAAAATATTTTGTACGGGCACTTCAAAAAATAAAAAGAGAAAATATCCAATCAAACAGGTCCCGACAATAAAAAAGAAAAAGAAATAAATATTATTGAAAAAGTTAAGTCCTCTATCATAAAAAGTCAACACCAAGATCAACTGTATTGGGAAATGAACCATATAGGAAGCGTAAGTCATGTTACCCAACTGGCGAAGGCTCTTGGTCATATTCCCTTGTATACTTGAGAACCCTTTAGCAAATGCTGCTACACAGAACCAAGAAATACATAGTTTGCAGAAACAATCTAAAGCACGAATTAAATACTCATTCTTTGGTAGCAAGTGAAATTGAAATTTTATAAGCAGATATATACAAATAACTATAAATAAAAATCCAATCTCTTTGAGTTTCATCTTACCTAAATATTGAGCCATTAATATTCCTGCAAAAAAATAAAGCAAACACTCATAAAAAGGACTAAATATCCCAAGTGAATAAAAAACAAATGAAACCAGCACCAAAAAAGTAGTATTCCTAAGTTTAGAGAATATTTGCACAAAAGCCAATAAAAAGAAAATCATGTAAACAAACATTTCAGCAGAAACGCTCCAAAATGGGCCATTAAATGAAAGTCCAAATTTAGCATTCCAGAAATTGATCATCAACAAATTCAGAATAAAATGCAATGTGTCATTATTGGTATAAACAAATGTGACCTGAAATTTTCTAAGATATATGAATTGCAGTACTGCAACTAAAACCAATGTGATGAAATGCAAAGGATAAAGTCTGGTAAATCTTAAAAATATAAATTGCTTAAAACTGATCAGTTTATCTCTGATCAATTCCATATAAAAATGATAAAATATAATACCTGATACCATCCAGAAGATCTCAACCGCAAAACCTCCATAAGAGTAGATTATCCAAAAAAATGAATTCAGAGGCAATTCAGCAGATTGTGCAATACCCAGCTTTGAAAAGGGGTCTAGGAAATGAGGAAAATGAACAATCAATATTGACACTGCCAAAAGAAATCTTAATACATCCAACCCAGGTAAATATCTCTTATCAAGTTTATACATGTTCACAATTCTCTTTGATCAATTTTTGTAAAAAATCGACTCTGGAATCCCAACTTCCAAACTTTACTGCCTTCAAATGTCCTGCCATCCTAATTTCAAATGCAAGGTCAGGATGATCTTTAATGAATTGAATCTTTTGCAAACATTCTTTGATATCCCGATAAATAAACACTTCATTTTCCGGTTTAAAATATTTGGATATCCCTTCAGAAAATTGAGTTAGATAAAGACCACCATATAAGGGAACTTCAAAATCCCTTCCTTTTATTGTTGTGACATTTCTGGTATACCCAATATTTGCAAACCCTAAAGTAACCGGGGCTTTGTATATTTCAACTTTCATTTGCTCTTCAGAAAGTTGTTCGTACTCCCAACCATTTCCAAAACATTTAACTTCAACCCCTGCAGTTCGCAAACTTTTAATGAACACACTTCGCCATCCATAATTGGAACCAACAAATAAAACGTAGAATGGTGTTCCTTCAGCAGGCTTTTGAATCTTTAAAGTATTTGCGAAACTAATTTCATGAGACCCCCAGAAAAAGGAAGGGCTTTTATAATAATTATACCTAGGTATAGATTCAGGTGAAAGGGTCATATTTATATCCGCAAATTTAGAGAGATCATGTATCCCTACTTTTTGACCTTTAACTTTACCTTTGAAATACAATAGATCATCCCAACAGAAACTGATCACAAAAACATTCTTCTTATTCAAGTATTGCATCGATGCATTACTGATACTGAAATCTGAAGCATACAAGAACACGATCATATTCTTATCTGCTTCATAAAATTTATTAAACTCATCAATAAGCCTTTCGTTTAGCTTATCTCTGTAAGTATGCCAACTATTTATATCTTCAAAAAATGTTTTCACATTAGGCCATTGGAAATGGTAAACATTACCTAAAGAGTACAATGGCTGCAACATCACTGTTTCCCAATTACTAACTGAAAATATTGCAAATACTTTTGTTTCTTTATCAGGCAATAAATGGAATCCTTTAGATTGTAAACGATGTTTTACTAAATCTAATTGATCACACTTAGGTGAAAATATTTTATAGAATAAAATTGATGACCTGATTTGTATGGTCTGATAAAAATTTTTAAGCCAGAGAACCCACATTAATTATTCAGTAATTTAAGCATTTTCGTTACAGCCAATTCTGGAGTAAGGTCACTTGGTTTGATCACATTATAATGTTTGTCGGGGTCAGCCAAAAGTGCTTTCAATATTTGTTTAATTGCTTGCACATCATTTGCCTGACAAACAAGATGCCCATGAGCTAACATCATTTCATCCAATTCAGGATTCTTATAAGTTAGGGCGAGGATCAATTTACCAGTGTGTAGATAATCATATGTTTTAAAAGGAATAGTTCCTATACTTCTATCATCAGTATTTTGGATCAGCAAAAGAACATCAGCCTCAAATCCCTTTTGCAAAGCAATATCTCTATTTACTAGACCATGTATAGTAATGATCGGTATTGAGAAATCAAGTATTCGTTGACGAATATCCGGATTCATATTACCATATAGGTTGATCTCCAGTTTATTTTGTATAGATATTCCTTCTTTACTCAATTCGCTGATCGCCTGCATCATGGCATCAAGGTTCCTAGTTTGGTATAAAGAACCCAAATAAGTGATGTTGATCTTCGATTTATCAGAATCGGCTTCTTTCTTATCCATAAATATTGAGGTAGAATGAAGTTGTTGATTGGATCCGGGATATACAAAATCAATCTTACTTGCATACGCTTGGTACTTGGCACGGGCGAATTCCATGGCTGATCTTGTACAGTACAATGTTATATCAGCAAATCTGATAATCCTCTTTTCAAAAAATTGCAAACCTGCATGAGATAATTTATTACGTCCAATATCTTTCCCACTCAAAGGATCCTGGAATTCAACCATTACTTTTTTACCAAAAAGTTTTGCCATTAGAATACCTGTCAGATGTCCACTTGCCGGACCACCTGTTGTAAAAATGAAATCGAATTTTTTATTATTACCTACAAAAAAACAAGCAAAAAAAGAAGAAATGAACCAAGACCATCTTCCTTCCCCTGAACTTAAATGTAATTTCTTCAGTAATTTATTGAACAGGTACATTGCTTTGAGATAGAAGTAGAAGGTGAAATTTGGTTGAGGAATATTTCTTCGCCTGATCTCTTCATATTCAAAACCAGCACCATGTGGACTTAGTGCAGGAACTTTAATATGCTTTATCTTAGGATTTGTATGCGTAAAGCAACAAGTAGCACTGATCAGCGTGATATCATACCCTTTTTCAATGAACGCTAACATTCTATCATCGATCCACTCTGCCTGACAAGAGCCGGGCATATTGGTATAATAGGAGAAAACAAGTATGGATCTTGACATTAAAATTGTGCTGCCATTTTTGATCTAAAAAAGTCTAGAATTCTTTCACATGCCTTCCCATCACCATATGGGTTATTGATCATTGACATTTTATGATACCTATCCTGATCATCCAATAGACTTTTAGTATTGAATATGATCTTATCCTTATCAGTGCCTACAATGATCACCGTTCCTGCTGAAACTGCTTCTGGTCTTTCTGTAACATCTCTTAGAACAAGTACAGGCTTACCTAATGAAGGTGCTTCTTCTTGAATTCCACCACTGTCTGTCAAGATAATGTAACTCTGTTTCATTAGCCAGACAAAAGGTCCATAGGAAAGTGGCTCTATCAATATTACGTTTTTACTTTTCCCAAAATGACCTTCTGCAATTTTCTTGACATTCGGGTTCAAATGAACAGGATAGATCACCTGAACATCCTTTCTCTCTTCTGTAATTTCAAGAAGTGCAGAAAATATATTATCAAAACCTTCTCCAAAATTCTCACGTCTATGTCCTGTGAAAAGAATGATCTTCTTATCTGGAATTATCTTTGATCTTAATGATTTTATCTCATCCGCATTTTCATCAATCAACCCAGTTGCATCCATCAATGCATCGATTACCGTATTACCTGTTACAACCACCTCTCCAATGATCCCTTCATTTAGCAAGTTCACTTTAGCCTTTTCCGTAGGCGCAAAATGAACATCAGCCAATTGAGCAGTCAATCTACGATTGATCTCTTCAGGGAAAGGCGCAAGTTTATTATATGTTCGAAGACCTGCTTCTACATGAGCAACTTTTGATCCACAATAAAATGCAGAAAGGCTAGCTGCAAAAGAAGTGGTTGTATCACCATGAACAAGAACATAGTCGGGGCGAAAAGAATCAAATAGTTCTTTTGTTTTAGAAATAATATTTGCTGTTAGTTCATGAAGCCCATTTGAAACTTTCATTATCTGCAGATCAAAATCAACATGTAGACCAAAAAAAGTAAGTATGGGCTCTATCAATTCCTTATGTTGACCAGTATTACACAACTTGAGTTCAATACCTTCCGTCTTGTTCAGTAACCTGATCAATGGCGCCATTTTTATAGCTTCTGGACGTGTACCAATAACTACTAGTAACTTCATGAATTATTTAATGCGTTGGGCTAGAAAATATGAATGTCCTTTCATGTGTGCCATTTCTATTTGGATAATATTGAAATCGGTAAGGCGCTTCTCAAGATTATTAAAATATTGAATATTGTCTTTACCATGAAATTGATGTGAATATGCAATAAGATAATTGTTACAATGTACTTTCTCGAATATTTTATCTCGTAAAGATTCCGGGCACTCACTTAGTGACCATAAAGCAACAAACAAATCAACATCCTCTTGAACAGATTCTAGTTGTTTATCGTTAAATATTAAATTTATACAGTTTTGTTTAGAAGTATAATCACCTACAGTAATTGGCACGTTTACAATATGTGAGAGATAATATTCTTGAAGTAGACTAAATGCGTTCAAATCGTATATAGTGTAATTCCCTACAAAATGACCTTGAAATAAAAGTCGGCAGAAACTACCATAACCTCCTCCAAATTCAAACACTGAATGTATATCCTGAATTGATAAGTTTAGTTGATCTAAACCAAATTGCAATGAGTAGGCATGGTGTATTAAATTTGAACTTGATTGGAAATCATATAAGCATCGTTTAGGATTCCCGACACGGTTCTCCTGTATCATATTTTTAATCCCAGTCCAATTTTTGTGTTTTTTCAAATATTCATACTCACTTGATTCAACATTAGAAAACATAGCAAATCGAATTGCATCACAATGAAGAAAAAATCGAGCATCATTATTTTCAATGTATTTATATAAAATATCAATATTTTCTAGCCAATATTCATCTGTTTCATTTTTATTGTTGTATAAGTTTCGAAGACTTTTCCGAAACTTATTTTGCTTTTCCTGTTCATCAAAAGTTATTTTAGTACTCGATATTTTTTCAATTGTTTGAATTGCTTCAAATATTTTGTTAACAATACCCATAAGCTAGATTAATTTGGAAATTAATATTGAAATGATCGAACATTGTTTGCGTTTAGCATCTCTGTACATTTTGTAAGTATTTGAAATATTAAACATACATTATGTTTAATATTTCAAAACTTTTCGTAGTAAAATAAATGCAATTAAAATTGGCAAGTATATAGCATTCGCTAAAACCAGTCAGAATACTCTCTTCTTATTTGTTCCTTATAATTCCTTTCTGGAAGCTGAATAATCGAATCAAAGAATCTGTTATACTTGAACCAAAAAAGATCTAATTGCTCTTTATCTATAATACAGAAATATTTTGAAAAAAAATGGTTACTGTCAGCTAAAGACCAATTAGGTATAAATCCAACCGTTTTAAAAAAATGATCTAGTATATATCCTTCTGCTATTTTGAAACTGATCATTTTTTCAGCAGACATAATTGCAGGAACTTCCCTTAATCCATCCAAAGGAATATCCCAATATTTCAACATATCAGTGGCTGTACCAAACATGAACATATCGGTTACCCCATATAATCTTATCATATAAGTGTCTAAACTTGCTATAATAAGTCTTTCTTTAAGAACTGTCTGTTCTTGCAAGGGATATTTTCCTTGAAGAGCATTCATATATTCCAAAAAATTAAATGCCTTACAACATCTTTGATCAGATCTTGTTTTCAAAACATATATTACTTTTTGAAAATCTAATGATTGTAGCCCATTTACTGTAGAAGTGATCTGTAGATTTATATTACATGCGCCAACATAATTGGGTCTTTCGTTCTGAATCACTTTAATTCTTAGGTCCTTTAATATGCCTACTAATTCCTTATCATCAATTTTCCAAGTCGATAATACAATTTGAATTCCTGGGTAAATATGCCGATATAACTTTAATGTTTCGAGCGTGAAATGGTCTTTATTAATCAAAGGACCTTGCATCACAATGGCATATCGCTCATCTAAATGTTCATACACTGGATATTTAAGCATTTCATTTGCGCCAAAGGTCTTTAAACGTAAATTAACGGAAACATAGAAAGGACTAATTTTCTCCAGAAGTATTACAAACGCTTTTATAAATTTTAAAATATACATTCAGTTAAATAAAAAACTAGTGAAGGTATTTTCCAGCATAAAGTTGAAGAAGGTCTTTCATTGAGCCTCTTTTTCCCGCGGTGATTATTATATGCCAATCATAAGAAAGAAGGTTAATGAAAGCAGCAAGAATACAATAAACAACTATTTCGATAACATTATTAACTAGCACAAATTTTGAAAGTATGTAAAGAACAATAAGCATTGGAATGTTTTTAATGGCATTGCCTAAAAAGTGATCAATAAACAACTTATAAGAAACCAGTTGCTTATGATTCAAAAACCATACCCAATATATTCCAATAGTACATGTACGGGCGATGGCAGTAGCCATTGCCAAACCAGGCAGTCCCCAACCAATATGCAGAAAATAAAAACTAAGACTTATATTCAAAATAGCTTCCATTACTGCTGCATAGGCCCAAGTTTTCAATTCCGAAAAAATTTGAAAAACTATGCCTGTACCCCTGATTATAGTTTCAAAGAATACCCAATAAACAAAGATTAAGTTAAGTGTATTTCCACCATAACTATTCTTTCCAAACCAAAGATTAACAAATTTGCCGTTGATAAAGAATATCAGAATCGCTGCAAAAAAAGCAAGCCTGATAATAATAGAAAATAACTTTAAGAATGCTTTTTGAAAAAGTTCAAATTTTTCTTCATCAAACAACTGAGAAAGTCCAGAAAATAAAGCTGCTGGAATTTTACTGGCAATAGTTATACAAAAGAGTAAAGGTAGTTTTGCTGTGAAATTATACACAGCTACCCTGGAAGCATCAAAATAATGGGCAATAAATAAACTATCCGTACTTGTAGCTATAATATTCGCAGTTTTTCCCAACTGAAATAAACCTCCAAAAGAAAGTAAATTTTTCAACTCACTTTTGCTAACATGACTTTGTGAAAAGCGCAGAGTCATATATTTACGCGAGTAAATCAACAGTAATAGTCCTGTAAATAAGGAACCCAAAAAGAGTCCTATGGCCAAAGCCACTATACTTTTTAAAAAAATAACTAAGAGCACACTCACCATTAACTGAAATAGTGCTCCTATTGTCTGAATATTTCTATTGATAACAATTTTTTGCTGTGCTTCAAGCATAGCGCCAAAAATTGCAAAAGGTATATTCAAAGCAGTACTTACAACAACTATTAAGAAAGAAACTAAAAATAGCCAAACCTTCTCTGCTTCAACATTAAACCAAACAGGAAGGAATGTTGAAAGAGAGAATCCAATTATCAATAAAAGCGTAGCAATCAAGATAAAAAGCATTAAGCTACTTGATGCTACTTTGTTAACTTGGTCAGAATTCTGCTCTTTCCTGAAAGAACTTACTGCTTTCAAAAAAAATCGGCTAATTGCTGTACCAATACCAAAATCAGCAAGGCCTAACCAGCCAATTACAGAGCTTATGATTATCCAATATCCATAATCTGAATTAGAGAAATATTGTAAATAGAAGGGAATAGCTACCAACGAAAGTGCCTGTATAAAAAACATACCCCCAGCATCAGCAAAAAAGCCAATGAATGCTGTTCTTTTTCTAGACACTAATTTGTTGAATGAGATTGTAAATAGATAGTTAGGTCATTGGGAGTTCCTAAGCCATGCATTGCAGACGCTTCAATAGTGTAAACCCCGAAATTGTGCCCATTGGAAATGGCGTAATTATAAACCGGGCAGGTGTAAAACTCATTATTCACACGCTCATTTCTAACGATCATATCAATGGCTGCATCAACAAAAGTTGATCCTTTTGAAAACAGATATATACCCACTGTAGCTAAATTTGAAATGGGTTCTTTCTCTTTAACTTCCAAAACCCTTCCATTAGTATCTATTTTAGCAAATGACCATTTGGGATTGCATTCAATATCATCAAAACATAAAATAGATCCGTCCAATTGTTTTGTGAAACAATCTTTTATAAAGTCTGATACATTGATATCTACAATCTGGTCAGAATTAGCAATCAATAATGGTTGGTCATTTTGAATAAAAGATCTGGCAAATAAAACAGTACAAGCTGTACCTTCTGTAAGCTGATTTATGGGAATGAAATGTGCATTGAAAGAACCTAGAATTTGTTTAACGGTTTCCTTTTCCAGTTCAAGGTGTTCTTCCCTTGCCAACAAGTAATAGGTAGCATCTGGATAATGAAGATTTTCCATAACTCTACTAATCATTGGTTTACCAAGAACATCAATAAATGGTTTAGGATGGGTAAATCCAGCAACTTCAAAGCGGCTGCCTCTTCCGGCCATTGGAATTACAATATTCAATGCTTAAAATGGTTTTGATTAATAATTTCTTTCAAAAAAGAATATGTTTCCTTATTATAATGATATGGAAATTTATCCATATCATTTCCCGGGAAATCAACTATCGAATCAGGTACTTCATAAACATAAAAAGGTTGAAACTCATCTTTAATCTCATTGATGACCTGCTTTATATGATCATGCCTTTTTATAAACAATTCTCTTGATTCAAGCTTTGATGGGAAATGAATGAAAATGATATCGATCATCCCAAATCTTTCTCTGATTAATGTATAAAACTGGCGGTAACTTTCTTTTAGGTCTTTTGAAGGCATTAAACCTTCAGAAATAAAATCACGTTCAAATGCAGGTTCAAGGTCACTGTAGTTAGCACAAAAAGAAGTGTTCCCTTTACATGCAACAAAAAGCTGGTCAGTTAATTCAGCATAAGAATCCATGAATAAAAATTCAGGAGGTGTATTAAAATTAAATACAGCTCTTTGCTGCTGAATAATTAGTTCTTTGATATCATCCCTTTTGATAAAACGTACGATCTTCTCTGCTTTTGCTCGAATCTCAGATTCCCCAGAATTAACTCTATAGAAGTAATCAACCCTGGCTTTTTGAAAATTATATAAAGGAAATTGCGTATTCAATAAGCGATATGTATCTGTACCCAGGCAAGCTACTCGTCCCAATACCCATGGTTTAGAAGTAACTCGTTTAATTAATTTATTAAAAATTATAGCATACCATCCCCAAAGGCCCAGCACATTCAGTACCTTATACATCCTACCCCGCATCTGGAAAAAATTTATCATTGGCAACAGAAGGCATTTTAACCACAACTGTTGTTACATCAGTAATCGCTTTGAAATCAGTCGCATAATTTCTATTGATACGAACAATATCGCCATCTACCAATTTATGTCCATTCATTTCAGCTTCTCCATTTAGAATCAGGGTAAATTCCACAGCTTCAATATGAAAATGTACTTTTTCATATTGGCCTGCTGTATATTTTTTTACCGCTACTTCAAATGCATTTGTTTTCATAAGAGTTGGTTCAAAATCTCCTATGAACCATCCTCCACGCATATTTTCAATCCTTGATATTTCCATATTTATTTTATGAGAAACTCTTCAAATTCACGCAACTTCTGAGGCGAATAGAATGAGTGATAGCAATTATTGTCTATTGGGTAGTGAACAATCTTTTTATTTTCAAGAATCATTTCATTAAATACAGAGGATGTATAATAATTCCCTTCCAAGTTAGCATCATGATAAATGGCTTGAAATGAAGCATTAGTAAAGTCAACTCCCTTTTTAAAATAGTAAAAACCAGCTATAGCTTGATTACTTATAGGATTTTTCTCTGTTGTTTCAGTAACCAATTCCTTCTCCGTTCTAATAAATGACCATCGTGGATGAACGGAATTAAAACTAATAACACCACCATCTGTTTTCATATTCCTGAAATATGCAAGTACTTTATTATAATCAATTTCGATAACCTGGTCACTATTAACAATCAGTAACTCTGAATGAGGATCAATTATATCAATTGCCATCAATACACTACAGACAGCTCCTTTTGTTTTATTCTTCAACGGAATAAACAAGCAGTTATTTGACAACTGGCGTAAAGTATTATCGATGTGGTATTTATTACAATCTGATTCACTTAAAATGAAAATAAATTGCTTCTCTTCATTAAGCGTATTCAGATTATCCATTACATATTGAATCAAAGGTTTACCCTGGATTTCAATTAAAGGCAATGGATACTGGTTCTTTGCATCTTCGTTAAAAGGCTTGATGCCTGCCATAGGAATTACTATATTAATCATGCTGATTCAAGTTCTTTAATTTTCTGTTTCAAGTTTACATAGTTAACATCTTGCGTTCTATCAACTTTTAAAACATGGGCTCCACTGGCAATGCCTGCCTTTATACCATTTTCATTATCTTCTACTATCAAACATTCATGAGGCATCAGGCCAAGTTTCTCAATAGCCACCTGGTACATTTCAGGATCAGGTTTTGCATTTTTAACATCCTGATTTGATACTATAAATTCAAGAAAATTCAATAAGCCTGATTTTTCCATCATCAGATTAATACTATTTTTAACTGAATTTGAACAAACACACATTTTGTATCCCTCTGCTTTCAGTTTAGACAATGCATATTGATGATGAAATACAGGTTTGCATTTTGCAAATACGATCTGCACAGTAAATTCCTGTTTCATCCTGTTAATAAAATCATGCAATCCTTTCGGAAAATTTTTCTCCATAGATAGCATCTTCAATTTCTCTTTGGTGGGAAGTCCATCGAAAGTAACAAGATGATCATACCGACTAATTTCAGAACCAAACAAACTTAATGCTTGATTCAAAGCTTCATAATGCCAATCTTTTGCATCAATCAGAACTCCATCCATGTCAAAAATGACCGCTTTAATTTTATTAGACATAATGAAAAAAAGTTTTAGCTTCTTCTGGGAAATCAGTACAAAGTAATATACTTTCCAATTGATGAATTCCCATATTCTTTATGATTTCCCATTCCTGTTTATAAGGTCTATTATGTAATTCACCCGAAACAATAGCAATGGTTTTGCCGGCATTGTGATGATTCAGTATATCCTTCTTTTCGAACCATACTCCATTAAATGTATCTAACCATATACCTTTCAAATTTTCATAGAAGGGAAGGTCATGTTCAAATTCACTTAACCTTCCAAACACATTCAAACCGGCTTCCAAAGAAATCTTTAAATCAGGAAAAGACATGTCAAAAATGAAATAATTTTGGATATCATATTTTTTGATGGCCGTCAAAAGTTTTTTTTGTAAACCATCTGATTTGATATTCAGGGCAAGAGGAAGAGACTGTTCAGAAAAAGCAGAAAGACATAAGTCGAAAAAGTTCTCAAGAGTCATTTCAACCGCTAAAGGCATATCATGAGAAATAACAATCTCCCCATTGAAATCTCGAAGATCAGTTTCTAATCCAAATCCAGCTGCAAATGATCTTTGGAAAGCTTTTTTAGTGTTCTTTTCTTCTGTCGTTTTCCAATAACCTCTATGACTAATTATCTGCATGATTGGTGTTAAAAGGGCAAAACTCCGTCACTTCACTCACATGAATAAAACAATGGCTTCTACATTTTTGAGCCCTATACAAATATAGACGACCTCGAAATGAATGACAAGTTTTTGTTTATACGAAAAGAGTATGAAAAATGGTCTGAAGAATGTGTTTACCAATTGTTTTTCACATCCTCATAGAGGCGGGTAATCCCTTCTTCTAGGCTTATTGTAGCTTCCCAGCCGAGTGCATTAATTTTAGATACATCCATCAGCTTTCTAGGCGTACCATCAGGTTTTGTCGCATCGTAGGTGATATTACCATTAAAACCTACAATTCGTCCAATTGTTTCTGCAAGTTCAGCAATGGTAATATCCGAACCCAATCCAACATTTACAAGTCCTTTTTCATTATACTCATTCATAAGAAATAAACAAGCACTTGCTAGGTCATCTACATGCAGGAATTCTCTTAAAGGTTTTCCTGTTCCCCAAATGGTTACTGAATCTAATTGGTCTCGTTTAGCAGTGATAAATTTTCTGAGAAGAGCTGGAAGTACATGAGATTTTTCGAGGTCGTAGTTATCGTTTGGCCCATAAAGATTTGAGGGCATCACAGATATAAAATTGCAACCATACTGTGCTCTATAGGCATCACATAATTCAATGCCAGCAATCTTCGCTATAGCATAGGAGTGATTGGATTCTTCTAAATATCCTGATAAAAGATATTCTTCCTTCAATGGCTGGGGTGCTAACTTTGGATAAATGCAGGATGAACCCAAGAACATCAGCTTTTCAACTTTATTTAAATAGGAAGCATGAATCACATTCGCTTCAATCAATAGATTGTCATAAATAAAATCAGCCCGATAAGTATTATTGGCAACAATACCTCCTACTGTAGCTGCTGC
>CALRVT010000007.1:0-140114 GCA_943371675.1 Chitinophaga pinensis | reverse complement strand
CAGTTGCTATAGCATTAACCAGTTTCCATAACTATTTTTTTTCGATGGAGCATGTTCCTCCGCGTACAAAAAAACATATTGCTACACCCTATAAAGGTTCTACCTGTAAAAGACTCAATATGTTTCTGCGTTGGATGGTGCGAAAGGATCAGCAGGGCGTTGATTTTGGGCTTTGGAAAAAAATCAAACCCGCAGATTTGATCTGTCCTATTGACCTGCATGTTGCCAGGGTTGCCAAACGCTTTGGGTTATTGGAAAGAAAGCAGTTAGACTGGCAGGCTGCTGTAGAATTAACCCACTACCTTAAAACCCTCGACCCGCTTGATCCGGTGAAATATGATTTTGCTTTATTTGGACTGGGCGTAATGGAAAAATATTAATCGCCTCTCTCTAGTTGAAACAATTCTTCCACCGTTACCCCAAATAGCTTTGCCATTTTTAATGATAAGGCAGTAGACGGAATATATTTTCCCGATTCCATGGTATTGATCGTTTGCCTGCTTACACATATTTTGTTGGCAAGTTCTTCCTGTGTGAGGTTATGTATGGCCCGATGTATTTTAATTTTATTTTTCATGGATTCGATTTATTGTATTGATACAATACATACCTGAAACGGGCAATGAATATAAACAGAACTGTAAACAAATTAACCGTCATTACTGTAAAAAATAGGCTGCCATAACAAAAAATAATGGCCAATAATAATACCGCATAGTTGGCATAAACTGCCCAGTGCAATGCTTCCAAACGAAAGAAGCTAATGGCTTCATCCTCTACCCTCTCTTTAGAAAATGCGATCAGAAATAAACTGCAGATCAATCCGATGGCTGCTAATTCATCCGTAAAATTGGCATTGATATCAGCAAGAAAGCCAGTTTTTGATGTATGATAATTGAGCCAGGAAAATGTAAAATCCCATTCCAGGTAAGCAATGCCCAAAACAAAAAAAGGTATAACCATCCAATAGCCAATTCGTTTAAAAGTGTAAGGCAGCAAATAGAGCGTTTTCATTTTAGTTGGTTTTAATTGACCATTCAAATGTAAAGCTAATTAATCATTATGTAAAGTATATTTTACATAAAGTATAGTATTTTTAACATTTCATCTGCATACTTAATGGTTGTACCTTTAATTATGCCGGAAGAATTACAAACCTGGGATAAACTTACCCCCGAAGATCTTGCCCTTTGGGTGAACCAGATGATCGAGAAAGATTTCAATGGATTATTGAATCTTTTATACCGGATGGACATCAATGAAAACAAGCTGCGTAAAATGCTGGATGAATTACAAAGTGTAGATGCTGGTAAGATCATTGCTGCGATGATGATAGAGCGTCAATTGCAAAAAGAGGAATCTAAGAAAATGTTTAAGCAAGGAGGGGAGATACCGGAGGATGAAAAATGGTAGGATTGATTGTGTTTTATGCTTAACCGCAAAGACGCGAGGGCGCAAAGAAACGCAAGGATTATTGCAATAAATCTTGGATGGTTTTAAGTTTGTAGCCTTCTTTTTTTATGTAGTTCAATAGTTCTTCCAAACGGTTATAGAGTTTATCCTTTCTTCTGGGGTCTGTTCCGGCATGTATCAATAGTATCACACCGTTTAGCCCATGCGGATCAGTTTCATTAAATTTTTTGATGGAAGCCATCATAGCATCACTTGTTTTATAGGAATTACCCATTTCAGGAAAGGTATAATCCGCATTAGTTCCAACGCCCGGTGTAAAATTAAATAGGCTTACCCCTTTTTCATTACACCATCTCACTACTGTATCATTCCACCACTCATAAGGTGGAATGAAATATTGTATACCTTGCGAATTGCTATCCCAACCTTCATCCTTTATCGCCTTTATATTTTGATTTAGATCAAATTGAAATTGTCCTCTGCTTACCAATAAACTATCACGCTTTTTCCAATCGCAATACAACAGATGCTGGTCTGAATGCGGACCCATATAATGAAACCGGTCATTCAATTGCTGAATACTATTCTTAAATTCGGGGTTTCTATAAAATCTACCAGTAAAGAAAAAAGAAGCTGACATGCCATCGTTAGCAAAGGCTTTTGCAATAGTAGACAAACCATCTCCAAATTCATCACCTGTAAAAACAATTGCTATTTCCTTTTTGGTTACATCACCTCTTATAACTGCACCATGATCATACAACAACTTTTTCTCTGGGCGTTTAAAAGGTTGTGTATATTTCTTTTGAACAGTTGTATGTTGACGGGCTTCTGCATCTTTTGCAGCCAATAAATAAATCAATGAAGCCGTTCCATCCATAGTGGGTTCATTGGTACTATAATCGCCATAATCATCATGGTAAACAGCCATATCACTTTGATAAGCAGCATAACTATCCTCATGCATTAATTGAATACCAATCAAGTTTTGATAAATGCTGGTATATAAAGGGCCATCTACCAGTCCTCCATCTATCGGATAATTTTTAAGGTGTGTAAAAGCGGAATGCGGATCAACTGGAGTGTCGCCATTGGTTGGTAAGCCATACACCATACTGGTTCCCCAGGGATTGCAGCCAAAGAGCCAATCGAAGTTGGCTTGTTCCAATTCTTTATAACTATCATCTCTGTCATTGTTACGAAACCAATAACATTGAATAGCAAATGCCGCCGTTAAATTATTACTGCACCAGATAAATGGCACACCTCTATAGAAAGCATTATGTCTTGCTTTTTGCCAAACATTATAAATTTGATTGTCATAAAGCAACATGGTTTCTGTGCTCATGAAGTTCGAGGGTTGGTAAATTTTTGCCATCTCATAAACACCTAATTGAATAAAAGGATACCACTGATAATGATTGGCTGTATCAGTACCTATCCATGTACGATTGCGACTTTCACTAAGCATATGATATACACTGTCTGTGTATTGTTTATTTTTAGTGAGTCGATACATTTGGGTAGCAGCCAAAGCCCAATCATCTTTCCAATCTTCTTCTGCATAGATATAGGGAGATCTTACAGAAGCAGTTTGACTAACTCCAGGACTAGCTTTGCCAAAATTCCACGCATCGATTGCCTTTTGTTTTAGAAGTGCGGCTAAGGAAGGATTTCTTTTTTGATATAGCTGTGACCCCAAAGCAAAAGCGCTCACAAATTTTCCAGCTGTAGATGCTGCGCCTGTTGTTGCATTCATAAACTTCCCACGCTGCTGCGGTTTACCCGAAACAAAATATACAGGTCGCTCAAAACCTTTTCCATAATATGGATCTTCTTTCGGTATGCGCATCGACATATGATCCCGATCATCGCCTAATTGATTGAACATCCAATCAGGCCTTGGATTCATTTTTAATAACCAATCCAATCCCCATTTTGCTTCATCCAAAACATCAGCAATACCATTTTTTCCATCTAATCCATTTGCTTTTTTCTCATCCCCAAATACTTGCGGAAAATCACGATAGGCTGCCAGTAAATGGTAGGTGGCATTAGCAGAAGTGGTGCTGTATTGGAGGTAATCACTGGCATCGTGCCAACCACCTGTCACATCAATATGTGAACTATCAGGCATAGGGCCGTACAATGTGTATCCATCATGTGTATGGCAACTGTCCTTTAAATATGGATTGAACCCGCTTCTTTGTTGACGCATATATCGCAAACAGAAATCGGCTGCGCCTTTATATACATCATAATCGATTCTAAAAACCGGTGACTTAATATTTCCTGTCTGCAAATAATAAGTACCCTTCCTGAAGAACTCAGAAAAATCCAATCGAAAGGTTTGTGTGAATGGACCATATGCTCCAAAGGCTTTCCCTGCAGCGCGCGTAAACACTACTTTGCCAGATGCAGCATCAACCAATTCAAATTTTTGTAAGCTGATCTTTTCTTTTGTTACCCAAACAGCTATTTTTAAACCGGCTGGTGTATAACCTAATTGATTAATGCGGATCCAGGTTTGTTCCTGTGCATGTATATGATTCACAAACAAAAGCAGCACAAACCCTATCAGAAAAAATTCTTTTTTCATTCCGTCAAAGATGAATATTAAAGATAGGAAAGACCTGTTAAGCCTCATCTTTTTAAGTTAATTTAGCTGCCTAATATGTTTTGCGTATGAAACTGGTTTCTTACCTAACGGAAGGTCGTGATCAACTAGCCTTTTTAGTTGATGGATTATTATATGATTGTGATTTGATTAACCCCGAATTACCCAATAGCATGAATATGTTTCTGCATTATTGGGATGATATGTATCCTATTGCTCAGCAGGTTGATGCGGCCATTAAGAATGGAAGAATCAGCAAAGACCAGGGCATACCTTTTGAAGGGAGTGATATACTGGCACCAGTACCCTTTCCAACTTCTTGCAGGGATGGTTATGCTTTCAGGCAACATGTGGCTGCAGCCCGCAGAAACCGTAAGGTTGAGATGATACCTGAGTTTGATCAATTCCCGATTTTTTACTTCACCAATCACCATAGTATTCAGGGACCGGGAGAAATAAAATGTATGCCCGATCATTTTGAAAAACTCGATTTTGAATTGGAAGTGGCTATCGTAGTTTGTAAACAGGGTAGAAATATAACTGCAGAAGAAGCCGATGAATATATCGGTGGATTAATGATCATGAATGATATGAGTGCCCGCAGATTGCAAATGGAAGAAATGCTCTTAAACCTGGGACCCGCTAAGGGAAAGGATTTCGCAACAGTTATAGGACCATGCCTGGTTACCTTAGATGAGTTAGCAGCCTATGAAGTTCCATGTAAAGAAGGCCACACAGGAAAAAACTGGAACCTTAGTATGACCTGTAAGGTAAATGATGTAGAAGTTAGCAGGGGCAATGTAAACCAGATGGACTGGACCTTTGCAGAGATCTTAGAAAGATGTGCTTATGGCGTTGATATTCATCCCGGCGATGTAATTGGCAGTGGTACTGTTGGAACAGGCTGTTTTTTAGAATTGAACGGCACCGGGAAATTGAACAATCCTGATTATGTGGAACAGTGGTTAAATGAAGGTGATACTGTTGAAATGAGCATAGAACACCTGGGAATTTTGCGGAATATACTTGTTCGGGAAGAATCAGATTTTTCTATTTTAGCGAAGAAGAAAGGGTGATTTAAATAATTTCAATAAGTATAAATACTAATATAAGAATTCAACATTATGAATATTTTGGCTGCGATAATTCCGAATTGGCGGATTGCGAATTACGGATTTATTTATCATTATCAGAGATGCCAAAATATTTATCCTTTACAGAGCTTCCTTTATGGAAAGAATCAGTTGATTTTGCTGCAGAAATTTATATTTTTTGTGAGAAGGGAACTTTGAGGATTGATTTTAGAATGAAAGATCAAATAAGGGCGGCCGCATCTTCTATTTCTAATAATATAGCAGAAGGTTTTGAGTATGGAAGCAATAAGACTTTTATTCGTTTTTTAACTTACTCAAAAGGCTCTGCAGGAGAAGTTTATAATCAGTTCACTATTTTATTTAAAGCAGGAATGATTGAATATAATTCTTATAAATATTACACAGGCAAAGCAACAGAAATAGGCAAGAAAATTGGGGGTTTTATTAATTATCTAAGAAATCGACCATAAAATTCGCAATCCGTAATCCGTAATAAATAATTTCTATGATCATCCTTTTAAATAATCTCTCGATTTCTGAAAAACAATCCTGGCTCAATCACGCCATTGCACCCAGGCCGATTTGTTTTGCCAGTACTATAGATAAGGAGGGGAATGTAAACCTCAGCCCCTTTAGCTTTTTCAATGTTTTCAGCTCTAATCCACCCATCGTAATTTTTTCGCCAGCAAGAAGGGGCAGAGACAATACCATTAAGCATACTTTGGAAAATGTAATGGAGGTTCCCGAATGTGTGATCAATATGGTGGATTATGATATGGTGCAACAAATGAGCTTGGCTAGCTGCGAATTTCCAAAAGGTGTGGATGAATTCATTAAATCAGGCTTTACCAAAGAATCCGCCACCATGGTAAAACCTCCCATGGTAAAAGAAGCGAAAATAAAACTGGAATGCAGGGTAAATGAAATAAAAAGTTTAGGGGAAGAAGCAGGTGCCGGACAATTGGTAATTGCAGAAATTCTCTGCATGCATGTTGATGAAAGTATTTTGGGAGAAGATGGAAAAATTGATCAACAAAAAATACACCTGGTTGCCAGACTGGGTGGTAACTGGTATTGTAAGGTGGATGAAGGAAATCTTTTTCAAGTAGAAAAGCCTAATACACAATTGGGTATTGGTATCGATGCCTTACCCGCGAGTATCCGAAACAGTGCTTATTTATCAGGTAATCAATTAGGTCAGTTGGGCAATATAACAGAGATCCCAGATATCGATCCTGCTTTTAGTGATGAGAAATTAAAAAATATTATCCAGTATTTCTCCATCAATCCAACTGAAATGGAAAGGGAATTACATATTTATGCTGCCGAACTACTCAATGCGGGAAAAATAAAAGATGCCTGGCAGATCTTATTATCAGGTGGTAATGATTAAAACATTGGCAGGAGATCTTCTTCTGTTAGCAGTTGCTCCTGCATGGTAAAGGGCTTTTGTTGCATGGCCCTTCCCTTCTCAATGACCATTTGTACTATCTCATAAGAACTATGCGTTAACGTAAGCGGAATGCATGCTTCCGAGGTTAACCACTGTGCAACTTCTGTATGAAATTGATTTGTAAGCTGATCTATTACTGTTACCTTAAACGCTTTCATTGCAGCTGCATTACACAATTGCTCATACTGCCCTTTGATAGGCAACACCAGTAATTTTTTACCCAGATAAAGTGCTTCTGCAGGTGTTTCAAAGCCAGCACCAGTAATCACCCCATGAGATTTGATAAGACTTTTGGTAAACCCTTCATTGCTAATCGGCATAAAACAAATATTGGCTATTTGTTTTTTCTCTTTCACTTTTTTTGAGAAAACCTCAAATCGAATATCTGGCAATTGGGAAAGAGATTTCAAAACTACTTCATCACTATAATGCGATAAGTAAACGGTGATATGTCCTTCATCGCTAGGGTGTGCTTCTATGATCTCCTGCTTGATTATGGGTGAAAAGATAAAATTTGCATATTGCTTAAAATGAAGCCCAACATATTCAGTTGCCTTTGCATAATTTTTCAGGATGAATTCTCCTGCTAGGTCTTTCTTATTGCCTCTGGGTGTAAGGTTACTTTGAAAGCTTGCCTGATGTCCGAAGCCTATACTTTTTACTTTTTTCAGGTTGCATGCCAATGTTGTGATACTTTCAAAATCGTTCAACACGATATCATATTTTTCAACCGGCAATTCTCTGGATTCTTTCCAGATTCTTTTCAGGTTTAATTCTTTGTACATACGCCAATAGTCCAGTCCACCAGTATTTCCATAAAACAAACTCAACCCTTTACTACGATACTTAACTGGCAGATCGGGGTTCAGGTTACTATTGCTGCCACTTAAAAAAACATCTACTTGTCCATATTGTTTCAAATAAGGCATGAGCTCCATGGCCCTGCTGATATGGCCATTTCCTGTTGCTTGAACTGCATATAATATTTTCATGAGGGTAGGGCTAAAGAGTGAAGAAACAATGCCACTTCATTGGTTACCACATTTAATTCGGGTAACTTTTTTTCCATGGATACCACTGGGGTTGTTGTTGTCGCAAATTCCTTTTCATCATAATGATAAATGGTCCAGTCGTTATGGTGGTATTCAAGGGATGTAAGGTTCTCTATCCAGTCGCCGCTATTCAGGTACATCACAGATCCATCTTTGGTAACAACTTCTCTTTTTTGGGGCTGATGGATATGGCCACAGATCACATAGTCGTATTTTTTTTCAATCGCCAGTTCTGCTGCAGTCTGTTCAAAATCGCCGATCCAGGCTACTGCTTTTTTAACGCTGTTTTTTACTTTCTTGCTAAAACTCATTTTCTCCTTACCCATTGCTTTCAAACACCAATTGATGAAACTATTTACATGAATCAGGAGATCATAACCATGTCCGCCCAGTTTCGCCAATAATTTTGCACCGCCTTTGGTAGTGGCATCAAATACATCACCATGGAAGATCCAGGTCATTTTACCATTGATCTCCATCACTACTTTATCGGTAAGTTGAAAATTTCCCATTTCCAGATCACTGTACCTGCGTAATACCTCATCATGATTTCCGGTAATATAAATAACCCTAGTGCCTTTGCTGAGAAGGTTCATGATCTCTTTAAAAACCTGCATATGCGATACGGGGAAATAGCGTTTATTGAATTGCCAGATATCAATGATATCACCATTCAAAACAAGAATACGAGGCTGAATACTTTTCAGGTAGTTGACAATCTCTTTAGCCTGGCATCCATAGGTACCCAGGTGAAGGTCACTCATTACTACAACATCAACCGAACGTCTTTCCATAGAGGAGGTTTAGCAAAATTCCCAACTCAATGTGAAGTAAACGTTAGAACAGTGTTAGCGTAATATGATTTATGTATGAAGTAATTGTTAAGGATGGGAGGACAATGAGTGAATGATAGAATGATAGAATGATAGAATAATAGAATATGTTGATTATACCATTCTATCATTCTATCATTCACTCATTACATTACAGGTCGCCATACAAAGGCCGCATAATAATGTCTTCAACTACTGCCTGTGGAGATAACTGGCTTGAAGCATAGATCATTTTAGCAATATCATTCGCTTCCATGATACGGTTATGATCAACCTCAAATCCATCCCAGCTGGCAGAAAGCGTAGCACCCGGACAAACAGCCGTAACCTTTATGCCTTCTGGTTTTAGTTCTTCTCTTAAGTTTTTACTGAATCCCAACAAGGCAAATTTGCTGATACTGTAACTACCTCCATTGGCATAGGCATGCAAGGATGCAATGGAACAGATATTGAAAATATGTCCCTTCTTTGCTGCGATCATTGCAGGCAGTAAGGCTTTGGTAAGATGGTAGGCACTGTAAACATTTACCTGCATCATTGTTTCGAGTATGCCCTCTTTTTCATCTTTGATACTACCCGGAATAAATTGTCCGGCATTATTGATTACAATATCAGGAACCCCAAATCCCAAACACCAAACGCCAAACTTAACAGCTTCAGCGGCATTAGCCATATCCACAGCCATCGCATGTATGTTTGCATGGGGATAATTTTTTTGCAAATCCCATACCGCTTCATTCAATGTTTCCGCATTCCTGCTACAGAGATAAAGATGATGACCTTCTGCAGCAAATTGTTCGGCAATTGCCCTGCCAATACCTTTGGAAGCGCCTGTAATGATCACATGCATGGTTACCTATTTAGTTCTACGAAGTACGAACATTTTTTCTTAGCAGCTACGCAGTTCTTAAACGGTAGTTCGTATTTTGTGCTATGCAATACAAACATCTGTTTTTCGATCTTGACCACACTTTATGGGATTTTGAAGCCAATGCAAAACAAACATTAATACAATTATATAAAAGCAATGAATTAAAAGCCAAGGGTGTTCCTGATTTTGATCTGTTTTTTGAGCGCTATTCTTACCACAATGAAAGGCTTTGGGATAGGTATACCAAGGGTTTTATCAAACAGGAAGAACTTAGGTGGAAGCGGATGTGGCTGGCATTGTTGGATTTTAAATTGGCTGATGAACCCTTATCGAGGCAAATGGGTGTAGAATTTCTGGATCTATTACCCACCAGAAACACTTTATTTCCCTACACCATTGAAATTCTGGAATACCTGAAAGCAAAATCTTATCAAATGCATTTGGTTACCAATGGTTTTGAAAAAGTGCAATACAGCAAAATCAAGAATGCCCGCATTGAAACTTATTTTGAACAGGTCATTACATCCGAAGCCAGCGGCAGCTTAAAACCCAATAAAGAAATTTTTGATTATGCATTTACAAAAGCAGGTGCTTTACCCGAAGAAAGTATCATGATTGGCGATAACCTGGACGCAGACATACAAGGTGGTATCAATGCAGGTATCGATACTATTTTTGTAAATCATTTAAAAGTTGTACCACATGTACAGGCCACCTATATGGTGCATCACCTGAAAGAACTGGAAAATATTTTATAATTCTTTGTAAGCCATATCAAAATAAAAATGCCCCGTAGATTACGAGGCATTTTTTTACAATGATCGTTAACTACTATGCTTTTTTTGTTGTTTTAGAGCTTGTTTTTGTTGCTTTTGCGTCATCCTTTTTTTCGCCCATTTTGCAATTCTTCATGTCCTTGTCTTTACACTCTTTCATGTCTTTGCAGCATTCTTTGCCTTTCGCACATTTTTTACCATCACCACCATGGGCAAAAGCAACACCTGTAAACAGAAAAGCAACTGTAGCGAGTAGGAATACTTTTTTCATATTTTTCTTTTTTATTGATTGATTAAGATGATCAAGTTAACAGATTTTCTTGTTTATACAAACAGAATGCCTGTTAAAATTATTTTAAAGACCATTGATTACCAATGTGCCAACACTGAAACACCCCCTTTTACAACCTGGTTCAACTGCACAGCTACCTTTGCGTGCAATGGAAGCAACACATCCACCCTACTACCAAATTTGATAAAACCATATTCATCGCATTGGTTAACCTGCTGACCAACATGTGTATAATTACAAATTCGTTTTGCCAATGCACCTGCAATCTGTTTGTACAATATTTCTCCATGTTCATTTTTTGTAACTACACTCCATCGTTCATTTTCAGTAGAAGATTTTGGATGCCATGCAACTAAGTATTTACCCTTGTGGTATTGGTTATACACTACTTCACCACTCATAGGATTTCTATTTACGTGCACATTGGCCGGACTCATAAAAATACTTACCTGAATTCTCTTGTCTTTAAAATATTCCACTTCTGTTACTTCTTCTATCACCACTACTTTGCCATCTGCCGGACAAATGATCTGGTTATCATTTATGGTAAATACCCGGTTGGGGATTCTGAAAAATGATATGATAAAGAGGAATAAACCCAGTGTAACTATAAAAATTGCAATAGCTAACCAGGGTAAAGAACTACTTAAAAAGGTAAATGATACCAGATTTAGTAAGCCGAAAATCAGTGCGGTAACTGCTATTGTTTTATAACCTTCTCTGTGAATTGTCATGCCATAATTTTGAACGCCAAATGTAAACCCTAATGTTGAGAAAGAGACAATGATTACCTAAAGTTTCCTGTAAAAGATCGGGGTTATCCTTTAGGTAATAGGGCATTTTACCATAAGTAAAAAATGATCCAAACAGCCGTATTGGCAAATAGGAGTGAATCAAATCTGTCGAGAAACCCGCCATGCCCGGGCATAAAACTACCACTGTCTTTTACATTGGCCATTCTTTTCAATTTACTTTCAAAAAGATCGCCCAAAGTGCCTGTAATAGAGGCAGTAATAGAAACTATCAGCAGTGTAGATAAAGGGAAATGCCCCCAGTAATAGCCGGCAGTACAAACCACCAGTACAGCCAGAATAGCTCCCCCTATTGTGCCTTCCCAAGTTTTTTTAGGCGAAATGGGCGATAAGGGCGTTTTTCCTATGAAGGACCCCACCAGGTAAGCCATGGTATCATTGATCCAGATAGAGGCGATCAATATAACAGGCAATAACCAGTCTTCACCCTTGATTACTGTTTGATGAAGGTTGGTATATAAGCGCATCATCAACCCCCAGCTCAATGAAATATAAAGTAATCCCAGCAAAGAATGAGCCCATAAGCGCGGATTAACTTTTTGCTTTCCTAAAAAATCGCCTATGATCATGAACAAAAAACCTAAAGCAAAAAGCCAAAACCCGATCAAATTTAAGGTAAGGTTCCCTAACATATAAGTTGGGTCTGTCAACCATAAAACAAAACCCGACCCGGCAATTACCACACTGGATTTGTGCAAAGGGTGTAATGCAACATAGTCTTTATCGATCAGCCCTACCAGTTTTTGGTATTCGATCCAACAACCAATATGTATCATAGAAAATAAAACAAGAAAACTCCACTGGTTCCACAATAAGCCCAACAACATCACTATTACAAATACGATAGCAGTAAGAGCGCGTGTTCTAAAGGTTTGAAAATGAAAAGCCATCTTAAGTAGAGATTACAATTAGCGAAGTACGCGCGAATGCGGGATATATCCAAACATCAGTTCAAGAGGTTCTGTTCTATCAATTGCTTGGCTGTTTCCATCAAATGCATGGGAACATACAATTCGATATCCCCAAAATTCAAGTAACTGCTATCTTGTTTATTCATCATTTGAACTGGCACATTGTTCTCTTCCAGCATTCCCTGAATAATGCTTGCCTCAGCAGGGTTTCTGGTGGCAAATATTTTTAGCCATTGTTTCATTAGATCATACTGTTTTCATGAGAAGAAACTATTTGTTGATTTTCTTTACTTAAAATATTGTCACATTCCTTTTGATAGTACCTGAAAAATAAAACTAAAAAAACAAGTGCGATCCCTCCCATCCAGATGGGCATGGATTCATCCATTGCTTTTTCAATAGATTTACCCTGCCTGGAAACCCAAAACAATTGTGTTACAACCAATGCATTGTTGAGGAAATGTAGTAAAATACAAAGCCAAAGATTTTTGCTATAGGCAAACACCAATCCAAGAATGATACCCAGTGCCACCCTCGGCAAAAATCCGAAAAAAGAAAAATGAAAAACACTGAATAAAATGCTGGTCATGATAACACCAACCCATAGATTGTTTGTCCACTTTGTAATCAATTGCTGAAAAGCACCCCTGAATAAAATCTCTTCAAAGAAAGCAGGGGCTATGGCCATAACAATTAAAGTGATCAGATAATCCCACCCGTTTTTCATATTGGCCATAGTAAGCATAGATGCTTTGTATTCTTCTTCCAATAATTTTGCTTTGGCATACCATACTGCAGGTAAAGGAATTTTTTCGTTCAATGCACCCAGTGCACCTCCTAATATAATACCGCCAAACAAGATCAATACGATAAAAAAGATCTGTTTAATGCTGATGACTTTTTGAAAACCCAAATGTGCAAAAGGTTTCTTACTCACTTTTACTGCTAAAAAAAAGGCTGGCAAAAAGAAAACCAGGAGGGAGGAAAACGTATTTAAAAACCTTGCCATATTTACATTTTCTGGTAAATTGATGGCTTTGGATACTTCTTTATACGGCACATGCATCAGAAATCCGCCTGCAAAGGATAGGAATAAGGATGTGAAAATGAGTGACATACCCAGCAATCCCAGGAGTAGGGCAAATTGCATCGGATAACTGATAACTGCCTTTTGGTTCATTGTTTGCAAAATAAGCTTGTAAATTTGCAACTTCTAAAAAAAATGTCCAGACAATAAAGGATAGAAGGCAAAATAAGCTTCTCTATACCTTTACAAGAGGATAACAAGCATTATGGTTACAATAGGCAATATAGAATTACCCGATTTCCCCTTACTCTTAGCGCCCATGGAAGATGTGAGCGACCCGCCTTTCCGTGCTGTTTGTAAAGACAATGGTGCCGACCTCATGTACACAGAATTCATCAGTAGTGAAGGGCTTATTCGCGATGCAATTAAAAGCAGGCATAAATTAGACATATTCGAATACGAAAAACCAGTAGGGATCCAGATCTTCGGTGGTGATGAAGAAGCCATGGCCCTGAGTGCTAAAATTGTTGAAACCGTAAATCCTGATCTGCTGGATATAAACTTTGGTTGTCCGGTAAAAAAAGTTGTTACAAAAGGTGCAGGAGCTGGTGTTTTAAAAGACGTGGACCTAATGGTACGATTAACGGAAGCGGTTGTAAAAAGCACGAAGCTACCAGTTACCGTTAAAACCAGGTTGGGCTGGGATGATAGCTCCAAAAATATTGAAGAAGTTGCTGAACGATTACAGGATGCAGGTATTAAAGCCCTGGCCATTCATGGGAGAACCAGGGCACAGATGTATAAGGGCGAGGCCGATTGGACATTGATTGCAAAAGTGAAAAACAATCCGCGCATCCATATTCCCATTTTTGGGAATGGCGATATTGACAGTGCACAAAAAGCATTGGAATATAAAAATAGATACGATGTAGATGGTATCATGATTGGCAGGGCTGCTATTGGCTACCCATGGATCTTTCGTGAGATCAAACATCATTTGGAAACTGGCGAATTACTTCCTTCACCCACATTGGAAGAAAGGGTGGAAGTAGCCCGTAAACACTTACGCAAATCCATAGAATGGAAAGGAAATATTGTGGGCATCAATGAAATGAGAAGACATTATGCCAATTACCTGAAAGGGCTACCCAATATCAAAGAATACAGGAATAAATTGGTTACCGTAAAAACGCGTGAAGAAGTGGAAGAAGTGCTGGATGAAGTAAAGAAAAACTATGCCGGCTATACATTTGAAAGGTCACCGATTGAATTGATCAACTACCATGAAAAGTGTCCGGTGTAGGGTGATTAGGTATTGGGCTCATTATGGATTACGAATTACGAATTGCGGATTGAAACTATATCTATAATTGAATATAGAAAATTAGTATCGCTACCGTTCACAATCCGCCAATCCGAAATTCGCCAATTAACCAATTCCCAATATCGCTCACCCTATCATTCACTCACCCTATCATTCACTCATTCTAAATTTCACTCTTTCTCCCCCTCTACCGCTCCCCTAACTTCTTTACTCAAAGGTGAAACAGACTGGGAGAAAAAATGCGTTAATACCCCTTTTTCATCTACCAGGTATTTACTGAAATTCCATAAAGGTTGTTGGTTACACCATCCGTTTTGCTGCGATTGGGTAAGCCATTGATAAACCTGGTTTTGAGCTGCGCCTTTGATAACACTGCTTTTTTGCATTAACTGAAAACTTATACCATAATTTATTTTACAAAAATCTGCAATGGCTGCATTATCCGCTTTCTCCTGTTCTTTAAAATCATTGGCAGGGAAAGCAATCATCACCAGTTTGTTTTTGTATTGCTGGTGTAATTTTTCAAGCTCATCATATTGTGCTGTAAAACCACAATCACTGGCTGTGTTGATGATCATGATCTTTTTTCCAAAAAAATCACTGAATGCAATAGTATCGCCATTTGTAGCAATAGCTTTCAAATCGTAAAATGAGTTGAGGGCTACTTTTTTTTCTTTGTTCACCTGTATATCCTTCGCCGAAGGAAATAATTTTCCCTTCAACATGATCAAGGGATAGATTGTTTTTAAAATAGATTGTCTCCAGGTCATGTCTTTTCTTTTTATCAGTACTAGTGCAACAATGATAACAATCAGGAAGATGAATAGTTTTCGCATAAGCGGGAATAGGATTGGTGAATTATCTAATGATCCATTTGAACAATTTTAGTTTCCCTTTCAATGGCGGGTATTTCATTGCCGGATCGAACCAGGTGGGAGTTTTGAGTACCGATTTTTTATGATTGAAACTATCAAATGATGCTTTACCATGGTAAGCACCCATTCCGCTAAAACCCCTGCCACCAAAGGGTAAGGAAGGATTGGTGAGGTGCCAGCTGGCATTATTTACACAGGCGCCACCAGAAGGCACATCGCTAAGCCATTGCTTTTCTTTGGATGTATTGGATGTGAAAATGTAAAAAGCCAAAGGGTTTGGATTTTTAGCAATAATGGCAAGTGCCTCTTCTTTTGTACTAAAAGAAATAACAGGCAAAACCGGCCCAAATATTTCATCTTTCATCACTGCAGCATCTAAAGCTACCTGATCTAATAGGGTAGGTTCAATAAATAATTGTGCACTATCATGTCGGCCACCATACACGATATTCCCTTCTGATAAATAGCCAGTAATTCTATTGAATTGTTTGAGGTTGATGATCTTCCCGAAATTTTCTGATTCTTCGGGTTTACTGCCAAAGAATTGTAGCATTCTTTTTTTCATCTCATCCAGCAATGCCTCCTTTCTACTTTCATGTACCAAAACATAATCTGGCGCAACGCACATTTGACCCGCATTTGAAAATTTGGTCATCACTATACGCTTGGCAGCAATATTGATATTAGCATCTTCTTCCACCACACATGGACTTTTACCTCCTAATTCTAAGGTAACAGGCACCAATCTTTCGGCAGCCATTTTATAAATTATTTTTCCAACCAGGGTGCTGCCTGTATAAAACACATGATCAAAAGTAAACTGGTTCATCATTGCTGGTATCACAGTAGCACCATCACCTTTAATAAATAAAACATACTCTTTGGGAAAAACAGAAACGATAATTTTTTCTATCACATCAGCAGTAGCTGGCGCAAACTCACTGGGTTTCATTACCACAGAATTGCCAGCTGCAATGGCACCCAAAACGGGTGTTAGTAATAATTGAAAAGGGTAGTTCCAGGGACCAATGATCAATACAATACCCAATGGTTCCTTTTCTATCCTGCTGCTGGAAGGGAGATTTAATAAATTAGTGGAAACACTTGTTGTATCCATCCAGTTTCGCAGATTTTTGATGGTTTCATTTAGCTCGGCCAGAAAAAAACCATTTTCTGTAACCCAGCATTCTTCCTTTGATTTTTTTAAATCAGTATATAAAGCAGCATAGATCTCCTGCTCATGGGCTATCACTGCATTCTTCAATCGCTCTAATTGCTCTTTGCGAAAATGATAAGACTTGGTTATGCCACTATTAAAATATTGTCGCATGGCAACTAAGGCCTCCAAAATATCAGGTGTCATTGTTCTTTCAATTTATTAATTACAAGATAGGCTTTGTTTTCTGCATCTTACATAAGGCCTTCCGTTATGAAAAATGTAATGCCCAATGGAAATGGCAATTTATATAGCACAATTCAATTTAACCAAGAGTTTAAATAGAAAATATTTAAATGAGGCAGCATTTTTAACGCATATCTTATCTTTGTTTAAAGGCTTTAAACAAATCCAATATTATCTATGCTTATGCGCATGAATTTTAGTGCTTTTTTATGTAGCAGCCTCCTTGTTTTGAATACCGAGCTTCCCAAATTTTTGATTTATTTATTTTTTAATAACGAAAGTGATAAAGTAATCAATATCAAAATGAGCTTCAAGTCTATTGAAGAAAATTCAAATATTGTAACATACAGCACTTTGGTGCAACCTGGCCACCAGGAAATGGAAGCCGGAAAAATCAAAAATGGCACTTATGTAATTGAAGCCGAAACCAATAATGGGCTTATCAAATTTAGAAAGACCCTGTCAATAGATTCAGATAGGTGGTTTGTAGTGAATTTCACGCAAAACGATTCTATTCAGATCCAAAGGAAATATGGGTATGTGGATACCAGTGTTTTGAAAAAAATTGAGGGGAAATATACCGGGATCAGCTTTTATGCTGAGAATAGAAAACCATTGGGTTTCTAATACCAGTTTGATATACAGTCACAATTATCACAAAACCGCCCACTCCCTATTTGGGCAGCGGGCAGCTGGATTTTGGATAATAACTAAGGATAAGACGCAAAAAAGGTCATAATTGTTGTCTGACCCCAAAAAATTAACTTTGGAACAGGTAAAGAAAATTTCATTTTTCCGCTAAAATTTTTTAGCCCTGAAATGCTTATCTAATCAGTGTTTTAGGTATTTCTTTCCTATATTTCATTGTGTTCTAATTTATTAGTTAGAGAATTCGAGCATCAGCCTTCCATCTATTCAATTTTTTGTAATAAATTGAACTCTCTATTTTTCTATCAACCCCTAACGAAAATTGCATGAAAAAGAAAACGGAATTAAGTAAAAAGGATCCGGAATCCAGTATCCAGCATCCAGCATCTAACTCAGAACCTTCCAGAAGAAGTTTTATCCGTAATGCTGCATTGGCAGCTGCCGGTTTTTACATTGTTCCCAGACACGTTCTAGGTCGCGGATTTACTGCACCCAGCGACAAACTAACCGTTGCCGGTGTGGGTGCCGGTGGAAAGGGAGAAAGTGATCTTTGGAATTTCTTTCAGAGTGGAAAAGCGGATATTGCTTTTTTGTGTGATGTAGATTCCCGCCAGACAGCTAAAAGCCGTCAGCGCTACCCTAAAGCAAAAATTTATACAGACTACCGCGAAATGTTAGACAAGGAACATAAAAATTTTGATGCCTGTTCCGTTTCCACACCTGACCATATGCATGCAGTTATTGCGATGGGTGCCATGCAATTGGGCAAACATGTTTATGTTCAAAAACCCCTTACACACGATATTTATGAGGCCCGCGTTTTAACAAAAGCGGCTCACGACAATAAAGTGGTTACGCAAATGGGTAACCAGGGTGCATCTGGAGATGGCGTGCGCCAATTACAGGATTGGTATAATGCTGGCATTATTGGAGATGTACACACCATCTATTGCTATACTGACAGACCCGTTTGGCCGCAGGGTATTCCATGGTCGAAAGAAAAACCGACCGTTCCAACAGAGCTTGACTGGAATCTCTGGTTAGGTACTGCACCTTACCGTGATTATGTAGAAAAATTAATTCCTTTTAACTGGCGTGGCTGGTGGGATTATGGTACCGGTGCTTTGGGCGATATGGCCTGCCATATCATGGCACCTGCATTTGCTGTTGCCGGCTTGGGCTATCCAACATCTGCTGAGTGTAGTATTGCCACACCTTATATTGAAAACTGGACCAGAGGCGTTTATCCTGATTCAGGTCCGGTTTCCTCTTCCATCACACTTACTTTTAAAGGTCAGACCGGTAAGCCAGATATAAAATTACATTGGATGGATGGTGGCATACAACCAGACCGTCCGGAAGAACTAGGCCCTAATGAGATGATGGGTGATGGCGGAAATGGTGCTATTTTCATAGGCACAAAAGGAAAAATGATGTGTGGCACTTATGGTGTTTTACCTCAGTTATTACCTACTTCCCGCAGCAAAGAAACGGTGGTTCCACAAACTATTGCGCGCGTTCCAAAAGGCGATGCCGGACACTATGCCGCCTGGGTAGAAGCAGCCATTGCCGGCTATGGCAGTGATAAGGCTAAAAACCTAAGTTCTAATTTTGATATTGCCGGACCATTAACGGAAAGTGTATTGATGGGTAACCTTGCTATTAGGAGTTACCACATTTCTAAAAAAGACAGTAGGGGAAGAGACAGTTATCCCGGACGAAATATCAAACTCTTATGGGATGGCCCGAATATGAAGATCACCAATTTTGATGAAGCCAATCAATTTGTTAAGAGAAAGTATAGAGAAGGTTGGAGTTTAGGGGTGTAATCCCCCCCCGGCCCCCTAAAGGGGGAGTCTTCTTAAAACGAAAAGCGGTGCCTATTTCTAGACACCGCTTTTTTATTAAACTGTATTCCCCTTTTGCAGAGGGATATACTAAATTTTAGAAGTTAAACCCTTTCATATATCTCGCATCTTCTTCGGCACTCTCCATTGGATTGGTATTGGTGAATGCTTCCTGTTCTATAATATGGTATTGCATGCCTTTGGTTGCTGCCACTTTTAAAATGGAAGCAAAATCAATCGTGCCTTTACCAATTTGAACAGATTCATGTCCTTCTCTGGCATTGCTTTTCACCAGGTCTTTTACATGACAAAGTTTGAAACGTCCGGGGTGTTTTGCAAACCAGGCTTTGGGATCTTCACCAGCTGCCACTACCCAGTAAATATCCATTTCAAAATCTACCAACTCTTTGTCGGTGCCCGCCATCATTACTTCCTGCGGCATTTGACCTTCCTGAACCTTGAAGGAATAGTCATGGTTATGATAGGCAAAACGGATACCGTTCTTTTTACAGATCTCGCCCGATTTATTGAACTCGTCGGCAAACTTTTTATAGTTGTCGATCGATTTCTGTGGGCCTTTGTATGGACAGATCAGGTATTTCATGCCTATTTCTGCGGCCTCAGCTGCTTTGCGTTCAAAGTCAACCAGATTATTGCAGTGTGCAGAAATTATTTGCATGCCCAGGTCGTCCATGTATTTCTTGAACTCTGTATTTTTCCAGCCCCAGAAAAATCCTTTAGGACCTTCAAAACTTTCAATTTGCTTGTAACCAAAAGAAGACAATTTTTTCAAAGTATCTTTTGCGTTGATGGTCAGGTCCTCTTTTACGGTCCATAATTGAATACCAAACGCATTCAGTTTTTTATAGTTTGTAAATTCTTCTATCAAAGATGATTTACCCCTGAAAGGCATGCTCAATACCATGGCAGCCAATGTGCTGTTGCGTAAAAATGCTCTTCTGTTACTCATAATGCTACAATTAAATATTTAAGATATTTCGCTTTCAATTAAACAACAACCATACCACAATAAGCAGACTGCAAATCAGTTGGCAATTTCCATCAGGAAATAACCCTAATCAACCACAGACTACAAACCACAAACTTACTTTTATGTAGCCCAGGCCTTATCTCCTTTCTTGTAGTCAATACATCCTTCATATTTTCCGGGAACTGCTACATAACGTAAAGCTTTGGTAGCACCTACTTCTGAGCTGAAATAGCCCCATAGTGTAAGCTCTTTCATCATACGGAAATAATGGGATGGCTCACCTTCTTTCTTATTTTTCTGGTATTCCTTTTGTTCTGCATCAAGCGCAACAAGTAATTCGTGGCGCTGTTCTGGTTTTGCATCCAGGAATTCTTTTCCACCAAACTTGGCTTTACAGGCTTCGTTCAATTTCTTGATGCCATCCATAAATACAGTCTGGTCTTTTTCTTCATAACAATCGCGAACGATAACTGTCATGAACTCACCAACCTTGGCTTCTTTAGCACCAGGTGTAGAGGTAGCTGGCAGGATGGTTTCGGAAATTTCATCCAATAAATAAATATCCTCGGGTGAAAAACTTACACCAACTTCCGATTTGGGTTTACAACCGGAAAGGAAAGCATTCGAACCGATAATAGTTCCACCCAGGAGCAATGCTACACTGGATATGGCTTCTCTTCTATTCATGTGTTTGTTTTAAATATGTAAATAATTTGAAAGGCCTTTTTATAAATTTTGTTTTTTCAGTTCTGATACTGCATGATCAACAGCCCTTGCAGTAAATGCCATATAAGTAAGCGATGGATTTACACAAGCAGCGCTGGTCATGAATGCGCCATCGGTTACAAATACATTGGGTGCATCCCAAACCTGGTTGAATTTGTTTACAACCGATGTTTTAGGATCAGCGCCCATACGTGCTGTACCCATTTCATGAATACCGCGACCGAGATAAGGATTGGCATCATAGCCTTTTACATCCTTCACGCCGGCATTGGTAAGCATTTCAATGGCATCAGCCTGCATGTCTTTACGCATCTTTAACTCATTCTCCTTCAACTCTGCATCAAAGGCCAACACATTCAATCCCCACTTGTCTTTTTTGGTTTTATCAAGGGTTACTTTATTGCTATGATCTGGTAATACCTCACCAAATCCACCCATACCCATTGTCCAGCCGCCTGGTTCAGAAAGTGCATCTTTAAATTCACCACCAATGGTCATTTCGGCAATTTCTCTACCCCAACCCTGTCTTCCTGCACCACCCTGGTAGCCATAACCGCGGAGGTAATCACGTTTGTCACCAAAAAGGTTTTGGTAACGAGGAATATAAATACCATTGGCTCTTCTGCCGAAATAATATTTGTCTTCAAATCCATCAACCTTACCACTGGCACCAACACCCAGGTGATGGTCCATGATATTATGACCCAATTCACCACTGCTGCTGCCCAATCCATCAGGCCAAATATCTGTAGCAGAGTTCATCAGTATCCAGGTAGAATTGAAAGTAGAAGCATTTAAGAAAATGATCTTGGCACTATAAGTAATGGTCTTATTATTTTCTGCATCCAATACTTCTACGCCGGTAGCTCTTTTTTTATCCTTATCATACAATACTTTGGTTACAATTGACCAAGGTCGAACGGTTAAATTGCCGGTTTTCATCGCAGCAGGAAGTGTAGAAGATTGTGTGCTGAAATAGCCGCCAAATGGGCATCCCAGCCAGCATTTATTTCTGAACTGACAAGCAGTTCTTTCTTGTATGGCTACAGTAAGGTTTGCGGTACGACCAATGATCATGGCTCTGGCACCTTTGTAATATTCTTTTAAACGAGCAGCCACATCTTTTTCAACGCAATTCATATCCATCGGGGGAAGGAATTGACCATCGGGCAATTGTGATAAGCCATCCTTGTTACCACTGATGCCTGCAAATTTTTCTACATGATCATACCAGGGTGCAATTTCTTTGTATCTAACTGGCCAATCAACAGCAATGCCATCTTTTGCATTTGCTTCAAAATCAAAATCACTCCAGCGATAACTTTGGCGGCCCCACATTAAGGAACGACCACCCATATGGTAACCCCGAAACCAGTCATAACGTTTTATTTCGGTATAGGGACTGTCTTTATCGCTTGCCCAATAATCGAGATTGGTTTCATTTAAAGGATAATCACGTTTTAAAACCGGATAGTCGTTGATCATCTCTTGCGTTCTTCTTCCTCGGTGTGGAAAATCCCAGGATTCTTTGTTTGCGTTCACATAATCTTTTACATGCTTGATATCGCGACCGCGTTCGAGCATCAATACTTTAAGCCCTTTTTCGGCCAGTTCTTTTGCTGCCCAGCCCCCGCTAATCCCGGAGCCCACAACAATTGCATCATAGATTTGATCGGACATGTTTTGTTGGTTTTTTATTTTAATTACTATTAATCATTTTGTTCTCTGTCGTTTGTAGTTGTAATTGAAGTTTGTAGACCAACCATTGACCAAAAACTTCAAACCGCTTCTCTAAACATCACATATCATCACTGCTTTTTTCAATGATGCCAGTTTATCTGTTTCCAATGGAATAAATTCCTGTGCTACATAATTGGTAAAACCTGTTGCCAGAATAGCTTTCATGATAGCAGGATAATACAATTCCTGCGTTTCATCAATCTCATGCCTTCCAGGTACACCACCTGTGTGGTAATGTCCGATATAGGTATTATTATCACGTATGGTTCTTATCACATCTCCTTCATCAATCTGCATATGGTAAATATCGTAAAGCAATTTGAAGTTGGGTGATCCTAAACGCTTACACAATTCAACACCCCATTGGGTTCTGTCGCACATATAATCTTTATGGTCTACCTTACTATTCAAGAGTTCCATCACAATAACAACCCCTCTTTTCTCTGCCTGACTAAGAATCTGTTTGATACCATCCACACAGTTTCTTAAACCAGTTTCATCATCCATACCATTTCGGTTACCGCTGGCAGTAAATAAATTCTTATACCCTGCATCGGCAACCAGATCTATATGCTCCTGATAATTCTTTAACAGTGTGGGATGGTATTGTTTGTCGTTCCATCCTTTGGTAAGATTGATCTCTGCACCATTGCACATGGTAGAAACCAAATTGTATTTCTTCAATGTTGGCCAGTCTTTGGGCCCAACAAGGTCTATTCCTTTTAAACCGATATTATTGGCACCAATACAAAGTTCATCCAGTGTTAAACTACTATAGCACCAGCGGCAGGCAGAATGGTTGATATTTCCCTTGAGCATGGCAGATTTGATTTCGGCAGTTTCCCTGTTTGCATAAAGTGGCAAAGATGATCCCGCAGCAATGGCTGCAGAACCTGCAAGGATATTTTTGATGGCGTTTCTTCTATCTGATGAATTTCCCATATTTGGTTTTGATGAAAGGAGCCGAATAATTTATGCCGTTGCTGTTTTTTGATAGCTTTTTCTTCTTACAATATAAATAAGAATAAAGACAACGACTAAGATTACAGGCAGGATAGCAACTTTCATGAAAGTATTTGAACCAGCTACTGCATCAGGATTAATTGAACCCGCTGTTATCGCTGCCGCTTTAAAATCATCATACCATTTCCCCATCATAGGAACGATTAAAGAAGTTGAGAACATTCCTGCTCCCCCCATCAAAGAAAGCCCTAAAGCACCTGTATTGGGCAGGTATTCTGATACAAATCCCAGCATCGTCGGCCAGAAAAAACATATCCCTGCGGCAAACACAAATGCTGCACCAAATGCTGAATAGCCTGTTGTTTTACTTAATAAAAACAAACCAACTCCTGCCAAAACAGAAGAAATAATCAACATCAGGTTTGGATTCAATTTGTGAACGATTGGCCCAGCAAATGATCGACCTATAGCCATCAATCCATTAATAAACACAAGAACCAGTATTCCAGAAACACCTGCTCCTTGTAATAGACCAACCAGCCATTGATTGGTCCCAAGTTCTGTAGATGCAGTTAGGAACATACATAGAACCATAACAATAAATAATGGATTTAGGCAGGATTTAAACATTTGTGCAGTACTTACACCTTTAGTCACTCTTTCAGTTTGTGGGAATGTCATTTTTAAGAACATGAATCCATAGATAGCAGCAGGAATAAATAAAGTAGCAACTAAAATATGCCAGTCTAGGTGCAATGTGTCGATAAATAAATAGGACAACAAACCACCAATTACAAAACCTCCGGGAAACCAAACATGGAAACGATTCAGCATGGTGGTTTTATTATTGGGGTATAGAGTAACAACAAGTGGGTTACAAGCTGCTTCCACCATTCCATTTCCTACTCCAATAAATACTGTGCCGATAAATAACATAGTTGCATCTTTTGCAAATAGGTAGATAATAACACCTGTAATGTGTCCTATAAATGCAACACCCAGTAACTTTTTCATACCGATAACATCACATAATGGACCACCAAATACCATAGCTAAAGTAAATCCCCAAAATGCAGGACTGAATATCCAGCCTAGCTGTTCTTTTGTTAGATTAAAAGTTTCTCCCCAAACACCTTCTAATGAGGCTCGGAAGATAAATGTCATAGAGGTAAAAATCAAGGCAATACGGCTGGCGAGAAACAACTTACTGTGTTGAACGTTAGTTTGCATGTCATTAGAAGTTTATATGGAAAAACAATCAGTTGTTAAATGTAATTTTTTATTTTTAAAACCTGATTGATAAAATTTATTATACATCAATTTTTTTTATCAGCTTTACAGAGGTTGTGTCTTCCTGACGCAAACCGACAAAAAATCATTGGAAATTATTAAAAAAGTACAAGTCCATGAACCGTAAACTAAGAATGGGAATGGTAGGTGGGGGCAAGGATGCCTTCATTGGAGCCATACATCGCCTGGCCGCCAATATGGATGGCCTGATTGAAATTGCCTGTGGTGCTTTGAGTATTAATCCAGAAATAGCCAAGGCTTCGGGTGAAATGCTTTTTCTTCCGGCAAACAGAACCTATCTCACTTATGAGGAAATGATCACCAAGGAAAGTCAATTACCTGCCGATCAAAGAATGGATTTTGTAACCATTGTTACCCCCAACTTTGCGCATTTTGCACCAGCTATGATGGCTTTGGACCATGGTTTTCATGTGGTGATTGAGAAACCCATGACATTTACACTCGACGAAGCCAAACTTCTCAAAGCCAAAGTGGAAGAAACTGGTTTGATACTTTGCCTCACCCATACCTATTCCGGCTATCCCATGGTAAAACAGGCCAAAGCCATGATTGCGGAAGGCGTTTTAGGAAAGATCAGAAAAGTTTGGGTAGAATACCCGCAAGGTTGGCTTAGTAAGCTTTCAGAAAGAGAAGGAAACGCTCAGGCTGCCTGGAGAACGGACCCCAAGAAATCTGGCAAAGCCGGTTGCATGGGCGATATCGGTACACACGCTGCTCATTTATCGGAATATGTAACAGGTGCCAAGATCACCCATCTTTGTGCAGACCTGAATGTGATGGTGGATGGACGCGCCCTGGATGATGATGGCAATGTTTTATTGAAGTTTGATAATGGCGCTGCCGGTGTGCTAATGGCATCGCAGGTTGCAGCCGGTGAGGAAAATGCTTTAAAGATCCGCATATATGGCGAGAAGGGTGGCCTTGAATGGGCACAACAGGAACCCAATACCTTATTGGTAAAATGGCTCGACCAACCCGCTCAAATTTTACGTGCAGGTGGTAATTATGGCGATCGCTTATCTAGTTTTGCAACAATGAACTGTCGCACCCCGGGTGGACACCCCGAAGGTTACCTGGAAGCATTTGGCAATATCTATAAGAATTTTGCCCTCACACTTTCTGCTAGAATAGATGGCACAACCCCTTCTAAAGAAAACCTGGACTTTCCAACTTTTGAAGACGGTATCAGAGGCATGGCATTTATAGATAATGTGGTGGCTTCTGCAGCATCTGAGCAGAAATGGACAAAATACGAGATCTAACCAACCGAACCGGTCATTTCGAATGAGTGAAACGAAATGAGAAATCTTAATATCGAAAGTGAGATATCTCCTCGTCGTTCCTCCTCGTCGATATGACGCTTAACCTTAAAATGATTTTATGACAACGATCAAAGGCCCCGGTATCTTTCTCGCCCAATTTATGGGCGATACTGCACCATTTAATTCATTAGACACCATTTGTAAATGGGCGGCATCATTGGGTTTTACGGGCGTACAGATCCCAACATGGGATAGTCGCTGTATAGATTTACAAAAAGCCGCAGAAAGCAAAACCTATGCCGATGAACTGAAAGGGATAGTACAAGCTGCCGGCATGGAGATCACCGAATTATCTACCCATTTACAAGGACAGCTGGTGGCAGTAAACCCTGCTTATGATGCCCTCTTTGATGGATTTGCCCCAGAACATGCACGCAATAACCCCAAAGCAAGAACAGAATGGGCCATACAACAATTAAAGTTTGCTGCAAAAGCTTCACAGAACCTGGGATTGAATGCCCATGCTACTTTTAGTGGTGCTCTCTTATGGCATACAGTATACCCATGGCCGCAAAGACCTGCAGGACTGGTAGAAACCGGTTTTACAGAATTGGCAAAAAGATGGTTACCCATTTTAAATGTATATGATGAAGCTGGTGTAGATCTTTGTTATGAAATACATCCCGGAGAAGACCTGCATGATGGAGTTACTTATGAAATGTTTTTGGAAAAAGTAAACAACCATTCAAGGGCCTGTTTGCTGTATGATCCCTCGCATTTTGTTTTACAATGTCTCGACTACAAAACCTATATAGATCATTACCATGAAAGAATTCGCATGTTTCATGTAAAGGATGCAGAATTCAACCCTACCGGAAAACAGGGCGTTTATAGCGGATATCAGGGCTGGGTTAACAGAGCCGGACGTTTCCGTTCATTGGGTGATGGACAGGTTGATTTTAAAGCCATCTTCAGTAAACTGGCAGCCTACAACTACAAGGGTTGGGCAGTGATGGAATGGGAATGTGCTATTAAAGATGCCGCAACAGGTGCAGCTGAGGGAGCACCCTTTATTAAAGACCATATCATCAAGGTTACAGAAAAAGCTTTCGATGATTTTGCCGGAACTGGTTCGGACGAAAAATTTAATCGGCGTATTTTAGGAATTGAGTAATAACTTCATTCTGGATACGGGGTGCTGGATGCTAGATGCTAGATGCTGGATACTGGATGCTGGATACTAGATTTTGGATATTAGATATTTGGAGAGGGTTTATTTTAACTAACAGATATATTCATTAACCTTAAAAATTAAATTGTTTTGAAAAAGTATTTCTTCGCCATCACTTTACTCGCCTTTATGGGAGCCTGTGGCAACAGCAATGAGAAAAAAGAAAGTGCAACAACTGTTTCCGAAGCTCCTGCAGCGCCAGCAGCTGATGATTTGAGTGCAAATCCCGATTACCAAAAAGGGGTAGAACTGATTGCACAATCGGATTGTCTTACCTGTCATAAAGTAAGTGAAAAACTAAACGGACCAGCCTACAAAGATGTAGCAGCCAAATATGAAAACACAGAAGAGAATGTAGCATTACTTGCTTCTAAAATCATTAAAGGCGGTTCAGGTGTTTGGGGCGCTATTCCAATGACAGCGCATCCTGCCCTTAGCGAAGAAGACGCTAAAGCAATGGCAAAATATGTTCTCTTACTCCGTAAATAATAATCCATGCAAAGCTTTATCGCTAACACCTTGGTGGCTGCAAGCCTTTTGTTTTCAACACCTGTAACAATTAATCATGCAAAAGATCCCATTCAAAAGATGGAGAAAGGATGGATCAGTTTATTTGATGGTCAGACTTTAAAGGGCTGGCATATGTATGGCAATAAACCCATGAGTGCTGTTTGGACAGTTTCCGATGGTGTCATTTTTTACGATAAGACGAAAAGAGAAAAAGGAATCAAAGGATCCAACGATCTGGTAACCGATAAGGATTTTAAAAACTTCCATTTTAAATATGATTGGAAAATTGCTAAGAATGGCAATAGTGGTTTAATATTCTGGGTACAGGAAGATTCTAGCAAATACAAGCAAACCTACCATACGGGTCCTGAAATGCAGGTACTCGACAATGATGGGCATTCTGATGGTAAGATCCTCAAACACCGTGCAGGCAATTTGTATGATCTGGTAGCTGGCAAAGAAGGCGTAGTAAAGCCTGTTGGCGAATGGAATACGGCTGAGATCATTGCCAATAAAGGCAAACTTGAATTTATACTTAACGGAGAATCTTTGCTTACCACCAATTATGGTGATGATGCCTGGAAACAGATGATTGCCGGAAGTAAATTTAAAGAGTGGCCAGATTTTGGCACTGTGTTCAAAGGTCGTTTTGCTTTACAGGATCATGGGAATGATGTGTGGTTCCGGAATATCATGATCAAGAAATTGTAGCGGATCATTTTAATTTTTTAGCCGCAGATGCGCAGATTTTATTAAAATAATCTGCTCATCTGCGGCTTTCTTTTTTCCTTAGTATTGCATCATGATTCAATTTGATGATACCTATTTTATGCAACAGGCTTTAAAAGAAGCAGTAGCCGCTTTTGAAGCTGATGAAGTTCCTGTAGGTGCCGTAGTTGTTATCAATAATAAAATTGTAGCAAGGGGGCATAACCAGGTGGAGCTTTTAACAGATGCCACTGCCCATGCAGAAATACTGGCACTTACTTCCGCATTTAATTTTCTTGGTGCCAAATACTTACCCAATGCCACTTTATATGTAACAGTTGAACCCTGCCTGATGTGTTGTGGTGCTTTGTACTGGAGCAAAATTGGCAGAATCGTTTATGGAACCGCTGATGAAAAAAACGGTTACAAACATATCACCAAAGAAAACTGGCCCTTCCATCCTAAAACAGAATTACTGGGTGGTGTTATGCAGGATGAATGTGCACAGTTAATGCGTAGCTTTTTCAAAAACAAACGATAATTACCGCAGCTTTTTACATATTTCGCAGGTCCTTTTCGAATTAAGAAAGAATTCCATTTTCATTCCTTTATTTCAAAGGAACAGCAGTAAATTTGTTACTCACCACGCTAATAAATTATAGATTATGTCATTTACACTTGCCCCTTTACCTTATGCACATGATGCATTAGAACCTCATATCGACACCACTACCATGCAAATACACTATGGTAAACACCACCAAGCCTATGTTGATAACCTGAACAAGGCTGTTGCAGGCACGCCCAATGAAGGCAAATCACTGGAAGAATTGGTTGCTGTTGCAGGCACCATTAGTCCGGCTGTTCGCAACAACGGTGGTGGTCACTGGAACCATACATTTTTCTGGGAAAGTCTGGCTGCTAATGCAGGAGGCACACCATCAGGCGCTTTGGCCGATGCTATTACTGCATCATTCGGTTCATTCGATGCCTTCAAAGAAAAATTTGCTGCAGCTGGTATGACCCGCTTTGGAAGTGGTTGGGCCTGGCTATTGGTAAAAGATGGTAAGTTGGAAGTTTCTTCCACTCCTAACCAGGATAATCCATTGATGGATGTTGCCGATGTAAAAGGCACACCGATTCTGGGTGCTGATGTTTGGGAACATGCTTATTACCTCAAATACCAAAACCGTCGTGCAGATTACCTGGCCGCATTTTGGAATGTAGTAAACTGGACCAAGGTTGCTGAGCGTTTTAACAGCGCTAAATAGCTGTACTCTACAAATTAGTTTTATATTAGTCCTGCCGAACTGGCGGGACTTTTTAATGACTATTTATGAAAAATATTTGCCTACTACTTTCTTTGATTCTTGTTTTTGCTTCCTGTGATAAGGGTAAAAAAATGGTGGTAATGAGTAAGGGTCCGGCCACCATTAATACAGATGCCAAAACCATAGAATCAAAAGATGGTTCCGGACATGAGATGCAGGAACTGATGTTGGGAGGCGATAAGGTTGTTTTTACTTTGAACACACCAGCTGGTCAAGCCACCGTTGAGTTACTGGGTAATGGTTTATATGTAGTGAATGTAAAAAATGATACCATCATAGGCAGTTACCAGAAATATGGTGATCCAAGACTGGCACAAAATGCTATCACACAGGATAACCTGAAAAAACAAATAGATTCTTTACAATTATTGTCTGAAGGAAAAAATGTTTCCGCCGCTAACAGAAATTTTTTCATCCTGCCTAACCAGGCAGCAAAGATCACCGATAATACAGAAGCCATGATAGTTGGGCCTTACCATAGAATGCGTTCTGTTGAAAAAATTGATGGTAAAGATCCGGAAGTGTATCGCTTTTACAGTATCAAAGAAATACGCGAAACGGTTTTAAAATTGCAGGCACTTACTATAGCGCCGAAAGAATAATTATTTTATTGGATTAAGTAGCATATACGCAAAGTAGTATCAGAGTGGCGTTTACGCTATTTACTTTTTTTTCTTGACAAAAAAAAGTAACAAAAAAAGTCAAGGCTGCTGCAAAAAAACTAAAATTTATTTCATTCCGCTAAAATGAACTAAGTCTAAAGCCAAGCTTTAGGAAGATATTGGAACAATTATGCCCTTCAACATTTTATCAGAGCCCAGCAACGTTCATTTCTTAACGCTCCATTACATAAATTTCTTAACGCTTTTTTGCAGAGGCCATCTGACATTAAATAATAGGAATAAATAATTGTGTATATATCACTTATTCCAATCATTTTAAAATCTTAAGGAACCGGATCATAGCCATGGCCTCCTCCCGGCCGGCAACTGATGATTCTTTTAAGTGATAACCAACCTCCTTTTATGATCCCGTGTTTTTGCAAAGCCTGAACGGCATATTGCGAACAAGTAGGCGTGTAGCGGCATTTGGGACCAATAGCCGGTGATATAACATACTGGTAAAACTTTATCAATAGTATGAAAGGATAACTCAGTATAATGGTTATCCAACGCCAGATATTTCTGTTGGGTGTGGGTTTAGGGTTTGTCAATGGCTACAAGTATTTTCTGAATTACTGTTGGCATTAATTCATGTAATAATTCAAACGCAGGTTTTTCTTTACCTACAAACAAAATAAATACAGCCAGTTTTTTTTGATTTTTTTCTAGTCCAACATGCAATAACTGTTTGTTCAACCGATAAGCTTCCCGCAATAAACGTTTGATGCGATTTCTGTCAACTGCCTTGGTAAAATTTCTCGAGCTAACACCCACACCCGTCTGAATTATTTCGGATGATGCATCGGGTATTACCATGTAAAATGCTTTCAATGGAAAGGCAGAAACAGACTTGCCTTTCGTAAAAAGCTGGTCGAGCAGTTTACGGCTTTTGAGTTTTTCTTTTGTTGGGTATGAAAAATTAGAGGGCATCTGACTGCTAAACTAAAAAAGCCTCATCAAACGATGAGGCTATATTTTTACCTTATTCCTCCTTTTAGGAGGTTTGGGGATTACTTTAATCCTTTTTCGCTGGAAACAGTAAGTTTCTTGCGACCTTTCGCTCTGCGGCTTGACAAAACTTTACGGCCATTGGCAGATTCCATACGCTTACGAAAACCATGTACAGTTTTACGGCGTCTTTTATGTGGTTGGAATGTACGTTTCATGATCTTTTTTTTACTAACCCGGTAATATTGTTTCGTTTCATGCCTGCAGTCACCATACTGCTGCTTGTGAAAGGACGGCAAAGGTAGGGGAAAGCACTTAAAATGTAGCAGTTAAACCGACGTTTTTTGTGAAAAAAGCCCGAATTCAGGGCATTTTACTTAATTCGAGGGCTAAATCGAGGTGTTTTGCATGCAAAGACCTACCAAAAAAGGCTGACGCGTGCTGGTCAAAATCAGAGATGGCATCGGTGGTATAAAACTGAGCATCACCGCCTTGTGAACATTTAGCTGCCAATTCTCTGTGTTTTTCCAAATAGGTTTTTAAACTTTCTGCAACAATTTCACCCTGTGAAATAAGTGTGATACCTTCTGGTAAAATCTGTTTGATCTTGGTGGCCAATAAAGGATAATGGGTACAAGCCAGCAATAAAGTATCTATTTGAGGGGATTGTTGCAGTATCTGGTTGATATGCTGCTGCACAAAATAATCTGCTCCGGGTTTATCAAATTCATTGTTCTCGATCAGTGGAACCCACATGGGGCAAGCTTCCTGGAATACTTTTACATTGGGATAAAATTTGGCTATTTCAATGGGATAACTCTTACTGATCACCGTTCCTGTTGTACCCAAAATACCTACTGAGCCAGTTTTGGTGAATGTTCCTATTTTTTCAGTGGTTGGTCTGATCACACCCAATACCCTTTTGGAAGGATCCATTAGAGGCAGGTCTTTTTGCTGAATATTTCTCAAGGCTTTGGCAGATGCCGTATTACAGGCAATGATCACCAGTTCGCAACCCTGCGAAAAAAACCATTTGACCGCTTCCAGGGTATATTGGTAAACAGTATCAAATGAACGTGATCCATAGGGTGCACGCGCATTATCGCCCATATAGAGATAATCGTATTGGGGAAGAACATGCATGATCTCCTTTAATATGGTCAATCCTCCATATCCACTATCAAAAACACCAATCGGATTTTTAGCCTGCATGGTACAAAAATAAGAACCCCATCGCTAGGATGGGGTTCAAAAAATATTTAATGACTTATTTTCTTTTCAACCATTATTTCTTTGGAGTTGTTGCCGGAGCTGCTGCACCTGCACCAGATGCTGCTTTCCAAGCATCTTCAATCTCTTTGGTTAAAGGCAATTTCAGCTTCATGGCTACACGAATAGATAAATTATCCAGTAATGGTGGTTGCGCATAAGGCGATAAAGCTTGTGCATTCAACACATAAGTGTACTTCTGCTCTGCAATAACAATTTTCAAGGCTTCAAACATACGCTGCTTGTAAGGATTGAGTAATTGCTCTGTTTTAGCTTCAACCATTTGCTGCGCATAGTTCTGCCAATTGATCAGGTTGTATTTTAACTGATTCAACTCTCTTACAGCCAGTTCTCTTGCTTTAGCGGGCATAGTAGCAGAATCTTTTTTAAAGATGCTGTCTCTGCGGGTAAAATCACCTACCCTGTATTCGTATTCAACACGTAAAGAGTCGTTCTGGTAGCTATTTAATAAAGTGTCGATCTTTTGGATACCTGGGAAAAGAGACAGGGTCAATTGCTCATCAAAATAACCTGTCTTCTGCTGTGCGCTGGCAGTATTTGAGATCAGCATCATTGCTGCAAAAGCAACACACACAAATAATAATTTCTTCATTGTAGTGAATTTATAATTGGTTTGGTTTAGACTAGTTTTTTATCCCTAATTCTTTAAGCACTTCTTCGCTCTTGTCGAGTTTAGGGTCGGCAAATATAATGGTAATTCCTTCACTTTTATCCAGTACAAAATCATAAGATCGGGCAATGGCTATTTTCTGAACGGCATTATATACCTTATCCTGCACAGGTTTTACCATACGCTGACGCTCTTTAAACAGATCGCCCTCGTACCCAAAACGCCTTTTTTGCAGGTCGCGCACCTCTTTTTCCTTAACAAATAATTCATCTTCCCTTTTCTTTTTCAGCTCATCGGTAAGCATAAACTGCTCGGCTTCATAGTTCTTATACATCTTATCCAATGATGCCTGCTTATCGTCTATTTCTTTCTGCCATTGTTCACCTATCAGCTGCAGTTTCTTATCTGCTTCTTTGTATTCGGGTATTTTATTCAGGATATACTTGGTATCGATAATAGCATACCTGGATTGAGCTTCAGCAGCAAACAAAAGGCCCAATAAAAGGAAGGAGGATAAAATAATTTTTTTCATAATAAGGTTTTTAGGTTTAAGGGTTATTCCGGCTCAAATCCTAGCATAAAGGTAAATCTTGATGCATCTTTGAGAGCGCCACCCGGTGTAAACCTATCCAATCCTATGCCATAATCAAATCCAAGCAATCCAAACATAGGCAGGAAGAAGCGCATACCCAAGCCCACAGAGCGTCTTAGCTGAAAAGGATTATATTCTTTAAAACTATACCAACCGTTTGCCGCTTCAAAAAAGCCAAGTGCATATATGGTGCTGCTTGGGTTTAAGCTAAGCGGATAACGCATTTCCAGCGTGTATTTATTGAAAATGGTAAAATATTGGTTGGCTGTTTGTTTATCAGGATTGATTTTTGGGTTAGAAACATCGTAAACAGGGTATCCTCTGTGTGCAATGATATCGTAACCCAATAAGGCAAACTGGTTACTCAAACCTGCATCACCCACCTGGAAACGCTGGAAGGGAGATATTTCCAAATCCGGACTAAACTTGCCCAGGTAACCAAATTTTGCAGAGGCTTTCAAAACAAACTGCTTATTTCTTTCCTCACCTCTTGGTTTGCCCAATGGCACATACCATTCGCCATTGAAACGCCATTTATGGTATTCAATAAAATTATAGGGGTTATCCTTATTTAGGATATTCTTGTTGAAAAGAGAATAAGGTGGTGTTACCTGTAAACTCAGCAAGAATGTAGAACCTGAGCGAGGAAATAATGGCGCATCTACAGATGAACGCTGTAAAGCGATTCGGTAGTTGATATCGTTTACATTACCATTATCAAACCCTGGCAAATTGGTAGGGTCGATAGCGTAATTACTCAGCTTATAACGCGTATAGTTGATACCCTGAGATAGAGAGAAATAGTCATCAGGCCATTTTAACTGCTTGGCAATACTAACGGTCATACCGGTAGTATTGATATACCTTGTATCTGCCACATTAGGATCGTAAATACCGGTAAATGGATCGTATGTCTGTCCATATTTGGTATTATAGATACTAACGGTGAATGCGTTTCTTTTCTTACCTCCCAACCATGGTTCGGTAAAGGAGAAATTATAAGAACGGAAGGCCTTACCATTACTCTGTAAACGGAGACTGAGTTTTTGTCCATCACCCATTGGCAAAGGATCCCAGGCTTTTTTGGTAAAGATATTACGGATAGAAAAGTTATTGAAGGATACCCCGAGTGTACCGGTAAGACCGATGGTTCCACCCCATCCGGCACTTAATTCCAACTGGTCACTTGATTTTTCTTCCACTCCATAGTTGATATCTACGGTACCATCATCCGGATTAGGAACAGGGTCGATCTTGATTTTTTCCTGGTTAAAATAATTCAACTGGGCAATTTCACGCTGAGAACGGATCAGGTCTGTTCTGCTGAATTTTTCTCCCGGAATGGTACGCAATTCTCTTCTGATCACATATTCTTTGGTACGGTCATTTCCGGTAATTCTAACATTCTTGATAGTTGCCTGCGGACCTTCCACGATCCTGATTTCAAAATCGATCGTATCGTTGTAAACAGCCGTTTCTACAGGATCTGTTCTAAAAAACAAATAACCATCATCTTGGTACAAGCCGCTAACATCGCCACCATCGGGTGAGCCAGATTTACCCAGCTTTTTATTCAGTATTTCTAAGTTATAGGTATCGCCTTTACGAATAGCGAGGATGGAAGTAAGTACAGAATCAGAATATTTGGTATTGCCTCTCCAGGTAATATTTCCGAAATAATATTTGCGGCCTTCATTGATCTTGATATCAATATTCAGATTGCCACGCAGTACATGATACACCGTGTCTTTTACAATTACCGCATCTCTATAACCGAGAGTATTATAAAAGTCGAGGATATTGTCCTTATCATCCAGGTATTTTTTCTCGTCGAACTTGGCTCCGGTTAACTTGATCCTTACATAGGGATCCAGCACTTTTTTGGTTTTACTAAAACTTAAAAAGCCGGTCTCACGCATATAATTCTGGAAATTATATCGCTTAGCGGGTACCAGATAACCCTTATCATAACTAGGGAAAAGGGTAAGGCGCGATTGCTCTTTGGTATCTTTCAATTGCTTTTTCAGCTTACCATCATCAACGGTATTACCTCCAAAATTGATATTATTGATTTTTACCTTATTGCCTTTGTCGATAATAAAATCAAGTGCCAGTGTATTGGAAATAGAAGTGTCTTTTCTTTCTACGATCTTCACTTTAGAATCGCGGTATCCTTTTTCTGCATAGAATTTATTGATCGCTTCTACGGCAGAGATCTTCATATTCTCGGTAATTACACGGTTAGGCACCAATCCGGTTTTACCTGCCAGGTCTTCACTCTCTCCCTTACGGATGCCTTTGAAAAAGAAGCGGGATAAACGTGGTCTTTCTGTTACACTTATTTCAACATCAATATCTCTTCCGGTAAGTTTGGTAAGGTATATTTCAACATTACTGAAATAATTCTGGCCCCATAATTTGGTGATAGCTTTAGAAAAATTATCGCCACCAGGGATAGAAATTTCATCACCGATATTGATATTGGCGATAGAGATCAGCAGGTTTTCATCAAAAAATTTGTTGCCCACAACTTTGATATTGGCAACCTTGTATTTTTTGGGGGTCTTCTGATTAAAAATATTGATTAGATCTGCTTCTATGGAAGTGATGGTGGTATCGGTTCCTGTTTCTTGTGCCTGGGCCGCAAAACTCACGAGCGATGTTACTAAAGCCAACACTAAAATTTTGTACACTTTCTGCATCCGGTTTCGGTTTGTGGTATTGCTTTCTGAAAGAAGTTCCTGTTTATCTTTCAGTTATGGTTCGGGTTTTTAGGCGGGGCAAATTAACGGGAATAATGAAAAGTCTTTGTTAAATCAACATCTTCCTCTAATAGTTCCTGGTTTCTAAGCTATGCCAATTGGGTTTCCTCCTGAATTTGATGCCCCGTTTTGCCAAATCTCCTTTCTCTTCCCTGGAAGTCAATAATGGCTTCATAGAGGTTGATCTTCCGGAAATCGGGCCAACGGGTATTGGTGAAATATAATTCGGCATAAGCCAATTGATACAAAAGAAAATTACTGATCCTGTATTCGCCACTGGTTCTGATCATCAGTTCCGGATCGGGGAACTGACTGGTTGACAAGTATTGCTGTAAAGTATCCTGGTTAATGGATGCAGGATCAATCTTACCCGCTTTTACATCGATACCAATATTCTTCACGGCATTTACCAATTCCCATCTGCTGCTGTAACTCAATGCCATGATGAGGTTGAGCCCTGTATTGGCAGCTGTCATCTCCAATGCTTCCTGTAATTCATCGTAGGCATTTTTTGGCAACATATTCATATCGCCAATTACATGCAAACGGATATTGTTCTTATTCAGGATGGGCACTTCCTTGTGAATCGTATCAACCAATAAAGACATCAGCCCTTCTACTTCCTGCTGGGGCCTGTCCCAGTTTTCGGTACTAAAAGCGTACAAGGTGAGGTATTTGATGCCCAGTTCTGCAGACCCTTCTACAATATCACGCACACTCTCTACGCCATGAAAATGACCATAGAGACGGTCCTGTCCTTTTTCTTCGGCCCAGCGTCCATTTCCATCCATAATGATGGCTATATGATGCGGCAATCTTGCTTTATCAATCCGCTCTAACAGGCTTTCCTGCATGTTACTGGCTTCATTTAGGCTGCAAATGTAACAAAATCAAGGCATGGCGATGATAAAAATGTGGGAAACCGGTGTGAAAACTTAAAAAGGATTATTTGTAAGAACCGGGTGTGGGGCAACGGTAAGATTGCAGGTTAAAAGATACCCCGATCTTAATGGTAGCAAAAGCATCTTTTTGAAGGCTATTACCCCTCTGCTTTCCTTTTACGCCTATAGATGCACCGGTTTCATAACTTCTGTCCTGTAACAAAAAAGCAGGCGAAGGTGAGCCATCCGGTAGGGAAGGAAATGCATCGGGCGCATATAACCCGCTAACATCATCCAGGTAATCCGTATTGGTAAAGCGATAGGTGAGTTCGCCAAAAATATTGGTCCTTTCATTCAAAGCATATTTAACACCAACAGTGAATGGGATACTGATGGCAATAGGACTATAAGGCTGTAAATCGGGATATAAGGAACTTCCCTGGCCTTCGGTGCCCAATGTTCTGAGAAAATATTTTTCACCGCCCAAGTAAGCATAGGGATCAAAAGAGAAAACGCCGATACCCAAACCTAGGTATGGGGTAAAATTATAGCCCTCGAAACCCGGATGGAATTCAAAAAAGTTAAAATCTCCGGCAATTCCCAGTTCCCATACATTACTGTTAAAACTTAGGTTTCTGGCATTTTGAACCACATTATTGCTGTATACATCCGAATAACCCAGTTGTGCGTAATCACCAGAAAGGCGGATACCGATATAATTTGAGATCTGTTTGCGAAAGAAAATGCCAGCTGCTGTTTTGGGGCGATTAATGGCAGAATTAGGGTTCAAATCACCAAAATAATGGCCAAAACCCACTGAAATGCCCACTTCTCCCTGATGTACATAAGGGTCCATCACCTGGGCTTTAAGGGTAAAAAGTCCTGCAAAAAGAAAGCTAATGGTCAGAATTTTTTTATACATCATCGCGCTTTGAAGGCATTGAATTGTAAAATAGCATCAAAAATCAATACAATAAAAGTTAATTTCTTTTATCAAGACCCCAGGTAAGCTTGGAACGCAGCGTGGAAAGGAAACTATTTTCGTTTAACCGGATCAGGCTAACGGCAAATTTCTCCCTTCTAACCGCTAATTGGATGTTCTTGTGCACAATTTCCCTTCTGGCATCCATGGCACAGATAAATTTGTCGGCCCTCGACTCTACTTCAAAAGAAATCACGTTGGTATCGGGTATTACGATAGAACGAACATTCAAGTTATGCGGAGCAACTGGGGTGATCACAAAACTGGATGATTCCGGAAAAACGATCGGACCATTACAACTCATATTGTAGCCCGTAGAACCGGTTGGAGTAGAAACAATCAACCCGTCTGCCCAATAGGTATTCAGGAATTCTCCATTCATATACGTATGGATCTTTACCATGGGAGAGATATCCCTTTTATGGATGGCAAATTCATTTAATGCAAAGGGAGAATCACCAAAAAGTGGTTCATTGGAATCAAGGTGAATCAGGGTTCTTTTATCAATTACATAGGTTCTGTTGATCAAAGAATCCACCGCACTTGCCAGTTCATCTTTACTGATACTTGCCAAAAAGCCCAATCGGCCAAAGTTGATGCCTACTATAGGAATATTCTTATCCTTTACCAGGGTTACCGTATCCAGCAAAGTACCATCGCCTCCAATACTGATCAGGAAATCAATATGTTCATCAAGGTCATCAGAAGAATGAAAGGGGATCATTTTTTCGTGCAGGTGCTGGGGCAGGGAAAACTGCTCCATCAGCTGGTGAAAAATATAGATGGTTATATGGTATCGCGACAATTCTTCGAGCAGAACCAACAGCGGATTCTCCTGTTCAAAGTCAAGGCCACGGCTATAAATTGCTACTTTCATGATTACTGTTATAAACCCAGAAGATGCAACTTACTTGTGTTTTGGCATAGCAAGATCCATCCACGGATGTATTAAAAATCGTTTCTGCTGTGTAAATATAAGCCATCCCTGCCCAGTTGGTTAAAGCTGTATTCAATTTTAAATACAAAATCATAGATAGATACTATGTCCATTCCAAAACCCCAAGTTTTGATAAGGGTATTGTTTAGGGTGTTGGAAGTTTTGGCTGCCTTATTATAGCTATAACCCAGGTCGCCATAAGCTTTCAGGAAAATTTGGAAAGGAATTTTATCATGTGTTTTACTGGGGAAAGGATTTTTCAAAACAAAAGACACTAATTTTTTGTGTAGGGTGGTTTTTAAAGCCGCACCAAAATCACCATCTACCACATTGTACTCTAATCCGCGCATATTAAAGTAGCCATAGCCAAACATTCTCTGGTTAAAAAAATAATTGTTTACACCCTGTTTGATCATCGCCATACCTTCCAGGTGTATAAATGTTGATTTGTTGATGGGTGCCGCAAACACAGTGCGGGCGCTGATCTGCCAAAGGCTATTCAATTTTTCGAGGCTTCTTTTGTATAAGTTGGCTTCCAACATAATACCATTGGTGGGATAAGGGATAAAGTCAACATTATAATATTTATACTGATAGGAGAAGTCCAGAAATTTCACTTCTCTGTTTTTGTCAGGATAATATTGGGGGTTGATTTTCACTACCGTATCAGCCACTTCTTCCTGGTTATAAGAAACCCTGAAATAATGGCGATGTTTTACAGCCGGGCGATAAGAATAGGTGAAATCTAGTCGCAGCGCCTTCTTCACCACTTCTTCCTGTTTATAAAAAAGCTGCTTATTATCTCCAGTTGCGTAATTCAGTTCTTTTTGTGTAGCATAAATAATACCTGCATTAAATCCGCTTTTCAATTTTTTATCAAAAAAGGGAAGGTTATATCGCAGGCTTAATTGTTGGGTATAACCGGTTATCAGCCAGATATCTAGGTTATCGTTTCTACCACTAACATTATTTTGTATAAACTTGATGCCATAGTTCACTCTTTCCAAACTTCTTTTCTGTTCTACCCACCACTGGTTAAAATTTCTGTCGATCAATTTAAAATAAGGGAGCGGAAATAAATACCATCTTTCTTTCAATTCTACCAGTACATCAATCAGGTTTCCTTTACGTGCTGCAACAGTTACAACAACATCTACAAAAAGGGAAGTGTTCATTAATTGTTGCTTAGCCAGTAACAATTGTGATGCGAGGTCTGCTTCAACTATTCTTGTTCCTTTTTGAAAAGGAATTTCGCGAAGAACAATATTTTCTTTTGTTTTTTTATTACCTACCACCTGAATACTGGCAACCATCAGTGGTATTTGCATTTGTATGATTTTATCACCGAGACTGTTGGATAGACTATCTGTTGAAGGTTTGGCATCCTGTGCTATCACCCATTGAGTGGACAAGAACAGTATGATAGTTAATAAAAAACGCAATAACCTCATTTCCGGTTTTTCGAATCTCTGCAGTAGTCTGTGTTGCATGTTACATATTGAGGTAAGAAAGAAGGTGCTGGTAGTTTTCTTTGAGTTCATTAGCATATTCTTCTTGTCCAAAATAAAAACGAACACTGTATTCATATCGTTGAAAAGTGGCAACGATATCGGAGATCTCGTTCTTGTTGATTTTAAGGGTGATCACCATCATGCCGGTTTCATGATCTGTATGGGTATTGAGTTGTGTGATAAATGCATCATTTGTTTCTACCAAACGACTGACTTCCCCAAATGAAAAATTTCTTTTATCAGATTCCAGCACGATCACCCCGCCTTTGTCTTCATTTCCCAGAAAAACAGAAATTGAACGGAGAATGGTTGAAGCAGGAATCACGCCCAGCAATTCTGATTGATCGTTGATAACAGGTAAGAGCGACAATTCGTTATCGGCCATGCGTTTTAAAGCCATCAGAAAATATTCTTCCCCTTTTACAGAGACCTTCATTAAGGAAGATTCTGCGCCGGCAATCATTCCATTTTCTGCCAAATCCAACAAATCATTTTTACTGATAATGCCTGCAAACTTTTCTTCGCTCAGAACCGGCAGGTGCATCACATCATATTCATCCATCAGGCCTAAAGCCAGACTAACCTTGTCAAAAAGGTTAACAGCCGGAAATCCATTATTGATCAGTTGTGATGAAAGCATATGTTCGATTCTATCCCTGGTACGCCAAAAATCAGGCCGGTGTTGCTGTAGTGTGTTTGAGTTTCATCAGAAACCCTTCCAATATTCTGTTAAATTCATTGGGTACCTCCATCATTGGGGCATGTCCGCAATGGTCTATAAAATGTATCTCGCTATTTGGAATCAAACGGTTGAATTCCTTGCCAACAAAAGGTGGCGTAATGGTATCGTCATTACCCCAAATTAAACAGGTTGGTTGTTTGATCTGGTTGAGCTCTTCTCCTAAATTATTTCGTATGGCACTTTTGGCGAGCGCAATAATTTTAATCACTTTGATGCGATTATTGGTAATCTCAAATACTTCATCCACCAGTTCTTTGGTTGCTGTTTCCGGATTATAAAAAGTAAGCTGTGTTTTTTTCTTGATGTACTCATAATCGCCTCTTTTCGGGTAACTATCGCCCATCCCATTTTCAAACAATCCGCTGCTGCCAAAAAGTGTGAGTGATTTGATCCTTTCGGGATGTTTTAATATGTGTACCAATGCCACATGACCCCCAAGTGAATTGCCCATCAAGTGGATATTATCATAGCCCCTTAACTCAATAAATTTCTGTACATGTTTTTCCAACCCGCCCACAGAAGTGTGAAAAATATCCAGATCAAAAAGTGGTAAAAGGGGAACAATTACTTTAAACCTGTCGCGAAAATGTTCGATCAGGTCTTTAAAATTACTGAGTGCACCAAAAAGGCCATGCAAGAGAACCAATGGCTCGCCTTCTCCTTCTTCTATAAACTTGAACTTATCCAGCTGTTTGATCTCGTAATTCATGGGTCTTTTTCTTATGCAGGCAATGGGTAATCAATACAAATAAAAGGAATTTCAATCAATTACCCTGTCACTTTACTGTGATGATTGTATTATCCTACACCACCTGCAAAATACTGATTTTAAGGCAAAAAGGGGCAATCCAGGCATTGATATTCACCAACACTACTTGATTCTTTCATTTAATGATGCAAAATATTGGGATAGTTCTTCAAACATTCCCTGAAATGCAGGAATCAGTTTGCCAAAAAGATTGATGGCTTTTGGCCCGATAGGCTGTATATAAGGCAATGTTTTGGAAGCGATAAAAGTATCTGCTTTATACCAATGCAGTTTCTCCGTATAAAAAAGTAATACACTCAGTATGGTCAGGTAAAGCAAGGCATACAAGAGTATGCCAGACAATTTATTGATCCAGCCCAGCATGGCCATTTCCAGCATTGACTGTAAAAATAAGGCACCCAGCCTCACCAGTAGCACCACTGCAATCATGATCAGCAGAAAAGAAAGAAAGGGTAACCATGCAGCGGCAATATGGGTACTTTCCTGCAACCAGGAAGCCACAAAAGTGGATAATTTCATGGCTGCAGCTAATCCAACGATGATTCCTAATAATGAAAATACAGCCACTACAAAACCATTGCGCAAACCCTTGAACACAGATAGAACGATCAGGAATAGAAAGATCAGGTCGATGATCATGGGATGCTTAGGTTTGTTTGGATAATAGCCATGGCTTGACCATGATTTTTACTGCAATAAGTGGTTATTTGTTCAATAACGCTTTTACTGTTGCAGCAATTGCCTTACCCTCTGCTTTTCCTGCCAGTTGTTTGGAAGCAACGCCCATTACTTTGCCCATATCTTGTGGACCTGCAGCTCCTGTTTCAGCAATAATCTGTGTAATTGCATTAGTTAGTGCTGCTTCATCCATTTGTTGGGGAAGGAATTTTTCTATTACAGCAATCTCTTCCGATTCTTTGGTAGCCAAGTCTGGGCGATTTTGTTGCTGGTAGATTTCGAGCGAATCTTTTCTGGATTTAACCAGTTTCTGCAAGATCTTGATTTCAGTGTCTTCTGATATCACTCCATTGGCACCAGGATCCGTTTTGGCTTTGATGATCTCAGCCTTTATAGCACGTAAACCGCGAAGAAGCGCTTCGTCTTTGGCTTTCATCGCATCCTTCATGTGCGACATTACTTCTGTTTCGAGACTCATAAATCAATTATTTATTTTCTTTTAATTGGGTTTCACGAAATTTTTTATAAAAATCGCGTGCAAAATTTTTCATATCATCCACCAGTTCGGTTTGTTGTGTGGCACGTAAATAAGTATCGGCCATACCCATCATGGTTTGGTAATAGAAATCAGCCATCTCATCCACCATCATGTCTTTGGTCCAAAGATCAATACGTAAGGCAGATTTATCGGCACCATCCCAAAAAGCCACCATCATTGATTTGGCAGGCTGTTTCATATCTGCTGAACTATCACTGGCGAGCCAGTTGATCTGTTGCGGCACTTTATTATCGTCTAATTCTATTTCAATGGAAATACTCGAAGTATGCATGTTTGATTTTTTTAAGCACAATAAAAGAAAGGCAAAAGTAAGTGGAATCGGCAGAAGTTGAAAACTGCTATTTTTTAGTGGTAGTCATCAGCTGGTCCCACATATTTTGTGCAGCTTTATCCCAGTTGAAATCTTTCGCTCTTTCCAAACCTTTCCGTATCATTTCATCACGAAGCGATTCGTTTTTATACAGGTTCAGCATTTGTTTGGCTATGGTATCGGGTTCAATGGGTGATGCATACAAGGCAGCATCGGCGGCTATTTCGGGCATACTGGAGGTATCAGAACAGATAACCGGCACACCGGATTGCATCGCTTCCATAACAGGCAAACCAAATCCTTCAAAAAAAGATGGGTAAACAAGTGCATAAGCTGATGCGGTTATTTCCTGTAATTCTTTGTCGGATAAATAACCCAGCATCACAACATCCTCCCGGTATTTATAGGATTTCAATTTTTCCACCAGGCTATCATATTTCCAGGCAAGTCTGCCAGCAACCAAAAGCTTCATATTGCTTTGTTGCCATTTTTTAAATTTGGAAAAAGCCTTCAGTAGGTTCAACAGGTTTTTGCGTGGATGAATGCCTCCGGTAAACAAAAAGTATTCAGAACCCTGCGTATGCATGGCTTTAACGGCTTCTTTTTCCTGCCAGCCGATAGGTTGAAAATCTGCTCTGGCTGCACCCGAGATCACTTCAATTTTATTGACAGCTATTTTAAATTGCTTAACCATATCTGCTTTTGAAAATTCAGAAACGGTAACCAAACTATTTGCCTTCTTAATAAATTTTGCAGTGAACAGTTGGTAAAATATTCGGTGGTGCCATGCTATAAAACCTGGATGGTGCAGATAGGCGAGGTCATGAATCACCATCAATTGCGGAATACCTGTAGTTAAACTACAGAATCCATAAGGCTGCCACCAGCAATCTGGTTTGTACTTTTTTAAAGCCAATGGTGCAGCAATATTATACCAGTAGAGGTATGCCAAAGCATGACGGGCTGCAGGTTTTACGATGATGGGTGTGATATTACCAGCAAAAAGGAAGGAAGGATCAAATGGCCTGTCGAAAACAAAAATAAACTCATGTTCGGGATGGTTTACAACCATCCTGCTGAGTATTTCTTTTGCATAATGCCCATAACCTTCCAGCTTATCTTTTTGAAGAAATATGGCGTTAACGGCTATGCGCATGGGTAAAACTTAGGTTAAGATTGGTACTGAAATATTTCTATGCTACCGAGAATTTCCATAATATTTAATTTTCTTCGTAATAATATGAATAGTCAATACCTTTTAAAAACATCTCCCGGTCGTTTATTTTTATAGTTAACGCCTTTAGCAAAAATGATTTTAATACATCGCTTTGGGTTGGACTTAGCATCATGGCGTTCATATAATCACTTTTACTTATTTTGCTCCAGTCCACACAGCGTTTCAGACGTTTTTTCAACATCAAATCCAACCATATTCTTGTACTTCTACCGTTGCCTTCCATAAATGGATGTGCAATATTCATTTCTACATATTTATCTACTATCTCGTCAAAAGTGTTTTCAGGCATTGCTTCTATATGCTTTAATGTTTCGCCCAAAAAGCGCGATACAGCAAATTGAAATCCGCCCTTTGAAATATTTTTTTGACGTATTTGCCCTGCAAAATCATACAAGCCACCAAACAAATAAGCGTGTATTTGTTGCAAACCTTTGGCTGTGCCTACCTCAAATTCGTTAATCAAATTGCTTTCAATTAGGGTGTAGGCTTTTTTCTTGCTTTGTCCGTCAAGACTATTCTCGCTGAAAAGAAACCAATCTAAAAACTTCATTGCCCTGTTGTTAGGAAAATTTTTAGCAAGCGCAGTTACACCTTCGCTGTCTAGCATATCGCCTAAACGCATTTTGCCATCAGGTGCCAAAAATCTCAACTGGGTAGTGGCACTAACCACTTCGTTATTATCTTTTTTCAACTTTGCTTTAAGGTACTTCCAATAATTACGGGTTTTGGAATAGTCGCTTTCTTCATTTAAAACCCCTACAATATCCAACACACTGAACCACCATTTGGAATTTTCATCGTCCCAAACAGCCCGCACTTCTCGGTCGATAAAAAAACGAATAGATGTTTTCACTTTTTTTGTTTCTTTCATACTTCTTCGCTTTTCTGTTCTTTGTACATAAGGTATTTAATATTTTTAGGATTAATTAGAATAATAGCAAAGTTGTTTCCCAATAGCGTTTACGCTATTTACTTTTTTCTGGATAGGCATAAAAACCCTTACCTGTTTTTCTGCCCAATTCGCCGGCTGATACTTTTTCTTGCTGTATGGTAGATGGCCTGAGGCGTTCCGGTTTACCCAGGGCTTCCCAAACAATATTGCTTACACTATAATTGATATCCATGCCTATCAGGTCCATCAATTTAAATGGACCCATTTTAAAACCCGAAGCCTCCATAATAGCATCTATTTCTTCAACAGTTGCATTAGTTGTTTTGAGCAAATGCATGGCTTCCAGGTAATATTGCCTTGCCACCCTATTTACAATAAATCCCGGCGCGTCTTTACAAACCACCGGTACCTTATTCATTTTTTTTGCCAAGGAAATCATCGTATTCAGAACATGGCTATCTATATAAGGCGTAGAAACCAGTTCTACCAGTTTCATTTGGGGGGCGGGGTTAAAAAAATGCATGCCCAGCAAATGAGAGGGCCTTTGAAAATCCTGGGCAATGGACGTTACAGAAAGAGAAGATGTGTTGGTAGCGAAAATAGCCGTAGCCGGGTTGATGGCTGCAAGCTGATTGAAAAGACCCAATTTTGCTTCTTTTTGTTCGATGATGGCTTCTATAAAAACATCGGCTTTACAATCTTCTATTTGATGGGTAAAAACGATCCTTTCCAGGCAGCTTTCAGCCGCTTGCTTAGCTATTTTATTTTTATCAATAAGCCACTGCAGGTTTTTTTGAATCAAGTTCCTGCTTTTTTCCAGCATAGCCGTGTTTACATCATACTGAATAGTATCGATACCCGCCATAGCTGCCACCTGCGCAATACCACTCCCCATGGTTCCCGCACCACAAACGCATATTTTATTAATTGGGTACATCTTTTCTGTTTCCAAACAAAACTAAGTAAAGATGTTCCAGTAAGTGTTTTTCTAACAAAACTTGCTTACCCTAAGTGCTTATATAGCACCCCATTCTGGAAGATACTTACATCTTTTCCACCTAACCCCTTGAGAGGCAAAAGCATCTAAAGAGTTGTTGTACTTTTACCTCATGCCAAATACCTTGCAGCAGTTAGACCTTTTTGGAATGCCCGTTGAAACATCTGTAGCACCCCGCAAAAAGGAAAAAGCGGCACCCATTGCCAAACCAGAAATTATTACTGAGGTGGCTGTATTGGAAGAACCCATCATTGCCGAACCCGTTAAAGAAAAACTTACCCGTGTTTCGCCGGTTTCAGACATCACATCATCTGTAAAAACACCCGGTAAAAGAGGTAGAAAATCTTTTAAAGAAATGGATTCGGAAGCAGACCTTATTGAGGTTCCGGAAGAGTCTGTGTTACAGCAGAAACTGTATTATTCTATCAGTGAAGTTGCCGGTTGGTTTAAAGTGAATACTTCTCTATTGCGTTACTGGGAAAATGAGTTTGATATTTTACAACCTCGTAAAACCAGGAAGGGCGACAGGCTTTTCAGGGTAGAAGATATCAAGAACCTGCAGATCATCTATTTTCTTTTAAGACAAAGAAAATTTTCTATTGATGGCGCAAAAAACTATTTAAAGAATAATAAGGGAGAGATCGACAAGCAGGTACAACTGATGGATTCTTTAACAAAATTCAAGTCGTTTTTGCTGGAGCTAAAATCTACGCTTTAACCAGCAGACTGTATCACCACTTCCGTTTGAGATGCTGCAAACACCATTTGGTGCTGCTCCAGTAATGCAATGATCTCCAAATTAACCGCTTCTTTCAATTCGTTAAAAGCATCAATGTTTTGTTCCATACCGGCAAACATATCTACGATAATGATATGGGCATTCTTACCAGTGTCTGAAAGATATACCTGACTTTCTACTAATTCAGGTTTGCGCAAGATCTCTTTTACAGCAGCAATAAATTGTTTTAACTGATCTGCGGTAGCAGATAGTTTCAGTTCCAAACGCAATTCAAACCTTCTTTGCACTCGGAGTGTGATATTGTCCAGGATACTGTCTACCATCTGCTTATTGGGCACCGTAATAAAGGTTTTATCCAGTGTACGGATTCTGGTACTGCGCAGACCGATTTTTTCAATATTACCAGTGAAATTATTCACTTTCACCAGGTCGCCAATGATAAAAGGTTTATCGAAAAATATGATAAAGGACGCTATCAAATTCTCCATGCTCTCCCTGGTAGCTAAGGCAATTGCGGCACCTACAATACTTAAGCCTGTAAGCAGGTTGCCAATATCTTTGTTAAAGGAAAAGCGAAGTATGAGCAATATGCCCATGATAACCAGAATCACCTTAAAAAAGTCTTTGAAGAAAATGATCAGTTGGTTGTCTGTCTGATCTGCCGTTAAATTGGCTTTCTCTTCCAGTATCAAAGCAACAAAATCTATTACACGTAAACAGAGCCAGATAAATACCATGATCAAAGTGCCTGCTGCTATTGAATCTAGCAGTTGACCCATCGTTGTATGGTAGATCTTCATTTTAAAAAAATCAGGCGCATACAATCTGTCCAGTGCGATGATGGAAACCAGCAAAACAAGAAAGCTATCTAAAGGCTGTACCACCAGATCCAGAAAGGATTGTCTGGTAATTTTCCTGGCAGCACTACCTACCATTTTGTATAATATTCTGGCGAGGTATTTAGAAACCAGTCTTTTTAACAATAACGCCAACAGTATAATGCCAGTTACATATAAATAACTTTCGATAGTATTATTCAAAAGTTTTTGCTGTAAGAAATTTTCCATCTTGATTTAAATTAATGGATTATGTAGAATAATCGCAAAGTTTTTTCCAAAAAGCGTATACGCTATTTACTTTTTTTTCTTGACAAAAAAAAGTAACCTGCCTGGCGGCAGACAGGCAAAAAAAGTCAAGGCTGCTGCAAAAAAGCTAAAACCTGTCTGCCACCAGGCAGGTTTATTTCATTCCGCTAAAATGAACTAAGTCTAAAGCCAAGCTTTAGGAAAATAATGGAACAATTATGCGCTTAAACATTTTTTCAGAGCCCAGCAACGTTCATTTCTTAACGCTCCATTACATAAATTTCTTAACGCTTTTTTGCAGAGGCCGATTTTAAAATCTTTTGGAGATTGTGTGTATTCTACCTAATCCAATTAAAGTATTAGTCCGAAGGTATTATCCCCATTTATGTAGTTGCATATCATGGCCATCAAATGTAGCATAAGTGAAATTGCGGATCCAGTCGCCCAGATTGATATACCTGCTTTGATCATTTAATTTACAATCTAATGGTAGGTGCCTGTGTCCGAATACAAAATAATCGTAATGCTGCTTTTGCAATACTTCTTTGCTGTATATGATCAGCCATTCCTTTTCCTCACCTAAAAACACTTCATCACTGGCACCCGTTTTTTCCCTGCTTTTTTTACTGAAATAATTGGCCAGTCCAATACCCCAGGTTGGATGTAATTGTCCGAATAACCAATGGCAGAAAGGGTTCCGGAATATTTTTTTGATGAATTTAAAACCCTGGTCGCCAGGGCCCAACCCATCGCCATGACCAATAAAGAATTTTTTACCGTTCCATTCAAAGGTTTTGGGATGATGGTACACGGGTATATTCAATTCTTTTTCAAAATAGCCGCTCATCCACATATCATGGTTGCCTACAAAAACATGAATGGCAATACCACTGTCTGTCAACTCGGCCAGTTTGCCCAATAACCTTACATAACCTTTAGGAACCACTTTGGTATATTCAAACCAGAAATCGAAAATGTCGCCAACAATAAAAATCTGTTCAGCATCATGTCGGATAGTTTCCAGAAAACCAACTATCTTTTTTTCTCTTACAAGACTACTTTCATGGTCTGGTGCACCCAAATGAAAATCGGAGAGGAAGTATATTTTTTTTCCGGGTGTAACCATCATGGTTTACCAGATTTATTTTTTTCTTGCCTGTATAGTAATACGTCGCCACTGGCTATCAATGATTTTCCTTCTACATCTCCATTATACCAGTATACCCAGGCTTTTTCCTCCTGGTCATTCCAGAATACCGATGTTAACTCTCTTCTAAAAAGGGGGATCTCTTCATTTTCTGTATGCAATCCTTCGTAATCATCCAACTGTGCAATTGCCCAGCCAAATTCATCCTTATCATTGATCTGGTATAACTCACCTACAATAAAATGTTGGGCTGATTCGTCTGGTACTGCTGCGGGATAGTCAACCAGGTCAAATAATTTACCATTCACTTTTGCGGGAGATACCAATGTAAAATACTGGCTGATATACTCATAAGCCGGATGTTGAAATCCGCTTCTGAGCGAACCATATACAAATAAATAAAGGGTAATATCCGGCATAGCAATTAAAGTTAGGTTTAGCTGTCTACCAAAAAACAAAATACTTCTTTTGGTCCATGAACGCCTACCACCAAAGTTTTTTCAATATCAGCCGTTCTGCTAGGTCCTGTTGCCAATGTAAGTAAGGAAGGGAATTGTTGTCCGTACTTTTCTCTAACACCCTGTAACCCTTCCCCTATATCGTATACCAATTGCTTAGAATAGGCGATACAAATGTGAACAGGTGCATATACGCTGGTGGTTCTACCGCTTAATTGTGCGCTACTTAATACCATACTTCCTGTTCTGGCAATTAAGGTTTCGCATCCGGTAATGGCAACATCGCAAGAAGCAAGATCTTGTGTATAATCTATCGTTAATCCATTTGATGAAAACCTTTCTTTCATGTCCGTTTCCAGGCAATAAATTTTTGTCCAACCACGAAGCCTGATCAATGTTTGCAATTGTTGTACTAGCTCAGTTTCATCTGCGCAAAAAGAAAACTTTCCTTCCAGTTTACTAAAGTTCTCTGCAAAGATGATAGCGGGTTCATCATTGGCAGGGAGATAAACAGATTCCTTACCCATACTAGCCGGAAAGGGTACAGGCACTGGTTTAGCCAGTGCCTGTTTAATTCTGTTTAATATATTTTCTCTAGCAGTTGATGCCATTATGCAAGAATAGGCGTTTCTCCGTTTTCGGGTTCTGCCGGTTTAATAATTTCTGCGGCTGCAGCTTCTTCAGCAGCTTTTTCAACTGCTTCTTTTGCTGCTATTTCTTCCTGTTCAATTTCTAAAAGTCTCTTTTCTTCAAATGGTCTTTTGCCAATCAGGGTTTCTACATCTGATTTATGCAGCACTTCTTTATCCAGTAATTCTTTTGCAAGAATAGCAACTTGCAATTTCTTTTCTGTTAATAGTTTTAAAGTACGCTGATAAGCATCATCAATAATACCTCTTACTTCTTCATCAATAATTTTTCCTGTTTCTTCACTGAATGGTTTGGTAAAAGTGTTTTCCTGTGAAGGATCATAGAAACTTACATTACCCACTTTATTATTCATACCGTATGCGGTAACCATACTGTAGGCGATCTTGGTGATTTGCTGTAAGTCATTAGCAGCACCTGTTGAAATTTTACCGAAAAATATTTCTTCGGCAGCCCTACCACCCAATGTCATGCAGATCTGATCCATCAACTGATCGGTATTATATAAATATTGTTCTGTTGGCGTGTATTGTGCATAGCCTAAAGCTGCTGTACCGCGAGGCACAATGGTAACTTTTAGCAATGGATACGCATGTTCCAGGAACCAACCGCATACTGCGTGACCGGCTTCGTGGTAAGCAATAATTGATTTTTCGTGTGGGGCGATGATCTTGTTTTTCTTTTCCAATCCGCCAATTACCCTATCGATCGCATCCTGAAAATCGATCATTTCAACAGACTCTTTTCCTTTTCTTGCGGCAATCAATGCTGCTTCATTACAAACATTGGCAATATCTGCACCGGCAAAACCTGGTGTTTGTTCTGCTAGTTTGTGCAGGTCGAGGGTTTGAGAAATTTTAATTGGCAACAAATGCACTTTAAAAATGGTTTCTCTTCCTTTTACATCCGGTTTATCGATAGATATCTGGCGATCAAAACGTCCGGGGCGCAATAACGCCGTATCCAGTACGTCTGGTCTGTTAGTAGCTGCAAGAATAATGATGCCGGTATCGCCACCAAATCCATCCATCTCTACCAATAATTGATTCAGTGTATTTTCTCTCTCATCATTGCTCATGATGGCATTTCTACCGCGGGCACGACCAATGGCATCGATCTCATCAATAAAAATGATACATGGTGCTTTTTCACGTGCCTGCTTAAACAGGTCGCGAACGCGACTGGCACCCACACCTACAAACATCTCTACAAAATCACTACCACTTAAGCTGAAGAAAGGAACCTGTGCTTCACCTGCCATGGCTTTTGCCAATAAGGTTTTACCAGTACCCGGAGGACCGATCAATAATGCACCCTTAGGAATTTTTCCACCCAGTGCCGTATATTTTTTGGGATTCTTTAAAAAGTCAACAATTTCCATCACCTCTACTTTTGCTTCATCCAGTCCGGCAACATCAGCAAATGTTACATTTACTTTAGCACCTTTATCAAATAAGGTAGCTTTTGATTTACCAATACTGAAAATGCCACCCGGTCCGCCTGCGCCGCCCTGGCCCCCCATTTTACGCATGAGTAAAACCCATACACCTACTATTAACAATAAAGAGATAACAGTATTAGCTACCGGACCAAACCAATCGCTTTCTGTGATCGATTTGCTGGAAGGCTCTATCAAAGCTGGGTTTGCTTTGTATATTTCAGCTATCCTTTCCTGAAACTTATCAATATTATTCACTTCAAATTCAAACAAGGGAACACCTTTGGCCTTATCCTTTGGTATCACTGTTTTGAATTTGTTTTTGTAAAAGTCTTTGTACAGACTATCCGGCTTTATATAAACCCTTACTTTCTCCTTGCCTTTGATCAGGTCCAGTCTTTCCACATCGCCTGTTAAAAGCATATGCTGCTTGAACTCCTGCTCATAGGTAGGGGTAAGTTCGGGTGCAAATTTCATGAACTGTGCTGAAAGTAGCACAACCGCAATGATGGCGTAGATCCAATATAAATTGAACTTGGGTCCTTTACGAGAACCTTCGCTTTTTTCGGGGCCGCCTGGTTTGGTATTCTTATTTTCTTGTGACATAATGATAAAATCTCTCTGTAAAAACTACTTTTCTTTCCTTGGTTAAACGATTATAAGGGTCTTATATTTTAAAAATCTATAAATCATGCATTTGTGAAGAAGCATCACTCCACATGTCTTCTAGTTTGTAAAAATTTCTTGCTTCCGGATGCATGACGTGCACCACAATGTTTACATAATCTATCAAGATCCATTGTGCAGACTGTCGTCCTTCATGTTTGTAAGGCCATTCGCCACAATTTTTTTGTACTTCTTCTTCTACAAAATCACAGATGGCTTTTACTTGTGTGGTACTGGAAGCCTGACAAACCACAAAAAAGTCTGCGGATGCTTCCGGTATTTTTCTCAGGTCAAGACTAACAATATGTTCTGCCTTTCTATCCTGAATGGCTTTAATAATGACTTTAAAAATCTTGGCGTTGCGTGTAAGCCTGGTGAGTTTGCTTTTTTCGCGTGTTTGTAAAGCAGAAAGAGGTTCCAATAATCAACCGGTTTTTATGTGATAATTTTTTGTTGCTTTATCTTTTAGTCGCTACAAATTTTAAATGTAATGGCAGAAAGAGGTAACTGTTGAACTAACTTCGTCAAAAATACAAATTCTTTGTCAGCCTTTTTTGCTAAAAGTACCATCGGTCAGCCTTTCATCGAATTATCTGAAGTGGATAGTACCAACATCTATGCCATGGACCACCTAAAGTCAGATTTGGCTGCTCATGGAATGGCTTTTTTCGCACACCACCAAAGCGCCGGAAAGGGACAGCAGGGTAAAACCTGGCATACCAGACCCGGAGAAAATATCGCGCTTTCCGTTGTTTTAGATTGTTCTTTCCTATCCATTACCCGTCAGTTTTCTCTGAGTATGATGGTTTCATTGGCTTGTATGGATCTGTTAAAATCTTATTCGTTAGATGAAACCACCATTAAATGGCCAAATGATATTTACTGGCGTGACAGAAAGACAGGGGGCATATTGATTGAAAACCTGCTCCGTGGTAGTAAATGGCAGTGGGCTGTTGCGGGCATTGGGCTGAACCTGAACCAAGTAAACTTTCCGGAAAGCTTACACAATCCGGTTTCTTTAAAACAAATCACTGGTAAAGATTTTGAACCTGTAATGGTTGCCAAAGAACTTTGTGTATGCCTGGATAAGCGCTATACACAACTTAAAAACAATGGCAATGCAGAATTGTTCTCTGAATACCAAACGCATTTGTATAAAAAGGGAGAAGAAGTGAAATTGCGGTCCGGATCGATTGCTTTTAATTGTATAATAAAATCTGTTTCTGAAACAGGAGAATTATTAGTGTCTGATGGACTCAGAGAAAGCTTTCGATTTGGCGAAATAGAATGGATTATCTAAAACGAATCAGTTAATTACTAAATATGGAGAATACAAATATCAAATTAACCCAGTTTTCGCATGGTGGTGGTTGTGGTTGCAAAATTGCGCCTGCCGTATTGGACACCATTTTAAAAAGCAATAGTCATTACCCAGTGAGTAAAAGATTACTGGTAGGCAATAGCAGTAAAGACGATGCAGCAGCTTATGATCTGGAGAATGGCATGGCCCTCATCAGCACCACCGATTTTTTTATGCCGATAGTTGATGATGCTTTCACCTTTGGCAAAATAGCCAGCGCAAACGCCATCAGTGATGTTTATGCAATGGGAGGTAAACCCATTTTGGCCATTGCTATTTTAGGATGGCCGGTAAATAAGCTATCTGCAGAATTGGCCCAGCAGGTATTAGAAGGAGCCAGATTTATTTGTGCTAAGGCGGGCATTACTTTAGCAGGCGGACATAGTATTGATTCGCCCGAACCTATTTTCGGACTCTCCGTAAATGGCCTGGTGGCCATAGACCATTTAAAGCAAAATAATACCGCCAAAGAAGGAGACCTTTTATTTCTAACCAAACCTTTGGGCGTGGGCATTTTGGCAACTGCACAAAAAAGAGATGTATTGAAAGAGGAATATGTGCAACCATTTCACCAGCAATTGTCGCAACTCAATAATGTGGGCGAAGCTTTGGGAAAAGTGGAGGGCGTACATGCCATGACAGATGTTACAGGTTTTGGACTACTTGGTCATTTAATTGAAATGGCAGAAGGAAGTGATCTGAGTGCGGATATAGCTTATGCAAAGATCCCGATGCTGGCTGCAGCCAAAGAATATATTGCGCAAAAAGTAGTTCCTGATGCAACCTATAGAAACTGGAACAGCTATAGTACCAAAGTAGGTTTTGAAAAAGGTGTGAATGTGATGGAAGCGTTTAATATATTACCCGACCCACAAACCAATGGTGGTTTATTGATTGCAGTTGCGCCTACTTATGTAAAAGCGGTGCAGGATATTCTGAAAGATCATGGCCTGGTAGAATTTATGCAGCCGATAGGCATGTTAAAAGCAAAGGCTGAGAAAGTTGTGACTGTTAATTTATAGCAAACACTTCCATAAGGCTATATCATTTTAAGGAATAGGGCTTCCATTTCAAACCGCACACTCCTCATGAGAGAGTTCCACTGGGAACTTTCTTTTGGATGGAAATTCTGCGATGAATGAAGCTATCATACTTATATAATCAAGACCATCTTTTCAAGTTTGACTTAGTTAGATTTAGCGTTGTCTGGTATTCCCAATTTCAAATCTTTACTTGCTCTATCCATTAGAATTTTATCAAAGCCATTATCTTTAAAAAAAATAAAATCAAGTTTTATCGCACTCTTAAAAGATGATTGCTCATCAATCATTTTTTCGAGATAGGTCTTATATATCTTAACCCCTTTGTCATATTTATTACCAAACAAATAAGCATGCGCAAGATTACACCATGCAGCCATGTCTCCAGGTTCAAGTACTGTTGCCCTTTCTAAATAAACAATGGCCTCGTTAAATCGTTTAGTCTCCAGCAAATGCCGTCCGAATGCATTAAGCTCGCCATTATTCGCTTTCAGCGTATCGACAGTTGTGATTTTTATTGCCGGTGGATATTCTTTTCCATCCACTTTTCTGGAGTAGCCTGTTACAACACCTATGTTGTCTGTTATAAAGGATTTCTCTGAAGGAAATTCCATGTTTATGAAATCCTTGTCAGAAGTAAAATACATTTTTGCATCCTGACCGGCAGTCCAAAAATATAATCCATCATTCTTTTTTATTACCTCCGCTATCTTTCCATCATACAAATAAACACCGGTATAGTTTTTTGTAGTTGCTTCCGATAATTTTTTTGTCTTTACAATTGCTGGTTTATCAAACCCTTTCCAATTATAAACCTCAGCAACACTATTCATCAGTTCAAGTACAAGCATACCATCATCTGAATTCACAAATCCTGCAAAGCCATTGCCACCTTCTAAACTTGCAATATAGAATCCTCTGAACCCTTCATTCCCTGCATCATGAAAGAAATATTTTACGCCATTTCGCTCCTGCAAAAATGTTCCCATGGCAGCAGATTCATCTATGTAAGGGGTTAAATGCAAATTCGCCATCTCTTTGTTTAAAACCTTTGACGATTTTCCTTCATACGCCAGTTGCATTTCTACAACATATTTACATAGCTCTGCAGGAGTAGTCCATAATCCCATGGCTGCCTGTTCTGGGTAAACTTCGAATTTGTCTTCAGCTTCTGCTCCGTTTTTTTTATACCCGGTAGCTACATTTTTCCGTTTATCTCCCATTGGAGGTGCTGTTGAATAGAAACTGTGTGTCATCCCGATTGGCTTCAATACAGTATTGTATATGAATTTCTCGTATGATTGCTGTGTTTGATCTGTAATGATAAGTTGTGAAACAGTAATTCCTCCTCCTGAATATTCAAATTTTAGTCCTGGTTCGAACATAGAGCGCACCGGTGGTACGTTGGTGAAATCTTTTCCATCTAAGATTTCAGGTACTGTTGGGATCTTGCCTTTCCTGTTGTAGCCAGGAAATCCACCGTAAACAGATAAGCCGCCGGTATGGCTAAGCAAATGCGCAAGTGTAATTTTTTTCCCTTTCGCTATGCTGTCGTAAGGAAACTTCCACGATCTTAAATATTCATTAATATCTTTTGAAATGTCCAGCTTTTTATCCTGAACCAACTTTAATACGCCTACTGCGTTTAAAGATTTGCTGATGGAGCCGGGTTTAAATACTGTTTCTGTTGTAAGCGGTCTTTTTTCCTTTTCATCAGCCCAACCATAACCCTTAGCCCAAATCACCTGATAGTTTTGAATAACAGCGATTGATAATCCTTTTACATTATAGTAAGCCATTCTATCCATAACGTTAAAGCCACTGTCAACCTTTACCCTTGCAGATAGGTTATTTTCTACCCGTTTTATCTGCGATTTAATTTCTTTTGAATAGGTTGTTTGTGCAATTATATGACCGGCACTTAGCCAAAGAAAAACCAATAAAAAGATGCTCTTCATTTTTTCAATTGTTTTTTACAGAATAATTTAGGTTAATTAACAAGACTTGCTGGATGATTGGAATTGATTGCTCATCTGATTCGTCCATTGCTGAAAAGATACGACTACACTTTCAAACCGCGGAATCCTCTTCGAGAGAAATCCTCGGTGAACTTTCTTTTGGATGATGATTCTGAGGAGAATGAAGAAAGTAAAATCTAATGGTTTTTATAATAACCAAGATCAGTTTTTTGAACTGCTGCTAAATTATCTATAGAACTTTGTAGCAATTGATCGATGTTCTTTTCAATTTCTTCAAACTTCACTTTTTTCAACAGAAATTTTTGCCAAAACGGAAGGCCTCTAGAACCTTTTGCAGAACTGTTAAGCCAGGCTATGTTCAAAATATTCCAATCCGGCGCATCGATATTCCGATTCTCAAAATTTGGTTCAATAATAATCCCCTTTCCTATGATGTCATCTATCCATAAAATCTTGCGGATTTGCACTTTGTTCTGAGGAATATTGAACTTATCTATACTATGTACACTACCTGAAGTAGCTACAGCAACCCTATACTTCTTTGCCAACGCATTTAATTTCTTATCAATCTGATCAAAACGTTTCATACCTGATGAATGTATTTTATCCTTGGAGGAAAAATAAATTTATTTTTTCGTGCATTTAAAATCAACCCACAATTGATCTAAACTTTTCCAAACAGCATCTGTATATGGCTTGGGTGAAACTTCATAAAAAACAAAGGTGTTCTTCTGGCTTTCACAAGACCTTAAGTGAATTTTTATATTTATCGTTATAGGTTTCTTGGTCATATAATCATTCATATGCACTGTTCCTTGAAATGTTTTTGAATCTCCATTATCAGCAGTTGCTTTTTTTATGGACGCAGTTACAGGCATTAATTTGGTGACGTCGATCTTAGTTTGATCGGTATTAATAGCAAAAAGCCCTGTATAATAGGCTATTAAATGATTCTCAAGGATCTTTTCATCAAATTCCTGGCTTTCATTTAAATACCATAAAAAAGCATAGCTCCAATATTCGGCAGTTTCTTTTTTTGCCCAGCCGGGCGTGAATCTAATATCCTCCACACCTTTGTATGGAATGGAAGGTGCGAATCCAATGGGAATTAAAAAACGCTCCACATCCCAACCTTTTGGAATAGCAAGCGTGTAAGGTGCTTCCCATTTTTTGCCGTCAAAATTTACTTGACTGTCTTGTCCGGTAGCATTATAAAAAAGAAAGCAGGTTGCTATAATTAGTATGTTTTTCATTTTGTTCATTTTGCGCAATTTAAATGGCGTACAACGTTTATGGCTTTAAACAATTTGGGTTTGTACGTCCTTCTTGCATGGGATAGCCACACAACTGTGTAGACCTTCATTGGTAAATAACAAATTAGGGAAGAATAGCTAGAAATGTGGCAACGAAATGCTAAATCTACATAAATAAAATAGCGTCTATCTTTTGGGCAAGTGCCCGGTCTTTTTCTGTAACAGTATTGCCCGCATCGTGCGTGGAAAGCCATATCTCAACGGTATTCCAGACATTGGTCCACAAAGGATGATGGTCTGCTTTTTCTGCTTCCAATGCAACCCTCGTCATAAAAGAAAATGCTTCCGAAAAATTCTGGAATACAAATTTCTGGTAGAGTTTATTGTCATTTTCCAGCCACATAGATCCATCATTTTAAAGGTCAAAAAATTAAAATACCATATTCCCTTTGTTCTTAATTTTTTCATTCGTGAGTTCTGCCACCAGCTGAACACCTGCAATATTTTTTACAGCCTGTTTGATCCAATTGCATTTATCATCAGCCACCAGATCGCCTTTCATCAGCCATAAAAAATCCATGTGCTTGAATTCGGGAAGCAGGTATTCACCGTCGAACTGGTTATGGTATATATAATGTACCAAAAAACTATTGGGTTCTGCCGACTGATATACGGAAAAAAAATAGCTTCGATTTTTTTTCTTTAAATGAATTTCAATTTCTGGATTCAGCCTGAAATGATAGCCAACCATATGATTCACTTGTAAACAAAATTGATAATTCTTTACAGGAGCTGTAATGCCCAATAAACGGGTATCTTCAAAGAAGTCGTCGTTCAGTTCATCTACATTTAGTCGGAGTTTCATGTATAGCTGTTAAAGTTCGATATCGTATACGATCTCTTCGGTACCTCTTTTGATGCGCAATTTTGTTTTATCACCTTTTTTAAAATTACCCAGTGCCGTCATATAACTGCCAACATCCATAAATTTATAGTCGCCCAGTTGCAATAAGATATCGCCTGCCTTCAAACCAATTTTTTCTGCTAACCTTCCAGGTGTTGCCCCGTCGATACGCATGCCTGTTCCGGTATAACCATAATCTGGAATAACACCCAGACTAACAGTAAAGGTTCTACGGCCTGGTTGTGCGTCTCTGGTTTTGGTGAAAGTGAGTTTTCCTTTGCTGTCAACTACTTCTATCAAATGATAAATAAATTTTACGATATCTCTTTCCCCTTCCAGGTTGATTTTTTCCCAATCATCTGTTGCTTTATGGTAATCGCTATGGCTACCTGTAAAGAGAAATAAAACAGGTATGTCTTTGCGATAAAAAGTTGCATGATCGCTGGGACCGCTTCCAGAACTATCAAATTTATAGAGCAGATTGGTTTTCTCTGTTGCAAAAACTTCACCCCAAACAGGAGAAGTACCATAACCACCAATATTGAGTTTATGGGCTGTATCGTATCTACCCACCATATCCATATTGATCATATAATTAGCCGTAATTGGTATGGTTGGATTATCGGCCCAATATTTACTACCTAGTACCCCCAATTCTTCTCCAGAAAAATGTAAGATCAAGTAATTGTTATTTTGGGGTGCTTTTTTCTTCAGCATACGTGCTAGTTCAATAACAGCAGCGGTTCCGCTGGCATTATCATCTGCACCATTGTGAATAATATAACCTGTGTCAAGTGCACTTTTTTCTATACCATAACCCAAGTGATCATAATGGGCACCAATGATCACGGTATTGGCAGCATGGTTATTAATAAAACCTGCTAAGTTTTTGCCTACCAGTATTTTGTCCCTTAACGAAACCTCTAAATCAATATGTAAGGTTGCCGCATGATCAGAAAAATATTTTTTGTAGCCTTCTTTGGTTAGGTAAATCACCGGAATTTTTACAGATGCTGACTTGTCATTTTTATTGAATTGTACATTGTCTATCAAATCAGAGCTATTGTAAATAAAGAGGGCTGTAGCCCCTTTGGCAGTAACACTTACAACCAGCTTTCTAATTTCTTCGTCAATATCAAATTTTGGATCGGGTTTTGCTTTGTTTGCTTCCAGTATATCTTTCAGGTCTTTAAACCAAGGTTGTTTGCTTTCGCTCAAAGCTATGGCAGGCGTGCCTTTTACCTGTGTAAGGGCACTATAAGATAGGGGTAAATATTCCTTATTCAACAGCAAAGCATTGTTATCAACTTTCAAGTAAGTTGCCGGTTCAATTTGCTTGCCCTGGTTAACTTCAAACTCCTGAATATATCCTTTAACACCTTGTGGCTCCAAACCTATTTGCTGGTATTGTTCGATAATATATTGCATGGCCAATGTTTCTCCCTTGCTTCCGGTCATCCTGCCTTCCAGTTTATCATCTGCCAGGTACTGTATATGTGACTTTATACGGTCAACCAGTTCCGCATTTGCTTTTTCTTCAGCCAGTCTTTTTTTCTTTTTGCTCTGAGAAAATCCGAGTATCGGTAACATCACCAGCAAGAGCAATAATTTTTTCATACCTTATCAATTGAAAGGCAAAAATAAGTGGATGAAGGCAGCTAATGCATAAACCATCCTAATTTCATCATAATTCTCTTCCCAATCTCGTAACCTGCACCCATTGAATGCATGTACTTTTGCAGCCATCTGAAATAATTTGCATAGCCCCTTATTACATATAGCCCTAGTAGGTAATCCCAATAGTGGAAAAACTTCCTTATTCAATGCACTTACAGGTCTGAACCAGCAGGTTGGTAATTTTCCGGGCGTTACAGTTGACAAAAAAACCGGTCGCGTACAATTGGAGAGCAATTTACAGGCGGCTTTGATAGATTTACCCGGAACTTATAGCCTCTATCCCAGACGCTCAGATGAATGGGTTGCCTATAAAGTTCTAATGAATGCTGATGCAGAAATAAAAGCAGACATCATTGTTGTTGTTGCGGATGCCAGTAACCTAAAGCGAAATCTTTTGTTTTGCAGTCAGATCATCGACCTGAAAATTCCGGTGGTTCTTGCATTAACCATGCACGATATTGCTCTAAAGAAGGATATCAAGATCAATGTACAGGGTTTGGAGAATGAGCTGGGTATTCCGGTGGTAATGGTAAATCCCAGAAAGAACAAGGGCCTGACAGAGCTTAAAAAAGCACTAAGCAGTATTTCCAAAAATTTAACTGCCAATGAAAGGGCAGACTTTATCCCAAATGAAAAACTGGCACCTGTAGCAATAGAAAGTGTGCAGGAAATATTTCCAGCCCTCAGCAAATACGCAGCAATTCATTACCTGATCAACCATGAAAACTTCCCATTAAGCAAGGGGCAACAGGAAGCCATTGAAAAGATTGAAAAAGATACGGCATTCAATCCCACTAAAACTCAGGCAGAAGAGATCATTCAACGCTATGCACATATCCGGCAGATCATGCAGGCACATGTATCAGAACCCGGCCCCCAGGAAAAGAAAAAAAATACGGAAAGGCTCGACAATATTCTATTGCACAGGGTTTGGGGTTATGTGATATTATTATCAGTTCTGTTTCTTTTGTTCCAAAGTATATTCTGGCTGGCACAATTTCCGATGGATGGAATTGAATGGGGTTTCAAGGAAATAACTACCTGGTTAAACCTGTATTTACCCCAGGCATGGTGGAGCGATTTATTGATCAATGGTTTTGTAGCAGGCCTCAGCGGCATTTTTGTATTTGTACCTCAGATCATGATCCTTTTTGGACTCATCACGATACTGGAAGATACCGGCTATATGGCACGTATCAGTTTTTTGAGCGATAAGCTGATGCGTAAAGTGGGCTTGAACGGCAAGAGTGTAATGCCCATGATCAGCGGTTTTGCCTGTGCAGTTCCGGCTATCATGAGTGCGAGAAATATTGAAAACAAGAAAGAACGTTTACTCACCATTCTTGTTACCCCTTTGATGAGCTGCAGTGCTCGTTTACCCGTATTCACCATACTCATTTCACTGGTTGTGGATGATAGCTATTATTTTGGTTTCTTAAGTCTGCAAGGGCTGGTGATGATGTCGCTCTATTTGTTAGGAACCGTGATGGCATTGATAATGAGTTATATCATGAAATGGTTTATCCGGATCAAAGAAAAAAGTTTTTTCATTTTAGAACTGCCAATATATCGGGCACCCAGGTGGAAAAATGTTGGGATTACCATGGTTGAAAAAGCAAAGATCTTTTTAACTGATGCCGGAAAAGTAATCATGGTGATCAGCCTATTACTTTGGTTTTTGAGTTCCTATGGACCAGGCGATAATATGCAGAAAAGTGAAGAGAAACTGGAACAGCTGTCTAAAGCAATGCCTGATAAAACAGATTCCTTACAAAAGCATTTTGCAACCGAAAAGCTGGAACATTCTTATGCGGGTTTATTGGGTAAAGCCATTGAGCCGGTTATAAAACCCTTGGGTTTTGACTGGAAAATTGGTATTGCCCTGATCACTTCCTTTGCCGCAAGGGAAGTATTTGTAGGCACTATGGCCACTTTATATAGTGTAGAAAGCACGGACGATACTACTTTACGAGAAAAAATGCATGCCGATACCTATTCAGACGGACGAAAAGTGTATAACCTGCCTGCCGCTTTTTCATTGATGATCTTTTATGTGCTTGCCATGCAATGTATGAGCACATTAGCAGTGGTAAAAAGAGAGACCCGCTCCTGGAAATGGCCTATTTTTCAATTTTTCTATATGACGGCGCTTGCCTATCTAATGAGTTTACTGGTTTACCAAGTCTTTTCCTGATTTCTACGCATTTACTGTTTCCATAAATACGGGAAAAACCACGTTTGTATTTCCGGATATTTTAACAATATTTGAGAATCTTGAATTTTTCATACTAAAACCCGGTTAACTATGTCAAACAAATGCAGGATTGAGTTCTATTTTAAAGTAGAACAACTACAAAAATTACTGAATGATTTTCCTGATGCGAAAGGAATCATTGTTTCAGAAGAAATCATCAAAGAAAAACCCAAAGGCATGGACCGTTTTGTAAATGTTACCCATATTAGAGCAAGGGTGCATAAGGGTGATGCTGCCGAAGCTGCCAAATTAGCCGCTGGTGATCCGGATGAAGGTTTTATTGATGGTTGCCCTTATCCACCAGGTTGTACAGAATAAGGAATACCTGATTACTATATTTTCATTTTAACACACACGTTTTGGATCTGATCAAAATTCTCAATTTTATAGATGTAGGGGCTCCGCTGGTCACTTTATTTTTCTTTATTAAGCCTTTTAAGAAAATGACCAGGGAGCTCCATTACATATTTTTGTTCGTGTGTGCGCAATTCATCACTAACCTTGCTGCTTCTATTCTTGAATTGGCTAAAGTGAATAATTATGGCATGTATTCGGCTAATATTATCATTACATTCAGCCTGATTTCCCTGATGTTTTATTCTCTTATTAATAAAAAAATCGATAAAATTATCAGCGGTTGCTCCATTCTTTTCTTTCTAATATTTATTGTATCCTTATTAAATGGCGATGGGATTGATTATTTCAACAGTATCATTTCTGCAGTAGCCAGTTTTATCATTTCTGCTTATTGTTTGATCTACTTTTATTGGAAATTGGTGAATGATGATCGTTCAACAGGACTAACCAAATCTGCTTTTTTTTGGATAGCAGTCGGATTATTTACTTATTACACAGGAAGTTTTTTTATATTCATGTCTTACAAGTTCCTAATCGTTCAGGAACCCAATGTAATCGGTATACTTTGGCGGTTTCATAATGTATTGCTAACTATTTTCTGTATTTATACCATATACGGTATTACATGTCAAAACTATCAGAAAACATAACCCTTATACTTGGTGGTTCTATTATTTTACTGCAGTTCACGATATTTATCGTAATGCTTATTCTTGCTTACTTAAAGAGAGGCAAGAAACACCTGAAAGAAAAAGCATTCATGGAATCAGAATTTGAAAAGCAATTATTACAATCTCAATTAGAAACGCAGGAAGAAACCTTACACAAATTAAGTACTGAGATCCATGATAATGTTGGTCAATTACTAAATAGCACCAAATTGCTGATAGGTATTACACAAAGAACCTTATTGCATGCTCCCAACCCCATTCCTGATCTAGATACTGCCTTAGCTGAAGCCATTGAAGAAATAGATGCTATCCCCGATTCTGCCAATACATTGGCATTAGCAGATGAAACCCTGGCAAAAGCCATTTTAGAACTGCGTACCTTATCCAGATCATTCAACAAAGACTGGCTGGAACAATTCAACTTTTTACATAATCTGGAAACGGAAATCAAACGAATCAATGCTGGAAGAACTTTGCATATTCTGCTATCAGGTCCGGAAACCCTTACATTAAAAGCCAATCAGCAGATCATCTTATTTCGTATTGTTCAGGAAATTCTGCAGAATGCTATCAAACATTCGGGTGCCAGAAATGTTGATATACGCATCAAAGAAGAAAATCAATTACTAACCATTTCCATTTCAGATGATGGTAATGGCTTTGATGAAAAAAATATTACCAAGAGCTTGGGTATGATGAATATCCATCACCGTTCGCGCTTACTTGGGGGAACGGCCCAATGGCATACAGCTGCGGGAAGTGGAACACGAGTTACCATTCAATTACCTATAAATTCATAAAATAATGAAGATACCCATTGGTTTGGTTGATGACCACCAACTTTTTTTAAAATCACTTGGTTTAATGCTAAAAAGTTTCCGGGTATATGATGTGGTGCTGGAAGCCTTGAATGGTAAAGATTTGCAACAAAAGATATCACAATGTTCCACGCTTCCTTCCATTATGCTTATTGATGTAAATATGCCTGAAATGAATGGTGTGGAAACAGCCAAATGGGTTACTAAAAATTACCCGCAAATCAAACTGGTAGCACTTTCCATGAACGACTCAGATACGATCATTATTGATATGATCAAAGCAGGCTGCTGTGCTTATATGCTAAAAGAAACACATCCGGATGAACTGGAAAAAGCGCTGATGGAAATTCATAACAAAGGCTATTATAATGGTGATATCAGTAATATAAATTTCAGAAGATTATTACAATCCGAAAAAGAAACGGTTACCATTAACGAAAAAGAAAAAACTTTCCTGCAATATGCCTGTACGGATATGACCTATAAACAAATAGCAGCCACTATGTTTTTAAGTGAACGAACCATTGATGGTTACCGCGAAGTTTTGTTTGGCAAATTAAAAGTGCAGAGCCGAGTTGGACTAGCCATGGAAGCCATCAGAAGAGGGTGGGTTTCATTGTAAGATCTACAAGCAGCCAACCCTTTTTTCACAATCCTGCGATATTACCCTTTATGGCCTTCTGCAAACCCTTGTAGCCAGCTCATTTATCATATAAGATTTTTTTAGCAAACGCTTTTCACTAAATTAGTGTCTTAATTTAGTTTACAATCTAATTATCCGTTAACCCTGCTCAGGTAAAATATGCCAGTGAAGTTTTGTACATACTATATGCGATTCCTCTCACTGTTCCTTTTGTTTTCATTGATATTGAGTACTCAGGTAAAAGCAGATTCAGACGTTCCGGAAGCAATACAAGGTGTTATCGACCTCAGGCAAACCGATCTTTCAAAAGAAACCATTGCACTTAAAGGAGAATGGGGCCTTTATTGGAAGCAGCTTTTATCAAACCATGATACCAATGCCACCAGAACAGCTTATGTTCCTTTTCCTGTTTTATGGTCTGCAACTACTGTTAATGGTAAGCCTTTAAATCATTATGGTTATGCTACCTATGCATTAACCGTATTACTACCTAAAAATCAACATACCCTTGCTTTAGAAATTCCGGATACCTACACCAGTTATCGATTATATGTAAATGGGAAGCTTTTTGCAGAATCAGGTAATCCGGATAGTACGGAAGAAAGATCAGTAGCCAAATGGTTACAACAAACGCGGGAGCTTACAACTAATGCAGATACTTTACACCTATTGTTTCAGGTAGCCAATTACTGGCATTATAAAGGTGGGCCTTATAAAAATATCTTGATCGGTGATAAACAAACACTATTCTACGAAAAGCAGGTAGACAATGCATTTGACCTTGTTTTGACCGGTTGTTTGTTCATGGGTGGCTTGTTTTTCTTCGGGCTCTTTCTTTTTGGTAAGCATGATAAAGCCATACTTTATTTTGCTCTTTTCTGCATGACCTACAGCTACAGAATGATAGGCTCCAGAAGTTATGTTTTACATGATCTTTTTCCCAACCTGCCATGGTCGCTCACAACGCATTTAGAATATATTTCTCTTTTTCTGAGTGTGGTATGGTTTAGTTTGTATACAAGACATTTATATCCAAAGGATTCTGTTAGATATGCTACAGACATACAAGTATGGTCGAGTTTGGGTCTTTGCTTGGTGGTTTTGGTTACACCGCCTTCTATTTTCACGATGACCATTAATGTTTTTCTGGTTGTGATGTTCCTGGTTATGTTTTATGTTTTTTACATATACCTGAAAGCCATGCGCAACAAGCGTATAGGTGCAGGCTATGCTTTATTGAGTACTGGCGTGGTATTAGTGGTTTTTCTGTTGATAAACCTGCAGTATTTTGGTATCATTTCTCCTCAAAAAGGCATCATCTTTCTAGGTTATATCTGCTTCTTTTTTCTCCAGTCACTGGTTTTATCCTTTCGTTTCGCTACCGTTTTAAAGAAAGCCAAAGATCAGGCAGAGCAAGGGTTGCGGGCTAAGAATGAATTTCTTTCAACCATGTCTCATGAAATCAGAACGCCTTTGAATTCCATTTTGGGAATGACACACCTGATTCTACGTGACAACCCAAGAACGGAACAAAAAGACCAGTTGAATGTGTTGTTATTTTCTGCCAATAACTTGCTGGCTATTGTAAATGATATCCTTGATTACAATAGGATCGAGGCAGGTAAAATAAGTTTTGAATCCATAGAAACAGATCTGCCTAATGTGGCTAAGAATATCGCTTCCGGATTACGAACTTCTGCAGAAGATAAGGGCATTGAATTACGTTTACAAATAGACCCAGCCCTGAAAAACTTGATATTGGGAGACCCTACAAGAATTGGACAAGTTATTACCAACCTCATCAACAATGCCATCAAATTTACCAAACAGGGTTATGTGTTACTGGATATCAAGGTTGATAGACAAACAGAAAACGATATCACATTAACCATAAGTGTAGAAGATACGGGCATTGGTATTTCTAAAGACAAACAGAAAATAATTTTTGACCAGTTTACGCAGGGTGATGCCAGCACATCAAGAAATTTTGGTGGTACCGGCCTTGGTCTGGCTATTTGCAAAAAACTATTGGCATTGCAGGGTATTTACCTGAATTTAAAAAGTGAGGATGGCAAAGGCTCTGTGTTTTATTTTCAGCAAACCTTTCTGAAATCTATACATACGGACGAAAACAAAGAATCGGTTACCAACCTTCTTCCTACGGAAGCTAGCAAACCACTTACCGGTATTTCCATTTTATTAGTAGAAGACAATGAAGTGAATATTCTGGTAGCGAAAACCTTTCTGGAAAGATGGGGTGCAGCCGTGGACGTTGCGATGAATGGACAGGAAGCTCTGGATAAGCTAGACAGAAACAAACATAAACTGATTCTTATGGACATGCATATGCCCGTAATGGATGGTTATGAATCTACCAAACGTATGCGTGCCGATGGCGTTAAGATCCCTATTATTGCATTGACAGCTAGTTTACCCAGAGAAGTGGAAAATAGAATTAAGGAAGTAGGCATCAATGAAATTGTTGTAAAACCTTTTGTACCCGATAACTTATTTAGAGTGATCCTGCATTATACCAATGTTCATAGATCGCTGAATAACTAAGCTAGCAAACTATCCTCTTGTGTTTGCTTTAATGAATAGAATTTTTTCATTTTACTTACCCCTTTTATTCAGCAGTATACGCTGAATAAATTCATTTAACGGAGCCTCATTTTTTAAAAGCCCTTTTTGGGCTTTAACATTTTTATACCAATTAATTTATACTTAAAAGCGAACGTTTGGAGCAAAACTTGCGTCTGATAGGAAAATATGGGATAATTCTACGTAAACCTTTCAACATGAGAATTAAGCAAAGTATTGTTATTGCTGCATTGGCGGCAATCCCCGTATTGTTTCAATTTTGCTCTAAAACTGATACTACCACCAGTACCGGTGATGTAAGTGATCCACAGGCAGTAATTTCGGCTTCTACACCTGTTCGGCTTCCGGCCACACCCTATCAGTACGGTAATCAGGCACTGCCTGTTCATGTTGCCAATGCATTGGCAGCTACTAATAATACACCTGTCACCAATCCTATCACCAATGATGGTGCTACCCTGGGAAGGGTGTTGTTTTATGATACCAAACTTTCAGCCAATAATACCATCAGCTGTGGTAGTTGTCATAAACAAAACCAGTCATTTTCGGATTCGGCCATACTAAGCATCGGCTTCAAAGGCGGAAAAACAGACAGGCACTCCATGCAATTACTCAATGTTAGTTTTTATAGGTCGGGGAAGATGTTTTGGGATGAGCGCGCCAATACATTGGAAGAACAGGTGCTGCAACCCATACAAAATACCACAGAAATGGGTTTAACACTTTCCGAACTGGTTACAAAAGTTTCGGCACAAACCTATTATCCCGATCTCTTTCAAAAAGCTTTTGGCAGCACACAGGTTACATCAGATAAAATTGCTAAAGCATTGGCACAATTTATTAGATCAATTGTAACTTACCAGTCTAAATACGATCAGGTTAAACAAGGCCTTGCAGGCTTTACTGCTGATGAAGCAGAAGGTGAAAATCTGTTTTTAACCAGGGGCAATATTACCTGTGCAAACTGTCATACACCGCCAATGTTTATTACCTCAGATCCACTCCGACCTTTTGGATTACCTGATGCAAATGATGCAGGCATCAATAACCAGAATAGATTTAAATCCGGCAGCCTTCGCAATATCATCAATACAGCACCTTATTTTCACAATGGTTCTGTGCCAAGTCTAAATGCCATGTTTAATGGAAATATACCTGCTCATGGTGCCGCGCCACAAGACAGGCCCAAGCTGATCGCATTTCTGCAGACCTTAACGGATCAGTCAATATTAACAGATATTAGATTTTCCAATCCATTTGTAATACAATAAAATGGAAAACTTATCAAATTCACATACTGATAGCTAGCAAGGTACTTTTTGTAACTTTGCGCTATGAAGCATCGCTATTTTCTGATCAGTTTTATTTTAATTTTTTTATTAACGGCTTGTAAAAACAACAAAGCCCGCAGGATCTTTATAAAAAAACCCATACAGGTTTCTGCTATGCAGGAATCAGCTAATGAAGATGAACCCTCAGTTAGGGATTATTCTATCAATGCTTCCAATGCATACAATGATCTATTTCTGGATAGTCTTGCTTTTGAAAAGTTTGTTACCGAAAATGTAATGGACGATAGTATTCTTTTGAATATGCGTGATTTTTATAATCTGCGTAATTATGAATTTGCCTGGTTCGATTCAAAGGGACTTACAGAACAGGCTTTGGGATTCCGCAGTTTATACAAATACAAAACAGACAGTGTAAACAAACAATTAGACAAAAAGCTGGATAATCTGATGTTGCACGAAACTGTGATTAATCCAAAGGATCCTTCCATATTGCAAATTGAATTTCAGCTTACTAAAAGGTTTGTAGAATATTCTTTGGCTACTTATGCAGAAACAGACTTGTATCATCGGCACTATGAAAGCTTTGTACCCATTAAAAAAATGCCTGTATTAGAAATAGCGTCTTCAGTACTTTCAGAAAAAAATGTGGAAGATGAAAAATATGCAGAGTTAAACCGTTTTTATCATGCATTAAAAATCCAGCTTCAACGCTATTATCAAATTTATCAAAAAGGAGAATGGACAAGTATTCCAGAAACAAAAACAAAATATTTAGTAGGCAATGCCTATCCTGAAATACCTGCCATAAAAAACAGGTTATTTTTAACAGGTGAATTAGCCATTGAAGATACTACTGGTATTTTCACACCCGAATTAACTACAGCCATTACTGAATATCAATCAACCCATGGCATAAATCCTGATGGCAAAATTGGTAAAATACTGATTCAAAATCTGAATCAACCCATTCTTAAAAGAATTCAGCAATTGCTGATAAATATGGAAAGAATGCGCTGGATGCCTACTACTGTTGAAGGCAAATTGATCTATGTAAATATTCCAGATTTCATGTTACACGTAGCAGAAAACAACAAACCTGTTATGCATATGCCTGTAGTTGTAGGAAAAGATGGGCATAATACAACTATGTTTTCTGACGATCTTACCACCATCGTTTTTAGTCCTTATTGGAATGTTCCCAGAAGTATCGTGAAAAATGAATTACTTCCGGCCATGCAAAGAAATTCAAACTACCTGTCTAAAAACCATATGGAAATTGTAAGCTCCGGTGGTGGAATACCTGAAATAAGACAATTACCGGGTGCACATAATGCATTGGGCAAGGTTAAATTTCTTTTCCCTAATAGTTTCAGTATTTATTTTCATGATACCCCTTCTAAAAGTTTATTTTCCAGAGATAAACGCGCATTGAGTCATGGATGTATCAGATTGAGCGACCCGGTAAAAATGGCCAACTATTTACTCCAGGATGCGCCAGAGTGGACACGTGAAAAAATGGATGCGGCGATGAACAGCGGAAAAGAAAAATGGGTGGTATTAAAAAAATCAGTTCCCGTGATCATTACTTATTATACTGCATGGGTAAACGAAAACAAAAAACTGAATTTCAGGGAAGATGTGTATGGCAATGATGCCTTATTTGCATCAAAGTTTTTTACAGATAAATAGGCGTATTCTTTAGTTTATCCTTGAATGCTGAATTTTTGAATACAGCTAAACAACTATTTACTAAGCAATTTCTTTCAGGATCTTAGAATGAGAAACATAGTATTTATCCGGACTGTATATAAATAAACAACTGCCGTTCTTTATTTTTTCGATCACGGGTTTATAGATATTGGTTGGTAAAGCAGGGCAGCCCTGACTTCTGCCAATAAATCCTTGTTGTGCAATTACCGATTCATCTACATAAGAAGCACTATGCATCACAATACCCCGTGACAAAGCATTGTCGTTAAAACCTTTTTCTTCTCCTTCTAAACGCAATGATGTTCCGTGTTTACCCTGGTAAGTTTTACCAGTGATATAAAATCCGAGGCTACTCTTATTACTATTGGGTTTATTAGAAAATTGGGTGGCCATATTTTTACCCGATTGTTTTCCGTGTGCAGCATAGGTGTGAAACAATAGTTCTTGGCTGTTCAGGTCTATCACAAAAAATCGCTTCTTACCAGAAGGCAAACTAAAGTCAATAATGGAGAGGATATTTTCCTTTTGAATTTTTCCTTCCGCTACTAATTTTTTAAAACCGGTAAGCGCATAGGTAAATGCTTCTTTAGACAATCCCATAGTTGATAATTCGAGTTGATCGTATAAAACAATCCTCTCATCAATTGCAGATGCTGGTTTTATTGCTGTAATGGAATTTTCGCTTTTTACTTTTGATGGTTTGATAAAAGCAAAACTTAAACCAATACTTAATAATAATATTCCTGATAATACATAACGAACGCTTACATTTTTCAATTGCTGCATGTGTATTATTTAATAGTGAAAAATAATTGCTGGGCCTGAAAGGCATGAACTAAAACAGTTCGGTTTTGGGAAATGCAAATATACTTTAATTACAAAGGGTAAACTAATGTGGAAGGATGGTCAAGGCTAAGCTTTAACATTTTTAACAAAAAAGGGGCAGTATTTACATACTGCCCTGCATGGATTGCTTGCCATATAAAAACTCTTTATCATGCGAGGCCTGGGGCGGGTTCGAACCGCCGTGAAAGGTTTTGCAGACCTTAACCTAACCACTCGGACACCGGGCCATTGGGAAAGCGAGATGATTATATCATCTCAGATTCGGCACAAATGTAAATAAAATATTATAGTCTACTATTTTAATAGACTATAATTTTAAAACAATTTCCAAAATCAAAAAATGCAGTTCCCTTTTCATTTTTATAGTCTCTCACGTTAATAAAAGTCAGCTCTGCGAAACCTCCCCGCCCTTTGCGGCTCAGCGGTGAAATTTGATTTTTTTTACCGCAGAGAATGGGAGGACGGGGAGTTTTCGCAGAGAAAATTTCTAGGTACTTATACACGCCTATCAGGTCAATGAAGTGCATACCTTATCTTGCAGCCATGCAAGCATACCTGGATGGATTGAATGAACCGCAAAAAGAAGCGGTCTTACATATGAACGGCCCACTGATGATTATTGCGGGAGCCGGAAGTGGTAAAACAAAGGTTCTTACAACGCGTATTGCCCACTTGATGGCTACCGGTGTGGATGCATTCAATATCCTTGCACTCACCTTTACCAATAAGGCAGCTGCTGAAATGAAAGAAAGGATTGAAAAGATCCTTGGAAATTCTGAGGCAAGAAATTTATATATCGGCACATTCCACAGCGTATTTGCCAGGATATTGCGGGCAGAAGCTTTGAAAATAGGATACCCTACTAATTTTACCATTTACGATACGGATGATAGTCGCTCAGTTATCAAAGCCGTGATCAACGAATTGGGTTTAGACGATAAGCAATACAAACCCAGTGTAATTGGCAACCGTATCTCCTCTGCTAAAAACGACCTGGTTTATCCTGCAGAATATGCTACTAACTATACTATCCAGCAGGAAGACATGCGCTCTAATCGTCCGGCTATTGCGCAAATCTATGCGGCATATGTAAACCGTTGTTTCAAAAACGGAGCCATGGATTTTGATGATCTGTTATTGAAGATGAACGAGATCTTACAAACCATTCCGGAAGTATTAAGCAAATACCAGCGCAAGTTTAAATACATCCTGATCGATGAGTACCAGGATACCAATGCGGTTCAGTTTCAGATCACCAAATTACTGGCTGCGATGCACGAAAATATTTGTGTGGTGGGAGATGATGCCCAAAGCATTTATAGTTTTCGCGGTGCAACCATTGAAAATATTTTACAGTTCCAGAAAGATTATGAAGATGTGAAAGTGGTAAAGCTGGAACAAAATTACCGAAGCAGTCAAAGCATTCTGAATGTGGCCAACACGGTGATCAAAAACAACAAAGGTCAGATTCCCAAAAATTTATGGACAGAAAATAGTGAAGGCGAAAAGATCAGTCTGGTTCGCACCATGACAGATAATGATGAAGGCAAATTTGTAGCAGACACCATTCAGGAACAAAAGCTGCGCAACCATTACTATAACCAGGATTTTGCCATCCTCTACCGAACCAATGCACAAAGCCGGTCATTTGAAGAAAGTCTCAGGCGTATGGGCATAGCGTACAGGATATATGGCGGACAAAGCTTTTATACCCGTAAAGAAGTAAAAGATGTGGTTGCTTATCTTAAAGTGATCATTAATAAAAGAGACGAGGAATCTTTAAAAAGAATTCTGAATTATCCTGCAAGAGGTATCGGCAAAACCACCATGGAAAAATGTTTGATCTATGCCAATGAGCAGAACATCACACTATTTGAAGTGCTTACCCGTGCCGCTGAATTTGGTTTTAAAGCAGGAACACTGGAAGCCATTCAGAACTTTGTAACCATGATCCGTTATTTCCAAACATTGCTAACGGATAAGAATGCATACGACGTTGCCGTACAGGTAGGCAAACATACCAATCTGGTAAAAGAACTTTTTAATGATAAAACAACAGAGGGCCTGGCCAGGTATGAAAACGTGCAGGAGCTGTTGAACTCTATCAAGGAGTGGACAGAAAGTCCCAGCAATGAAGACGGTGAACTGGGCGATAAAACATTGGGGTCTTATTTACAACAGATCACCCTTTTAACAGATGCAGATGAGGATAAGGAAAATACAGATGTTGTAAAACTGATGACCATCCATGCCGCAAAGGGACTCGAATTTAGTTGTGTATTTGTGGGTGGTATTGAAGAAACCTTATTCCCCAGCTCTATGAGTATCAATACCCGTGAAGAGCTGGAAGAAGAAAGAAGGTTATTCTATGTAGCCGTTACCCGTGCCAAACAACGCTTATGGCTAACTTATGCCAATACCCGTTATCGTTTTGGCCAGTTGGTACAAAATGAGCCCAGCAGGTTTATAGAAGAAATGCCAGAAGCCTCTATTGATAAGAGTTATGCGGGTGGTGGTGCCAGAAACCTTGGTGCAGATTGGGGCGGCGGCTTTGAAAGAATGCAACGCAGCGGTGGTTTTGGTAATTCGGCTGCATCGAATGCAGAAAAAAGATATGGCCCTCCACCAAAATCCAAATCGCAAAACGCTAAACCCGAATACCTGCCTATCACGCCTCCTATTACAAAAATTGTAGAACACCAACCATCTGCAGATTTTGTGGCCAGTGATACCTCAACATTACAGGAAGGTCAGGAAGTAGAACACCAAAAATTTGGTTTTGGTACAGTGGCAAAAATTGAAGGGTCGGCACATAATCCGGTGGCCACTATCAGCTTTAAGCTTAATGGTGAGAAAAAGATCATGCTGAATTATGCGAAGCTTAGGATAGTGGGATAGTTCTTATTTGCCGTTGATAAGCATCTTCTAGATGGATTTTTTTTTCAAAACAGAGATAAAGAGAAGAGGGAGGTACACAGAGAGAGATAAAGAAAATAGTTTGGCAAGGGTTTTGTAAATGATTGCTTCAAATATGTACAATATGAAATGGAAGCTTTTAATTGTTTTATTTTTCTTAACAATTAACCTATCAGCACAGCATACTCTCATTGATCAAAAATGGGAATTGGTATCATTCAAGGGCAAACCTGTAGTGGATTTTGGTAAAATGGGTAAAACGCCTTTCATCCAGTTTACAGCCAAAGACATGTGTGTGAATGGAACAGGTGGTTGCAATAATTTTATGGGGTCCTATAGTTTGAAAGGCAATCATGAAATCAGCTTTTCCAAAATGGCATCTACCTTAATGGCCTGCATCAATATGTCATTAGAAGCCGATCTCTTAGCATCCTTTGAAAAGGTAATGACTTATTCCATTGAAAATAACCAGTTGATTTTATTTGACGCCGGAAAAAGTGCCCTGGTAGTGTACCAGCTTCCTGCTACCCAAGACAATAGCAAGAACTCTTTGGATTGGGCAGGTGATTATAAAGGAACCCTTCCCTGTGCCGATTGTACAGGCATAGAAACATGGGTGCGTTTGCTTAAAAACAACACTTACGAAGTACGGTCAAAATACAGCGGTAAATCTGATTCTACATATATAAGTAAGGGAAGTTTTTACTGGACAAAAGACGGAGGTTCTGTTATTCTTAAAAACTTACATGGCAGTTCAACCATGTATCTGGTAGGCGAGAACAAATTGATCATGCTGGACCAAGCAGGTAATCGCATTAGCGGAATGCAGTCGGAAAAATACATCCTTCAAAAATCCCAACAGAAAATCACCCATAAAAAATAGCTAATTACCAGCTAGTTAGAAATTGAAAAGCCCCTTTTTTTCGTCTTGCCGCCTTATTTAAATCATATAACAGGGTGATATAAGTCATATTTTAAGGTAATTGCCCATGGTAATTTGTGCTCATTAAAATACACAAATTATCAGATTATGGAAAAAAGCCATGCACCGGGTAGTGCTGCCACCATTGCCCAGGAAAAACCATCCAACCTAACTATTATGGATGGTAACGAAGCGGCGGTATATATTGCCTATAAAACCAGCGAAGTATGTGCCATTTACCCCATCACCCCTTCTTCTACCATGGGTGAATTTGCCGATGAATGGAGTAGTGACAATAAAGAGAACATTTTTGGAGAAGTACCCAAAATCATTGAAATGCAGAGTGAAGCTGGTGCCGCAGGTGCCATTCATGGTGCTTTACAAGGAGGTGCTTTGGCTTCTACATTTACCTGTTCACAGGGATTATTGCTCATGATCCCCAATATGTACAAAATTGCGGGTGAGTTAACCCCCACTGTTTTTCATATTGCAGCAAGAGCTTTGGCAACACATGCCCTATCCATTTTTGGAGACCATAGTGATGTAATGGCCGTTCGCGCAACAGGTTTTGCCATGCTTTTTGGCAAGAATGCCCAGCAAGCTCATGATCTGGCGATGATCTCTACTGCCGCCACCTTAAAAGCAAGCATCCCCTTTCTAAATATTTTTGACGGATTCCGTACATCACATGAACTGAATGAAGTTGAAGTTTTATCTGATGCGATCATCACGGAAATGATTGATGTTAACGATGTTGCCCGTCACAGAATGCGCTCTCTCAATCCTGAAAGTCCATCCATCCGCGGCACAGCGCAAAACCCCGATGTATACTTTCAAAGTCGCGAAGCTTGTAACAGCTACCACTGGAAAGTGCCCGAAATAGTTGAAAACACGATGAAGCAGTTTGAACAACTTACCGGTCGTGCTTATAAACTATTTGAATATTATGGTCACCCCCAGGCAGAAAATATCATCATCATTATGGGTTCTGGTTCCGGCGCTGTGGAAGAAACAGTAGACCACCTAAATAAGAATGGAGAAAAAACCGGCTACCTGCACGTTCACCTGTTCAGACCATTTTCTGTAAAACACTTTATTGATGCCATCCCTACAACTGTAAAGAATATTGCTGTTTTAGATCGTTGCAAAGAAACAGGTGCTATTGGTGAACCATTGTATATGGACATTATCAACGCCTTACATGCCGGATGGAACTATGCTATGCCAAGGGTTATAGGCGGTAGATACGGTCTAGCTTCCAAAGAATTTAATCCAGGAATGGTAATGGCCATTTTTGCAGAATTGAAAAAAGACAAACCAAAAAATAGCTTTACCGTTGGTATTGAAGATGATGTTACCCATACTAGTTTAGATTACGATAAAAAATTCTCACTGGAAGACCAGCATTTATTCAGAGGATTATTTTTTGGATTAGGTGCCGATGGTACCGTGAGTGCCAATAAAAACACCATCAAGATCATTGGCGATGTAACTGCAGATCATGTGCAGGGATACTTTGTTTATGATTCTAAAAAATCAGGCTCCTTAACGGTATCACACTTGCGCTTTAGTGAAAAGCCGATCAAATCAACCTACCTGATCAATTCTGCCAATTTTATTGCCTGTCACCATTTTCAATATCTGGAGAAATACGATATTTTAAAAGACGCGCAACATGGCGCTACATTCCTTCTCAACGCACCATTTGCCAATGAAGATGTATGGCATAATTTACCCCATACCATTCAGGAAGAGATCATAGAAAAACAATTAAAACTCTATGTGATCAATGCATCCAAGGTAGCTAAGGAAACAGGAATGGGTTCACGTATTAATTCCATTCTACAAACCTGCTTCTTCGCCATATCTAATGTAATGCCAAAAGAAGAAGCCATCAGCTATATCAAAAAAGCGATTTATAAAACCTATGGTAGAAAGGGAGAAGAAGTAGTTCAGAAAAATTATGATGCCGTAGATAAAACCATCGAAAACCTTTCCCTGATTGATTATTCTCATTTTACAATAGGTAACAAAGCATCAGATCCTGCTATTTCTGGTGATGCACCAGCTTTTGTGCAAGAAGTGCTGGCTAAAATAATTTCTGGAGATGGTGATGCATTACCTGTTAGTGCATTTCCGGCAGATGGTGTTTATCCATCAGCAACTACTCGTTACGAAAAAAGAAATATTGCCGACCAAGTTCCTGTATGGGATCCGGCGCTCTGTTCTCAATGTGGTAAATGTTTCTTTGTTTGTCCGCATGCTGCTATCAGACCAAAAGTATATAACAACGATCTTCTGGCAGATGCACCTGATTTCTTCAAACATATTGCTCCTGTAGGCAAAGAGTTCTTTAAAGAAACAGAATCCTATACATTACAAGTAGCTGTTGAAGACTGTACCGGTTGTAATCTTTGTGTAGAGGTTTGTCCTATTGAAAGCAAAACCGTACCTGGACACAAAGCCATTAACATGCAGGATGTTCAGCCATTGAAAGAAACTGAAAAACAAAACTGGGACTTCTTCATTGGACTGCCTGATATTGATCGTACACGCGTAAACCGCAGTACCGTTAAGGGTTCACAATTATTAGAACCATTGTTTGAGTTCTCTGGAGCCTGCAGTGGTTGTGGCGAAACACCATACCTGAAATTGCTCACACAGTTATTTGGAGATAGAATGATTGTTGCCAATGCAACAGGTTGTTCATCCATTTTTGGAGGTAATTTACCAACAACTCCCTGGAGTAAAAATGCGGAAGGAATAGGACCAGCATGGGCTAACTCTTTATTTGAAGACAATGCCGAATTTGGTTTGGGTATCAAGTTGGCAACCGACATGAAAAGGAATTATGGTATTACATTGCTGAAAACCTTAAGAGACGAAGTGGGTTCAGATCTTACCGATGCTATTCTAAATAATGTGGAAGCCAATGAAGCCGAAGTGATTCAACAGCGGAAAAATGTGAATGAACTAAAAACACGTTTAAAACTAATCGACAAACCCAATGCCGGTTTATTACACCAGATCGCAGAATTCCTGGAACATAAATCCATGTGGATTGTGGGTGGTGATGGTTGGGCCTATGATATTGGCTTTAGTGGATTAGACCATGTACTTTCTACTGGAGAAAATATTAATATCCTGGTGCTTGATACAGAAGTGTATTCAAATACGGGCGGACAAAAATCTAAATCTTCCCCAATTGGTGCCAGTGCTAAGTTTTCCATCAAAGGAAAAACAACCGGCAAAAAAGACCTGGCCATGCAGGCGATTGCACACGGAACCGCATTTGTTGCAGAGATCGCCATGGGTGCCAATGATGTTCATGCATTAAAAACCATACTGGAAGCAGAAGCTTATCCAGGACCATCTATCATCATTGCGTACAGTCACTGTATCGCACATGGATATGATATGTGCCATGGATTGGATCAACAGGATCTTGCCGTAAAATCAGGCTACTGGCCTTTGTTCCGCTATAATCCTTTAAAAGAGCAAGGACAAAGATTTGTGCTTGACAGCAAAGATCCATCCATACCATTGGATGAGTTCCTATACCATGAAAATCGATTTGCAACCATCAAAAATAATAATCCGGAACGTGCTACTGAGTTTCTGGCTATGGCTAATGATGGTATGAGACAACGTTGGGAAAGGATACAAGCACTTAAGTCACTTTAAAATATAATGCCTGTGAAAAAAAGAAAGGGAATTTCGAAAGAAATTCCTTTTCTTTTTAGGAGAACTCAATAAAACGAATTGCTTTTACATCAGTTATGCTAGCAAGAAAAACTTGTATAAACATCAACTAGATAGGGGATCAGAAATTAAAGGAAAGACCACATACGCTGCCAACAAGCATCTCGTTCACACAATAAATTTTAGTAAACTATGCAGTTGCAAAAGTCGCAGGCAGTAACATTTAAACAGTCATTCCTTAAACTGGTTGCGCCGGATTTTTTCCATTGATTCCTTTAGGAGACATAGGCTCATTATTTTCCAGCTTACGCCAGATGAGTCTGTGATCCGTTGTAATGGCTTTGGTTTCTTGTACTAAAATGGTTGGCTCTTCTTTTCCACCTGCCAGCACTGCCAGCATGAGTGAGGTGGAGATGTATTTCCCTTTCATATATTTTTATAATTACCTTATTATATTGGATAATGCAAAGCTACTGCTTATGCTCTTCAATCATCTAACAAAACCTTTACTATATTGTTCATTCAATGCCTTAACATTGAAAAGCTGTATGTATAAAACGAAATTCAACCGGGTAATATTGCTTTGAATTAAAGTTGACGGATGACTGCTTATTGGCTCATTTTGCTTCTAAAAGGTTTTCGATATACGAAATTTATGGCTTTTAGGTGAGCAGCCTCAGCCATACACGGTTTTAACTGCCTAGCTTTTAATTAATTTTGTACCAGGAAAATCTTTCCCAAGCTTAAATTGATGAATTATGATACAAACAGGTAACCCGGTGATTAGTATTTACACAGAAATGACGCCTAACCCGGAAACCATGAAATTTGTGGCCAATAAATTATTGTATCCTGGAAAGAGCATCGATTTTGCGGATGAAACCATGGCAGGACCATCTCCCCTGGCAAAAGAGCTTTTTAGTTTCCCCTTTATCAGAAGTGTATTTATTGCCAGCAATTTTGTAACCCTCTCCAAAACAGCAGAAACTGAAGATTGGCAGGATGTGATCCCTTCTATCAAAACCTTTTTGAAAGAATACCTCGAAAATGGTGGCGTTGTAGTAAACGAAGAAGAAGTTGCCAAAGTAAAACAGGAAGCAAGCAATACCGTAAGTGCCGATGATGATGATGTTGTGAAGAGAGTAAAGGAATTACTGGAAAACTATGTAAAACCGGCTGTTGAAATGGATGGCGGTGCCATACAGTTTAAAAGTTATAATGATGGAATCGTAAACCTGATGCTACAAGGAAGTTGCAGTGGTTGTCCATCTTCCATGGTAACCCTGAAAGCAGGTATCGAAGGCATGATGAAAAGGATGATTCCTGAAGTAAAAGAAGTAGTGGCTGAAGCTGAATAAAATAAAAGCCTGATCAATAATATTATGTCCTGTTAGGTGTTTACCTAACAGGATTTTTTTATGTTACTATTTAAAACCGTTTATAATTCTATTTTAAAAAATATATTTTTAATTATTATCTTTTACGCATGACAAAGGAAACCATCGTTGAAACACTGCAAAACAATCATGAAAAATTCATGCAGTATTTGCGGACCTTGTCTGATACAGATTTTGTTTTTGCTAAAGAAGATAAATGGTCTGCCGGACAACAACTGGAACATATTATAAAAAGTGTGGGCCCAGTAAATATGGCGATGGCCATTCCCAGGATATTTTTAAAATGGAATTTTGGGTTAACCAACAGACCTTCCAGAACCTATGAAGAATTGATCGAAAAGTACAAATTGAAATTGCTGGAAGGCGGTAGGGCATCGGGCAGGTTTATTCCTAAAGAAGTGAATTTCTCCAAAAGAGACCAGTTGAATGCACAACTCAATAAACTGGTAATCAGCTTGAGCAAAAGAACCTTACAATATTCCGAAGCCGACCTTGATAAATACATCCTGCCACATCCTTTATTGGGAAAACTCACTTTACGTGAAATGCTTTATTTCACTGCTTATCATGTGGTGCATCATGAGGAATTGGTAAAGAAAGCGATTACTGCTCGCTAAAAAGCTTTTCAATCTTTGGTATGTTTTGGTGCGATGTTTGTGTTTCATATCTTTTCCTTTTTTAACCGTTCTGTACAAAAGGCTTCCCGCTATTGTTACAGCAGGAGTCGTTCCTACGGAACGTTTTGTACATTGCTTTGTTTGTTGTTACCTATGAGAAGTCCCGATGGGACTATGTAAAACGCTAAGAGGTATTTTTTTATAACAGCCATTCAATTCTCCCATGTGCCGTAGGCACAAATCGTTGGTGGCCCAAATAATACAGAGGGCCCCACGTTCCGTAGGAACGTTTCGTGCTTCTACCAAACGTTGGTATCCCGTTGGGTTTGGGATAAAGTTCTTTCTTGATTTAATATTAAAACCATGTGTTTATCCTCTTTTTCTTTAAGTATATTTATCCATGCCAATAATGGAATATTATCAACAATTTCTAAGTGGAATTCAAAACACCGGACCTATTGAGTTTATTGCTGTGTTAGCCGGTATCGCTAGTGTTTGGTTTAGCAGGAAAGAGAATATTCTGGTATATCCCGTTGGACTGATCAACACCCTCTTTTTTATTTACCTAAGTATCAAAGGAAATCTTTTGGGTGAAGCCAGCGTGAATCTTTATTATTCCATCATGAGTATTTATGGATGGATATTATGGACGAAAAAAGATAAAACAAAAAATGAGATAATTCTACACATCACCAATAGCAGTAAAAAAGAATGGATTCAGCAATTGCTGTTTTTTTCAAGTTTTTATTTGCTTATTTTTCTTGCCCTCACATGGGCTCGTTCTTCCTTTGCACCAGAAGCCATACCCTGGGCCGACGCTTTCGCTAGTGCAACCGCCTATACAGGAATGTGGCTGATGGCCAAGAAAAAAACAGAAAGCTGGCTCTGGTGGATTGCCACCAATATTGCATCCATTCCATTGTATTTTGTAAAAGGCTATGTGTTTACCAGTGTGCAGTTTGTTGTTTTGTTGATACTGGCAATTGCAGGATGGATTGAGTGGAAGAAGAGAATGCCGAACAGATGAATATCGAATGTCGAAGTGAATAGTAGATTTGAATAAAATAAGTTTTGGAAGAATAGAATTTCGAACAGATGAATGTCGAATATCGAATGTCGAAGTGAGGAATAAATGCTGCGTATTTATACCTAAAATAAATTAAAAGTTTTTACGAAATTGGTTTGAAGAATTTTTCTTAAAAATTAAATTTCGATGGAAAAATGAAATATGATTTAGAAGATCGATTAATAACCTATTCAGTTGATTTATTAAAAATTACAGAAAGTTTTCCAAAGTCTTACGCAGGAAATCATTTGGCCGGTCAATTAATTAGAAGCGGAACTGCTCCAGCATTAAACTATGGAGAAGCTCAAGCGGCAGAATCGAGAAATGATTTTATTCATAAAATGAAAATTGCCTTGAAAGAATTACGAGAAACAAATAATTGTCTTAGAATAGTGAATAAATTGTCATGGTTGGGTCCAGAATCTTTGGTTCCACAAATAAAAGAATGTAATGAACTTGTATCTATATTCGTTAAAAGTATTCAAACAGCTGAAAAGAATAGGTTACAAACAAGCAAGTAATATAAGCTCCTAAAAATTAAATATACCATGATAAAACACTTCGATATTCGATATTCATCTGTTCGACATTCGAAATTCTTTCATCTTTACTCGTTCAAAATTCATGATTAAAAGAATCGCTATCATCGGCCCAGAATCAACCGGGAAAAGCACTTTGTGCGAATTACTGGCACAGCATTACCAAATGCAATGGTGCCCTGAATTTGCGCGTGAATTTTTGATGACGAATGGGATGAATTATCAATATGAGGATTTGCTAACCATTGCCAAAGGGCAGCTGGCACTGGAAGACGAATATGCAGCATTGGTTAATAGCCAGTGGTCGCTGGCAAATGACAGGGTTTGGGTAAACCCGCATGCTTTGATCACTACCAAAAAAACACCTTTACTTTTTGTGGATACCGACATGTATGTGATGAAGGTATGGTGTGAATATGTATTTGGTAAATGTCACCAGTTTATTTTAGACCAGATAGTTAACCGCCCCTATGATCTGTATTTGCTATGTAATACCGATCTGCCCTGGGTAAAGGATGAACTGAGAGAATATCCCGATGAAAAGGTGCGCAAGGAACTGTTTGCCATCTATAAAGATCAGCTAATAAACCAATCCGTTCCGTGGGTAGAAATTAGTGGCGATAAATTTGAAGACCGGGTATTAACAGCTATTGCAGCAGTGGAAGAATATTTATACTAATGCACAGGATTAACTGGCAGGTTTACTTTATCAAAGCCCGCACATCCTCATCATCTTCCATATTAATCATCTGTCTTAATATTTGCGGATAACGCCAGCCAACGCGCCTGCTCATAGGTTTTACGGTAAATCGTTTGGGATTGGGTAAAGAAGCTATGATCATGGCGGCTTCTGCGCGACTTAAATTTTTAGCAGATTTACCAAAATACTTTTGTGCAGCGGCTTCAATACCAAAAACGCCGGGGCCCATTTCTATAACGTTTAGGTAAACTTCCAATATGCGATGCTTACCCCAGCACCATTCGATCATTTTGGTAAAATAAACCTCGGGCACTTTGCGTATATAACGCGTAATGCCGCCACCTTGCCATAAAAAAACATTTTTGGCTACCTGTTGTGTTATGGTACTGGCACCGCCGCCCAATGGAATTTTGGTCTTCTTCCCTTTTTTCTTTGGTTTAAGGCTATGCTCTATGGCATCCCAATCAAAACCACCATGATCCGGGAAAGCCTGGTCTTCGCTGGCTATAGCTGCTAATTTTACGTTACGGGAGATCTGGTTCCAGCCAACATAATCTCTTTTCAAGCCATAACCAAAAGCATTATTTATTTGTGTAATGGTAATAGGTGGCATTAACCAAATACAAATAACTATATACAGCAAAGAGGAAACAAAGCCCCATAGTAGTATGCGTTTGGTCCAATGCCAAGATTTTTTGAAGAAAGATTTATGCTGCATCAGAGGCAAGATACAAAAGGGGTTTGTAAAAAAGAAAGTGTACAACAAATAGGTAAATTGTGTTAGTAATTCTTATCGCTATAAGAACCTTTTGCAAGGGTAAATGTTAATCGATTTTTTATGGACTTATTCAGTCAGTTTGTAAACCCACACAACAACCTGCTTCCCAAAGATGGCACTGTAAACTATTATGGTACCATCTTTACGTCTATTGAATCAGAACATTATTTACAAAGCCTATTACAAAATATTGACTGGAAAAATGATGAAGCGATCATTTATGGCAAACACTATATCACCAAAAGAAAAGTGGCCTGGTATGGTGATAAAGATTTTGAATATAGTTATTCCAACACCATTAAACGTGCGTTGAAATGGACCGATGAATTAAAAGAATTAAAAAGAATTACAGAAGAGAAAACGGGAGAGACTTATAATTCCTGTCTGCTGAATTTATACCATAGTGGAGAAGAAGGAATGGCCTGGCATAGTGATGGAGAAAAAGACTTAAAAAAACATGGCGCCATCGCTTCTTTAAGTTTTGGGGCAGAAAGAAAATTCTCTTTTAAGCATAAAGCAAGTAAGGAAACGGTTTCTATACTTTTGGAGCGGGGTAGTCTGTTGGTGATGAAAGGGCTTACACAAACTCACTGGCTTCATCGATTGCCACCTACTGTCAAAACGAAAATGCCCAGGGTCAATCTTACTTTTAGAACCATTGTAGAAGGATAAGATTATTTTTTTTCTACACTGGCCCCAATGGCAATAGTTTCTATGGTATATTTTTTACCCAGCGTTATATATGTTCGATGGCTGTTGTGTAAAATGGTTCCTATCAAAAATACACCCCCTGCAATGCCCAGCCTTGTTAGGTTTGCAGAACTAAATACCTGATCATTTTGTACCAGGCTATTGAATATATTTAAAAACATATAAGCGCCGCTTCCTAACTGAAACAATGTGCCATTGGCAATGATACCCGAAGAAAAATTACGCTTGGGCATACCATAGATTTCATTCACATGTAATTTCATCAAACCCATCTTGAAAGTATCTATTGTTGGAAAACCAAATTGGTTAGCCACCTGTTTAATGCTGATCTGTTCTAACAAAATCGTGTCTTGTTTCACATTTTTTACAATTCCCTGAATCCATTGCTTATTGCTGAATTGAAAATTGATGAGGCTCCCCGAAACCCAGGATTGAATGGTTTGGTTACGTTGTTTTAGCACCAATAGATCCGATTGTGAAAATGCAGCACCATAGAGACCTAAAAAAATAAAAAAGGAAAATATTTTTTTCACAGAATTTAATTACGGTTACTTTACTTCATTCCCATATTGTAATACACCCCAGCATAATGCCGCGCCAAAGCCAATCAATATCAATCCGGATATTCTATTGATATTATGTAAAATCTTAGGTGTAAGTTTTGATCTTAGTCTAGCAGCCAATGCAACTTTGGCAATGTCTGTTAAAAGTACAAAAACCAAACAGGTTCCAAATACAATGGCCCTGTATTGCAAGGGGTCTGGTGATGTTTGTGAATCGGCAAGTATGGCAGCTGTCCATGCAAACCAGAAAAGTAAAACACCGGGGTTTAAAATATTGATGAAAAATCCCGACAAAAAAATGGCCAACAAATCACGCTTACGAAATTTTTTATCAACAAGATTATTGTCTTCGTCTGTTTCTACTTTTTTGAAGAATAAAGTATAGATGCCTACTACTACCAGAAAAATACTACCTCCAATAGCAATAAACATCCGATGTTCCAGCGCTGTTGAAAAAAGTGAGGTGAAGAGATTACAAACAATCACCAATGAAATGTCACTGATAGAAATACCTGCTACAAATACATAACCTGCCTTATGTCCGTTATTAATGCTTTGCTTGAGTATGGCAAAAATCACAGGCCCTACTGAAATTGCCAGTAGAATACCCAGTACCAATCCTTTGATGAATGCTGCTATCATTAGCTAAGGTTCAATCCTTACCCGAAAGTAAGTGGTATATGTCAGAAAACAACGGAACAGTAAAACAGCTTATGTAAGCGGTAATTATTTAATGATAGAAGCATAGAGAATCTTATCCAGTCCCGGGAATTGTTTGTCGAAATAAACATTGCCGTATTTATACAAGGAGTCCTGAATGGCGGCGGGTTTTTTTCCGTAACGGTCATTCAGTTGCATAAGAATTTCCATTCCCTTAATTACTTTGGCAATGGGTACAAATCCTTTTACCCCATTTCTCATTGCTGTATCCAGTTTTGAATTATCGGTCATATTAATGAACAGTTGTGTAGCCCTGTTATTTGCCCCTGCGCGTGCAAAAGAGATAGTGCCTTTGGTGTTTCTTTGTTTAATTGGCTCATCCCTTAACTTTTTGGGATCCCAGAATCGGTTGTCCGCATAGCTCCCTGAAACGCCAAACTGTATCACATAATTTTTTTCAACGCGAAAGAAAATGGCATTCGAGAAAAAACCTGATGCTATCAACTGGTATAATCTATCTACACCCATTGGTCCCCAGCTTCTGTTAGCCTCAATGATAATTTCTCCTTTGGTTGTTTTAAAAATTGCCCGATAGGTTTCGGGGGCTTTCAACATCAATACAGACATATCCGGCGCCTGTGCAGATGCATTAGAGCATGAAATTATTAAGCATAAAACAGCAACAAATAATTTGCTCATAAAAGGGTGATTGATATCCTTGTAACTATTTAATTAAGCGTGTTGCTGCAAGAATTTTTGCCAATCTTCCAGCATCTGACCTTTTAATACACGGGGAAATTTATGCTGTCCTCCAACCTTTCCTTTGGATTGCATGAATTCCATGAAATGTTTTTCAGACAAAACGGTCATGATCACTTCTTTCAGTGCACTTTTTCTTTCAACGGCATAATCATCATTCAGCATCATCAATTTTTGATCGATAAGACTACCTAATTTTTCGGCCTCCACTTTTTCATTACACGCAACATACCAATGATGGGCAAAGAAATTACCATGTGGCACACCGGCAACTGTAAACTCAGGAATACAGATATTAAGTTCTTCTGAAGCCAGTTGAATAGCATGATTCATATTATCTACGCTCAGGTGTTCGCCAACAAGGCTAAGGAAATGTTTGGTACGCCCGGTTATCACAATTTCGCAACGGTCTTTGTCAACAAACCTTACCGTATCGCCAATTAGATAACGCCAGGTGCCAGCAGAAGTACTGATGAGGAGCGCATAGTCTTTCCCTTCTTCAATTTCATGGATCATCAATGCTTCTGGGTTGTCTACCATTTCACCATCAGCATCAAAGTTTTTTTCATCAAAGGGTACAAACTCCATAAAGATATGTTCACCAGTAACAAGCCGCATGCCTTTGGGGAATTGTCTGTCCTGGTAAGCTATAAATCCTTCACTGGCAAGATAGGTTTCTATATAAGTGATGGGTTTGCCCAATAATTTTTCGAAACCTTTTTTATAGGGTTCAAAACTTACCCCACCATGTACAAAAAAAGCAAGATTGGGCCACATTTCATGTATGTGGTTGAGCTTGTATTTTGCAATCACCATTTCAAGACACATCTGAATCCAGGCAGGAACACCCACCAGAAAGCCAATATCCCATTCAGGGGCTTTTTCAACGATCTCTTCCAGTTTTTTATTCCAGTCTTTTTGCTTTGATATTTTTTTTCCAGGCTTATAAAATGGTTGAAACCAAAATGGTGATTTTTTAACAGTGATCCCACTTAGATCACCTGCGTAATAACCTGCCCCTTTTTGCAAATCAGTGCTGCCACCCAATGTTAGCCATCCTTTGCTTATGGAACTATAAGGAATGTCCTCATAGGTTCTTAAACTTAAAAGCTGTTTGATCATGACAATCTTATTACCACTCAGAAGGTCATTTGTTATAGGTATGTATTTGCTGGCAGATTCACTGGTACCGCTGCTTAGGGCATAATAACGAATTTTACCCGGCCAACATATATCCGGTTTACCTTCTATGGTTTTATGCCACCATTGCTTGTAAATTTTATTATAGTTATAGGCTGGAACCAGTTCCTGAAATTTTTTTCCGGGATGTTTGCTTAAGAGTATCTCGTCAAAATGATATTGTTGACCGAATTCAGTAAACCTGGCTTTTCTGAGTAATTTTTTCAACACTTTGATCTGCTGTCTGCGCGGATTATTCTGTGGCAAACGCAGGGCTTTAAGTATAGAATTGGGAAGCTTGATATCAAGAATCGCCATCGTTAGGAGCAAGTTTTTAGAATGTACAAAGCTAAAGCAAATGCAGTAATAAAACAGATTTTACTGTTTTGAAAGATTGCCCAAATCATGATAGTATCGGAATATACGAAGCAAGTCCTGCCACCAATCATATTTAACTGCGTAAAGCTGGTCCAATTTAGCTATCAACGGCAGATCAAAATTGGGTGCAGATCCAGCATGTGTAATGATTCCCTTTTTGATAACGGGTAATGAGGCATCATACATGATATAACCTATCCATGTACGTTTTCCTGTAAGTACTAACAGGGCATTACCTAAAAACAAAAACCTTTTTTTATGGATCAGTAAATGCAAGGGAAAGCTGACAAGAAATAACAAAGCAGAAAAAATATCGATCAGTCTTTTCATTCTTTTCTGATATGGATGGCTGATGCTGTAATTGATGACTGGCGAAATTAAATCAGCAGTTGATCCATAGGCATGAGACCCCACCATACTATTACTACCCACCGAATGAAAAAGAAAACGGGTATTGTTTTTATTGAGTGCTTCTACACTTTTAATGATTTCTTTTAAATTGTTTTTTTCAAAACAAAAGATGATCTCATCAACAGATAAATTAGTCAGCTTAAGCTTGTTATTCAATGATTCAAAACTATCAGATTGAATAGGGATATTACCAACAATGTTTTTATTGGCATAGCTGTCTGCTATTAATTTACGCGCATCCTTAAAGGCTGTTTCCGATCCTGCAATGATTGTTTGTGCTGTGCTACCATTATCCCAATGAAAGCCATTTGTTTTTTGTTTTAGAATCAAGCGATGTAATAACAGTATTCCTATTCCTCCCATAATAGAACCACTCAGCATAACCCCTCTTGAAAATCGAAGATTCTCTGGCAATAAAGCATAGCATGCCAATACGCTGATAGTAGCAAAACTCAATGACAACAATGTTTTTGACGTTTTTGATCTTGCATCATACAGGCCTGCAAATGCTGCAGCAAGGATATAGCAAAGAGCAAAAATCGGCAATGCATAGGGCAGGAAACTGAATCCAAATGATTTCCCATCGCGGACAACAAATACCCAGAAAATACTGGTCAAATAAAAGCAAAGCCAAATAAAAGCTATATCTATAATTGGAAGCAAAAAAGATCTTGTGAGGTTTTTAAAGGCCGAAACTATGCCCCTGCATCCAATGGCAAATTTTAACAGGAAAGAATAGGTTCTTGCCGCACCAGAATGGTAATGTTTGTTTACAAAAACCATCATGGCCTGGTAAAAATAATTCACCCTGGCAATTTGTTTGTTACCAGAACTTTCCCCTTTAAAATGTATGATAGTAGATTCCGAAAAATATAGGTTTTCAAATCCTGCTTGCTGAATTCTATGGCTAAGGTCAATGTCTTCTCCATATAAAAAAAAGCTCTCGTCAAAACCATGCAACTTTACCAAAACATTTTTTCTTGCCATCATAAATGCACCTGCCAAAACATCTACCCGATGGTTTTGCTGATTAGATAGATTACCAAGAGCGTACCGATTAAAAAAAGCCGAAGAAGGAAAAAGCCTGGCCAGCCCGGAAAGCTTACAGAATGCAGTGATTGGTGTAGGAAAAGCCCGCTTACTTTCTGGAAGAAACCTGCCCTTCCCATCAATCATCCGAATGCCTAAAGCACCGGCATTGGGGTTTTCTTTCAGGTGTTGCAAACAAAGATGCAAGCAATCTTCCGGCACTAAAGTATCCGGATTCAGGAATAAAACATAGGTTCCTTTACATAAAGGTAAAACACGGTTATTTGCTTTGGCAAAACCCAGGTTTTCCTCCAGTTGAATAAAAGTAAATTCGGGAAATAATGGTTGCAAATAAGCCATACTTCCGTCTTCGGAATGATTATCGGCAATAAAAACTTCAGCCTCCAATTCTGTTACTGCATTCCTAACTGCATACAAGCACTGTTCCAGAAAAAACCGGACCCGGTAATTGATGATGATGATACTTAGTTGCATGGAATACGCGTCTAGTCGCAAGATACAAGAATCAGGTTATGGGAGCAAGACGCAAGACTCAAGTTTCAAGAGACAAGTTTTCATGAATCCGGATTGGGCCCTAGATCTATTGACTTATATACTCTATGTAACTTACATCTTGTTCCTTAAGTCTTGTAACTTGTTTCTTGGATCTTGTTTCTTGAAACTTGCACTTCTACCTTCTCATTTCAGTACTTTTGCACTATGATGATCAAACATACTTTGTTGAAAGCCATTGAAGCCGGTGCGGCTGAGATGACCCGTTTTTTTAATGGCGAATTTATTATTAGTAATAAGGAAGGGATCAATAACCTGGTTACTGAGGCAGACCATGCAGCCGAAAAGGCCATTTTTTCGGTAATTCAGGAGTCGTTTCCGGAACATTATATCTTAAGCGAAGAAACCGGGGAAATTATCATGGATTCTTCCTACAAATGGATCATAGATCCGATAGATGGCACAGTAAATTTTGCCAATGGCATTCCTATATGTTGTGTAAGTATTGGCATAGAGCATGCCGGACAGATGGTCATGGGTGCGGTGTATAATCCCTTTTTAAAGGAACTTTTCTTTGCCCAGCACGGTTTTGGTGCTACACTGAACGATAAAAAGATACAGGTAAGCAATAAAACAAAAGTGATTGAAAGCTGCATGGTTACCGGCTTTCCTTACACCTACCTGGATATGCCCAATGGACCCCTGCAGGTATTTGAAAAGCTGATCCGGAATGGGGTTCCGGTTAGAAGATTGGGTAGTGCCGCTATTGACCTTTGCTGGGTTGCTGCCGGTAGATTTGATGGTTTTTATGAACACAAATTACAAGCCTGGGATAGTGCTGCAGGTTTTTTAATTGTGGAAGAAGCAGGTGGAAAAGTAACCGATTTTAAAGGCAATAAGTATTCCCCTTACCAACCACATATCATTGCCACCAATGGAAAGATTCATGATGAATTATTGTCCATTGTTAATGGCGGTTCTTTAGCATAAATCAAACTCATCTTTTATAGTTAACAAGCATATGAGCGAATCACGTACAGAAATATCCGAATTGGGTGAATTTGGTTTGATAGAACACCTCACCAAAAATTTTGAGATACACAATGCATCCACTGTTTTAAGTGTAGGAGATGATGCGGCCATTATAGATCATTTTGGTAAGCAAACAGTTGTTTCAACAGACCTATTGATTGAAGGCATTCATTTTGACCTGATGTATACACCCTTGAAACACCTGGGGTATAAGTCTGTAATGGTGAACCTGAGCGATATCTATGCGATGAATGCATTTCCTACACAGATCACCATCAGTATTGGCATCAGTAACAGATTCAGTTTAGAAGCGCTCTCCGAATTTTATGAGGGTGTTTATTTAGCCTGCGAAAAACACGGGGTTGACCTGGTAGGGGGCGACACATCCTCCTCCAATAAAGGATTTATCATTTCAGTAACAGCAATCGGTGAAGTGACCCCTAATCATTTTGTAAAAAGAAGTACTGCGCAAAAAGGCGACCTGATCTGTGTGAGTGGCGACCTGGGTGGTGCCTTTCTGGGATTGACTTTGATGGAAAGGGAAAAAAAGATTTACCTCGAAAACCCGGCCATACAGCCAGACCTGGAAGGGGAGAGCTATGTGGTTGGTCGCTTATTGAAGCCTGAAGCCAGAAAAGACATCATCGAATTTCTGGAAGAACAGAAAATTATTCCAACAGCCATGATGGATGTTAGTGATGGCATCAGCAGTGAGGTTTTGCATATCTGCAAACAAAGTAACCTGGGTTGTTTGCTATATGAAGAAAAAATTCCCATATCGGATCAAAGCAGAAAAGCAGCTTATAAATTTGGACTCGACCCTACTGTTTGTGCCTTAAATGGCGGAGAAGATTATGAATTGATCTTTACCATGAAGCAGGAAGATTATGATAAAATTACCTTGAACGAAGAGATCAGTGTGATAGGGTATATGACAGATATTACAGAAGGTTCTAAACTTCAAACCAAGGGAGGAAATATTTTTGATATTACCGCACAAGGTTGGAATGCTTTTCAGCAATAGTATGGTCTGCTTATTCGCTTAACAAACCCTTTAGTTCAAAAGATTCATTTAAAAAAACGAGATGGGCTTCATAGCCCTTTTCAATTTTTCCCCATTGCATTTCCCTGCCCATAACGCGTGCAGGATACAGACTCACCATACGCAATGCTTCTCCCTCTTCAATGCCCACTTTATTGATAAGGTTAAGCAGGGATTTACCCATGGTCAAGGCAGAGCCACTCAATACGTTTTTAGATTCGTATTTATCACCCACCAGGTGATGCGGATAAGGTGCTTCGGTTGTTTCCGTAACTGCATCTGTTATTACAAATAACCTTTCCTGCAATATTGATTTAGCTATTTTAATGGCAGCAAAGTCCACATGGTATCCATCGGGTACAATACTGGAACATACACCTGGATGGTTAAAAATAGCGCCTACCATACCTGGCTCCCGATGTTGCAGAGGACTCATGGCATTGTATAAATGTGTTGCTGCTTTGATACCCTGATCAAATCCATCCATTGCTTCCTGATAGCTTGCATTAGAATGACCTGCAGAAACAACAACACCAGATGCATGAATCAGATCAACCACTTCTTTGCTGCAAATTTCCGGAGCCAAGGTAATCATGGTTATCACATCTTTACCATATTCCAGTAATTCCCTTACTTCCTCCAAAGAAGGTACATGTATAAAATTTGCACCATGTGCGCCTTTTTTTACTGTATTGATCCATGGACCCTCTACATGCAAGCCTATACAGCCTTTCCCTCCTTCTTTACGATAGTCTCTTACTGCATCAATGCATTTAAAAAAAACCTCTTTTGTATTGGTAGCAACAGTGGGCTGAAAATGTGATGCACCACCCTTACTGCAATAATCGTATAACAAATGAAGTGAAGCCGCATCCGGATATACAGACAATAATTTACCATGAGCACCATAAATCTGTAGGTCAATAAATGCAGGTGCCATTATCGGATAATGGGGTATATCAGTGTCTGTCGTCGTTTCAAATGATTCAACATCCAAAATCTTTCCTTCTGCAACAATTACCGTTTGGTTACTAAGCCATTCACTGCCGGTAAATAATTTAGCTGCCTGGTATTTTTTAATTTTTTCATTCATTGTCGTTGGGCATAATCTTGAAATAATCTGCGTCTTTCCAGAAAGGAAATTTTTCCCTTGTTTCCTGCAAAATTTCTTTTTCTAGGGTGATGGTATGAACCATTTCTTCGTTTACCTGGTGCCATAAAGTATTACCTAATGCATCTATAACCATACTATCTCCACTATGGTTAATTCCATTGCCATCCAAGCCTACCCTGTTTACACCTATCACGTAACACTGGTTTTCTATAGCCCTTGCAGTTAGCAATGATTTCCAGGCAGATGCCCTTCTTTCAGGCCAGTTGGCCACATACAATAAAACATCGTATTCTGGCTGATCGGTCGTTTGTTGGCGGGCCCAAACTGGAAATCGAAGATCATAACAAACCTGCAAATTGATCTTCCAGCCCTTTACTTGTGCGATCAGGCGCTTGTGTCCGGGTGTATATTCCTTGTCTTCCCCTGCAAAAGCGAAACGGTGTCTTTTATCATACCAACCCAATGACCCATCCGGTAAAACCCAAATAAGCCTGTTGAAAAATTTACTTTCTTCTTCAATGATGATACTTCCTGTTATGATGATTTTTTTGTGGGCAGCGATCCTTTTCATCCAGCTAACTGTTGGTCCGTCCATTGTTTCCGCCAGTTTCTGTGGTTGCATGCTAAAGCCTGTGCTAAACATTTCTGGAAGCACTACTACTTCCGTTCTTTCTTTGATAGCCATGATCTTTTGCTCCAGCATAGAAAGGTTAGCTGACTTATCCTCCCAATAGAGACTTGTTTGCAGGATAGAAAAAGTTAGGTTAGTCATAAATGATTATTCTTTTTCAATTGCAAGTTAATGCAAACGATAACTAAGCGATAAAGAACCGTATTGCTGATCCCGGATCTGCGTTTGGGCCTCAATGGTCTGGTATATCCAGGCTGCTTTGGTGGTCCATCTTCCCGTTGCATAACAAATACCCATAGTATGCTGAAACACCCACCGGGCGGGCTCTTGAAGCTTTGCTACGGCATCTTTTTGCAGCATATTACCTTGTACCGTGATATTATAACCCTGCCATAAAAGTTTGGGTTGCATATAAAAAAAACATTCTCGGTTACTTTTCTTAGGGCTTGCCTTAGATTGAATTCTTGCGTTCCATAAAGCACTGTTACTATTTTTTTCGAACTTACCTATATTGGCTGTTATGCCTATACCGGCATTGATAAAAGCTGTACCCACAGTAAGTTCTGCATTGGGCATTATTTTAAACAAGGTGGTATCTTCATAAATGGTGCGTGCGTAATTGATATTAAGATCAAAAGCAAATGCATCCTGAACCTGAAAATACCAGGCATTGAATCGGGCATACTTAAAAAGTTTGTGGTAGGCGTTTTGCACAGACTCCCCAAAAGAAGCATCTCCTGTTTGATAGAAACCAATACGGTATTGCCATACCGACTCATCTTTCAAAAATTTTGTTTGGCTGAATTTGAAGGAAAGTAAGCCACAATATGGCCTGTCTATTTGCAAGGTATTTTCAACCTTTCTATTTAATGGCGTAAAAATTTTCTGACCGATTTCAAAATGGTTAATTAGTTTTCTTCCATTTTTTTCTTTTGCCTTGGCAAAGGAAAAGAAAAGACCATTGGTATAGTAAGCATCATTTTTTTGAAGCAGGTATGCATCGTTATCATTGGTAAAAGACAATTCCTTCGAAAAGTTATCCCGCAAAATTTCCTGTGCATGAATTTGGTAACCCCATAGGCAAAAAACCAAAATAAGCAATCCTTTCATTATCCTTTCCATTCAAAATTGTTAATCTCTTATATCTGCTATCAATGTTTTCAAAACTTCTGTTACCAATTCACTTTCGTAACCCTTTTGTGCAAGGTAAGCTTTGGTTTTGGCCTGACGGGTTATGTAATGTTCTCCTTTTAGTAATAACCATTTGGTTTTGGCCAATTTGTATAAAAGTAAACGATAGTCTTCGCTATTTAGTTCTTTTAAAGCTTTGCGGATATTGGCTTCACTTACCCCCTTCTGTTTAAGGGCATAGACAATTTTTACTTTACCCCATTTTTTTTGCCTGAAATGACCCCCGGCAAACTGGGTTGCATATCTCTCTTCATTCAGGTAATCCTCGTCTATCAGGGTGGCTATCAACTTATTTACATCAACGGCTGCCAGGCCCATTCCATATAACTTATCCTTTACGTCTTTATGTGACCTTTCCGCATAACTGCAATAATGCTTTATTTTAGGTAATGCCTGAAGGGGGGTGCATTGCTTTTTCAACCGGATTCGTTATTTGGGCTAATGATAAATCTTATATTTGGTAGGAATTGGGGTTACCTTAAAAAACATAAAGTAACTAAATCTTTTGCGATACATGGGTTTTGACAAACATACCATCTGCCTGATTGACGATGACAATATCTATCAATTTACCGCAAGGACAATTATAGAATCCACCGGGTTGGCAAAAAAGATACATTCATTCTATAATGGCAGCGAAGCCCTCTTATATTTTAGTTCCAAAGAAAACCAGCAAAAAGAAGATCTGCCCGATCTCATCTTTCTGGATATCAATATGCCTATTATGAATGGCTGGGAGTTTTTGGAAGAATACCGGAAATTACAGCCAGATTTACCCAAACAGATCGTATTATTTGTGGTTAGTTCCTCTATTGACGACCACGACAGGCTTAAATCCAAGGAATACCGGGAAGTAAAGGATTATATCATAAAACCTGTAAGTCGCATCCGTTACCAGGAATTAATAGAAAGCCTTTGATCTTCAAATCCACAACTCATTAACATTCTGGTTTTTAACAGGAAAGGCCAGGATTTGTGTTACGGAATATTAACATTTTACAGTAGGTTTGTTCCAATCTAAATTCTGTAGAATGAAATTCATTGTTTCGTCCTCTTCACTCCTGAAACACCTGCAGCAAATCAGCGGTGTGATCAATGCGAATACCGTATTACCGATACTTGAGGACTTTTTATTTGAGATACAAGACAAAAAATTAACGGTGGTAGCCACTGACCTGGAAACAGTGATGCGCGTTCAGATGGACGTAGAAAGCAAAACCAATGGAAAAGTGTGTATTCCAGCTAAAATTTTGCTCGATTCTTTAAAGAATATTGCAGATCAGCCACTGACTTTCAATATTGATAAAAGTTTTGCAGTTGAAATTACCAGCGACAATGGTAAATACAAGGTAATGGGTGAAAATCCGGATAATTTTCCGAAAGAACCTGCTGCTGATGATACCAACAGTTTTACTATGCACAGCACCGCTCTGTTGACCGGTATCAATAAAACCTTATTTGCTGTTAGCAATGACGATCTTCGTCCGGCTATGACGGGTGTATTCTTTGAGCTCACCAAAGACAGTGTGCAATTTGTAGCAACTGATGCACACAGGCTGGTACGTTATAAAAGAACGGATACCAAGGGAACTAAAACTGAATCATTCATCGTTCCTAAAAAGCCGCTGAATCTTTTAAAAAATGCATTACCTGATAATGAAGATGAATTGACCATCAGTTATAACAGCAATCACCTCTTTGTAAACCATGGTTCTACGCAGATGATCTGTAGGTTGATTGACGCACGTTTTCCTGATTACAAAGTGGTGATCCCGGCAGATAACCCTTATAGTTTGATTGTTAACAAAGATGATTTTCAAAATGCATTGCGCCGTGTTAATGTGTTCAGTAATAAGAGCACTAACCAGGTTGCGTTAAGCATTACTGGTAGTGAATTACAAATGGCCGCACAGGATGTTGATTTCAGCTTTGAAGGAAATGAGCGCATGAATTGCCAGTACGATGGTGAAGACCTACAGATAGCTTTTAATGCAAAATTCCTGATAGAAATGTTGAATGCAGCAGATACAGATGATGTGAAGCTGGAATTATCAACCCCAACAAAAGCGGGCTTGATCAAACCAACAGAACAGGCAGAAGGGGAAGAACTGTTGATGTTGGTGATGCCTTTGATGTTGAATAATTAAAGCTTTTCAATATTTTTTAGCCGCAGATGCGCAGATTTTTAACCTAATCTGCGCATCTGCGGCTTTTCTTTGCAGCAACCTGTAAGAATCTTTGTAAATTAACCCTATAAAACTTGCCCCATGTTAGAGAATATCATCAACTATTTTGAGCATATCCCTAGTTTACACAGAGCACTCATTCTGGCGGGCGGTATTACTTTTTTCTGGATCATAGAAGGCATGGTGCCACAGTTTCGTTTTACCTATGGCAAATGGAAACATGCTGCCATCAATATTTTTTTTACCATCACTACCATCCTCATCAATTTTTCTTTTGCCTATGTAATTGTGAAGTGCAGCGATTGGGTTGTAAGCGGTAAACATGGCCTTTTACAAGTTTTCGAATTGCCTTTATGGTTATACATGATAGGAGGATTGTTACTATTAGATTTAGTGGGTGCTTATTCTATTCATTTAATAGAGCATAAGGTAAAATGGATGTGGAAATTTCATATGGTGCATCACGCAGATACACATGTTGATACCACCACCGCCAACCGGCATCACCCGGGTGAAAGTATTTTCCGCGCAATTTTTACATTGATCGGAGTGATCGTTTGTGGAGCACCCATGTGGCTGGTGATGATGTACCAGAGTCTGAGTGTGGTGCTTACGCAGTTCAATCATGCCAATATCCGTTTACCGCTTTGGTTGGATAAGGGCTTGAGCTGGATCATTGTGTCTCCTGATATGCACAAGGTGCATCACCATTATATGCGTCCACAAACAGATAGTAATTATGGCAATATTTTTTCTGTGTGGGATCGACTCTTTGGTACTTTCAACTATACACCCATCGATCAGATAAAATATGGTTTGGATGTATTAGACGGATCGAAGGATGAGGATCTGCGCATGCAATTAAATATCCCATTTGATGCCAGGGTAAAAACAGATTATTAACTATATCCTATACAGTTTCCTGCATCTTTGCAATTAAATAAAGTTTCATGAAGATCTGTGCTTTTATTCCCGCACGCTATGCTGCTACCCGTTTTCCGGCCAAACTGATGCAACAACTAGGCAGTAAAACCGTTATTCGCCATACTTATGATAATACTTTGGCTACCGGATTGTTTGATGAAGTGTATGTAGTGACCGATAGCGATATCATTTTCAATGAAATCATTTCGAATGGAGGGAAGGCCGTGAAGAGTAAAAAAAAGCACGAAAGCGGAAGTGACCGTATCGCCGAAGCCATTGCGGATCTGGACGTAGATATCGTTGTGAATGTGCAAGGAGATGAACCTTTTGTGAAGAGAGAACCACTGGAAAAATTATTACAGGTTTTTAAGGGAGAAGCCGGTAAAAAAGTTGAAGTGGCTTCATTAATGCAAATAATGAAAGTGCAACAATATATCGATGACCCGAATTATGTGAAAGTAGCCGTTGACAAGCATATGAATTCCCTGATGTTTTCCAGAAGTGTGATTCCATATTTACGCGACACAGAAGTGGATATCAATTATTATGAACATATCGGCGTGTATGCTTTTCGCAAACAAGCACTATTGAACTTCACACAATGGGAGATGACGCCGCTTGAGAAGGCAGAAAAGATCGAATGTCTGCGTTACCTGGAAAATGGAGTGCCTTTAAAAATGGTAGTGACCGAATATATGGGCATTGAGATCGATACACCGGAGGATCTGGTGCGAGCGGCGGGACTACTTGAATAACGAATGTCGAACAAGGAATTTCGAATGATGATAGGTGTGAAGAGTTACTGGCAACTTGTAACCGGTTGCCAGTTACAGGTAACAATTCTTAAAATCCTTTTTTCACTTTCCTGATATAATATTCTGTCAACAATAAAGCTACAACCAATACCAGTAGTTGTGATACGATCCCGATGATCTCTGAAGAGGCAATTGGTGCATGTAACGATGTGGTGCTTTTTTGAATGATCCAGATAGCATCACCCGCTCCCCCTTTGAACCCCATGATATGTTGCATCATATTCAATGCTATATGGATACCCGTAGGAAGGGCAATACCTTTAGACCAAACTGCCGCTAAACCAAATACAAATGCCCAGGTACCCGGACCGATAAAAGCGATCTCCATTCCCCAACCCTGCACAACATGATACAGCGCGAATACGATCGCCACGATCCATTGGGTAATACGTAAACCGAATACTCGATCCAGTTGGATAAACGCATAGGAACGAAAGACCAACTCTTCCATATAAGCTGCCGGTATGATCAACAGGTACATCAGTAATGAAGCCGGTTCCCATTGAATCGGGTTTTTGATGACCTCTAGATCGCTGAAAACCACCAGCAATAAAATGATTCCCAAGAAGATCAAAACACCGATACCCAATCCAATAAAAGATCTTCGAAGGGTACCACGCTCCCATAACAGGCCATAGGCACGGAAACTTTGCTTTTCATATCTCAGTACCAAAACGGTACTTACCAAAGCGGCAAAGGTGGCAATAAGTCCATAGTAATTTGAAATGGTCACTTTGGACAGAAATGAGGAAAATGCCATCACAAAAACAAAGATCAACCCGGTAAAAACTACCCAATAGAGCATACATTTTATCAAAGTCCTTACTTTGATCGCTGTGGTAATTTGTTCCTTCATTTGCTGTTTGTTTTGAACATTAGGTTCCCAATAACATTCATTAACCCGTAAACGTAAACTTACAACCGATAATCGTAGCTCAATTACCATTCAACAAAAATTCATACCTCTGTGCCTTAGCTTTTTTATTTTGTGTATATGGTAATAAGAAACTTATTGGTTACAACAGCGATCTTACTGATACCCTATTCTTTTTTGATGGGTCAATCATCAAATGGAGTCAAAGAATTTGTGGTCACTGTTACCAATAACCAGAATGAACTCTTAGAAGGCGCTACCGTAGAACTGCTTCGTCCAGATCAAAGCAAACCGGATGGTTCGATCGCGACCAACAAGAATGGTCAATCCATATTTAAAAGTTCTGTTTCCGTAGGTTCAAAAATAAAAGCAGGTTTTGTTGGTTTTGAGCCGATCACCATTGAATTGACCAAAGAGATCCTTAATTCAGGAAAATATCTGTTCGTTTTACAAACTAAGGTAAACGCTTTGGGAAATGTAAGTGTTAGTTCTCGTAAGCCTTTGATTCAGCAAGCCAGGGGTAAAACCATTGTAAATGTGGATGCGTCCCCTACCAATGCAGGAACTACGATACTGGAAGTATTAAAGAAATCACCTGGTGTAATGGTGGATAAAAATGGAGGCATCAGTTTACAAGGTAAACAGGGTGTTTTGGTTTTGATAGATGATAAACAAACCTATTTATCCGGTGCCGACCTGAATAATTTATTAAGCAGCATGAGCTCCAACCAGGTAGATCAGATAGAATTGATCACAAGCCCATCTGCAAAATATGATGCCAACGGCAATGCCGGTATCATCAATATCAAAACCAAGAAAAACAAACAAGTAGGATTTAATGGCGTATTGAGTACTTCCTATGCCCAGGGCAGATATCCAAAAAGCAATAATAGCCTGAACCTTAATTATCGTAATGGTAAATTCAATAGTTTTTTGAATTGGAGCAGCAATTACAGCAGGGGTTATATGGACCTTTATGCGTTGCGTAATTACTATTCTGGAACGGGAAACCTGCTATCAACCATTGAACAACCTACCATGATGTTGTTAAAAAATTTCGGCAACACTTTAAAAGCCGGTATGGATTTTTACCTGACAGATAAAACAACATTAGGCATAGTATTAACGGGTATTGTTGTAAACAGAGAAAACAATGGTGACGCTTCTGCTTATTGGAAAAATGGTACAGGCGCCATCGACTCAAGTATCCGAACAATTAGTTTTACAGAAAATCATCTTAATAGTGGTGGTATTAATTTTAATGGTAAACATACCCTGAATAAAAAACAGGAGCTTTCTTTTGATGTTGACCTGATTTCTTACGATATCAATAATACGCAGTTATTCAGTAATAATTTACAGCAAAGTGGCGGCTACAAAGAGTCTTCCAGGGGTAGCTTACCAGCCACCATTGATATTTTCGCTGCTAAAACAGATTATAGTCTACAAACGGGTAAAAACGGGAAACTAGAATCTGGTTATAAAATTTCGCGCATTCATACTGATAACACTGCTGCTTATGAAAAATTTAATGGCACGCAGTGGCAAGACGATCTTGGCAAAAGCAATCATTTTATTTATACAGAAAATATTCAAGCAGTTTATACCAGTCTGGAACAAAAAATAAACCGTTGGAGTTTTCAGGCAGGTTTACGCTATGAGTTTACCGATTACAATGGACATCAATTAGGCAATAGTTTGCAAAAAGATTCTGCTTTTAGTAGAAATTATGCAGGGTTTTTCCCTTCAGGTTATCTGAGTTATGAGGCAGATTCTGCACATACTTTTACCCTAACTGCAGGGCGCCGGATCGACAGGCCGCCTTTTCAAAAATTAAATCCCTATGTGATCTACATCAATAAATACACTTATGAGCGCGGCAACCCTTTTATCTTGCCGCAGTTTAGCTGGAATATAGAATTGAGTCATCAATACAAACAATTCCTAACAACAACTTTATCGTATAGCATTATCAAAGATTATTTTTCGCAGATTTTTTTGAATGAAGGCAATGACATACTTGTTTATACCAATGGCAATGTAGGCAAGATGTATAATCTTGGTGTTTCTGTTGCAGCTCAAATACCAGTAACCAAATGGTGGAATTTTACAGGTCAAGCCATTTATAACTATAAGCAGCTAAAGGGATATCAGCAAAGTACTTACCAATCAGAAGTGTCGCAGCTTAATTTCAGCACGAATAGTCAATTCATTTTAAATAAAAACTACACAGGAGAAATTTCAGGTTTTTATACCACCAAAGCACGTAACGACATACAGGAACTTCTCTATCCAACCGGACAATTATCCATAGGTATTTCCAGACCCGTATTAAAAATGAAAGGAACCCTTCGATTAAGCATTCGCGATATTTTTCATACCCAGGTAATGGAAGGCTTTACCGATTTTCCGGGTGCTGATGAATATTTTATCATTCGTAGGGATACAAGGGTTGTTAATCTAGGTTTCACTTATCGTTTCGGTAAACCACTAAAATCTTCCAGACGAACAACTGGTGGGGCAAAAGATGAAATAGACAGAGTGGGTTAATGCATTTAGGGATGTGTTTTTCTTAAGGTATTATGTATCTTACCAGTAAATTACTTATGGCATATGAATAAGAGCAAACTGGTTCGATGGTCGATAGTGGTAGCACTGGCAGGTTTTATTTTTGGATTTGATACGGTAGTTATTTCCGGCGCCAATCAGCCTATCAAGGAATTGTGGCACACATCCCCTTTGTTTCATGGTTTTTTCATTATGTCGATGGCCCTTTGGGGAACCGTGCTGGGTGCGGTTTTTGGAGGTATCCCCACAGAAAAATATGGTAGAAAAAAAGTATTGCTTTGGGTAGGTATCTTGTTTGCTGTTTCTGCTGTTGGCTCTGCATTGGCAGGCGATCCCTATACATTTTCCTTTTTCCGTTTTCTCGGTGGGGTGGGTATTGGTGTTTCTTCCGTTGTTGCACCTATTTATATTTCCGAAATTTCAACACCCGTAACCAGGGGCAGATTGGGTGCACTCTATCAGTTCAACATCGTATTTGGAATATTGGTGGCGTTTTTATCCAATTATTTTTTACAGGGTGTTGGCGGAACAGACGACTGGCGCTGGATGCTGGGCGTATTGGCCATTCCCGCAGGAATCTATACGATACTTGTATTTGGAATATCTGAAAGTCCTCGTTGGCTGATTACCAAAAAGAATAACCTGCCATTAGCCAGGGAAGTGATGTTGCAAATTGGAGTGGTTGATCCAGACGCTGAAATTGCTACCATTCTGGAAAGTAATACGCACGAAACGAATAAGGGTGTATCGGTAAATTTTTTCCATCCCAAACACAGAAAAATTGTTTACCTCGCTTTTATGATCGCCTTCTTTAACCAATTATCCGGTATCAATTTTATCCTTTACTATGCACCTGAAATATTAGAAAAAGCCGGATTGGCAGCAAAAGAATCCTTGTTTAATTCCATCGCTATAGGCGGAACCAACCTGGTATTCACTTTTGTAGGATTATACCTGATAGACAGATTGGGCAGAAAAACATTGTTGGTGATAGGCTCCTTTGGATATATCTTAAGTCTGGCCATGGTTTCCTGGGCATTTTATGCCCATTCCGGACCTGTATTTTTAATGACATTTTTATTGTTATTTATTGCGGCACATGCTATTGGTCAGGGTGCGGTTATATGGGTATTTATTTCTGAGATCTTTCCTAATAAGATCCGGAGTGCAGGACAATCTTTTGGTGCCAGTATTCACTGGGTATTTGCAGCTATCATAACTTTGGTTACACCCGTATTCCTTGATAAGGACTATGGTGTTTTTAAAGAAAATCCATGGCCCATATTTGCCTTTTTCGCTTTTATGATGTTGCTGCAACTTTTCTGGGTTTTTACCAGTGTTCCCGAAACAAAAGGGGTTTCGCTGGAAGAGCTGGAAAAGAAGCTAAGCCTTTGATTTACGGGCACTTATATCTCAAAAGATTATCCCTTACTAAATTGGTACCTTTGCAAAGGTGATTTTAAGGAGATGCCAGTCTATTGTACCCCAGCTTCCAATATGCGAAATGGGGCTAAATCTGCACGGATGATGACAATATTATCCCTTAAAATTCGTTACCTCAGAACAGCTCACGCGTATGAAAAAAATACTGCTTTCACTGTCTATAAATGTTGATCGGAAAATTCGATGGATTTTTGCTTTTGTACTGATTTTGATGATCTTTTTTGTCAGCTTTCTCTTTCGCCAAAAACAAAAACAGGCTTCTACCCATAAATGGGTTGACTTGACTTATCAAACCATCCGTAAAACAGATTCTATCGGAATGATTTTCGCTGAGGCTGAATCTGCTGCTTCGCTTTATATGATTACCGGAGATAACGAACAGAAAGCCCAGGTAAATCTCTTATACGGTCAACTCAATCAATGTATCAACGAATTGGGGCTTTTGTCTGCAGAAAATTCTCTTTTACAATACCAGATCAGAAAACTCAGGCAATTGGTATTGGAAAAAGCCAGTTCCCATCAAAAAATGCTGGCTTTAAAAACGAAATCTTTTGACCCTTCTAAAAACCTGCAGCAATTTGAAAAGGGCAATGAAACATCCAGAACCATTAGAATTCTGCTCAATTCAATTCGGGAAATTGAAAAAGAAATGCTCACAAACCGTGTTTTAGAACACGAAAGCAGTAATAGTGTAAGCACTAACACATCATTATTGGGAAGTTTATTGACTTTTTTACTAGTTATGGCTATCCTAGTTCAGTTAAACAGAGATATTCTATTACGTAAAAAAGCAGAGGAAGAAATCAGGATCAGACAGGAAAAATACCGAAGTCTCACAGAAAATGCCGGCGTGGTAATGTACACCACCGACCATAAAGGACAGATCACATTTGCTAATAACCAGGTAACTCATTTAACCGGCTATTCTGCAGAAGAACTTAACGGAAAACATTTTTCTATCTTATTGGATCCGGGAAGCAAAGAGAAAATTATAAAGTATTACCAAAGTCAATACGAGAAAAAAATTGCCGTTACCCACCAGGAATTTTTATGCCTTACAAAATCAGGCTCCTTTAAATGGGTGGAACAGTCTGCACAATTACTTTTTGAAGATACCCATGTAACTGGCTTCCAATGCATGGTTCGTGATATCAGTGAGAAAAAATTGGCAGAAAAAGAACTCATCCTATCTGAAACAAAAAGAAAAGAAAACGAATACCGATTAAACGCCATTCTTGATAACTCTACAGCCCTTATCTATATCAAAGACCTGGAAGGACGTTATGTGATGGCTAATCACAAGTTCAGGGAATTATTGAAACTATCCGACTCGGCTTTAATTGGTCATACAGACTTTGATATCAGTCCGAAAGAATTAGCAGAACACTACCAGCTTACAGACAAGGAAGTTTTATCTACACGTAAGCCCATCGAAACCGAAGAAATCGTTGAAACCCCTTCCGGTAAAAGAAACCTTCTGCTTTTAAAATTCCCCCTGCTTACGCCCGAACAGGAACTCATTGGCGTTAGTGGAATAGCAACAGATGTTACAGAAAAAGTAGAATTACAAAAACAACACCTGGAAGCCTTGCACAAAGCCGAATCGGCACAACAGGTTCAGGAACAGTTTCTGGCGAATATGAGTCATGAAATCAGAACGCCCATGAATGGCATTCAGGGCATGACCAGACTGATGATGGAAACTGCTTTATCTGAAGAACAGAAAAATTTTGCAAATATTATTAGTCGCTCTCTGAATAACCTAGTAGTTATAGTGAACAATGTTCTGGACTACTCCAATTTAAGAACGGGTAAACTGGTGTTAGACAATTATGCTTTTAACCTAATTGAAATACTGGAAGATGTTAAAAAACATTTTGAACATTCTCTAAAAAACAAGCAACTTCCTTTTCAGCTTCATATTGCCAAAAATGTTCCTTATTTAATCAAAGGCGATGCACATCGCTTGAAACAGGTACTAACCAATCTGGTAGGCAATGCCATTAAGTTTACAGAAAAAGGAGAAATAAACCTGGCCGTTTCCGTTCGAAAACTCAGCGAAAACCAGATGGAAATTCTTTTTGAACTAACAGATACGGGCATAGGTATTCCAAAAGAAAAGCAGGAAACCGTTTTTGAAAGCTTTGCGCAGGCAGGAAAAAAAATATCCAGTGATTATGGTGGTGCCGGATTGGGTTTAACCATCAGTAAAGGATTGATAGAATTACAAGGTGGTTATATAGGTATTACAAGCGAACAGGGCAAGGGCTCTGTTTTCACTTTCATGATTCCTTTTGGACTCACTGAGAAAAACGATATAGTTGCCTCTCAGAGCGACTATGCAGAAAAGCTTGCTGGTAAAAGGGTATTGGTTGTGGAAGACAACCAGGTTAACCAAAAATTAATCGATTTTGTATTAAAAAAAGTAAGCGTAAAAGCAGATCTGGCCGTTCATGGGAAAGAAGCCATTGCCTTATGCGAAAAAAATCCGCCCTACGATCTAATCATCATGGACCTGCAAATGCCCGTAATGGATGGTTATGAAACAACCATTTATTTACGCCAAACCATGAAATTAACCACCCCCATCATTGCCATGACAGCTACGGCTCTTAAACAGGATCAGGAAAAATGCGCGCAAGTTGGTATGAACGACTTTATGATCAAACCCTTTGATTTTAATGATCTGTATAACAGAATGACCCGGCTCTTATTTAAAGATGTCTATCTAGTACCCAAAAACAAAGAAGAGAAAATAGAAAAAAATAAGCCGTTTAGTTTTTCTGTTTTAGAAGAACTGGACGATAAAAAATATTTAATAGAAGTGGTTTCACTTTTTTTAAACAATATCCCAAATGATATTCGGGAACTTATGGTACTGGGAGAAAACAATGATTGGGATAACCTCTACAAGAAAGCCCATAAAATTAAAAGCGCTGCCGGTCTTTTAAAAGCCCTGGAACTATCAACATTATTGGGAGAAATAGAAACAAATGCTAAAAACAGAACGAATATTGATAGTATCCCTTCAGAAATTCAAAAAGCGTCAGCGCTCTTTTCTGAAATGGAAAAAGCAATACAAAACGAACTGACATTAATTGAAAAAGATCTGGCAGCTGCTGGTTAAAATATTTTAATTTTATATCTATTATGAAGATATTGGTGGCAGAAGATGAGGCGATGTTGCTTAAAACCGTTGAGCTTAAGCTTAAGAAAGAAGGATATGAAGTAATTGCTACTTCTGATGGAAAGCAGGCACTTGAACAAATTGAAATTGAAAAGCCAGACCTGGTGATCACAGATATCATGATGCCTTTTGCATCTGGTTTGGAGATTACCAGTTTTATCAGGAATAAGTTACAAAGCAAGATCCCTATCATTGTGCTTTCTGCAATGGAACAGGAAAAAGTAGTCATGGAAGCATTTGAATTAGGTGCCGATGATTACATCACCAAACCGTTTAGTTTGAACGAACTTGCCATAAGAGTTAAAAGATTGATAGCACAACGTATACGGAATTGATTTTAAAGAAGTAGCTCTATAAACGCTTCACTTGATACCCATGAACCTAGAAATCAAAATAGGAAAAAAAGTCTTGCTCTTCCTTTTGTTATTATTGGGTATGGAGGGATATGGTCAGGACACTTCCTCTTCAGATGGTTTGCTGATAGAAGCCCGCAAAGCAGCTTTTGATAAATCCGATTACCCCTTAGCTAAGATTTACCTGTATAAGGCTTTACAAAAAAGTCCGGATTATGCAGATATAAAAATATTCCTGGGCAGGATATATACCTGGACAAAACAATATGATAGTGCCCGGTATTTTTTTAAGCAGGTATTAACAGCAACGCCAGATTATGAAGATGCAACTGTAGGTTATGTTGATCTTGAATTTTACGAAGACAATTACGAAAAAGCTTTGGAAATATGCAGAGAGGGCATCAAAGCACATCCCGGATCTGAAGCTTTGTTATTTAGAGAAGCTAAAATGCTGAATGCTTTAAAACGCTATGAAGATGCCGACAAGGTTATTCAAAAATTATTATTGATCAACGAAAAAAATACAGAGGCCTTGGTTTTGTCTAAAACTATCCTGGAAAACAAGAACCCTCAAAAAATAGATTCCATTATTGAAGTGCCGGTTATTACCAATATCCAAAACAAAGACAGTCTAACTTCAGAAGGTCTATTTATGTTGGCACGTGATGCTGCTTTTGAAGAGAAGAACTACGAATTAGCCAAAAACCGCTTGTATCGTGCATTACATTTGAGTCCGGATTATGCAGATATCAGAATCTTTTTGGGAAGAATACATAGTTGGAACAAAGAATATGATAGTGCACGCTATCATTTTAAAAAAGTTCTCAAGAAGAACCCTTCTTATGAAGATGCTGCCGCCGCACTTACAGATGTTGAATATTGGGACGATCAATATGCCCAGGCTTTAGCAGTGGCAGATTCTGCGCTTGTTTACCATCCGCAATCTTTAGATCTGCTGATAAAAAAAGCAAAGATCGAAAATGCCATGCGAAACTATATAGCAGCACAATCAACGGTTGATAAGGGATTAAAAATAAATAGAAACAACAGTGAGCTTAGATCTCTGGCAAACAGAATCAAAGAGTTTGCGGCAAAAAACAAAATTGGCATAAGCTATGATTATGCCAAATTCGATCAACAATTCGAAGATCCATGGCATATGGTTAGTTTGGATTATACCCGAACAACCGGAATTGGATCTGTAAATGGAAGACTGAACTATGCCAACAAATTCAAAGAAAGTGGAACACAATTTGAAGTGGAAGCCTATCCACGAATTTCTAAAACCTTTTATAGTTATGTAAGCTTGGGTTATTCTAACAATGTGGGCATATTTCCACAATGGCGCGGAGGTTTTTCTTTATATGCCAATCTGCCCAAAAGTTTTGAAACCGAATTGGGATTGCGCTACCTGAAATTTACAGGAACACCCACTTATATCTATACCGCCTATTTGGGTAAATATTATAAAAGCTGGTTATTCAGCGGCAGGGTTTATATCACACCCAGTGATTTTACAAATACGGTGTCAACTTCCTATACAATCAATGCGGGCTATTATTATGGCAGCTCAGATGATCTGATAAGGGGTTCATTTGGTTATGGTATCTCTCCGGATGACAGACTGAATGCAAACCAACTGGACAATAGTATTCGATTACTTTCCTATAAAGCCGGTTTAACTTATAAAAAGAAGATTGCCACATTTCATGTTCTTACAGTAGAGGTTTTCTGGGCAAACCAGGAGTATTTACCCGGTTCAAAAGGTAATCAATTTCAAATTGGCGCAGGATGGCTCTATCGATTCTAAAACCCAGTATTGGTACCATTATCAGGTTTATCATCCTAAACCTTTTGTTGCTACCATTATGGATGCTGCTTATCTGGTTCTTTACGGGTAAAAGGCAATTTGTGGTGGCCATTATCGATAAAACGGTACTTACTACCAAAGGACAGGAACACATATCACTCAACTGGGTATTGAACCAGGAAAAATTTTCCCTAACTAAAAAGAAGCTATATCAAAAGGACCGCGACTATTTTGGTTTTTTCCCTAAAGACCACGAAAAATATCAAATCAAAGGCTTGGAAAGGTTTAGTACACAATTATTAGACCAGCTGAGCATTGATGCAGATGCTGTTTATATTACAGATTCTTATGGCATTTATCGTAACGAATGGTTTAAGAAAGGCGATGCCAAAGAAAGATCCGGTATCATCTATGGCGGCATGAGTGAAAGAGATGAATATTTTTTAGAACAGATGAAGGCCAAACATAAATTGATCATTACAGAATTCAATTGCCTCGCTTCCCCTACATCTGAAAGGGTTAGAAATAATTTTGAAAAAGCTTTCGGTGTCAACTGGACCGGCTGGATTGGCCGGTATTTTGAAACCTTTGATACCTTGCAAAATCCGGAAATACCCAAATGGCTTATCAATAATTACCGCAACCAGCATAAGGGAGAATGGCCATTTACCAAGAGTGGGATTGCTTTTGTAAATGCAGACGACAGGATTGAGATTCTGGAAAACGAAACAGATTTAAATTACGAACAACCTATTATTTACACAAATGAAGAAGGCCAAAATCATTATGGGCTACCGAAACAATGTAATTACCCTTTTTGGTTTGATATCATTTCTCCCGATACAAGATTTAACCATACCATTGCCAAATTTTCTATTGATGCAAATAATAAAGGAAAAGCAATACTTACGCAAAACGGCATCCCCACCGTATTTCCTGCCATTACGGTGCATATAAACAAAGACTATCGCTTTTTTTATTTTTCTGCAGATTTTGCGGATAATCCTATCTCCTTTAATTCTTCTTATTTTAAAGGTGTTCCTTATCTCAAATGGTTTATGTACAATAATCGGGAACCATTGGAAAGAAAAGCATTTTTCTGGAAGATTTACCAACCCCTGGTTACTACCATTCTTAAAGACTATTACCAAACCATCCAGAAGCCTTAACGATTGGTGTATCTAAGCAGCAAACTATCCGGTACAATTTTAAGGGTAGTGAGGAATTTTTGATTTTTATTGCGGTACCGATTGAATGCAGCTTTTAGTTCATTTAATTTGGCATCGTTTTTCTCCGGATTCAGATCCATATTTGGACTGATATGAAATAGGTCGTTTCCATTCAATTGGTAATTACCCATCACAAAATCAATCACATCCGTTTTGGTTTGCATGATAGGGTAAGCATGTATATTTCTAAACTGTCTTGCCGTATCTAAGCCACTACCCATCCAGCTTACCGTATCCGGTATTTGCAGTTTATAGCTTTTTTTCAACCAGGAAAGTAAACTGGGTGTAATATCAAAATGGGTAGAGATAGAAGAAAATTTAGCAGGTCTTTTAATCAAAGGCGAATAAATAATTAATGGAACATGGTACCTGTCAAGCTTGCTACTCATTGGTATTTCGGGCATCCGGTGATCACCGGTGATCAGGAATACAGTATTGGAAAAGTCGGCCCTTTGCTCATATTTTTTAAAGAAATCCCTTAACGCATCATCAGTAAACAGGATACTGGCAAATTGTTTATTATATTTTCTGCGCTGTGCTTTTACACTTTCCGAAAAACCCAGTTGGTCCATCCTTGTTTCCATTTTTTGCATATAGGTTTCCTGTTCATTGATCATAAATGGACTATGCGTTGAAACCGTAAGCAAAACATTCAGCGATGGTTGTTTGCTTTCTCCCATCGTTTCAAAATACCTGCGGAATAATTCCTTGTCTCCATATCCCCAGGTAAACCCGCCTTCCGCAGGTGGCATTTTTGTATAGCTATTTGGAAAAGTCTTTTCGTCTACAATAGTATTCACTTTGTTTTTCCGGAGATAAAGATCCATATTATCAAAATGGGCATCACCTCCATAATAGAATGATGACCGATAACCATTTTTTGATAAAATATTCAACAAAGACAAATGCGCTGGCATGGCATTGCCCAATTCATTGAATCCATTTTTGGCAAATGGCAAAGAAGATAACAAAGAAGGCAACACTGCAAATGTTCTACCGCCTTCACTTAGAAAATTATCCCAGTATAAACTTTTCGACGCCAGTGAATCAACAAAAGGAGTGAAATTTCCGAGATAAGCATCCTTATTGGTAAATGCCCTGCCTAAGCCTTCCACCAGCAAAATAACAATATTGGGAGGCGGGCCTGGTGTTTCAAAATAGGGCGACAAAACATCGTTGGAACTATCTGTTTGATGCAGAAAAGGAAAATTATTTTCATCAAGATATTTAATGGCAGATAATTTAGCATCTTCCTGGTCATCAGTATAATCTCCGGAATAATTATTCGAATAAATATCTGTTGCTTCCTCCTCAGGAAAAAAATGTTTGTATGAGGCTTCATAAAAAAAAGCCGACTTATTCAAAGAAAGATTATTGCTGTATTCCTGTCCCGGCAACCATTGCTTTACTGTTTCGTTAAGGCCCGTTGAAACAGACAGAAGAAGTAAAAGAAAAAATATAAAGGTCAGTAAGCCATTTATACGAAGCTTTTTCGGCAGATAAATAAATGCAGTTACTATAAACGCAACGAATAAAATAAACAATGCGTATACAGTATTATTTAATGTGCCAGAAGCGCCAACTGTTTGTTTGATATCAGCCGTTGAATATCCCCAAAGGTCTGCGCCAAGTGGTACCTGCGAATTAAGAAAATATTCTATCAAACCTACTTGAATCAACAGTATTAAAACGCCCGCAATAATGAAGAATATTTTTGCAAGTACTTTATGTATTAAAAAAAGTATTGCAAAAACGGGAAAAATAACTGCTGCCATCTGTAAAAAATAGATGCTGTCTTTTGCCAATGCTGTTAGCATTACTTTGCCTAAGAAAGCCGGACTACCATGCAGGATATAATCACGTACAATTTCATAAACGCGTGCACAAAATAATAATATAAATAGAATAAGGGCATGATTTAAATAACTATTCAGTGCTTTTGAAACAAAGGAAAAGAAGCGGCTGATCAATGGTATAATGGTGCGCTCCATAATCCAAACGGGTTGTTGTACTTCTTCCTCTTCAACTGGCGCCGCTACAATTGTTTTGTTTTGTTCTGTTAATAAAAGCGGGTCTGTAAAAACAGGTACCGGGGTAACAGAAGCCGTGGTGGCTTTTTTCGTAAATCCCTGTCGGGTCATTTCTCCCCAACCCTTCTTTTTCTTGATCAAATCCAGATAACCTTTTATAGAACTCCAAACCACAAAAGGATGAAAATAAAAAGGTTCTGTTAAGCCGGTCAGCATCAACCTTAAAATATCTATACGCCTTCTATATTGATTAAAAGTGAGCACCTCCATTAAAATGGCAAATGAAGAATACAGATATGAGAAGCAGGTAATAAATAATAAAAAGGTGAAGAAAAAGCCCCAATCCAAATAACCCGTCCATGCAAAAATGAAAAAGAAAATAAAGCCTAAAAACTCAATTATCGGTGCGCATAATTCAAAAAAGAACCAATAAGGATAACTTAACATGCCCAGCAATCGGTATTTGGGATTAAAGAACATGATGCGGTGAAACTTAAGTGTTTCATAGGTTCCACGGATCCATCGGTTTCGTTGTCGTCCTAAAATTGTATATGTTGAAGGCACTTCCGTCCAACACAGCGGATCAGGGATATAAGTAACAACATAATCTTCCCCTATCTCTTCCATATAACGGCGCATTCGAACTACAAGCTCCATGTCTTCGCCAACCGTATCATGATTATAGCCCCCCGCTTTAATGGCGATCTCCTTATCAAAAGCACCAAATGCGCCAGAGATCAACATTAAACCATTTAATCGGCTCCATGCCATCCTTCCTAAAATAAAAGCACGTATATATTCCAATATCTGAATCCTGGGCAGGTATTCGTCTGCCAGTTTCACTTTTATTAACCTACCGTCTTCAATAACACAGGAATTAGCCACCCGAATAACACCACCTGATGCTATCACTTTTTTATCTGTCTGTTCTAAAAATGGTTTCACCATCTTCAGAAGCGCATCCTGCTCCAGCACACAATCCACATCAATACAAACCAGGTAATTATTAGATGAAATATTGATACCAGTATTTAAAGCATCAGCTTTACCACCATTTACTTTATCAATAACAATCAGTTTATTATATACACTGTTCTTACTTTTATAAATTCCCTTGATTGGTTTGGTTTCCAGGTGTTGGTGTACAAAAAAGTCTACTTTTTCCAGATCATAGGCTTTGATAAGCTTTTCCATAGAATCATCCTTGCTGCCATCATTGATAATGATCACTTCAAGGTTGCTATAGAAAATTGAAAGTAATGAACGAACATTTTCAACAATATTCTTTCCTTCATTATAGGCTGGTGCCAGGATACTTACGGATGGCGCATGTGGCGATGCCGCCAATACCCTGTAATCTGTAAACCTATTCTTGTGTATATATTTTCTGGTTTCACCAATAGAGTATAATCCGATCAATATATAAGATAGCAGTAACAGAACGGAATAGAAGAAGATTCCGTAAGTAAGAATACCAAATAATATGTCTGCTATGAATGAAAAGCTCATTTCATTGATAAAATATGCTTGTAAATTCTTTGATAAGGTTCCGCCTGTGCTGCTGCTTTTTCTTCTATTATTTTCATACCATTTTCTGTACAGTTCACCAGTACTATTGCCGCTTTCAATTTGATCAGGTCATTCGGATGTTCCAATAGACCCATAAGAAATCCTGCTTCTTTTTCTGTAGCAATTGGCTTCAATACATCCAGGATATAAGATTGATTGCGATAGGGCTCCTTATTAAAATAGCCTAATAATACCATAGATGTTCTTTCATCTTCTAATCTTAGTACCGTTTTGAAAGCCTGGCTCCTCACGGCCTGATCCGGATGAACCAAACAACCAATCACTTCATTTCTTGCAGAAAAATACTGGTATTCATCAACAAGTTTTAAAACAAAGACCACTACCGTAGTGTTTTTGGATAATAGCCAATGAGGTATCTTATCCGATATATCTTCCTTATCAGGAAACTGTCGCAACTGTTCCAAAAGTTTTAACTGTTGCCATTCTGTAATAGGATAGGTGATCACATCTAAAAAACGTAATCCCGGAAAACCGGTCAGGTGAATCACACCCGTTTGCGCTTCCATTCGTACAAATTCATTATAGCTATTGGTGTTATGGTAAATGGTTTTCAGGTGTTCCTTCTGCTCCATCAGGTAGAGTTCTTGAATTCCCCTGGCTTTAACATACCAGCGTTTATTCTTTACTTTATCTAATGAATGTTTTTTTAAACCCAGTTTTTCATATAATTCCACTAATTGCAGCGCTACAATACCGGAAAAGTTTTTTTTGCAACTGATGATCTCATCAATGGTAAACTGAACTGCGAATGGATTTTTTAAAATAGCAACTACGTTTCTCGGAATTTCCAACCCTTCCGTAGTTTCTTCCATGATGATATAGGAGATCAGCGGCTCCAGGTGTTTCCTTACCCTCTCAGTAAAAAAATAATTGCGCTTTTTAAAAAAAAGGTATAGATAGATGGTGGTTACCAGCAATATGATTCCTACAAGTAATACCTTCACTGCATCAAACAATACTTCTGGCGTTAGAACTTCCTGTATAAAAGATGTTACCCTGTTTTTGAGCAGATAATTGATATGCAAGAACCGGTAATCAGATATATTTATGGTTAAATACACGTTGGCAGATAGATCTTATTTGCTTAAGTGTTAAAGTTAAAAGAAACTGCGCTTACAATTGTATTTACACCCTGTCAATAATTACTCAAAATACTATTTGCCAAATAACCCTACGATTTCTTAAGGAAATTTGAAATTCGTTCATTCTAAAGTAGGTTTGCATATAATTGGTAATACCCGTTTTATAATCAGCCTTACTTAGCTAACCAAATTAGTTAATCGTTAAACATCTGCTCTATGCGTTTCAGAAATTTTAAAATGGTCAGCTACGTAGTTTACGGTCGTGGCAGCTTTAACCAACTCGATGAGATCCTTGCCCCTCAAAGGAAACCGGATCTTCCGATGGTTTTTCTCGTTGATCATTTTTTTGAAGGAAAACCACTCATGAACCGCATACCCCTGCGCGCCAACGACAAGATCATTTTTGTAGATGTTACCTATGAACCCAAAACCAGTTATGTTGATACGCTAGCAGAAGATCTGAAAAAGGAATTTGGCCATATCAGTGGCGTTATTGGTATTGGCGGTGGTTCGGCAATGGACCTGGCCAAAGCTGTATCCTTGATGATGACCAACAGCGGTTCCTCTGCCGATTACCAGGGATGGGATCTTGTAAAAAATCCCGGCGTTTTTAAAGCAGGCATTCCCACACTTAGTGGTACAGGTGCCGAAGTAAGCAGAACAACTGTATTAACTGGTCCAACCCGTAAACTGGGCATGAACAGTGATTTTACTCCTTTTGATCAAATTGTGCTAGACCCCGAACTAACCAAAGGTGCACCGGCGAATCAACGTTTTTATACAGGCATGGATTGCTATATTCATTGTATAGAAAGTCTGGAAGGAACATATTTGAATGAGTTCAGTAAGAGCTATGGCGAAAAAGCCTTGCAACTTTGCCAGAAAGTATTTGTTGATAAAAGTGAATGGGATGATGAGTGCGACGACCAACTGATGATGGCTTCTTATGCCGGTGGAATGAGTATTGCATACTCTCAGGTTGGCGTAGCGCACGCAGTAAGTTATGGATTGAGTTATTTACTGGGTACCAAACATGGTATTGGCAATTGCATCGTAATGAATCACCTGGAAGAATACTATCCTGCTGGTGTGAAGGAATTCAAATACATGGTGGAGAAAAATAAGATTGAGATTCCGATAGGCATTTGTAAGGGCTTAACAGATGCACAATTTGATACCATGATCAATGTGTCATTGGGCATGAAACCCTTATGGGAAAACGCTTTGGGCACTGATTGGGAAAAAATCATGACACGCGAAAAGCTTAGGATGCTTTACGAAAAGCTATAAATGCCTGGTTTTATTGCCACAGATTACGCAGATTATCACAGAAGATCATCTGCGTGGTCTGTGGCTTTTTTATTTTCAAAACCACCTTAATTTAATACCTTCCGCTACCTAATTTATGCTTATGAAAAAGATAGCTATTGCCATCTTGCTAGTAACAACTGTTTTCCTTTGTGAAGCACAACCCTTCTCTGCTTCTCTTTTTAATAGCATGCAGTGGCGAATGATTGGCCCGCACAGAGGTGGAAGAACTGTTGGCGCTGTTGGCGTACCCTCTCAACCCAATGTTTTTTATATAGGTGTTAATAATGGCGGCGTATGGAAGACAACCGATTATGGTCGTGTGTGGAAACCCATCTTCGATGATATGCCCACGGGTTCTATCGGCGACCTTGCCGTGTCAGAATCCAACCCAAATGTGATTTTTGTAGGTAGCGGTGAAGGTATTCAGCGTCCAGATCTTTCTGTAGGTGATGGCGTATATAAATCAACCGATGGAGGCAAAACCTGGAAGAATATGGGTTTGAAAGATGGTCAGCAAATTGGCGGCATCATCATCGATCCAAAAAATGAAAACAGAATTTTTGTAGCAGTGCTCGGTCACCCCTACGGACCCAATACCGAACGCGGCATTTACAGAAGTTTGAACGGCGGAAATACCTGGGAGCGTGTTTTGTATAAGGATGAAAATACCGGAGCCATTCAGGTTTGTTTCGATCCAAATAATCCTAATATAGTATATGCAGATTTGTGGGCCGGCCGTCAGGGACCCTGGGAAAATGGTGCCTGGAACGGAGCAGAAAGCGGATTGTATAAATCAACCGACGGAGGCACAAGCTGGAAAAAACTAACCAAAGGTTTACCCACAACCGAACAAGGTCTTGGCAGAATGGGTATTGGTATAGCGCCAAGTAATAGCAACAGAATTTATGCTTCTGTTGATGCAGGCAGGTATGGCGGTATTTATAGAAGCGACGATGCTGGTGAAAGCTGGAGCTTATTAAGTAGTGATAGAAAATATTGGGACCGTGGCAGCGATTTTGCAGAATTAAAGGTTGACCCCAAAAATGCAGACATTGTTTACAGTGCTAATGTAGTTGCCTGGAAATCTGTTGATGGCGGTAAATCATGGACAGCATTTCGTGGCGCACCAGGAGGTGATGATTACCATCGCATCTGGATCAACCCCAATGATCCAAAGATCATGTTGTTAGCCGCAGACCAGGGTGCCATTGTTACCGTTAATGGTGGCGAAACCTTTTCTTCCTGGTATAATCAAGCTACCGCTCAGTTTTATCATGTAAATACCGACAATGCTTTTCCTTACAATGTATATGGTGGCCAACAGGAGAGTGGTTCTGTAGGTATTGCATCACGTGGTGTTGACGGACAAATCGGCTTACGCGAATGGCATCCTGTGGGTGTGGAAGAATATGGTTATGTGGCACCTGATCCTTTAGATCCAAACATTATTTATGGCGGAAAAATTACACGATTTGATAAACGTACGGGACAGGTTCAGAATATTGCACCAGAAGCTGTACGCAGTGGTAAATACCGATTTGTAAGAACAGCTCCCGTTATTTTTTCGCCGGTTGATAATAAAATCCTTTACTACGCAGGCAATGTGTTGTTCAAAACACTCAATGGTGGTAATAGCTGGAGTATAATCAGTCCCGACCTAACGCGTGAAAGCTGGGATATACCAAAAAGTGTGGGCATCTACACCAGTGAAGACATGAAGAAAATGCCACGTCGTGGTGTGATTTATACCATTGCACCTTCTTATAAAGATGTGAATACCATTTGGGTGGGAACCGATGACGGTCTGATTCACTTAACCCGTGATGGCGGTAAAAACTGGCAAAATATAACGCCCGATGCTATTACATCCTGGAGCAAGGTCTCTATTATGGATGCCGGACATTTCGACAACAACACGGTTTACGCAGCCGTTAACCGAATCCGTTGTGATGATTTAGCACCCTATATTTATAAGACTTCTGATGCCGGTAAAACCTGGAAACGCATCACCAATGGCTTACCTATTAATGAACCCATCAATGTGGTTAGAGAAGATCCTAAAAGAAAAGGTCTCTTGTATGCCGGTTCAGAAAATGCTGTTTACGTTTCTTTTGATGATGGCGAAAACTGGCAATCACTCAAACTCAATATGCCCGCTACTTCTATCAGAGACCTTGTGGTAAAAGACGATGATTTGGTGATTGGTACACACGGCCGTAGCTTCTGGATATTAGATGATATCACGCCCATCAGACAATTGAGTGCAAACCTGGCTTCACAAAAAACCATTTTGTATACACCACAAACAGCCTATCGCATTCGTTGGAACCAGAATACCGATACACCTATTCCTCAGGAAGAACCTGGTGGACAAAATCCTCCCGATGGCGCAATCATCAATTATTACCTGGCAGAAAATGCAGGAGAAGTGAAATTGGAAATCATAGATGCTTCCGGAAAAACTATCCGCACTTACAATAGCAATGATAAACCCTATGAGATCCCACCTTCCAATACACCCGCTTATTGGATGAGGCCACAGCAAATTCTTTCTGCAAATGCAGGATCACATCGCTTTTTATGGGATGTTCATTATAGCCCGATTGAAGAACCTGTATCCTTTCCTATGACAGCTACTTATCTTAATACGGCACCCGTAAAAAATGCACCCTGGGTTATGGCCGGAAATTATCGTGTGAAACTAACAGTCAATGGTCAAACATTTGTGCAGCCATTAACCGTAAAAATGGACCCACGTATCAAAACGCCTGTAACCGATATTCAAAAGATTCATGATCTTTCTGTTCTTTGTTACCAGGGCAGATTATCAGTAGCCAAATACATGCAAGAAGTTGCCGATACCAAAAAAACGATCACCGCCGCCATTGCGAAGGGAGGATCAAATATGGGTTCTTTACAAACATTGGAAAAGGAATTAGCTGCTTATGAAAGTGAAAGAACAGGCAGAAGAGGATTTGGTACTTCTGCGCAAGGTGCTAGCTTTGGCAGTATTGACGGCACTTTCAGCGCACTCTTGGGTAATATGCACGAAAATGATATGACACCAACTACACAAACCACTAATGCCGTTAAAGAAACAAGTACGCAACTGATACAACTAAGCAGCAAATGGCTAAGCTTAAAAGAAAAAATATTATTGGCACTAAAATAAGTGGGTATACCAAATTTTTTGAACGCCACAAACTAAGATGTGTTATTTTTTCATTAGCTAATAATGGGTTATATAAACAGAAATAATTAATTTTAATAAAAGATAATTTGTTGCTTCCTCCTCAGCCCAGCCCTTTGGTTTCCTATCTGCGTGTAGGACGATTATTATATTATTCTCTGGTATTATTCATATTGGAGTCCTGGATTTATTGGGTAAAACTAAAACAGGCCTACCTCTCAGAATCTTACTTTTGGATCCTGTTCTGGTTTTCTTTCTTTCTATTCTCTTTTCTCCATATTTATTTGGTGATCATGGACGGCTGGTCGCGCTTTCAAAACTATAAGCGTGCCAAAGACCAGTTTTTTATTCATGGCTTTAACCGTAAAATTGCTAATACCTATATTGGTTCAAAGTGCCAGCGAATGGCGGCAGAAGTAGCGGCAGAAGAACTGGGCATAAAAGAAGAAGTAAAAACTTATTTTAAAGCAATGGGTGTAAAATGGTTTCATTACATTCCCTATTTTATGATCAAAGAGCCCTTATTCCTTTTCAAGAAAAAATTCTGGTCGCGCACCTTCCTCGAAAAAAATTATACGCCCAAATTCGATTACCGGAATCTTCAACCTACGCTGCAAGCATCATGATAGTCGGTACCAAGCTCAGCAAATCCTTCGGTAAAAGAAAAGTATTGGATGAAGTAAGCATTCATTGCGCAGCTGGTGAGATATGCGGACTGCTGGGAGCCAATGGTGCAGGTAAAACAACCCTATTCAAAATCTTATTCGGTCTTATCACCCCTGATAGCGGAAGTTTTTCCATCAGCAGCAATAGTGTAAAACCGATTGGTGGTATCATTGAAAAACCAGCATTGTATGAATACCTGAATGCTTACGATAATATCAAAGTGTTTGGAAGCATACAAGGGGTGCCTATCAACAAAGCTTATGTAGAAGCACTTTTACATAAGGTAGGGTTGCCAACCGACAGAAAAGATCCGGTTGCACATTTTTCACTAGGCATGAAACAAAGATTGGGCATTGCCATCGCTTTGCTTAACAATCCTTCCTGCTTGGTACTGGATGAACCATTCTCTGGACTGGATCCACTGGGCGTTACAGCCCTTCGTAACCTGATTGTGGAATTGGCAGAAAAAGAAAACCTCGCCATCATTCTTTCCTCTCATATCATTGAAGAACTGAGCAGGATTTGTCATACGTTAGTAGTAATCAAAGATGGTAAAATTGTGAATGCCGGTCCCTCACAACAGATCATTGCAGAGAATACAGATACTTATGCCATCTGTGCCAATAATTTAGCAGCATCCGAATCTATCAAAAAATACAGTCCTGTTTTTAAAGGACAATCCGCACAGGTAACCATCGCACCAGACAGGGTTTCGGAGCTTATACAAGACCTGCATGCCGAAAATATTTTTGTTACTTCCTGCACACCAGAAATAAATATGGAAAAACTTTTTGAAACCAATGCCCTATGAAAGCACTGATCAGGGCAGAAATATTCAAATTGTTCCGACAAGGAAAAACCTACTATGCACTAGGTGCACTCTTTATGATAGAAGCCGTGGTAATGATCAGCGCTTATTTTGAAGGCAATAATATCATAGAAATTCTATTGGACAATCTTCGTAAATCTTTTTATTTCGAAGGCACATTGGTAAATGGCAGTTTGCTTGTTTATCTTTTACTCAATACCCTTTGGTTTCACCTGCCCCTGATCTTAATGATCGTGGTATCAGGTACACTTACATCTGAATACAAAGACCGCACCCTGCAAACTGTGATGTTGCAACCTGTTGTTAAATGGAAATATATTCTTAGTAAATACATAGTAGCTATTCTGTTTACATTAGTGGTTGTCTTCTTCCTTGCGCTCAGCTCATTCGCGCTCTCTTATGGTATATTTGGAAAAGGCGACCTGATCGTGTACCTCAACACCCTTAATTTTTTCGAATCATCAGAAGCTATCTACCGGCTTAGATGGTCTTTCGCATCGGGTGCTTTATCGATGGTGTTTTTTTCGGTGAGTAGTTTAACCCTGGCAGTTATTTTTAAGGAAGCAACCAAAACCTGGATCATCGTTGCATTCTTTCTGGTACTTTCCAATATTTTACTCAAAATTGATTTTGGTAGCAACTGGTACAACCATTTTTTTTACGCTAAGATGAACGATACCTGGCAGTATTTTTTTTATAATACCATTCCCTGGAAAATGGTTTTACACAATTCGCTTTTATTGAGTTGCTATACTTTGGTAACGATGGGATTGGGCTTGTATATTTTTCACAAAAAAGACATTGGTTAATGCGCGGATTATTCTGGATACTGGCTATCGCCTTCTCTCAAACACTCTCAGCACAGGTGGTGGATGCTGATCTGTTGAAAATCAAGCAGCGCATGGATTCTATCAAACTGTTTTCTGCAGATCTTACCTTGAATGTAGATATCAGCTTCATCAATATGCCCACAAAAAAAGCAAAAATGAGCTATACCAAGGGCAAGCCTGTTAAATTTTCTTCCAGTGATTTTGTTATGATCCCTAAACGCGGTTTGGATTTTTCGCTGGCAGGTATTTTTGAATATCCTTTTATTACCATCGACAGAGGTGAAGAAAAACGCAACGGTAAAACCTACAAGGCCATCAATGTGATTCCTACAGATAAAAAAGCGGACTTTTCAATTGCAACCTTATTACTAGATACCCAAAACAGACGTATTGCCGAATCTGAAATCAATACCAAAAAAGATGGATCTTATGTTTTGGAGATGATGTATGAGAATGATAAAAAATTATTGCCTTCAAAAGTAGCCGTCAGTTTTGAAATTGACCGCATCAAGATCCCCCTCAATTTCATGGGCAAAGACACAGACATCGACCGCAAACAAATGCGTGCTGCAGGTACTAAAACGGGTAAGATTTATTTGCAGATGAGTAACTACACAATATCAATGAACTAGAGGGGTTTCAATAAAAGAAAAACGGGGCTAAGAGAAAAACGAAGAAAAAAAGAAGAACGGAGGCTTAGAATTTCAGAGGCACTTATTTTCTTCTGTCCTTCTCTTATTGAAATTTTTCGAACTATAACGGTTACTCTAAAAGATCCCGCACTCCTTATTCAATACATCCACTGTTTTATAATAAAAGGATTTTGCATCTTCCATAGAATGTCCAATACAAACCATCCCTAGTTTTCCATATTCTGATAAAGCACCAATCATGTGAAACATAACACCAGTCTGCTTGGCAGAGTCATACAATAAACCATTGCACATAGCAATATCGATCAGGTCGTGTGGTGTAAGTCCTATGTATTTTTCATGCACCACATTGTCTGAAGCAAAATAGCATCTTTGTTGTCCATTCGGCATAGTATAAACTCCATTCTCCCAATCAAACCAACCACCGGTTAAAAATTGGATCATGATAAAGGGATGGGTAGTACCACCCTTTCGCAGGTTGATTTCTATGGCATAATGTATCCAGCCCGTATCCTGCAAAACAGAAATAAAATCAATACCAAACCTACCCAATACACCCCTGCTTTGCAAACCCTCAGAAACTTTTTTGGCAATACTGGCTACTTCATAATTGTAAGCATGATTAGCAGGAAAAGCTGCACCCTGAAATACCTGGTTACATTCTCCGCCCATCATCTGATCATGTGTAGAAATGATTTCTGATCTTCCTGAGGGGTTGATCCTGCATTGAACCGAAGGTGATTCCTTAATATCACCTTCAACAAAAGCTTCCACAATACCACCCATGCTTTTGAACTTTTCCAGAAAGCTTACCAGATTAAGATCACTGGCAACCAAACATAATTGACTGTCGAATTTTTGTGCAATTGCAATTTCTAATTCCGGATCATCTGCTGAAATATCCTCGTATCTGAATACTGCATTGCCTTCACCCGAAAAACCATCGTTCATTTTTATCACAGCTTTTCTCAAAGAAGGCTCATGCTTTTTCAGGTTCATCAAAGCTTCCAGTATACCCTGCTCTGTATAAATATTTTCATAGCCTGCAGGAAGGGTAAGTCCGAGTTCCTTAAACAAGGTTCTGCTACCTGATTTAGTACCTAAATACAATAAAGCCGGATCACAACCATAAATGGGAATATCCAATGCCAACGCCAAATCGGTTTCATGGTTTGTTACATTAAAACAAGCCATATGCGTTAACTGTGGCGAGCGTATACTTGATTTTATCCTATTGATCAGCCTGGGTCTTTTCAATATTTTTTCAGTGAGTGATTGGGTAGAAGCGTCATAACAACTTAGCATCAATAAACGCTGACGGGCATGATAGGCGGTGATGCCGGGAAGGAGATGCAGGTAATAATCTATGATACTGCTTTCAATAGGAACACTGGTAATATAAATGATATGGGTACGGGGCATGCGCAATAACATGAGCATACAGAGAAGTCTTTCTTCATAATACAAAGCACCTTTTACCGTTTTCAACATTTCAGCATCCAGTGTTAAACTGGGAATGATCACTACCGTTTTTTCGGCCATATCATTCTCAAAAATATCATGGTAGTATTCGGTAAACCTTTGCTGCAATTGTTGAAAAGCACCAGAATCAGGTAAGCTAGTATCGTTTGCGGAATGAGTCACTAATAAAATTGTAGCAACAATATTACAAAGCCATGCCCCTAAACAATATGACAGATATCATATATTTCATGCTACAACTTGATAACGAGGAAAATTAAAAGAGTAAAGAGTCCTTTATTTTGATGCTGAAAATCAAGGCTTAAGAAACAGGAAGCGTAAAAAAGAAATCCGACCCCTTGCCTTTTTCAGAAGTAAAATCAATTTTTCCTTTGTGTAGTTCTACAATTTTCTTCACTATTGCCAGTCCTAAACCGGTTTTGGATTCATTGCCTGTTGGTATATTGGATGTCATCACAAAGGGATCGAATAATTTAGCATGGTATATTTCATCAATCCCCAAACCCTGATCAATAATATGGGTTATAATGGTTGTTTGTTCCTCAGATGTATAAGACACTTTAATGGTGATGGTGGTATCAAAATCTGAATACTTGATAGCATTGGTAATCAAATTATTGAACACCTGTGATAATCTACTTTTATCAAATGAAGCGAATATGGTTTCTTCTGTTGCAAGTAAGGTGATCTTCTGCTTTTTCTTAACAGCGAGGTGTTCATTCATTTGTAAATTTTCTTTTACAAAAGCGATATAATCATTTTGCGTGTAATGTAGGTTCACTGTTCCTGATTGAATCTGACTCACATTCAATGTATCACCCAAAATATATAAAGAACTATTTGCTGCATTTAAAATCAGGTTTACAAAATTTTTATCCTTATCTGATAAGTGCTGATTCTCCGCTAATATTTCTGCCATCATCTTGATACTACCTATCGGATTTCGAATATCATGGGCCGCAACGCCAATAAATTTATTCAGTTCCACATTAGCTTGTTCCAATTGTTTCTTTTGTTCAGAAATTACCCTACCCTGTTCCTTTTCTACATAAAACCCATTGAATACGGCTGTAGCAAAAATAAAAATGACCAGCCTTTCAAGTGTATTGATAAAAAAATTCGCATCATTTATGTAGAAATGTGTTTTGAAGTCTACCAAAACAGAAAAAACGGTTACGGCTATTGCAAAAAAAAGCAGCTGACCTTTTTTGTACTGGTTATTATAAGCAAATAAGCCTAATGGAACCAGGTAGAATAAAGTAGAGTTAACCTCATAATTAATATACAAATCTAAAAATGCAATGAATGCGAGTAGAAGTAAACTAAGCAAACTTCGTTGAAGCCTATTTAATGTCATGAGTGTTCAAATTCAAATGTTACAATACCGCCTCAACAAAGAGGCGCTAGTGTTATAATGGATAGGATTTTTGATGCAATATAGAAAGGAAGTGATTGGCTATTTTTTGTCCAGTGCCATATAAGTTGCTTTAAACCTTCCATCAACCACTTCACCTTGTGCCTTTGCTTTACGAATGGCATTGCAGAAGCCATCACTGGCATGTGCATCTCCCAAAGAATCAATATGCACCCCATCTACAAAATAAGCTTTGCCCATAATGCGAACTGCCAAATCGCAGCCCTTGCCCTTTAAACCAAACTGGCACTGACCGCAAGCCGCTTCAACAGATTTTACTTCTTTTGATTTGTCGGGCGACTTTGTTTGTGCAAAAGCAAGAACCGAAACAAACATTAGTAACGCGCAAAAGAGCATTCTTTTCATAACGATGTATTGATGGATTAAAGTTAATACCTAAAAAGCTTTTAGCATTAAGTATCATCCGCTCATTCAAATTTTCAGGATTTCATGTTTTCAAATTCCTTTTGCAATCTAAACATTTCATCCCTTAACCTTGCCGCCTCAATAAAATCAAGGTCTCTGGCCGCTTTTTCCATTTCTTTTTTGGTACGGTTGATGGCTTTTTCAAATTGTGGAATGGTCTGGTAGCTTTCCTGTTCTTCTGCTGCCGTATGTTGCACCAGTTCTGCGTCGCGCTGCAGGGCATAAGGGTTTGAAGGGTCATAACCTTTGATATCCAAAACCGAACCCTGTGCAAATACCTGCTCGCGTGATTTGATGATGGTAGCAGGCACTATGCCATGTGCTATATTGTATTGTAATTGCTTCTCTCTTCTACGGGATGTTTCATCAATGGTGCGCTGCATGCTTTCCGTCATCTTATCCGCATAAAAAATTACACGACCATCCACATTTCTTGCAGCCCTGCCCGATGTTTGGGTCAGCGATCTTTCGTTACGCAAAAAGCCTTCCTTATCTGCATCCAAAATGGCTACCAGTGCCACTTCCGGCAGATCCAAACCTTCTCGTAAAAGGTTTACACCTACCAATACATTGATTTCTCCCAAACGCAACTGACGCAATATTTCCACACGCTCCAGTGTATCCACATCACTATGTATGTATTTGGATTTAATATTGATGCGCCCCAAATATTTATCCATCTCTTCCGCCATGCGTTTGGTTAAGGTAGTTACCAATACCCGATAGCCCTGCTTAACGGTGATATCAATTTCATCCAAGAGGTCATCAATCTGGTTCACACTGGGTCTGATCTCAATGGGCGGATCCAATAATCCGGTAGGACGAACGATCTGTTCCACCACTACACCGCCGGTTTTTTCCAATTCATAATCACCGGGGGTGGCGCTTACAAAGATGGTCTGACCGGTTAGTCCCTCAAACTCATGAAAATTCAGGGGCCTATTATCCATAGCGCTGGGCAATCTGAAACCATAATCTACCAATACCATTTTCCTGCTTCTGTCGCCACCATACATACCGGCAACCTGGGGAATGGTTTGGTGACTCTCATCTATCACCATCAAAAAATCATTCGGAAAATAATCCAATAAACAGAAAGGTCTGGTGCCTGGTTTTCTTCTGTCGAAAAATCGGGAGTAGTTTTCAATGCCGTTGCAATAACCCAGTTCGCGAATCATTTCAATATCATATTCTACTCGTTCTTTCAAACGTTGTGCTTCTATGTATTTTCCGGTGTTTTTAAAATATTCTACCTGTGCCATCATCTCATCCTGGATCTCGTGCATCACTTCTACGATCATGTCTTTGGGTGCCAGGTAAAGGGTGGCAGGAAAGATGGCGGCGTTTTCCATTAGGCCAATACGCTTGCTGCTGCTGGTTTCTATGCTTTCGATCTCTTCAATCTCATCGCCAAAAAAAGTAATGCGGTAACCAAAATCTACATAAGGTAAATTAATATCTACTGTATCTCCTTTTACTCGAAATGTGCCTCTGGTAAAATCGCCCTGTGAGCGGTTGTAGAGGGAGTTAACGAGCGCATGCAAAAATCCCTGTCGCGAAATCACCATGCCCTTGTGTATGCGGATGATCCCATTTTCATATTCGGTAGGGTTACCCATACCATAGATACAACTCACACTGGCCACTACAATGATATCGCGTCTGCCACTTAATAATTGAGAAGTAGCTTGTAAACGTAGTTTATCCAGTTCTTCATTAATGCTCAGGTCTTTTTCAATATATACATCACTCACCGGCATATAGGCTTCGGGCTGGTAGTAATCGTAGTAGCTCACAAAATAACCAACCGCGTTCTCCGGAAAAAACTGTTTAAACTCACCGTATAACTGTGCCACCAGTGTTTTATTATGAGTTAGCACCAAGGTAGGGCGCTGTGTATTTTGTATCAGGTTGGCAATGGTAAAGGTTTTACCCGAACCGGTGACCCCTAATAAAGTCTGGTACTGCTCACCCTCGTTTACCCCTTCCGTCAATTGCTGGATAGCAGCAGGTTGATCACCGGCGGGGGAATAGGAGGAGTTGAGTTTGAAAGACATAGGGCGGTTTCGAATTTTGGGTTTTGAGTTTAGCGTTGGGGTTTGGTTATGCGAATTTAGGGAGGGTTTTTGGTTGGGGAGGGGTTTTGTTTGGATGATGCTATTGTGAATTAGCAAAAACGATATCTAGCAAAGCTGATGACCATATTTAATAAAAAGAATTAAAAAGTATAAATACTCAGCTCTTTTCGTAATTTAATGAGACGAACATTCATCATCTAATTAATAAAATATAAAAGTTATGAATCTTTTCAATGAAGTATTTGTAAGAACGGACCAGCCTACTACTTGTCCTTTCTGTGGCAATAGAACAGAAATAATTTTAGACCTATCACATACTATTGATCAAACCCAAATACATCAATGCTTAAATGTTAAAGATTATCATACTTTTATAGAAGTAACTGATAATTAATGAAAAAGGGACAACGGTTATGGACTAGAGATGAATTAATTTTAGCTATTAATTTATATTGTAAAACCCCGTTTGGAAAACTTCATCGTAGCAACCCTGATATTATACATTTAGCAAACCTTATAGGCAGAACCGCTAACTCAGTTGCTTTCAAACTTGTAAACTTCGCTTCTTTTGATCCTAGTTTAAAAGCGAGGGGGATTAAAGGAGCTTCTAATGCAAGCGCATTAGATAAAAATATTTGGTCTGAGTTTTACAATCATTGGGATGTTCTTCCTTATGAAAGTGAGAAATTGTTGGCAATGCTTGAGAATACTAGTATCGAACAATTAAATAATATACAAGAAAGCGAACTACCAAAAGAAGGTAAAGAAAGAGAGCAATTAGTAAGAGTTAGAATTAATCAAGCTTTTTTTAGAAAATCAATTATGGCATCATATGATAATACTTGTTGTATAACAGGTATAAAACAGAAAGATTTTTTAATTGCAGGTCATATAAGACCATGGGGAATTGATAATACAAACAGACTAAATCCTTGTAACGGTATTGCTATTAATGCATTACACGATAAGGCATTTGAAAATGGCTATTTAACAATCACCCCTGATTTCAAAATACTTATTTCACCTTTGTTAATGTCTCAAAATACAGAAGTAGTTGAAACCTATTTTAAAAAATATCATGAAAAAGCAATGATCTTGCCAAAACGATTTTTACCAGATAGGACGTTTTTAGAATACCACAATCAGGAACGTTTTAAGAAATAATCAAAAAATTAAAATGAATAAAATAAATTAACCAAAATTATTAATTCTTAAATAACACCCTATGAAACCCCTCCTCACCACCCTAATCACCCTCTTCCTTTTATCCACCACCCAAGCCCAACAAACCCCCAACGTTAAAGGCATCTGGCAATTGGCGGTTGAAACATCTGTGGGTAGCGGCAGTCCGGAGTTTGAATTGAAACATCTAACCGATAGTACACTAGAAGGTACCTACCGCGGACAATTAGGCGAGACCCCGGTTAAGGGCATTTTAAAAGGTAATAAAATTTTTATCAGCTTCAACATCAGTGGCAACGAAATTGAATATGATGGCATAGTAGAAGGCGATACCATGAAGGGCAAGCTGAAACTGGGAACCATGGGTGAAGGCACATTTACAGGCTCCAGAAAAAAATAATAAAACATTATCTCCCATTTAATTCATTTGCTTCGAGCTTTTTGTTGCCCGAGAATTCTTTTTTATACTTTTCCAGGACCAGGATTATACTTAGCCATGTGCTTCAGCGCATGGACTAAAAAATATAAGAATAAAACAATGGGGTTTTAACCCCGCGTGTGGTTTTAGTTTTGCCTAAAATAAACCAGGTCCTATTTAGGCAAGCCTAAATAAGATTGCACAAACAACCATACTACATAGATTATTCAAAATATTATGCGGTATCAAACCAAATGATTAATTTTTCTGATTCAATCATCTAAACAATTCTTATGACAGCTTCCGGAAAATCCTTGTTCTTTTTTGGGATCTATGTAATCCTGACCGGCATCTTATTTTTAGCCATTCCCGATACCCTTATCTCCCTAAATGGCTTACCAGAACTTCCTAAAGGTTGGTCAAGCGCTGTAGGTGCCCTGGCATTGGTTATCGGATCATATGATATGTTTGCCGGCAAAAATAATTGGTTGCCCATGATTCGTTTTTCGGTGTATGTACGACTAGGGTTTTTTATAGCCACCATCCTTGTTTTTGTGGCCGGACAAATGCCAGCAACTTTTATCGTATTTGGCGTGGTTGACGCTTTAGGCGCCGTTATCACTGCTGCCCTTTTGAAAAAAGAGTCCGGGTTATCATAGCAAGATTGAGTTACAGGATTTGCTAATCTAAATTTCTAAAAGGTTTCAACGGAATAATCCCGTAGAAACCTTTTTGCTTTTGTATTAGTTTGATTATTAACTAACCTTTACGATAGAGGTAAACGCTTCTGTTTAAAGAGTATACTATTACTAAATTTTTAACCCACTCTTTTAAACTGTAGTATCTTTAAGCTTAACTATTTCTTCCCCAATATCCATGCTAGGTAAAGTTGACCATACAAAAGGCATTCAAAAAAAAGCAATCAATGTTTTCATTGTATTAGGCCTTTCCATCTTTGTTAGCGAAGCCATCATCATGTTATTACTGGGGCTATTTCCACATTTTACCGCTGTGGAAGAAGCCATTATTGATGCCGCTTTTCTTGCGTTACTCATTTTCCCGGTAATCTATTTTTTACTATTTAAGCCCTTACAAAAAAGCATTGTTGCCAGAATCAATAGGGAAGCCAAATATGAGGCCCTTATTGAAAACATGGGCGAGGGCGTGATATTTTGCGATGAAAATGAAGTTTTTGTATTTGCCAACAGGGCTGCCGAAGAAATTTTTGGCATGAAAAACAAACAGTTGGGCGGACTAAGACTGGATCTGTTTTTTTCGCCGGAAAATTTTAATAAGATCCTGGATCAAACCGCGGAGCGTAAAAAAGGGATCTCCTCTGGTTATGAATCTGAAATTATATTGAAAGATGGCAGCACCAAGAAAATATTCATCAACGCGGTTCCCCAGTTTGAGGATGCACAATTCACCGGCACCCTTGCCATACTTCGTGATGTATCTGAACTTAAAAAAGCTGAAGAAGCCATCAATTATGAAAGAAATCTCTTACGCTCACTCATAGACACCCTTCCTGATTCGATATACTTTAAGGATAGCCAGGGTAAAAAGATCATCGCCAATCCTATCGACCTGCAGTATATGGGCTTCCAGCGCGAAGAAGAAGTAATAGGTAAGGACGATGATGAGATCTATCCAAAAGAAGTTGCGGAAAGTTCCAGGGAGGATGACCAGAAAGTGCTGACCAGCGGCATTCCCCAGCTAAACAAAGAAGACTATTTTATCGATAATAACGGACAGGAACACTGGATGCATAATTCCAAAGTGCCTATCAAGAATTCAGCAGGCGAGATCATTGGGCTAGTGGGTATCGGCAGAGAAATCACGGAAAGAAAAAAAGAAGAAACAAGATTAAAACTATTAGAATCCGTTATTACCAATGCAACGGATGGTGTAATCATTACTAGCATAAATGATAAGGAAAAGAATCATTATCAAATCATCTTTGTAAATGCTGCCTATTGTAAGATGACTGGCTATACACCGGAAGAAGTTAAAGGTAAGTCGCCAGCATTATTACAAGGTGAGAAAACGAATAAAGCAGAACTTGTAAGAATTAGAGAAAGCCTCAAGCGTTTTGAACCCTGCCAAACAGAGCTGATCAATTATAAAAAAGACGGCACCGAGTTCTGGTCAAGTATTGCATTCTTCCCTATTTCAGATAATACCGGAAAATATACCCATTGGATCGCTATCAAAAGAGATGTGACAGACCAAAAAATTCTGGAACTGAATTATATCAAAGCCAAAGAAAATGCAGAAGCGGCAAGCAAAGCTAAATCTGAATTTCTGGCCAACATGAGTCACGAAATTCGCACGCCCCTTAATTCGGTGATCGGGTTTTCTGACCTGATGATGAAGATGGACCTTAATGCTACGCAAAGGCATTATATCAATGCGGTTTTTCAATCAGCTAATTCCTTACTGGATATCATCAACGAGATCCTCGATTTCTCCAAGATCGAAGCGGGTAAAATGGAAGCGGTGATGGTAAAGACCGACCTGATTGATCTTTGTAACCAAACCATCAATATCATTTCATTCCAGGCTTTTAAAAAGAACCTGGAACTCTTGCTGAATATAGGAAATGATATTCCGAGGTTTATTGTAACCGATCAGGTCATGTTAAGACAGGTACTCATTAATTTAATGGGTAATGCTGTAAAGTTCACAGCTACCGGAGAAGTTGAATTGAAGATTGAACTTTTAGAACAAAAATCGTCTTCCCTGGCAATGATTCGGTTTGCTGTTAGGGATACGGGCATTGGCATTCAAATAGAAAATCAGCAGAAAATTTTTGAGGCTTTTTCGCAGGAAGATGCATCCACCAACAGAAAATTTGGTGGTACAGGTCTTGGTTTAACCATCTCCAAACGCATGCTCATGCTAATGGGTAGCGAACTGAGACTGGAAAGCAAGCCTGGTTTTGGTTCTACATTTAGTTTTGACATGGAGTTGGAAACAATGATTGGAGAAAAGGAAAACTGGAATATCCAGGAACTCTATAAAAATGTTTTAATTGTTGATGATAACAGCAATAACCGATTACTCATTCGGGATATGCTTGCCCTAGAAGGTGTTAAAAGTGAAGAGGCCGAAAATGGTAAACAGGCACTGGCATTACTTAAAAATAGCAAAAAATTCGATATCATCCTGATGGATTTTAATATGCCTGGAATGGATGGTTTGGAAACCATTCAACATATTCGTGAAGACCTGCAATTGAATGCAGATAAACAACCCATCGCACTTTTACATAGTTCTGCAGAAGACGGTGTTGTTAATAACGGATGCGAAAAATGGAATGTGGCTTTTCGTCTGGTTAAACCTATCAGGATGAACCAGCTTTTTGGTATGTTGTCAACTGTTAGATCAAATAGTACTTCTTCCCAACCATCTCCTTCCATTTCAAAAGAAAAAGAAGACTTCCTGGCAACATTGCACTGCAAGGTCTTATTAGCCGATGATAACGAACTTAACAGGCTTTTAATTGGAAAAATTGTTAGTATCACCATGCCTAAGGCAGAAATTAGGGAAGCCAAAAATGGAAAGATAGCGCTGGAAATGTATCAGCAATTTTTACCTGATATAATTTTTATGGATGTTCAAATGCCCGAGATGAATGGCAACCAGGCAACCGAAGCAATTAGAAAACTTGAAAAAGGAAATCAGTTACCTATCATAGCGCTCACCGCCGGTACCCAGGCCGATGAAAAAGAACTAAGCATGCAGGCCGGGATGAATGATTTTGTTACAAAGCCCTTTGTTAGTGCTGTAATTAAAGAAGTGTTGTACAAATGGTTACATAAAATATGAGTTGATCTCATTTAAACATATGCTGATTCCTTTACCTGTTCTGTCTATCTTATATGTAAATGATTTTTAAAATTGTATTTTTAATAAGTTACGTAAATAACCATAGGTAAAAATATTGCAGCATTGTCTGGCGATTCTTTTGATACGATTATTAAAAAAGTCGAGTCAGCAAAAAACAATCAGGACTTTACAACAGCTTAGCTTTATTGTCAATTGCGAAAAATGGCAACAAAATATATAACCCTTAGGGATAAGCTTCGATTTATTATTTGTAGGGAAGCACTGTTTAACTATACAACCTATGAATTTTTTACCCTCAATTCTTATAAGGAACAAAAAGAAAAGATTAAATTGATCTTCGAGATATTTAATAATTAATACACTATTCCCTATCCACCATTTTCAAACATACCCTATGCTAAAAAAATTTCTACCTTTTTTATCGGCACTTGCTTTTTTATCCTGCAAGAACAATTCCGATGCTGGCAATAACAGTTTTAAACCCATTACCGTGAACTACCCCGAAACCAGAAAAGACAGTACCGTACAAGATGATTATTTTGGAACCCTTGTGGCTGACCCATATCGTTGGTTGGAAAATGATACCAGTGCAGAAACAGCCAGCTGGGTAAAGGCCCAGAACGAAGTAACACAGGGCTTTCTGGGCCAAGTGCCTTTTCGCGATGCTATTGGCAAGCGTTATGAACACCTCTTTAATTATGAAAAATTTTCTGCACCCAGCAGAGAAGGAAAATATAATTACTACCAGAAAAATTCAGGTCTACAGAACCAGTATGTCATGTATCGCGAACCTATTGAAGGAGGAGAACCAGAATTATTCCTGGATCCTAATAGTTTTTCAAAAGATGGTACCACATCATTAGCGGGTATCAGCTTTTCTAAAGACGGTTCGATGGCCGCTTATAATATTTCGGAAGGTGGTAGCGACTGGCAAAAAATTATTGTACTCGATGCCATCAACAAAAAACAAGTGGGCGATACCATGATGGATATCAAATTCAGTGGCGCCAGCTGGAAAGGATCAGAAGGTTTTTTCTACAGCACTTATGAAAGACCCAAAGAAGGAAGTTTTTTAGCAGGTAAAACAGATAATCACAAACTCTACTTTCATAAAGTAGGCACCAAACAAAGCGAAGACAAATTAATTTATCAGGGCAAAGGCGAAAGCATTCGTTATATAGGTGCCAGTGTTAGCGAAAACCAGCGATGGCTTTTTATTTATTGTGCCAACTCTACTTATGGCAATAGTTTGTTGATGCTAGATCTTGCTGATCCTAAAGCAAGCATCAAAACATTGGTGGCTGACCAAAAAAATGCGCACGGTGTTTTGGATGTGGATGATCAACATGTGTATATTCAAACAGACAGAAATGCCCCCACCGGCAAATTAATGATCGCGCCCATTGCCAGTCCGGAAGAAGCCAACTGGAAAGTACTCATTGATGCAAAACCAGAAGTCTTGAGTACCAGCACCGCAGGTGGCTCTTTTTTCTGTACCTACCTGAAAGATGCAGTAAGTAAAGTGTATCAATTTGATAAGTCGGGTAAACAAATCAGGGAAATAATCCTGCCTGGTTTGGGAAGTGCCAGCGGTTTTTCGGGTAAAATGGATGATAAGGAATTATTCTATGGCTTTACAAGTTATACCACGCCTTATTCCATTTACAAGATGACCATTGCAGATGGCAAGACTGCTTTATACAAACAACCCAATGTAGAATTCAAACCGGAAGAATACGAATCTAAGCAAGTGTTTTATCCTTCCAAAGACGGCACCAAGATTCCCATGATCATCACTTATAAAAAAGGATTGGAATTGAAGGGTAACAATCCCTGTTTACTCTATGCATATGGTGGTTTTAGTGTTAGCATCACGCCTTATTTTAGCACATCCATTATAATTTTATTAGAGAATGGAGGCGTTTATGCGGTACCCAATATTCGTGGTGGTGGTGAATATGGTGAAGCATGGCATGAGCAAGGTATTAAAACAAAAAAGCAAAATGTGTTTGATGATTTTATGGCTGCGGCACAATTCCTGAAAGACAATAAATACACATCTACAGAAAAACTGGCCGTTGAAGGTGGCAGTAATGGTGGCTTATTGGTTGGCGCTTGTATTACCCAAAATCCAGGTATGTGTAAGGTAGCATTTCCGGCAGTGGGTGTTATGGATATGTTGCGCTACCATAAGTTTACGGCTGGTGCAGGCTGGGCTTACGATTATGGCACTTCAGCTGATAGCAAAGAAATGTTTGATTATCTGTACAAGTATTCACCCGTGCACAATGTGAAACCTGCGGCCTATCCCGCCACCATGGTTACCACTGCAGATCATGATGACCGTGTGGTTCCTGCACACTCTTTTAAATTCGCAGCACAAATGCAGGAAAATCAAAATGGCACTAATCCTGTATTAATTCGAATTGAAACAAAAGCGGGTCATGGTGCGGGAAGAAGCACAAAACAAACCATCGCAGAAGAAACGGATAAATGGAGTTTTATGTTCTATAATATGGGTGTATCTCCCAAATATTAATACATCTGCGCATCTGCGGTAAAAATAAGCCGCAGATTCGCAGATTCTAATTTCTATTTTGATGGTGATGCAGAATCGGCACTAGCACCATATATTGCTGGATTTTTTCCGCCCATGGCACGTATATAGCTGGACAATTGTCCGCGATGATGGATAATATCAAACAAAAACATCCACATCATTCTAAAGCGTGGTAAACTTAAAACGGTTTTTCCTCCTTCTTGTAAATCCACGTTTTCATTTAACCATTTTGATTCGTCGTAGTTCATTAATGTTTCAGAGACCTGTTTGGCCCCCTCTTCAAATAAAATAGCAGCGTCGTAATTATTGGAAAAATTTTTTACTGGAACTTCCTCACATTCATACCTTTTCAAGATCGATTTTAAAATAAACAGGTGGCCCATGATATGTTCCATTTGTTCTCTTGCTGATTTATTTTTTTCATGGGGTTTATAAAAAAGATTGTCGGGGGGTAAACTGTTGAAAGCGGCTACCGTGCCAGCAACTTCATTTTCAAAACAAGTTGTAAAGAATTCCAGGTTGTTCACAAGTATATAATTTGAATGAAGTAAGGGAAAGGGGCTTTGTATTAAATTGTTTTTCTGCGAACAGTCTTTAAATTTCTATGAAAGCTCCTTTTTTGTCCACCAATATTCTACCCAAGTTATCTTGTATACATAACCGTTATTTATTTACAAATAAAAAGCCACCTTTCGGTGGCTTAATAGGAATTGGATTAAAACGGGGACTGCATTATTTGTAATGCTTGCTATACATACTATGCAATTGGAGTGCCAACTGTATAAAAGGATATCCTAAAGATTTGTGAAGGAGCTGTTAACCAACAAGCTATGACAGCGTTATTGGTTACACATTTCACAGTTTATAAATACAAATATGTAGATACGCTAACAATTAGTAACTTTAGGTAGATGCCATTCACTAAAATTTTACTTAGCTATTTTTTAACAACTTTGGTATTTTTTGCCATTGATATGGTATGGCTGGGGTTCATCGCTAAAAATCTTTACCGTAAATACCTGGGCGGATTTTTAAGTGATACGGTTAACTGGACCGCTGCTATTATTTTTTATCTTTTATTTATCATAGGCATTTTCTTTTTCGCCATTTTACCTGCACATGAAAATAATTCCCTAAGTAAGGCAATCATTAATGGCGCGCTTTTTGGCTTATTTACTTATGCTACTTATGATCTTACGAATCTGGCTACTTTAAAAGACTGGCCATTACCCATTGTATTCATTGATATTATCTGGGGTATGGTACTTACTGCATTGGTAAGCACTGCTGGGTTTTTTATTGCTAAATGGGTTTCCTGATGCAAAAAATCTTTATAGACGCTTGCTTGCTATTACTGGTTTATGCCAGCACCTGGTTTTTAATTGCCCTGTATAAAAAAAGAAACGATGTAGCAGATATTGCCTGGGGACCGGGTTATATCCTTATCTGTATTTACCTCTTCCTTACGCAACCCTATTCGCCCCTTTCTTTTTTAATGATGGTGTTGGTTACCATTTGGGGCATTCGTTTAAGCTGGCATATTTATTCAAGAAATAAAAACAAGGCAGAAGATTACCGCTATCGTGCCTGGAGGGAAGAATGGGGTAATTATTTTTATATCCGCTCTTACCTGCAGGTTTTTATATTACAAGGTTTTATTTTATTACTAGTAATCTCTCCCCTAATGCTGGCCTCTTTTCAGGCACCTCCAGCTTGGGATCTGTTTACTTTTGCAGGAATAGCCATCTGGTTAACCGGATTTATATTTCAGGCGATCGGCGATCATCAATTATCTGTATTCATTAAAGAGCGAAAGTCTTCTGCTGTGATCATGCAAACAGGATTATGGAAATACAGTCGCCACCCGAATTATTTTGGTGAGATCCTTATGTGGTGGGGGCTTTTTACCATGGTTATTCCTTTAAACAATAGTTGGTGGGTTTTGATTAGTCCACTCTTGATCAGCTACCTCTTGGTTTTTGTTTCCGGTATTCCGATGCTGGAGAAAAAATACAAAGGCAATCCTGCTTTTGAAGATTATAAGCGAAGAACTTCTGCTTTGATACCGATGCCTTCTAAAAAATAGGAATGAGTAACTTTTCCGCGAAAAGCTTATTAAAAACAACCGTGCCTTAGTGCCTTTGTGTGAAAAATAATTGCACACAAAGGCCTTTAGATTAAAAATAGTTCTTTGACAATTGGAATAGCAGAAAATCAGTATAAATTTTGTGGAAGGAAAGTGGGGTGAACTTAACAGAGGCATAGTCAAGAACTACTTTGTGTATTAGTCCCCACCCTCCAACCACGGTTGCATTAG